>CACGBT010000053.1 GCA_902571335.1 uncultured Prochlorococcus sp. | reverse complement strand
CTCTTAATGATACTATTTCGTTTTTGCCAGGAGAGAATGGAGGGGAAGTAGTTGTTTTAGTTAATGATAATTCTGCAGGGAATGATCAAATAATTGCAGATAAGTCAATTAAAAGTGTTGCTGATTTAAAAGGTAAAACAGTAGCAGTAGAAGAAGGTGTTGTGGATGATTTTTTACTTGTTTTAGCTCTGAATGATGTTGGATTAACTCGAGATGATGTAATTATTAAAGGTCTTCCAACTGATCAGGCTGCCACTGCATTCGCAGCAGGAAAAGTTGATGCAGTTGGTGCATTCCCTCCATTTACAGGAACTGCGATGAAGAGGCCTGGAGCAAGAGTTATTGCTAGTTCAAAAGATTATCCCGGTGCAATCCCTGATTTATTAGCTGTAAGCGGAGATTTGATTTCTGAAAGACCAGATGATGTTCAAAAAATTGTAAAAACATGGTGGGATGTAAGAGAATTTATGGAAAAAAATCCAAGAAAATCTGAAAAGATCATGGCAAAGCGAGCTGGGATCCCAACACGCGAATACAAACAATATAAAGGTGGAACTAGGTTCTTTTCTTTGGAAGAAAATTTAGAAGCTTTTAGTGATGGGTTCGGTATGAAATATATGCCTTATGCAGCTAAACAAATGGCAGACTTTATGGTCAAGGTAGGATTTATCCCTGAAAAACCAGATATGAGTAAATTATTTGACTCTTCGTTCGTTAAAAACATCAGTTAATTAATACAAAATTAAAATGGTTAGTTCGAAATTAATCAAGAGGGATAAATATTTTTTATCCCTCTTTTCATTTGGTAGTGAACCGAAAAAATTAAATAAAATATTTCTTCAAATAGCCTCACTTTTGCTTCCCCTTTTAATTTGGACATTAGTTTGTCAATTAAAAATTGTAAGTGAAATGTTTTTACCATCACCGTTAGCGGTCTTTTATTCTCTTTTGGATATGGCTGAAAGTGGAATATTATTTGAAGATATTTTTGCAAGTACTGGTAGGGTATTTGCTGGTTTTATAATTGCAACAATTTTTTCAATACCTTTAGGAATTTTAATGGGTTCATTCCCTTCTTTTTGTGCGTTATGTGAACCATTAATTGCAATGCTTAGATATATGCCTGCAGCTGCTTTTTCTCCCTTGCTTATTATTTATTTGGGAATTGAAGAGGCTCCAAAAATTGCATTAATATTCATCGGTACCGTTTACTTTAATGTTTTAATGGTTATGGATTCGGTAAAATTTGTACCCAAAGAACTCATTGAAACAACTCTTACTTTAGGAGGAAATACAAAAGATTTATTGCTCAGAGTAATAGCCAGATACTCATTGCCAAGTATTATTGATACTTTAAGAATTAATATTGCAACTTCATGGAATTTAGTTATCGTTGCAGAGTTAATTGCAGCAGAAGTTGGTTTAGGTAAAAGGATTCAATTAGCACAAAGATTTTTTCGTACAGATCAAATATTTGCAGAATTAATAGTTCTTGGATTAATTGGATTTGCTTTGGATATGAGTTTTCGATTTCTACTAAGACGTACATGTAAATGGGCTGTTTAAATGAAATTAGATGTTAATAATATTTCAAAATATTTTGGGGAAGGTTCAAATAGAAAAAAAGCTATCGAGGGAATAAATTTTTCAATAAGCTCTGGCGAATTTAAAACTCTTGTTGGGAGCTCTGGATCAGGTAAAAGTACTATATTGAGGATTATTGCTGGGCTTGAAAGTCCCTCTAAAGGGAACGTAAAAGTAGATGGGAAAATAGTCAGTGGACCAGGATTAGATAGAGGAATGGTTTTTCAGAAATATAGTCTTTTCCCTTGGCTCACAGCATCTGAAAATATTGCATTTGGAATGAATTTAAATTCTTATAAATTGAAAGAAATAAAATATAGGACATCTTATTTATTAGAAGTAGTAGGTCTTCAGGATTCTGGAAATAAGTATCCAAAAGAATTATCTGGAGGAATGCAACAAAGGATTGCAATTGCAAGAGCTCTAGCGACTAACCCTAAAATTCTCCTTTTAGATGAACCTTTTGGAGCATTGGACTTACAGATAAGAGAATCTATGCAGAAATTTCTCTATGAATTATGGAAAAAAACTTCA
>CACGBT010000052.1 GCA_902571335.1 uncultured Prochlorococcus sp. | reverse complement strand
TTTTTCCTTTTTATATTATGAATTAGTTTAAAATTGGTTTTTACTAATACTGCTTATTAAAAATTCTCCAAAAAAGGTGATTATTTTTAAAGTCTAGAAGTAGTAAAAGGTAAGAAATTTAACTAAAGAAATCAAAGATACAGAGTGACTTAAAAAGAAAATGTTATAATAGACCGAAATTTCCCTAAATAATGTATTTAACCAGTTATGTAGATGGGAAAAAAGGAGTTGATACCTTAGATGGCTTTACAGATCAAGCCTTAGGTTACATAGAAGATATTTATGATTATTATTATTCCCTAACTGGATATGATGGATCCAATAGTTCTGTTAGTGATGGATATTGGTGGGGTGATATAGAAATATCTACGGAATTTTCTGAGGTAAGTGACACCTTTGATGTAGTACTGTCTATCGATTATTCTATCAATGATTATTATGAGAATGGAGATAGTTTTTATTCTGATGATCTTTACGCATTAACCCTTGATTTAAACGACGATAATAAATTCGATATCACTGAAACATACTCCTATAAGGATGTTGATGGTGACGCAGACTTTTTTGATGGCACTTCAGTTTTCTTTGATTTTTGGGGTTCAGATGATGTAACATCTTTAAATTTAAAAACCGGTCAATATAAAGCTGAAACTTTAATACAGAGCAATATTGATTTTTATCTTGATGAAGAAGATTCATATTTAGATGAATTGCAGCAAACTGATAATTACGGATTAGTTACAGGTATTAGAAATGAAAGTGTATTGACTGTTGTAGAAAATATTAATACTGAAAACCATTCAGTGTTATTTAAGACTGAATTTGATGGGAATGGCAATAGCTATATTGATGATATAACTGAAAATAAATATGGAACGCTCAATGTAATTACTGGAAATAGTGAATGGACTTCTTCAGAAGATGAAGAGTTTCGAGTAAATACTGCTGAGGAAAATTATAAGTTATATACTTATACAAAAAATGGAAGTCTAAATATAATTGATTTAGGGACATATGAACTTCATCGAAAATACGAGAAAGATGGTTGGAAAAATATTGAAGAAATAAGTACCAACTTTTTCCTATGGAACGATAATGATGCTGATACCTGGCTAGTAAAGGAATATGAATATTATAAAGATGGAGATGGATATTCTTATTATGAGGGATTTGTTTTAGATGATGATTTTAATATAAATAATGAAGCAGATTTAACTCTCACACTTACTGAAGATAGAGATTTAGATGATTCAGAACATATGGGGGGAGAAGCTGCTACTAATGGATTTCATATGGGATTTATTTTCTCTACAACCGAAGCTGAATATAATTTTGAACAAGAAAGGGTAGAGAAAATTGTTAGTAAAATTCAGGAAGCAAATTCATGGGATGAAATAAATTATAAAACCTATGATTGGTCTAAAGTAGATTACGATTCTTTGAGTGACTATGAAACTGAAAGGATAAAATGGACAAAAGTAGATTTAAAACTTGCCCTTGATTCTGAAGATTTTAGATTTGATGCAATTGATTGGAAAGAAATCAAGAAGAAAGGCGGTGTAAATACAAAAAAGGCTTACAAATTACTAAATGACTATAATTTTGATGATGATGACGATACTATAAATCTCAAATATCTTACTTCAGTTAAAAAGATAAAAGCAGGAGGAGGTAACGATTCAATAAAAGGTAACTCTAGGAATAATAGTTTCTATGGGCAAGATGGTAATGATTCGATTAAGGGTTATTCTGGATCAGATAAACTGTATGGACAAGAAGGAGATGATTATTTAAGTGGTGGAAAAAGTAAAGATAGGCTTTCTGGGGGGGATGGGAATGATGAACTACATGGAGGAACCAGCGCTGATAAACTTTATGGAGGAGCTGGTGACGACAAACTCTATGGAGACAGTAGTAATGATTATCTAAAAGGACATGCTGGAGAAGACATCCTTCATGGTGGTACCGGTAAAGATTATCTACGTGGGGGAGATGATAATGACAAACTTTATGGAGAATCCAGTGCCGACAGACTTTATGGAGAAGATGGAGATGACTTTTTAGATGGTGGTACTAGCGCTGACAAGCTTTATGGAGGTGCAGGTAATGATGAATTACATGGTGGAACCAGCGCTGACAAGCTTTATGGAGGTGCAGGTAATGACGATTTATATGGAGGATCTAGCAAAGATAAACTTTACGGGCAAGATGGGGATGATTATTTAAATGGTGGTAGTAGTAAAGATAGGCTTTCTGGAGGAAATGGAAATGATGAATTACATGGA
>CACGBT010000051.1 GCA_902571335.1 uncultured Prochlorococcus sp. | reverse complement strand
AAGGAACTTTAATAGTTTTTTAAATAATAAGAAACCTTTTTCAATTCTTTTTGGACCTAAAATTGAGAGAAAAATTACTATAATTATGAATATTACAGGTGAATTTAAACCTAATAGTTTCATAAAATTTCATATTCTATCTATATTTTAGTACATGCTAAAAATTTAATCTAATTATTCTCAAAAGTTGGTAAATAGAGTTCCCTATTTGATGCAATTAAACCTTCTTCTTTAAAAAAAATCTCTAGGTCTTTTAGATCATTTATATCTACAAATTCACCACAATTATCTAATATATTATTATGGGTAAAATTCCATAAATCATCCAAATATTCGTCATCGTCTGGAAATGCTACAAATTTTAAATATGTATTATTCAAAGCATACTCACTAGCAAAATCAGAATCTAATCCTTCCCTCTTAGCATCACAAAAAACTTTAGCAAATCTTTTGCCTACAGAAGTTTGAGCACTCGATAAATCCAAATTACCTTGTATAGCTTTTACATTTATTGGTGCAATAAAAATAATTATTGGAAGTAAAATAGAAACTAATATAAACAAGTAAAATTTCCTTTTTAAATTTCAATTCAATATAAACTAACAAAAAAAGTAATCAATTAGGCCTATTTAAGTAAAAGCACTTATTATAAATTAAGAAATAAATAGAAACCATAAAATCAGCTCCTTATCTGAATTTATAATAAAAAAAGATTAAATAAATTTTAAATTATATGTCTTCAAATATAAATCTAAAAGGAAGGGGAGTTAACAGGATAATTACAAGTAAGGTCATGCTATCGCCATTAGCAGGAGTTACAGATAACATTTTTAGGCGAATTGTTCGTAAATGGGCTCCAAACTCTTTACTTTTTACAGAAATGATAAATGCCACAAGTCTTAAAAAAGGATTTGGAACACAAAAAATCAATCAAATAGATTTAGAAGAGGGTCCAATCGGAGTACAAATATTTGATAATAGGCCATATGCTGTTTCTGAAGCCGCGAAACAAGCTGAGGACTCTGGAGCATTCTTAATTGATATAAATATGGGATGTCCAGTAAAAAAAATTGCAAAGAAAGGAGGAGGCAGTGCCTTAATTAAAGACCGAAAACTTGCTATAGAATTAGTCAAAAATGTTGTAAAAGCTGTTAGGGTTCCAGTAACAGTAAAAACACGACTCGGATGGGATAGTAAAGAAGAAAATATAGAGGATTTCTTATTTAAACTTCAAGATGCGGGAGCAACGATGATCACACTTCATGGAAGGACTAGAAAACAGGGTTTTTCCGGCAAGTCAGATTGGGAAATGATTGGGAGACTTAAAAAGTTGTTGGAAATTCCAGTAATTGCTAATGGAGATATCAAAAATCCAGATGACGCTCTTAATTGTTTAAAAGAAACAAACGCTGATGGTGTAATGATTGGACGAGGAATTTTAGGATCCCCATGGAAAATAGGAGAAATAGATTATGCCATTAGAGAAAATAAAAATTTTAAAGAACCAAACACAGAAGAAAAACTATATTTAATTATTGAGCATCTTGATGAATTAATAAAAGAAAAAGGAGATCACGGCTTGCTAATTGCAAGGAAACATATCTCATGGACATGTAAAGACTTTAAAGGAGCATCAAATTTGAGAAATAACTTAGTTAGAGCTGTTGATAAAAATGAAGTTAAAAATTTAATAATTAAAATGATTAAAACTTTGAATAATGAAAAAAATACATTAGCTTAAAACAAATTTATTTTTTAAATGAAAATTATTAGTAAAGAAACAAGTAAAAGAGTTTGTGATCATATGAACAATGATCACATTGATTCGGTTCACAAATATCTTATTCATTATGGAAAGATATCAAGATTTGAGAATGCTTATATGGAAGAAATTAATAACAGTTATATAAAAATCAATTACGATGGCAAGTCAGCAATTATCAATTTTAAAAGTGAAATATCTGAAGAAGAAATTCATTCAACTTTAGTATCAATGATTAAAGAGATTAAATAATAAATATATTTATATAAAAATTCTAATTTTTATTTTCATAGTAATCAGTTATCTTTTTACATTCTTCAAATGAAAGCATGCTTAACCTTGATGTGGCTTTTATTTTTAGAATTGCACAAACAGCTAATAAGTCGGAGCTATCAACATTAAGTGCTTCAGAAAGCTCTAAAACCCTGAGACCTTTCATGATTATTAAAAAAAATCTTTTTCTAAATTATCAAGAACCTTAAAATTAATGGGCTGCATTTTTTCCTAAACCTGCAACAAATGGAAATGTTTGTTCATCACCAAATATATCTTGTGCCGAAGAATTAGAAATATTATTTTTTTTATTATTATCAGGCT
>CACGBT010000050.1 GCA_902571335.1 uncultured Prochlorococcus sp. | reverse complement strand
TTTGCCGACAGATAAATTAAAGATTCAGGCGGCAAGGTTATGCAAGGTGTAGCAAATAATCGCTATATAATCGCTAAATCTTATTTTTCTTATACTTGGCAATAAAAAAGAGAGTCTGGGAAACTCTCTTGTATGACTTGGTTTTTATAGAGTCGGGGCGACAGGATTCGAACCTGCGACCTAGTGCTCCCAAATCATTAGGTCAGAAAGAGCTACAACTACTATTCTAGGCTATAACTCCAGTTATAAGTCCTTTTTTTCTAAAACCTTATAAGACTTTCTAAAACTTAATGGATTTTTCCCTGAATTTTCCCTAAAGTTAACACAGTGCTCCATAAGGTTTTAAAAGTTGGTCTATATGATGGGAGTGGTAGCTAGGAAGAAAACCAGCATCTTTAGAAGTTATTTTTAATTTGAAAAAACATTTGCATAATTTCTTACAACTGATAATTTTAGTAGGCTTCAATAAGTTCAAATGCAAGATCAAAGAATTGAAAAGTTAGTTGCTGTTTCAGTAAACATAACTAAGGTGCTGGTAATAATTTATCTAGGCTTCGTAGAAGTATTTAAAATAATCAAATCACTTCAAAAGTTGTTAGATGCTGAAATAGATATTTCTCGAAAATGGGCTTCACAAAATTATTCAATTCTAAAAAAACGACTAGCGGAACAAAAAATAGCGGGAGTCTAAAAATTATTGCTATAAATTAATTGAGGCCAAACCTCGTCAGCAAAATCTACATTTGCTGCAAGACATAAATTGATTCTATATAGTTGCGAGTCGATTTAATAACCCTTTCAGTAGTTGGAATTTCTGGAAGGGTTTCTTGTTACTGATATTTATTGAGTAATCGGTTATAAATTATGAACAATAGTATTAATCCACCAATACCATAAGCTGCATGAGTTGGGTCATGATGATTCTGCCAAAGCTCTTGTAGTGGGAGTAGTAACCTTTTCAATTAATAATTAACTAATTTTCTCTTTCCATCTCTAGTTTCTACTCTATTTATTCTTAACCCTATAAAAGCAGCCCAAATAACTGCAAATAAAATTGGTAAAAAAATGATTGCAAGTTTCATCATTGTTTTAATCCTGTTATTTGCTCAAAAGAATAACCTTTAAATAAATAGGAAAAAATAGGTACTTTATCTAATTAAGCAGCATCATATTCTTCATCTTCAAGCTCTCTCATAAATCTTTTATCTAATAAGTAAGCGTCTAAAAGCTCTGCTGCCATTACTATCTCAGCAGCATTTTTAGATACTTCTTGTGGATCTTTGTCTAATAAGTAATTGTCTAAAAGCTCTAGATTGTTATTTTCTTTAATTTCTTTATCGCTGTCTAATAGATCTCTTATGTAGTTATATACAAGCTTTTTATCGTATCCACTTTCTCTAATTTCTTTCATCATTTCGATTGGAATTTTCATAATCGTCAACCCCTATGTGAAAGCCTATATACGCATACTTACGAAAAAATTAGGAAAAAGCTAGTCTTTAGTCCATTGCGAACCTGCGACCTAGTGCTTTATGAAACAAATTTTTATCAAATAATGCAATAAGGATTACTGAAGGATTTACTACAAAATAATCTATTGCGATTTAATTCTTTTACTGATTTTGAATAAATATTAGCTGTAAGGATTGCTCCAAAATTTACTAAAACTACAGTCAAGAGAAGTAACTCGATAGCGAGGTTGCTCATAAGATTGCCCGCCTTGAATTTATAAAAAAACTCTATAACGAAATTATTAATATTGAATAGAGTTTAAATTCTTATTTTTGGGAATCTAAATCATCTGACGACGGTTCCCAATCACAACTATCCACACATTCTTCTAAAGTTTTTTCAGAAGAACTTTTAAGTTCACAACTACGGAGACAATCATAAAACGCATATTTAGGATCTAATTCATTTTTGCATTGTTTATTTCTGAAAGTATTCATAATTAAACTCCTTTTGCTTTTTTCTCGAGTTGATTAATTAATTTGTCTAACCAAAGTGTGTTATCGATCTTCTTTGTTTTTTTTGAAGTATTTCGTTTTGTAAGTACTCATTAAGTTAAACCTCAATCAGTGGAACTAAATTAGAACTAATGATTTAAATTTCCTAGAGCAAAAATACTCTTTATGAATAAAGTGAAATATTAAAAACGGATTAATCAATTGATAATTTTATCTTAGGTATTAGCACTCTTGATTTTAAGAATAAGTGATACTAAATAACTACTAGATCAAAGGAGGTTAATTATGACTTGTGGAAATCCTATTAAACATAAGTTTCAAAATGCTTTTAATTCTTTTATTGATGCGATTTCATTTGAAAGAAAATTAAGTGATGACCAAATGGAATGTATGCAGTTCGGTATATGTGATTATTCTCTAAAACAAGTAGAGGAGGTTCCTTTCTTACATTACTAAATCGAATAGAGAACGAAATGTC
>CACGBT010000049.1 GCA_902571335.1 uncultured Prochlorococcus sp. | reverse complement strand
AGATGGTGTTGTGTCAAAATCTTGATCAGAGAATCTAAGTGTTTCTACATTGCTGAGAGTATCTGTACCATCAGTGCCTTGATTATCAACTACTTGATATTGTGCATATCCAGTTTGTGTTATCGAATAGTTTTTTTTATTCCCAGAGAAGATAGCGATGTCCGTTCCAAGACCGCCATCAATGGTGTCATCACCTGCTCCGCTATCAATGGTGTCATCACCTACTCCACCATCAAGAATATTATTTACTTCATTTCCTATAAGAGTATCATCTTGATCAGAACCAGTTGCATTTTCAATTATGCAATCTCCAGTTGAATTATAGGCAATAGTAAGACCTAAAGAATCATTGCCAATTTGAGAAATATAGCCACCACCACCAACTTCGTTTTCTAATGTTGCATTACGGAGATCGATACTAACAGATTTGGTAGCGTCTTCTGCAGTAATAGTATCTGAGCCTCCATTATCCCAGATGCAAAACCATCCATTCAATTCTTCTTCATCATGATAATAGATGGAATCATCAGTGTTTAAATTTATATTAGGTCCATAGAGATATTGAATAGCTGCAATATCAAAAGCCCCCAAGTTTTCTAAAAACCCATTATCTGTATCCTCTTCTGGCATATATTCATTTGCATCGTCATTGTTATATGACATGACTGTATATGGTTCGGAACTTAAGCCATTGTCGCCAAGATCATCAGTATCATTTACTCCTGGGAATTTGTCTTCATCATGAGGATGATCAAGGCCTAATGCATGTCCAATTTCATGAGTAGCTACAGCGTAATAAAAGCTTCCCGGTAAAAGTATTTCTTCATTATCTAACTCACCGTCTGTCGTATATGCGTCAAAGTTTATAGTTGTTAACCCACCGTAAGCCTCAGATTCTGGAATATATGCATATCCAAGAACTCCTGTTTCCCCAGGATCATTGCTATCTTCATCATCTAATGATGCCCACAAAATATGCGAATCATTGATTGAATTTGATTCAGTAAAACTAATATTCGCTACAGAAGAGTAATCTTCCAACGCCTGTAGGAAAGCGGTTTCTTCCTCTTCAAAAAGAAAATCACCATATTTATCATCAAGTGTAGTTTCATTGTCATAGAGGTAATAGTTAAGTTCTGTTGTAGTGGAGCTAGGATCTGCATCTCCCCATTTACTCCCGGTCATTAGTGCTTTGATATATGGATTCGCTGAATCAATTTCTGACCAAGTACTGGAATCTATTGAAGTATTTGGTTGGAAATCTCCAAAATCTCTAATATTTTCAATTGTGACACTATTTGTAGTTATCTCTTCATCAAAACCTTGATCATCTTGATAAGAAATTACTGCTCTTATTGAGTAATCTAAATCAATATCCTTGACAAGATAAGTAGAATTTGATCCGACTTCTTCCCATGTTGAATCATCATTGAAAACCTGCCAGCTATAAGTTAATTCACCCGTACCATCTGGATCGGAACTATCTTCACTAATACTTAAAGTCTTAAATATTTTTGGTGTTCCATCAATAGAAAATTCAGCTTCGCCGTCATCATCTGGAATAAAATTAAAATAGGTTATTGATGGAGTAGCACTTACTTCCTGATTAGCTTGCATAAGATCAGCACTAGCAAACATATTTCCTATGTTGGAATGCTCAGGTAATCTCCAGGTGCTTATATCTTGATTAAATACATTTGCTTCTTTGAACATTTTGTCAAAATATTCTCCTTTACTTACATCCCAATCGCCAATATCTTGATTAAACACTGATGCTTCATAAAACATAAATCCAAAATCAGTTCCCTTACTTACATCCCAATCGCCAATGTCTTGATTAAACACTGATGCTTCATAAAACATCTCTCTAAAATCAGTTCCACTACTGACATCCCAATTACTAATATCTTGATTAAAAGATGTAGAACCTGAAAACATAGAATGAAAGCCTGTTCCACTACTGACATCCCAATCGCCTATATCTTGATTAAATACATCTGCATAAGCAAACATATAGTCGAAATCAGTTCCATTACTAACATCCCAATCTCCAATATCTTGATCAAATGAATCGGCATGGGCAAACATATCAGAAAAATCTGTCCCATTACTTACATCCCAGCTACTAATATCTTGATTAAATACATCTGCTCGTTGGAACATAAATTCAAAATTAGTTCCATTACTTACGTTCCAATTACTTATGTCAGAATTGAAGTTTGATTTATTTCTAAACAAATATGAAAAATCAGTTATTGCACTTACATCCCAGGTATTAATATCGCCATAAGTAGTAGTTGCCGCGACCTCATCAGCTATCCATTCATCTATTGCTGTTGCAAGAGAAGTCTTATTTGTAAATATTTTTACCATAATTCAGAAAATATGGACAACCTAAAGATTTTTTTCTAAATTTATACTAGTTTAAATTTCAATTGTTGGGTGAAATTTTGTC
>CACGBT010000048.1 GCA_902571335.1 uncultured Prochlorococcus sp. | reverse complement strand
GTTTATTTAAATTTTCATCAAGATATCCATGGGGTTCTATATAAAAACCATTATTTTGTTCGTCTTTAACAATATATCCGTTTTCTATTTGTGGTACTGGAGCCCCAGCAGTAGCTTCGAAACTTAAATTAAATTCAATAGTCTTTTCGGTTGGCTTAAGCATTTTAATAGAACTAAAACCAATTTTTTCTAATGTTTCAACAGCACTTTTAGGGCAAATTATAGGAATATCCCTTCTGAACATTTCTAACGTTGGAACATGACAGTGATCAGGTAATCCTTGGGTTAATAGAATGATATCTATTTTTTTATCTATTGAAATTTCATCTTCTAATGATCCTTTAAAAAACCATTCACCTGGAGGAAATATTAAATCTCCTTTAAGCCAAGGATCAATAATTAAATTGGTTTTTATAAATTTTATAAGCCAACCATTTGAACCAAGGTAGGTCGCTTCAAAAGTCATTATCAATTAATTGTTTAATAGACTATAAGGTAATTTTGACTTTATCGAGAATTTTCTAATTTAGATTAGTTTGCTTCATTTAAGATTTGAAATGACTTTCTTTTTAGATTAAATATTAAAACTTGGTTATCATTATAACTAATTTTAAAGTTTTCTTTTTCTAGCATTTTTATTGGTAATAAAGCTAATCCTCCTGTTCCTGAAAATATGATTGGCATTGTGGTATTTTTAGTGCCATTCATTTTTTGTAAGTCAATAGCTTGAGAAATTATTTTTTTGGCCTTGTCGAATCCGTAGTCTTCTATTAATTCTGGCCATAAAAAGTTAACTGATTCATATTTCGAAAACTCAATTTGTACTGTTTTCATTAAAAAATAATATATTTGTAGTGCTTAGTTAATAACGATATAAACTTAATTACTATTTTTAAACCTATCCATAACCAGTTGCAACATATCCACTACGTCACCATCAGTTAAATTTAAATCCTTTTTTAAATCATTGCAAGTTAAATTCATTTCGAGTGCCGCTTCAGCCATATGATTAACTTTTTGGTTATCACCACCCAATGAAATAAAGGGATTGAAATTTTCTATCATTTAATACTAGCTGTTACCACTTAGTTCTAGCTAAGAAATAATCAATTATCATTTATTGATACAGAAGCTTATAAATATGTTATTTAAAATTTAGAAAGTTTTTATCTTTAAACTAGAGATATTGATATACCTTTTGATATTAATGCGAATCTTCTGGCTCTTACTAGTAAAGGAAATATTAAATTTGTTCGCTTATTTGATTTAAACACTCGAGAAAGTAATAAAAGTAAACTACTTGAGGGATTATTTATCTGTTTGCAAATAGTATTAATCGCATCTGCCCCATGAAAGATATCTTCATCTTTCAGGAGTATAGCTCCTTTATCTATGTCATAACCTTTCTCTAGGAGGGATTTAATTAGAGTTAAATTTTTACGACCATCAAGAATTTTAATATTAGTTATCTTGCTTTTGATCTCGAGGAGCTCAGCAAAATGATTACAGAAAGGGCATTCTCCATCATAAATAAAGGTATAGTTGGAAGTCATTAGAAAAAACAGTTTTGATGGTCCTAAAGTACGCAAACAAAATAGTAATGCCTCGATAATAAAGCAATTAATAAAAATTTAGTGGATTTTTCATAAAGGGATAAATAAAAGATTCTCATAATTACGAAGAAATGTCTCAATATAGGTATATTTTTCATAAAAATCTGTATGCTTACTCGAAGATATTATGTTTAAAATCATGAATTTATTAGCTTCTTTTGCTTTAGGTGGTTTCAATCCATGGGCAGCAGGCTTTGGAATTGGTTCTTTAGTCCTTTTTGGTCTTGTTGGTCTTGTGGCAGGTCCAAATCTAAAGAATTTTGACCCTGATGCATAAATCATCAAATTTAATATGGATTTTTAAAAGACTCATTTGAGTCTTTTTTTATGCGGTTTTTTAAATTTATTTTTAGAATCAGATTAATCTTATTTTGCTTAAGAAATGTTATTGAATCCTTTTTATCCATTTACTTTTTTGAAAATCTCTTCTCTTAAAGCCACTATTGTTTTTTTATCAATACTTTTAATTAAATCAAATTTGCTTAGATTAAAAGGGGGACTGATAGGAGGTCTTTTTGCTTTAGTACTCATATCAGGAATATTAGCTTCTAGTACTTTAGCTCTAGGATCTTTAGTTTATGCCTATCGATTAAAGAAGAAATCTAATCCTGATGATAATCAAATGCAGGATTTAGAAACTGTTAATGTATAAGGTATTTTGTGAATTAAATTTTGTTGGATAACCTAAAAAGGAGTTCCTGGGACAAAGTGCAAGACTAAAAATCCAAAACCGGCAGCAAAAACTATTGATACTGCGATGATAAGAAGGCCCGAAGCCATACCCCCTTCGTTAAAAGCCATGTAGTTAGTTATTTTAAATTAATAATAATACATATTAGTTCCAAGGAAATAGCGCAAATTACTCAAAATTCATCCA
>CACGBT010000047.1 GCA_902571335.1 uncultured Prochlorococcus sp. | reverse complement strand
TTATTTCCACTTGGAATTTGATAATATGATTTAGAAGAGCTAATTTTATTACTTATATATTTTACAATGATTTCTAAATTTATCAGCAAACTAAAATCAATTCTATCTAAAAGTGAAGTATCTTCTGAAACTCCTTTAAAGAAAGAAAAAAAAGCGGCTAAGTCTGCAAAAACAAAAACAAAACCAAAAACAAAAACAAAACCAAAAGCAGTTAATTCTAAGAAAAATATTGAAATATTAACCACACTTCCAGGTGTTGGAGCAAAAAGCGCAAAAGCTTTATATGAGGCTGGCTTTAAAACAACTAAAGCAGTTATTGCTGCTGATGAAAATGATCTTCTTGCTGTATCAGGAGTTGGAATAAATCTTGTTAAAAAGCTTAAGAAGCTTAAATAAGTTAAGTTTTTTATTTTAATTCTTTATGTAAAAATTAATAAAATTATAGATATTCAAAAAATTTATGAGCTGTAGAAGATTATCTTCTTCTTGCTTTTCTCCTCTGTTGCAATTTTCTTTTGTATTTTTCAATAGGAGTTTCGTGATGCCTAAGTCTTTTTAAATCTGCAAAAATTCCCGATTTAGATACTTGTCTCTTAAACCTTCTAAGGGCAGACTCGATTCCCTCGTTCTCTCCAACTGTAACTTGTGTCAAAATTTTCTAAATAAATTATATTCTAGCACCTCAACAGATATATTTAAACTTAAAACTTATACTTAAGGGTTAATGGTTTATCTAGCTAACTTTTTGCCCACTCCACAAACTTTTTTTTATTACTTACTATATCTTGTAAAGATTCAAAATAATATTTTTCCCAATTATCTATAGGAAGTCCTAGAAATAACATTAGATTTAATGGGTATTGATTGCTATCAGAACAATTTCTAAAATCATCCCTGAATAAAAATATTTGCTTTTTTAAAGCTATTGCGATACCCAATTCAATCATTACTCCTTCATCTGGAGGATTTCCATTAACAATTGCAAAAATACAATCACTTTCTTTTAAATCATTGAAATTACTACTCGCAACGTCATATGCCCATCTGCGTTCTTGTTTTATTAATGGTTTTGCTCTCTCAAAAGGTTCAAATACTTCTAAATTTAAATCATTGAAGATTTCGATAAATTCATTTAAGAGGGTTTTAGTTTGTTTTGAAAATCCATATGGATTTGCCAAATATAATTTCTTTCTCAACTTAAACCTCTTTTATTTATGTACTCTGCTCGGTCACTTTTTGAATTTAAAGTATTTTCCCATGGAAAAACTATCCATTGGCTTTTTTTAGATATAAATACTGTATTCCACCAAGTAGGTTTGATTTTACTAAATAAAACAAAAAACATTGCTCCTTCAATATCCTTGAAGGTCGTTAATGTAAGACCAGTTTCATAAACATCATCTACTATTAGTGAATTTTTTATTGGTTCTGAAATTAATTCAATTTTTAATTTATGGCTTAATGCTACAGCAAGACATAATCCACCACGCGGAACTCCATATATTCCAGAAAACTCCTTAAACCTACATTTATTAGCTATTTTTTCTACGCTTTCATCAAATTCGCTCCAAGTAAAATAACTTATCATTTTAATTTTCGTTTTTTTCTGTTGTCGTAGCGTAATTTGAAGCAATTACACTTAAAAGTGCTAATACTTGCTCATTTGGACAATTAGTATTTTTTTTTAAATTTTCACATTCATTTATTATCTTGGCGTAAGTATCCTCTACAATCCCGTTCATTTGATCGATACTAAAAGAATATGGTTTATTCATTTTTTAAATTTTAGTTATTTTATTTTTACTTAAATATCCAACGAAGTAAATATTTTGAGTATTTAAAGATAAAATTATTACCACATGGGATCATTTAATTTTTCAACTCTAGGTGAAGAAGGTAGATAAGTGTGTAAACTTTCAATTCTTATAGCCCATTTTTTAGATTTACCCTTTAAACTTTCGCTTTCAATTAGGTTGGTTAGGGGAATCCTTTTTCTAACTTTAAGAAGACCTAGACAAGCTTCCCAGTCTTCTTGATTCTTATAAATATCTAACCAGAAATCAAAAATATTTTCCAAGATTTCTAAAGGTATATCAAATGAAAATCCCATTGAAGGTGTTTCAATTAAACAATTTTTGTTTTTTAGTTCATTTAATAAATTATTTATGTTTAAATTAATAGCTAAAAGAATATCATTTGCTGATTCATTACCTATTAATTCTTTTCTATGGCAATCTAAAAGATTTTCATCCTCAAGGATATTTTCATCGCAATTTTTTATTCCTACAATCCAAAACCCTTCTCCATTATTAACTCCACTAGCAAGAAATAGATATTGAGGTGAATTCTCCAAGATTACAAATCATTTTTTCCATTTTTAACATTTATTGCTTGATATGAAAATAATTTTGCTGTGCAATTAACAATATAAATTCCTCTTAAAAAAAATTTACTTGTTAATATGTAATTTTAGACAAATGTTTGATTTAAGAGAGCTAGAACTTATGTTATTTGATCCTACTGATTTGATCGTTAATAATATAAATAAATATCTTTAT
>CACGBT010000046.1 GCA_902571335.1 uncultured Prochlorococcus sp. | reverse complement strand
ACCATTTACCTAGTGGCATAGCAAATCCAGATTTTGATCCATTTGTTAAATTTTCAGGTAAGTATTTTTTTAAAATTTCTCTTAAACACCATTTTGTAATTTTTGAAAAATTTTTTCTTCTAATTTTATAATTTGAACTCAAAGAAAAAGCAAAAGTTGCTACATTATGATCAAGAAAAGGAGCTCTAGTCTCAAACCCAACAGCCATAGAAGCTCTATCAACCTTTGTAAGAATATCCCCTGGTAAATATGAATTGATATCTGCCATAAGAATTTTTTCAAGATTATCAAAATCACTGAGATTATTAAATAGGGATCTTATATATTCAGACTTAAAAAATCTATTATTTGGTAAATCAAGTATTTCTTGTGATAATAATGATTCATTTTTTGTTACTAAAGATTCATAAAGGTCAACAATGTTTCCTTTTGAAATTAACGCATTAGATAATTTTTGCACCTTATTTCTTGCTAAAGAATTGTGCGAGAAGGGTAAAAGTAGTATGCCTTTACTTATCTTTTGTCTTACTTCATATGACATATAACTTGTATATTTTAAAATTAAAGGAATCATAAGATGTCGGTTATATCCTCCAAATAGTTCATCACCTCCATCCCCAGTTAATGCAACTTTAATACCACTCTTAGAAGCCTCTCTGCATATTAAATGCGTTGGGACTTGTGAAGAGTCTGCGAATGGTTCAGAATATATAGAACTCAAATTCGGAATTAATTCTTGAACATCACTATCGGTGATTGGGACTTCTGTATGATTAGTATTTAGGATTTTAGCCGTTTGTGAAGCTATAGGCCCCTCATTAAAATTATCACTATCATCAGGGAAAGTAATAGTAAAAGAATTAACTTTCCTACTTAAGTTATTACTAAGTAAAGTTGTTATTAAACTTGAGTCTATTCCGCCAGATAGGAAACTTGCTAATTTAACATCTGCAACAGACTGTTGCACAACAGATTTAATTAACTTATTTTCTAAATTTTGTAATAAATTGTTTTCATTATTTTTGTGTTTATACATATTTGGTTGATCTGGTTTTGCAAAATTCCACCACTTTATTGGTTTAAGAATTGAAGATGGGCAAAAGCCATTTTTGGAGGATTTAATACCTAATAGAAATCCTGGAGGAAGTTGATTAATACCCTTGAAAATTGACATATTTGAGGGGATATATCCAAAATCTAAGAAACCCTCTAAGGCTTTTGTATTGATTTCTAAAGTCGAATCTAAAACTTCTTTTATCGCCGAAATTTCAGATGCAAAGAATAAAGAAGAATGAATACCATTAGAATCACCATAATTATTATTAATAAAATTACCAAAATATAAAGGTTTTTCTCCGAAGCGATCTCTTACTAAAAATAAGGTTTTTTCCTCTTTATCCCATAAAGCAAATGCGAACATACCTGCACATAAATTCAAAGTTTCTTTCAAACCAAACAACTCTATACAAGCAAGTAAAGTTTCAGTATCAGAGGATCCTCTCCAGGAAAAATCTATATTTTTCTTTCTTATAGAATATCTTAAATCCATATGATTATATATTTCACCATTAAAAGCTAGTACATATCTTCCAGAATTACTCACCATAGGTTGGTTTCCAGCATCAGATAAATCAATAATTGATAATCTTTGATGAGCAAAACCCAAACCACAAGAACCATCTACCCAGATCCCCTGACTATCTGGGCCTCTATGTTTTATTGATTTAGACATTTTATTTAAAGAAATTTTAATATCATCAGTTTTTAAAATATTGTTTGACCAAATTCCAGCTAAACCACACATTTATCTAAACAATAAAATTATCATTTATAAACTCAAACTAGCATAAATATCATTAGAAAATTTAACTTTGTCGTTATGATGCAATCCAATCAGGAGGATTTGTTGAATTAATTTTATCAAAATATGTACTTTTATTAGATAATAATAATTCTTTATATACCTGAAGTGTTTGCTTAACAACGATTCTTTCACTAAAGTTCTTTATAACTTTTTTTTTGGATTTTTTTATTTTGGAAGCAAGAATTCCATTTGAAAAATCTTTCAATATATTTTCAAAGGATTCTAAATATGATTTTATATCATCGTTTTTAGCAATATAAACATCTTCTTGATCAAATATTTGACAAGAAGCTTTAGGTGAAATTATTACTGGATAATTTAAAACTATTGCTTCGGCTATTCCTCGAGGAAAACCTTCTCCATAATTTGAAGGCACTAGAAGAATAGGAAATTCTACTTTTAAATTTTTCAAAGGATCCTTCTTATTTCTATAAAAAATTATATTTTTAGATGATCTAGATATCATATTAATCTCCCCTAGTGTCAAAGAGTCTTTTGATGAAGAATCAATATCTCCAAATACTAGGAATTTATGATCAGGCAATAATTTCGAAATTTCAATAAATGTTAGTATACCCTTTGACTTCAAGAGTCTTGCACAATATATAAAGCTTGGTTTAAATCTTTTTTTCTTTTCATTACTAAGCCAATTATTTTTTTGATTATATTTTTTATTTAAATAATGATTTGGAACTCCAGAACCATAAATTAATTTAAGATTTGAAGTAGGAATTTTTTTAAA
>CACGBT010000045.1 GCA_902571335.1 uncultured Prochlorococcus sp. | reverse complement strand
CCAGTGTTAATGTTAGGGCATCAGAAAGGAAGGGACACAAAAGAAAATGTAGTAAGAAACTTTGGGATGGCAAAACCAGGAGGTTACAGAAAAGCTCTTAGATTAATGCAGCATGCAAATAGATTTTCTTTGCCAATTCTTACATTTATTGATACTCCTGGAGCTTATGCTGGTTTAAAAGCTGAAGAACAAGGTCAAGGTGAAGCGATTGCAAGAAACCTTCGAGAGATGTTTGGATTGAAAGTTCCAATTGTGGCTACTGTCATTGGAGAAGGAGGTTCTGGAGGAGCACTTGGAATAGGTGTTGCCGATAGGTTACTAATGTTTGAACACAGTGTTTACACAGTTGCTAGTCCGGAAGCATGTGCATCAATTTTGTGGAGAGATGCTGCTAAGGCACCAGAAGCTGCATCAGCACTTAAAATCACAGGTAAAGATTTACTTAAATTAGGTATAATAGATGAGGTATTACCAGAACCTTCTGGTGGTAATAATTGGGCTCCTTTAGATGCTGGTAACACACTAAAAGAGGCTATTGAGAAACACCTTAATGCTTTATTGCAAATGCCTGAAGATGAATTAATTGAGGAAAGATACAAAAAATTTAGGGTTTTAGGTAAATTTATCGAAGCAAATAATATTGAAGAGATTTATAGTGAAATCCCCCAAAAAACTGAATAACTTGAAACTAGCTTTTATAACGGGTGCTACGAAAGGTATCGGTAGATCTACAGCAATTACTTTTGCCAATGCTGGCTGGGATTTAATTTTGCTTTCCAGGAATATGGATTTAATGGAGAAATTAAAGAGCGAACTGTTGACCACTAAATCAAAAATTAAACTAATAAAGTGTGATTTATCTAATCCTTTAGAAATAGAGCATTGTGTTAAAGAGGCAATTGAAAAGTATGGGTGCCCTTCAGTATTGATAAATAATGCCGGTTGCGCATTTAATGGCCCTTTAGTTGAAATGGAATTAGGTCAATGGGAACAAACTATGCAAATAAATCTCACAAGTGTTTTTCAAATTTGTAGTTCAATAGTTCCCCAAATGAGAAAAAATGGTGGTTTAGTTATTAATGTTAGTAGTCATGCCTCTTGTAATGCATTCCCCCAATGGGGAGCTTATTGTGTTTCAAAATCAGCACTAGCTATGTTTACTAAATGCTTGAGGGAAGAGGAGAGATCTAATTCAATAAGAGCGTGCACAATAACTCTTGGTTCAGTAAACACTCCTCTTTGGGACTCCGAATCAATCAATTCTGATTTTGATAGAACTTCTATGCTCTCCTCAAAAGAGGTATCAGAAACTATTCTCTACATGGCTCAAAAACCTGAATCACAATTGATTGAAGACTTGACTTTGATGCCTTCTGGTGGAGCTTTTTAAACATTCTGTTTATTTACTGAATCGTAAAACAGTGATTTTTTTTAGGGTTATTTGAACCCGAATGAACAAGAGAATGTGATATAGTATATTAGCAATTTAGATTTAGGAAGATACAGTTAATTAAGTTCCCTACAATTATCTGTTTAGAATTTTATGACCTCTACATTACCCAACGATAATATTAGAAACTTTGACGACCAGATTACTAATAAACTAATATCTGAAATCATAAGAGACAGAATTAAAAATTCTGGGACAAGATTTAGTGCTAACGATAATATTGCTGATTTTATAAATCCTGGAGAATTAGAAATTTTAGAAAGAGAAGTTGCCTCGAGAGTTAAAGACTTACTTAAATCTCTAATAATAGATGTTGAAAATGATCATAATACCCAAGAAACTGCTGAAAGAGTTTCCAAGATGTATTTAAATGAAGTTTTTAAAGGGAGATATCATGCACAACCTAAAGTTACAAGTTTCCCAAATGATAAGAATCTTGATGAGATTTATACGGTTGGCCCCATTTCCGTCAGATCTGCATGTTCTCATCACTTGGTTCCAATTCTTGGAGAGTGTTGGATAGGTATTAAACCTGGGAATAAAGTCATAGGACTTTCAAAATTTGCGAGAGTTGCTGATTGGGTTTTTTCAAGACCGCATATTCAAGAAGAAGCTGTAATGATACTTGCAGATGAGATCGAAAAATTGTGTGAACCTAAAGGTTTAGGCATTATTGTAAAGGCCCAACATTATTGTATGAAGTGGAGGGGAGTTAAAGAACCAAATACAAGTATGATTAATTCTGTGGTACGAGGTGATTTCAGACATGATTTAAGTTTAAAACAAGAATTTTTTGAGCTCGTAAAACAGCAATCAGCTACAAATAATTATTAATTATTCTTTAAGAACTTAATTATCTCATTTATTTTTTTTAGATCTTTTAAACCTGGAGAAATTTCAATACTGCTAGAAATGTCAAGTCCATCTGGTTTGATTTCATTTAAAATCTCATCAATCCATTTAATTGATATTCCACCTGCTAACCACCAAGGTTTGCTAAATTGCAGTTTCTTTAAATAAGCAGATTTTATTTTTTTCCCTGAACCTCCATAAGTTTTTTCATTCCAAGAATCAAGCAGTATCGCATCTACAAAATCTTCATAAGGTTGTATTTTATCCAAGTCTTTTTCCGTTTTTATCCTGAAAGCCTTCCATAGGCCAATATT
>CACGBT010000044.1 GCA_902571335.1 uncultured Prochlorococcus sp. | reverse complement strand
GTAAGAAAAATTTGATTAATTTTTGGTTAAAAAGATATTCTCTAAAATATAACTTTGCATTATTGATTCATTTTCAAGAGAATTTTTTTTTGGCAAATCATTATTCGAAGAATTAAAAGCACCCCATTTTTTTAGCCAAAATAAAGTATAAAAAAATGCAATTAAAAATGGTGCTACAACAATTAAAAATCTAATGTCCATTAAAATTTCCTATCAATAAGATTTAAACTGCATTGCCAAAATTGCTCCAAGGAAGAAAACCGTTGGAATCCCTAAGGCATTAACAGCTGCGGTTCTTACAGTAAATACTGGATACCCCTCTGCTGGTCTACCAGTATCAGGAATTAATGCTGAATCTTCCCATACTTGATAATTTTTAAAAGGAGCTACTCCCTTCTTTGGTAATCCTAGCGGTGTTAATCTAAATACATCCCACCTCCCTAACCAAAAGACTGTAAATATCCATGAGAATATTATTGGTGTAATAACAAGTAAAATCCTGAAATCCATTTCTAAAAATTAATAATAAATTTGATTATTATTTTGTCTTTTTTACTTAAATAAATGATTTGATCATTAACTTATATTTAAAGAAAAACTCCTAATAACACTGTTTCTAATCATTAGTAACATCATGAAATGATTAATTGATTTAAGTGAAGTATATTTTTTTGAATTGCGATAGTTAGATATTTTTTTGATGTAGATTTTAGTTAATTAAAAAATAAATATGGAAACCTTTAGATTCTTACTTTTTGGAATAGCAGGAGTAAGTGTTGTATTTTGGGTGGCAATAATAGCATTGTGGCATACTTATATGTTTCCAAAATTCTTTAATGAAGATAAGGGTTTAAATTCTGTTAGCAATCAAAAAATAAATATATCAACAGAGCCCATATTAGGCGGTTTGGTTAATAGCAACAATTTTAAAAGTAGAGACAAATATTCAATGAAAAATTTAGTTGTAGCCGATTTCTCATCTAGTAATAACTTCACACTAAATAAACTCTACACGACAGTAATGATTGGAGTTACTTTTGCAAGTTTTATTTTTCTCACATATGGATTAAGCAGTTCAATAACAACGGTAAGTTAAATGGATTCTATATATGTAATTGTTTTTATCACTTGCTTTGTTTATTTAATTTTTGACTCATTCAAAAATATAAATATCAAATAGATTGCTAATGTTTTTTGCCAGCTAATAAAAATTTTCTTCTTATATAAAAGAATACTAATGTAGTTATTATCATTACAGGTGGATGAAATGATATTGAATTTAGGTATTCGAAGTAATCAAAGGATTCCAAAATTTTTGCTCATAATTTCCTAAAACTATATTCCATTTATCAAATTTTTATTGATTTAAATAGATCAATGTCTCGTATAAAATGCTAGTTAAATTTTCTTAACTAATATTTTGCGGACAAATATTACTTTATTTGTCACGACAAACTTCAAAGAACTAAGCAAAAAAGTGATAGAAGGATAATTTTTGCAATTAGGTAAGTAACTAACTGATTCGAACTTAAAAGAGAAGCCATTGTAAAAAGTTATACAAACAAATCAATGAGTTACTTAGCGGTAAAAAGTTATCACAACAATAGGTATTATTACGTGATATAATTCGACCAAATATAAATATTTAGAATTAGGGACTTTAATTATGCCAATATCATTACCTTTAGATCCGAGTAAAATTTATAGTGGAGAATGGGAAAATTATTCATCTGGAAACTGGGAGAGCAACTGGGTTGATTATGATAACGATACACTAGTTGACTATAATGGAGATAGAGTTGATTATGGTTCTTACGGCAGTTTAGGTATATGGCAGGATTCAGAAAGCGATGGCTATCAAGGCTTTTATTGGTCCCATGATTATGATTTTGAATATGGTGGTGAAATTTATGATCATGATGCAATAGTAGTATTAGATGCTGATAGTAATTGGGAATACGATAGCTCTATAGATTATGTAATTGGATATGCTTTTGGGAATAGTGATGGTGGATCATCTGGTGATTGGAAAAGAACCGATCCTATTTCAGGAGATTATGGAGGAGGAGCTATAGGTAAGTTCATTTTGACAGTTGCGATGGATTATGAAGGCACAAAGTATAATGATTATGTTGTAGGTTCAACTGTTGCTGATAAATTAAAAGGTGATAGAGGTAATGATGATCTTTATGGATACAGAGGTAATGACAAATTATATGGAGAATCTGGTAAAGATTATCTTTATGGCGATTGTGGTGAAGATTACTTAAGTGGTGGTAGTGGTGCCGACAAACTTTATGGCGGCGATGATAACGATACACTCTATGGTGGTTCTAGTGCTGACAAACTTTATGGTGGAGATGATGACGATAAACTTTATGGAGGCTCTAGTGCGGATAAACTTTATGGACAAGAAGGTGATGATTATTTAAGTGGTGGAAGTAGTAAAGATAGACTTTCCGGAGGAGATGGTAATGATGAATTACGTGGAGGAACCAGTGCAGATAAGCTTTATGGCGGAGCAGGTAACGATAAATTATATGGTGATAGCAGTAACGATTATCTAAAAGGACATGCCGGAGAAGACCTCCTTTATGGAGGTACTGGAAAGGATTATCTACGTGGTGGAGATGATGACGATAAACTTTATGGAGAGAAAAGTGCCGACCGTCTTTATGGAGAAGATGGAGATGATTATTTAAATGGAGGTTCTAGCGCAGATAAACTTTATGGAGGGAATGGAAATGATGAATTACATGGAG
>CACGBT010000043.1 GCA_902571335.1 uncultured Prochlorococcus sp. | reverse complement strand
TAATGAATTCATGATGGTTTAAATTATAAATCTAATTGTTCCTGACATCCTAACGAATTTTTTTTTAAATTATCCCAGTTCGATTTGTACATTTAAAAAAGTAGATCTAAAATATGAGGGATACGTCCCTTATTTTTTATGAATAATAAAGAAACAATAATTTCATTATTAAATGAGTTTGCTAATCCAAAAAAAATGGCTTCATTTTTTGTTGAAAATGCAACTCCAGATTTTTTATTCATAAGACCAAGTGGTAATCCTTTAGATGCGAAAGGATTTGAACAAATGATTACTGGAGATATAGTTCAAGAAAATGCAGAAATAACCAAAATTCACCGATTAGAATTTTTAAGTGAAAATATAGCAATGTGCATTTTTACACTAGGTTCAAAATTTACTTATAAAGGTACACATAATGATGACTTACCAACAGTTACATCAATTTTTAAAAAAGTAAATAATATTTGGAAAATTCACTGGATGCAAAGATCTACAGGGAATTCGGATTTATCTTTATGGGATTAGCAAAGTTAATAGCCATTTTAATGGTGCTACTACTTGTAGGTAGTTCTTTTGTAGGGTTAATTTTTTACTTTATAAAATAAAACCTCAAATAAATAATACAAAATAAGCATTTCTTTTTTTAGAAAACAATTACTTCTTTTTTGCTAAGTAATTTGATTTTCATGTAAATATAAAAACTTTAGACAGACTAACGCCTATATCAAAAGCTAATAAAGCAATTAGCAACTTACTCATTTTTTAGAACTCTCAACTATTTTTTTGTAAAGTTCTTCAGAGATAGGTTGCATAACCTTTTAAAATCTAATTACAAATTAGTTATTTTAAAACTAATTTCTCGTTACTAAATATACAAATATGTGAATTTTTAAATAGGCAAAAGATATCTTCATAATAAGTTTTTCTTATATCTTATTAATAAATACTGAGTTCAAAAACTTCAATGAATGTCTAATTTTTTTAAGAAATTAGAAATCTTATTTCAAGTAAATAGATCCTCTATAAGTAAGCTTTATAACCTTTTCTTCTTGTTTTCTACAATAAACGAATGACTTTCCATTGAAATACATGTTTACCATGATGCAGCTCCTGAACTTGCTCAAGTCCCCGTCCTATGGCTTGAGTCTTACTGCGGTCTATCAGATGGTAGATCGGACGATTTTGTAGTATTCACTACAATCTATTTATAAAGTATTTATACTTAGATGTCAACAATTAATAGGAACTAAACTTCAATTTAAAATTAGATTCTGCTCTAGGAAACTCCCTAAAAAGAATATAGAACATATAACTACGAGTAATTCCCATAAAAACTGAAACAAATGCTAGAACTACACAAATAGGGCAATGTGGGAATCCCATTATGTATTTTCCAATATAAATTTCAATTCAGCCTCTGCATTGATAATATCGATTCTTCTCTTAAGTAATTTAAAAAATTTAATTATTTTTTTCAAAATTAAACCTTCTTTAAGCATTAATAATAATATTATTCTAAGAATGAATATATCAATGAGCAAAAATACTGAATCCATTGATATAGCAAAAGTTTTGTAGCAAATTCATACAATAAACAACACCAACATATGGTCAGATAACCTTGATCAATTAACCAATAAAGGCTTATTCGGAATATAGTTCAAGACTGATCATCTAGTTAACTTGCAGTACTATTTTTCTTTTGCTAAAAAAATAGAGCGGGCTAAAGTCCAATACTCCACGAGGATTTAGTCCGCTGCTTAAAGCCTGAGAGTGCAAATTTTTCTCATCTAATTTGCAACTATACTTTATGAAATAAATATCTTGATTGCTTAATAAATTTATTTTGTATATTGCTATTACTAAAATAATGAGTTTACTTAAATTAGTTACTAAATCCTCGTGGAGAAAGCTTTAGTAAATTTCTTTTACTTGTTACTAATAAGATCAACCGAATCTCATTATGGAGAATCATTAGTATCTGTAGAAGCTCCATCTAACTCAATCAAAAGTTTTTTTTAGATTTAAATATTTGAATTCTTTGCTTTCTGAACATTGAATAACTAATTTGATTCAAATTGGTTAATTATATCTATTGCAAATAAAGATAAGATTGTTAATCTTGCACTTAAAGAAGAAACTTAATTACTTAAGCTGATGCAATTTGATCATTTGAATTTCAACGAAGAAGATGGCCTTATGTCAATAGAAGATTTAAGGGCTTTACGTCTTCGAAAAAAGAAAATTGAAAGTGATAAGAACGCTAGGAAGTATATCCTGGATATAAATCAAAGATATAGAAAAATGAATACCCGCAAAAGTAATAACTTTTTAAGAAATATGAACCCTTTTAAAAAGGCCGCATAAATTGTTAATCTTGATTTTGTTAATTTGTTTAACTTTGCAACTTTCAGAGTAAGATTTTAATGGTGTTTCTTTGGAAGAGTTTCACCAAGAGGGGTCGATTTTTGGCCCCTTCTTTGCGGAGATATTTGTTAATTGAAACTCGTTTTAAAAAAAGTAATACTTTCCTAGAAGGCGAAAGTGATCTAAATCTTTTGTTTAAAGTTTTTTATTGCCACTTAATTAAAGCACTATATCTTCAAATAAATCCACTTAATAAAAAAAGAAGTTTTAACTCATGGATCTTATACCTAAATTTATAGAATTTTTTCAAGAATTATAAATTTCTTCATTTGCGATTTTTAATGGCTTCACCTACAAGTTGGGAATTCTACAAAGAAGTTGAAACTAAGATTTTATGGGTCAATATTTGTACCCAAAATTTAGAAGGATTAGCTATTTCTATCAATAAATGGTGGAAGACAAGATATCCAGAATACAAAATCAGAATAGTTTCTAAAAAAGAA
>CACGBT010000042.1 GCA_902571335.1 uncultured Prochlorococcus sp. | reverse complement strand
GTTCTAAAGAGTAAAAATGGAGATAAGAAGTTTTTAAATAAAAAGTTTCTTACTTGCAGCGCAGTTATAAATTAAGCACCTTTTTAAACTTCCCAATCTATGTCGTAATCGTCATCAATATCTTTTTCATAAACTCTCGCAAGTTCTCTAAGTAAAGTTTTTACTTCCATATCTGTAGCGCAAGATTCATCTTGGAACTTGATGCAAATTGCCTGAAGTTCGTCATAAGCTTGCTTTAGGAATATTGTTTTTTGATCTGTATTAGCCATTTAATTTTTATCTACTACTTCTCCTCCATACTCTCTTGCTATTACATCTAAACACCTAAGAATTTCTTTATTTTTTAGTAGGTCTGTTTGCTCCAAATAATTAAGAAGAGTTCTTATTTGTTCAATAGTGTTTTCTTCTAATTCCTTCATAAGTCTTTCTCTATTAACTCTATCTTATATCCATCAGGATCTTCTATGAACAATAAGGCAGTTGATCTTGTTTCATTTTTTTAGTCTTTCTTATTTAATAGTCGAGCAGACATAAACGCCAAGCATCATTCAATCCTTTTATTAGAAATTTGAACTATAAATACTTAAGATTTGTTCCCTGGGAAATAGATCTCTCTAAAAATACTATTTAAACCTATTTAGCCTTTTTATTTTTTAAGATATATGCAATTCAAATTTTTAAGTTTAATGATTGAAAAAAAAGAAGACAATATTCGAAGCGAAAGCTATTACCCAGATAGTAATTATTATCTTGATCAGGACAATACTCCTAAAAAGACTCCATCTTCAAAAGAACAAATATCTAATATGGGGCAAAATTTTGAATGGCCAAATACGTATTGGTTTATTGCAGAAAGAACAAATGGAAGGCTAGCAATGATAGGCTTCATGGCTGTCATTATCAATTACACCTTATTTGGATGGATAGCATATCCAATCCTTTAAATGATTAATTCTAATTTTGATAAAAATGGTGTAGATAAGTTAGGAATCCATTGGCTTCAATACGCTGCGTTTGTTGTAACTGCATTTGCTATTTATTTTGGATGGGCATTTTTTAATGATGCTAGTTTCCACCATTTCGCTGTAAAAATATTTAAGTTTTGGAATTGCAATGGATATAACCCTCTAAGCTATTGCATAATGCGTTGGAATGTGAATTTTTATCCTTAAAAATAACTTCTAAATATAGAAGTTTTCTTCCATCCTTCTTCTAGTAGTTGTTTATATTCTTTTCTTGCATTTTCAATGGTTTCTACTCTGCTGCCTTTTATTACTGGTTTACTTGATCTTTTATAAACGCAGCCGTAAGAAATCATCATGGCATTTATAGAAAGGGATGGTTTAGATACATCTTCAAATGGTTCAAATACCTTGATTCTCGATCTATCCTTGTTTATGAGGGTAAATTTCTCCATTACTTACCTTTAGATAAAAGATAATTTAAAAAGATACCTCCAGAAACTAATAAACCACCAATAGCTACAAATCCAAGTAAATCTATTATTGATTTATCATTATTTATTTTTAAAAAAGTTAAAACAAAAACTATTGGAGGGAATAATAATATCGCTTTTGGAATAAGAGCTTGATTCCATTTCTTCATATTAGTATCTTCTTCATTAAGTTCTTGATACATCTTTTCTAACTTTTTTCTTTCCTCTTCCATTAAATAAACAAAAAACAAATAATTGCTCCAATAATAAAAATTAAACTCCCCCCCTGCGACTTAATAGTCATTCACTTTATTCCTTTAGTTATGCCAAAGCAACCCAAATAAGCCAAAATTATCCCTAGCGTTTCTATTACTAACATTAGTATTCTTTTCATTTAATTAAAAATCTACCCATATCATTCATGAAAAACCAAATTGCCATTGAAAGATTTAATAGTACTGTGAGAGAGATAGATATTATTAAGAACTTTTTACCAACTCCTGATTGATTTGCATCTTTATCAGCAACTGAAATTGACTCAAGTTTCATAACAAAAAGGTGCTAATTCCCCTTAATTGTAAATCGACTGTCAATTGTTTTTATTTGTCTTAATCAAAAAAATGCCCTCGATAGTAAGGGGAATCTGTAGGGCTATCTATTATCTTCGAAGATCCCATTTAGGGTTTAATTAATATATATAGAGAAAAAATTAAATTGATATTTACCTTCGCTATTAATTAATCTAAAATTTAAAAAAACTTTTAGGTCATAAATGAATAAGATAAATACTCCTTGGGGGAAAATAATTCCAGAAGTAAGTTTAATCCCTATTTATTATTTGTTGTTTATTTATTGTTTTGTCTATATTCTTCCTTATGGAAAATTTTTTATTGGGATAAGTTGGTTTGATTGGCTTAAAAGTGAAGATGGTCCCCTTGAGTGGATGCAGTTTATCGAATATGCATTATCGTCTTTATTAGCTTTTTTAATTTTTCTTAGGCCAAAGAAAAAAAATATTAATTCTTTTATTTGGCTTTTGATAGCATTTTTATCATTTTTAATTGCTGGAGAGGAAATAAGCTGGGGAGAGAGAATTTTTGGTTTCAGTATTGAATCTATTACAGAATTGAGCATTCAAGATGAAACTAATTTCCATAATCTCCCTTTCTTTCACAATTATGTTTTAGATCCAGCATTACAAATAATTTGTATATTTTTAGGATGGATAGGGTGGAGAAAATGGCCATATCTAACTTCTTTACCTAGCAGGAAATTCAGCTTATTTTTTCTATCAGTATCTTTATATTTTTTTTATTATGAAATCTCTTGGTTCTCAACAGTCGCGCATATTAGAAATGATCAAGAAATTTTTGAATTTTTACTCTCTACAGGATTATTTTTACATTGTTGGGAAAGTTTTAAGAATTTATTTATAACTGAATATAAAAGGTAAAATTTCATTTGATAAGTCGAGTACTTTTGGAACACTAGGTCACAATTACTAATCCTGTCGTTCCGAATGGTCATAGCAGTATT
>CACGBT010000041.1 GCA_902571335.1 uncultured Prochlorococcus sp. | reverse complement strand
GAGTAACTATTGATGGTGGAAAGAGTTTGAGACTGTTTATTGCTAAATCTTTGAAGATCATACTAGATGTTTATAGAACTTAGAGCCCCCTCTAGAGCCCCTTTCTCCTCAAAGCTTTTAAACAAAAAGAGCTTATATTTTTCGAACAAAGATTTTTGATACAAAAGTAAGAAATTGAATATGATACAATTTTGAATTTAATTCTATATTCGACAAAAAATATGTCTTATTTTTTTTACTTCCTAGAACTAAAAAATTTATTGGTCTAAAGATAAATAAAAATGAAGCTTATTGAAGATTTTGGTCAGGTTTCTTTGTATAGAGGTTCTAATGATGAAGCCATAGTCTTTTACAAAGGGGAATACCTAACCTTAGAACCTTCTAATTTTTTTAAATTTGATTATTCCTTTACTTGGAACCCAATTATTGTTGATATTTTTGAAGATCCTAATTCAAGCATTGATGGAAATATACTTATGCTTAGAGCTTCTACTGATATTGATCCCATAGAATGGGAGGCTCTATTTTTTTCAAGTCAGGATGGTTATTATATTGGGGCATATGACATCCAAGGTAAATTCAGAAATGATGGAGGTGATTATGAGTACCAACTCTCCAGTGATCAATTAGGGGCGATAGTTGGTGATATTTATCTTGAACGTTCTTATAAGCCTCCTAATAAAAACTTACTTATAGATGCAATAGATCTTTGGATCTCAAACGAAACTAAAGCCTCATCGCTTTATGGAGATATTAATGATTGGGATGTAAGTCAAATAACAGATTTTTCAGAATTATTTAAAGATAAATTATCATTTAATTCTGATATAAGCAACTGGGATGTAAGTAATGGTACTGATTTTTCTGGAATGTTTTATGACGCACGGGCATTTAATCAAGATATTGGTAATTGGGATGTAAGTAGTGGAAATGATTTCTCATATATGTTTATTCACGCAGATGCATTTAATCAAGATATTGGAAGCTGGGATGTAAGCCAAGGAACTGACTTTAGTGAGATGTTTATGGATGCAGACGCATTTAATCAGGATATAAGTAGTTGGGATGTAAGTAATGGAATTGATTTCTCTTCAATGTTTGAGGGTAATCTCACTTTTAATCAAGATATTAGTAAATGGGATGTAAGTACCGGCAGTAATTTTAGTTATATGTTTGAGAACACAGGAGCATTTAATCAAGATATTAGTAGTTGGACTATAAATGAGAATGCCTCCTTAAACTCAATGTTTGCGGATGCTGATAGCATGCAATCTAACCAGGGGGTTGGTGATACGCCATCAATTTACTATTTTAATCCCTATGTATTTACCGATAAAAATACTCTTCAAACTGCTATAGATACATGGTGTAGTTTTGGCTCTTTAACAACGAAAAAAATTTATGGAGATATTAGTAAATGGGATGTAAGTCAAATAACAGATTTTTCAGAGTTATTTAAAGACAAATCAGGCTTTAATTCTGATATAAGCAACTGGGATGTGAGTAATGGAACAGATTTTTCTGGAATGTTTAATAACGCACGGGCATTTAATCAAAATATTCGTGGTTGGGATGTAAGTAATGGAACAGATTTTAATGAGATGTTCTCTTTCGCATACGAGTTTAATCAAGATATTGGCGATTGGGATATAAGCAATGGCAGCGACTTTTCCTCTATGTTCTATCGAGCATATGACTTTGATCAAAATATAGGTAGTTGGGATGTAAGCAAAGGAACTGACTTCAGTTATATGTTCAGTGATGCAGACGCATTTAATCAGGATATAAGTAGTTGGGATGTAAGTAATGGAACAAATTTTAAATGGATGTTTTCTTATGCATCATTTTTTAATCAAGATTTAGGTAATTGGGATGTAAGTAATGGAACAAATTTTGAATCTATGTTTTCAGGCTCTGCGATAAATCAAGATATAGGTAGTTGGGATGTAAGCAAAGGAACTGATTTTGCTTATATGTTTTTTAAAGCATCAGACTTTAATCAAGATATAGGTAATTGGGATGTTGGCAATGGTACTACTTTCAAAAGAATGTTTGCACTTTCTGCATTTAATCAAGATATTGGAAGCTGGGATGTAAATAAAGGAACTGACTTTAGTGAGATGTTTACTAATGCGACTGATTTTAATCAGGATATAGGCAGTTGGGACGTAAGTTCAGGGGAAGATTTTCATTCTATGTTTAGCCTTGCAACAAACTTCGATCAGGATATTGGAGATTGGGATGTTAGCAAGGGGACTAATTTCGCTTACATGTTTTATGAGGCAGATTCATTTTATCAAGATTTAAGCAGTTGGACTATAAATGAGAATGCCTCCTTAAACTCAATGTTTGAAGGTGCTGACAGGATGCAGGGGGTTGGTGATACGCCTTCAATTTACTACTTTAATCCCTATGTATTTACCGATAAAAATACTCTTCAAACTGCTATAGATGCATGGACTGAGGATCCAGATGCTGCAAAAGAAACTTATGGGGAAATTAATAAATGGGATGTAAGTCAAATAACAGATTTTTCAGAATTATTTAAAGACAAAGCATCATTTAATTCTGATATAAGCAACTGGGATGTAAGTAATGGAACTGATTTTTCTGGAATGTTTTATGACGCACGGGCATTAAATCAAGATATTGGTAATTGGGATGTAAGTAGTGTTACTAGTATGAAAAATATGTTTAATGGAGCGACTTCTTTTAATCAGCCTATTAGCCGTTGGGATGTAAGTAGTGTTACTAGTATGGAAAGTATGTTTGATGGAGCGGCTTCTTTTAATCAGCCTATTAGCCGTTGGGATGTAAGTTCAGTAATAAATTTTAGGGAAATCTTTGATGATGCTGATTCATTCAATCAAGATATCGGGAATTGGGATGTTAGTTCAGGAATAAGTTTTGCAAAGTTTTTTAGCAACGCAAGTAAATTTAATCAAGACATAAGCCGTTGGGATGTAAGTAATGGAACTAATTTTAATGAAATGTTCAATAATGCTTCTACTTTTAATCAGAACATTAGTGTCTGGAATACAAGTAAGGGAGAAGATTTTAATTCTATGTTTTCTGAAGCAGATGTAATGCTTACCGCTGGATGGTCAGAAAATCCTAATGCATCTGACTTTTTAGGTAAAACAATTACTGGTACGGAAGATGCAGACTCTTTAGGCTCTTTTAATGGTAATGATGTTT
>CACGBT010000040.1 GCA_902571335.1 uncultured Prochlorococcus sp. | reverse complement strand
TTCAACAAATTTTAAAGCTCTTTTATTAAAAGTTGTGAGTATGAAATAAAAAACAGCTATTACTACTGGAATATGAGCTAATCCCCCTGCGATTACTTTTGCTTGTGAATACATTTTTTAAATTTCTTTTCTAAAAGATTATCAATTTGTAGTTTAATTTGTAGTGATTTTACAAAAATGGTTACGTTTTGAGATCGGAATAAATAGAGGAAATTATTTTTATTTTTCAGTATTTGTTGTTTTTATCAGTATAGTTACACAGAAATAATTTTTATCTAATTAAAAATTGATTGTATGAACAATCCTCAAGAATCAATGAATCATTATAAAGATAATGATTTCACGACAATTGAGCAGACGATGGAAAAGTTTTCTGGCGGGACAAGACGACTGGCAGCTCAACTTACAACTTCTGCAAGTTTCGATTCTTTGTGGAGTGTTTTAACAGATTATGATCGCCTAAATCTTTACATACCAAATCTTTTATCGAGCAAAAAAATATTTCAGAATGGGAATAATGTCCACCTTAAACAAGTTGGAGCTCAGGATTTCCTTGGCATGAAATTTTCAGCTGAAGTAACTATCGACTTATTTGAAGATAAGGAGCTTGGCCTCTTAAAATTTAATTTGATAAAAGGAGATTTCAGAAAATTTGAAGGTAATTGGAAAATACAAAAAATTAAAAATACTTCAAAAAACTCATTAATTTATGATCTTACTGTTCAAGGTTGTCAGTGGATGCCAATAGGTATGATTGAGAAAAGACTGAAAAAGGATCTCTCAGAAAATTTAATTGCCGTAGATAAGCAAGCAAAATCTTCAAAAAGACAGTTTTAAATTTAAATTAATAGCCCCAAGGGGATTCGAACCCCTGTCGCCTCCGTGAAAGGGAGGTGTCCTAGGCCTCTAGACGATGGGGCCAGGAGATTAGCATAACAGCTTATAAAAAATTAAGAGTAAAGCTAGCCTTTCGTCAAGTGTTGTTGATCTTTATTTTGTCCTTGCCACACAGGAACAGTAAAATGAAAGCACGAACCTACGCCAATTTCAGATACGACCCATATTCTCCCTCCATGAACTTGTACTATTCTCCTGCATACAGATAAACCTATACCAAATCCAGAAGTCCCCTCAGAAGTCTGTGGGAGTCTAACTCTATCAAGAAAAATTCTTTTTTGTTCACTCAAAGGAATACCGGCACCTTTGTCACAAATTGTTATTTCTACCCATTGATTTGTCTTATGTATCATTGTAATTTTTATAGCTCCGGAATCTTCAGAAAATTTAATGGCATTTTCAATTAAATTTAAAAATACTTGCCTCATTCTTCTTTGATCTGCGAATACACTTGGCAGATCAGAGGGAATATCAGTATCAATCTCAATATTCCTCAATCTCCAGAATTTTTCTAATTCGAGTATCACTTCAGCACTAATATTACCTAAATCAATTTTCTGTGGATTAAATAACGCTTCCCATTTTGTTGTTCCTACCTCTAAAAGATCCTGAGATAATAGTTCAATCTCTTCTAGACGTCTTTTAATTACCTCTTGCAATTTTGAAATGTCTATTTGTCCAAGTTTTTGACTTTGAATTGCCAAAGTGGCTGCAGTTAAGGGGGTTCTCAATTCATGAGCAACCATTCTTAATAATCTTTCCTGAGATTCTATTCTTTTTGTTAATGTTTCATTTTCTTGTCTTAGAACAAGAAGTTCGTCTTCTAAAAGGAATTCTTTTTGAGTTCTTATTGAATCAATTTTAGATGCTTGCAAGTTAATCCCTAAATTTTTTGTTAAGCCTTCTTGTGACCACCTTGGCAACCATTTCTGCAACTGAGAGAAAATATTACTTCCAGCAAATATTTGCTTTGGAGCTGGGGAAACCTTTATAAGAGCTGGTATAGCAACTAATCTATGTAATTCAAGTAATTCCGGCTGTTCTGTAGGCTCAGAAATCTGAAGAGATATCTCAAATTCACAATTGTCTAATTCTAAATACGCTATCAAAGACTTAATATCGCCACTAGAAAGTTGATTTCTAGCTGCTACTAGTATTAATTTTAGCTCTTTTTTATCATTCAAATGATTAGTCCTGAAGTGTTGAAAAGCTGTTAATCCTTATGAACACCTTAAGATATTTATATTTTTTTTACAAATAAGCTATTAAATAAGTAGGAATTAATTATTGATGGTAGTTGTTAATCAAAAGAAAAATTTAAGTTTTGGTGATAATGATTCTCCAGAAATTAGCTTAAATAGCAATTTAAAAAGATGGTTTTCAAGAAATATTGGATTTTGGAAATCTAATAGAACATATTTTTTAAATGAAGAGCAAAAAACTTACACTTTATGCATGAATTTAAATATACAAGCTCTTGAAAATAAATCTGAATGGGAGTCGCACTATAAATTCACTTGGCATCCAGAAAAGAAATATAATTTTTTTGAAGAAAATCCTCAATATAAAGAACAAGGAGAAATGCACGCATATTTAAAAGGGCACCAACTTGTCAGGGAAAATTTTTATTTAAGTACTGTTGAAGGAATTTCAAATATTAAGCAAGTCGATGAACATGAAATGATTTTTGAATCTTCCTATGAAGATTGGTACATATTAGAACATACAAGACTATTAGATTCTGATAATTATAGATTTAGGGTTATATATTCATGGAATAAAAATAAGCTAATAATTGTAGAGAATCATCACGAAATAAAAATTATTAAGTAAGTTACTTTTATCTATTAATGATAAAAGTAAAAGTGTTATCTTTGTAAAATATATTATTAGTTAATGAATATTTATTTTCTTTCAAAAAGAATTCTTAAATTGTTAGGTGTTTGCTTTATACTACCTTTTGCATTCATTGAGTTAAATATAAAAAGTAAAGAAATTAAAGCCGAAAAAAATTTCATTGCTGCTTCTGAAAAAGATATTTTCCTTTATAGACAAATGGGGGCCTCTTATCTTTGTATAGCTTCAAAAGCTGAAGTTGACTTTAAAAAAGGTCTTGGGATTGCCAGTGCTACTTTTGCAAATGTCATAATTGGCAAGCATGGTGGGGCTATTAAAGAATTAGGAGATAAAAAACTTGATGAAAAAAAATTATATAACGCAGGTACATTTCAGATTGTTGGGAGTGCTCTCAATATTTGCCCTGAAAGCATTCCAAATGATATAAAAAATGATTATGAAAAAAGGGTAAAGAAACTTATAAAGGAAAGCAAAAAATAATTTTAATTATCTAAACATTGAACTAACGGAACTTTCTTCGTGTATTCTCCAAATAGCTTCACCGAGCATATTTGCAACAGAGAGTACTTTTAATTGTGGAAAATTATCTTTTACAAGAACTGGTATGCTATTCGTCACAATAACTTGTTCGAATAAATCCTTAGTACTCAACCGCTCATAACAAG
>CACGBT010000039.1 GCA_902571335.1 uncultured Prochlorococcus sp. | reverse complement strand
TGGACTTTTGATAGATTTGGAAAACTTAAAACCTTGCCTTTAAAGTACGATTTTGATACGAAAATAGAAACAGGCGATTATTTTTTAGAAAAAGTTAACTCTTTAATAAATGGACCTTTAATTTGGATTAATTTCAGCAAAAAAACCAATATCTATATATGATCAAACAGAGCTTGTTGGGAGAAAATGTAATGATGAATGGGTTATGAATTACAGCATTTTTTCTGAATTTTCTGATACCTTAAATTGCAATTGGAAAATTGCCCATGATAATACACTTGATGATTATCATGTGGCAATAGCTCATAAAGATACCTTACATAAAGAACAAGGTCCAATTAAAAACTATAGGTATTTCTTCAGTAAATTTTGTAATGTACTTGTTACCCCTCTAAGTAGTAAAGGAAATCTATATACCTTTGGATTACTCCCATGGACCCATCTAATAATCTGGCCTGGTAAAGGGATTGTTTTAATAAATTATCTTCCTAAAAATATTAATCAATGTATTCTTGAAATTAAATTAGCTTCTGCTTCTTTATGTGAAAATGATTTAGAAAATTGGGAAAAAGGTATATTGGAATTTCTTGGGGAAGATAAAATTATTGTCGAATCAGTTCATAAGTCTTATCTAGAAAATTTTAAACTTGGTCCGCCTAATAGACTTGAACAAAGGATTATACACTGGCAAAAAATTTATAAAGATTTTCTAAATGCATCGGGTATTTCTTTCTAATATAATTCCAATTTATTGCACTGATATGAATAATTTAATTAAATTTTTAATTTGGTAGGTATTTAACTTTATATTTAATAGGCCTTATTGATAATCTAGTTAAGTAAAAAAGTTGATTATGAAAAATTTTATTCTAATAATTTTCTCTTTATCTTTTATATCTTCTTGCAGTAATGACAAAGACTTTTTTCTCACTGAGGAGAACGCTTTATTAAGTTGCGGAGGTAAATCTCGTATCATTGAAAATGATAAAGAAGAGATAATAAATACTAAAGTGAAGGATTTAAGAGATGGAATTGGTAAATACGTTGAATTTACAGTTGTTGAGACTGATAAAAAAGGAGGAAAATTTAGGATTATTAATTGTTTCCCAAGTGAAGAACCACAAGATTCAATAATAAAAACTGTTAAAACAAATTATAAATTAAGTAATTAACAGATATTTAAAATAACTAGCTTACTTTTAATCTGATATTTTTGATGATTTGATAATTTCCCATGCTTCTGATGCAGTGTCTACATATTGGAAAAGATTTAAATGTTTATCTTCAATCAATCCAAGATCAGCTAGATAATCAAAGTTAATTAACTTATTCCAATACTCTTTACCAAAGAGTATGATTGGGATTTTAGTTTTCATTCCTGTTTGACAAAGTGTTAATAGTTCAAATAATTCATCTAGTGTTCCAAAACCTCCAGGAAAAAATACAGCAGCTATTGATCGCATGACAAAATGGATCTTTCTTAATGCAAAATAATTAAACTTAAAGCAAAGACCTGGAGTTATAAAAGCATTTGGGATTTGTTCATTAGGGAGACTGATATTTAACCCTATAGATTTACAATTTGCTTCAAATGCACCTCTATTAGCAGCTTCCATAATTCCAGGTCCCCCACCTGTCACAATCACGTGAGAATTACAGTTTTTATTTTGATTACTCATTGAAGCAAGTTTAGAAAACTCCCTTGCGGATTGATAGTAATGACTCATTAGAAGCAAATTTTCTAATCTATTTAAATTTCGTTTTAGAAATATCGATTTAGGATTTTTTTTGATTAACTCTTCTATATTTTCAATTCTCTTTTTTGTCTTTGATTTTTCTGTAATGCTTGCTCCTCCAAAAATAATTATAGTTGAAAGAATTTTATTTTCTTCAAGAATTAAATCTGGTTTAGTAATTTCAAGAAGCATTCTTACTCCACGCATTTCATTTCGGTTAAGTAGATCAATATCTTCGTGAGCCAATTTATAAGTATCAGAATTAATAATTAAATTCAGGTTTTTTAAATTATTACTATGGGATATATGTTTTTTCATTTCAAACAAGAGTTTTAACTTTTCTTTCTAGAGGATTAAAATGGATTCTTTTGATTTTGTTATTTTCGTAAATCCAATAAACAGGCGGAATTTTTCTTGCCTTAATTAAATTAATTTTGTCTAATTTTTGAGGGATAAATTCTTTAGCAGGATCAAAAAATTTATCTCTTTTTGGTTGATTTAAAACAATACTACCTTCTTTACCTGAGATAGATCTGTGATAAGTTCCTTTAGGAATTTCTAATGCTCCCATAAATCTATTTAAATAAATCACATGATGAGGTTCATCCCAGGAAGGATTTATTAAAACAAATTTCCTTTCTCCAGTGATAACTAAATTGTGGTCAATTTGATGATTGTGAACGTAATATTGCTCATCTTTTAAATCATCTGGAGGAGATATAGCTTCCCCAGAATGGATCACAACATCAGAACCATTAGAACAATCTATGCCTGCATCAAAGAATGTGACTTTTGGAGTCTCTCTAAAAATATTTATTGGGAAGAATCTTAATTCCATAGTGCTAACTCCCTTTTAGAAAATTTATAAATACAAATAAAAATTTATTAACTTTTAAAAAACAGCTATTTTTTGATTTCTAATTGCAACAAACCAAGCAATCTTCTTGATTTGGATAATCTATACATTCTTTGTTTAAAGTTTCTTCTAAGAAATCTACTTTCTTAACATAATCAAGATCTTTTAATTCTTTTTTTGGAACCGTGAACTGAGTTTGAAGTTTCATTTTTTATTCTCCTAATTAATACTGTTTTTTGAATCCATTCCAAGTTTGAGAAAACCTTAATCCCAGATAAGAAATTAAAATTGTCCAAAATAAAATTTCTATACCTAAATTAGTCATTTGCTTGGCCTCCTTTCTGTCTGATTATTATTTAGTACGGGTATTATGTAAAAATCAAGCGTAAGAATACCTAAAAGTTAAAGTTTTAATCACAAAAAATCTTGCAATGGTTGTTACTAGGATGTTCTGCACATTCGTTATTCCAATAAGCTTAAATTTCTTTGAGATTATTATCAAATGAAAGGTTTTTTTTATCCAAATTAATTTCTTGGATAGTAAATGTGTCATTTAGTGCCATAAGACTTACCTCTTGACTGAACCTATTTTCTAGTTCATTTGAATAGTAAATTTCAAGTTTTATGTGTGCGGTTAGAGGAACAAAATTGTACGGATTAAGGATCAAAAAAAATCTCAAATTATGAATAATTGCAAGGAAAACATCCTCAAAAAATTTATTCCACCTTTAAAAATTTTTTGTAAATTTTGCTATAAATTATATTCTCTTAATACTTTCTTAGTTCTGCCATTATCTATCATTCATCCAATCTATCTGCATATTCTCTTAAAATCTCAGCCATCTTCTGAGGTGGAATTTCTTGTTGATATTCTCTACATAAATCAAAAAATTTATCTAAAAAATCTTTCATTGAAGAAGACATGAAAATTAGCGTTTCATTCTAAAAGTAAAGTATGCAAACCCACCAAGCAATAAAAGACTCACAACTCCATAAGTAATCGCTATGCCGTACATGTAGGTCATTTATTTATAAAGACAAAAGCAGAATATAAATATACTAAGAAAACTCCAATAGCAATGGAACTTCCATAAATAAGAAAGTTCCTAAATCTATATAATTTAGGTTTTTTAAATTCTTTTTCTTCTTCTTTAGTAATCATTTATTTTCTTTTTCTTCTCTTACAGCATTGCCTTTTGCTCTTAATACCAAAGTTATCGTAAGGGCAGCGCTTAATATCACAGCATCAATTAATAGGTGCGGGGAAATATTCATCAGCAGA
>CACGBT010000038.1 GCA_902571335.1 uncultured Prochlorococcus sp. | reverse complement strand
CATACAAAAAGAATATATGAGTGCTTTTAAAAAAGTTGTTTATTTATATGATGAATTGAAAGATGATTATGAAAAAAAAGGATTTCATGATTATTCAGACGAACTTGCCATAAACTATAAAAATGCTTTTAATCTTTTCGAAAAAGAATTTGAAATTTAAATTCCATTTCTAATTAACGTTTGTAAGGTTTTACAGGAATCTCAATTAGCTTACCTTTTTGTAGATCTGATCTTTTCTCTTTTAAATTTTTTGTACATAATGATACTCTCCTCTGCTTTGCGCAAAATTTTTTTATTTGATAGTCAGTTAGTGCGAATGAATTATTACTAAATGAAATAAAAGCCAATAAAAAAATAGATAAATTCAATACCAATTTCGTTGGTTTTCTCATGACTACTTTATGATTCTTTTTAATTTAATTACTATTTATTATAAATATCTATAATTTGTTTTAACTCATCTTTACTTAAGTCTGTTGAAATAAAAACTTCTTGGGCTGTTTTGCCCTTTCTTGCAATAGCTTTATATCCGTTTATAGTTTTCACTGACAATCTAATTATCAATTTAGAAGATCTTCCTTTAGCTCTTGAAATAACAGCTGGAGTTATTGTTTTGATATTTATGTCAAGTGCTAACTTTTTGAGTATTGGAATTAGACCTTCTATATTCGTACTATGATTTAAAACTAACCTTCCCAATTTAATTTATAAATATTCTATTGAGAAAATTGTGTTTCTGAGAAATTAACTTTAACTTTTAAATGATTAAAATATTTTGAAGTTCTGTTATATTTATAAAAACGATTAAATTCTAATGATTTTTCAAATAGGCTGGGCAGCATTGGCTGCAATTTTTACTTTTTCAATTGCTATGGTTGTTTGGGGAAGAAATGGTGACGGATCCATTGATATATGATTTCATTTTTAACTTATGAAATCTATCTAAGTAAATTTCTTATCTTGATATCGTTCTTTTTACTCATATTTATAACATTAGCTGTAATTTATATTTCCTATATCTCCTGGAAAGATAAAAAAAGAATAAAAAAATAGATATTATTTTTTTATTCTTTTTTCTTATCTTTGATTCTGAGCTCTTCAATCAATTCTTTTGCTTGCGCCATTTTTGATATACTGCTTTTATAAATTCCAATATCTTTTTCTGCTTTATTAGAAGATAAGTTTAACTTCTCAAAAATATCAGAGGTGATCTTATTTGTAACTGATTCATCTTTTTCTTTGAGATCTTGGGAGTTTGAAATTAAGATATAGATCCCTAAGTTCAAAATCCTTGAAGGATAAAGTTCAGAATTGCTTTTTTCTATTAATAATTTCAAAGTATCTTTAGATGTTTTGTCTTTGAATGCTTTTTGAGATTTTAGAGATATTTCATTAATTTCCTTCGCTTCAAAATTTGTAGAACTACATAAAGATTCAAAAAGAAGATCTAAATGTTTCTCAGGTTGATATCCTTTCATTAATTCTTTGAATGTTTCGGTGAGACCAACACAAAACAGATAATCCTGCTTAAATTCATTTTGATGGTTTAGAAGATTTAGTTCGACAAGCATTTCATCAACTATTCTTTTATATAAACCTGGAATAACGTAAGGGAATTTTTCATGAAACAACTTTTTGCTATCTGAAACAGTCAATTTTTCTTTCAATTTTTTATATGTAAACCTTAATAAGGTTAGCGTATGTTGACTCAATATCGTTAATATCTAATAAACAGATAAATTTTATTATGATCCCTTTAGTATTAGAAGAATCTGGAGGTAGTGAAAGAGTCTTTGATATTTATTCGAGACTATTAAGAGAGAGGATAATCTTTTTGGGAGAACAAGTCACTAGCGAAACTGCTAATAGGATTGTTGCTCAATTATTATTCCTTGAAGCAGAGGACCCAGATAAGGATATTTATATGTACATAAATTCACCAGGAGGATCTGTCTATGATGGATTGGGTATCTTTGACACAATGCAACATGTTAAACCCGACATTCATACGGTATGTGTAGGTTTGGCAGCTAGTATGGGCGCATTTTTGCTTGCTGCAGGTACTAAAGGCAAAAGAAGCAGCCTTAGACATTCAAGAATAATGATTCATCAACCACTTGGAGGTGCTAGAGGACAAGCGAGTGACATAAGAATTCAAGCTGATGAAATTTTGTTCTTAAAAGAGCGACTTAATAATGAATTATCAGAAAGAACTGGAAAGGATTATGAAACCATCAAAGAAGATACTGATAGAGATTTTTATATGTCTCCAAACGAAGCCGTTGAGTACGGATTAATTGATTTGGTATTAGATAAGAAACCTAATAAATTCTAACTTAATAATTGAGGTGTTCTCTCTTTCTCAGGAATTTTGGTGAATGTGGAAAGAATACTTATAAATTCTTCACCATCTAATGTTTCTTTTTCTATTAATAAATCTACTATTTTATCCATTGCTTCCCTATTTTCACTAACAATAGCAAAGGTTTCCTTATAACATTCCTTGACCATTACTCTTACACTTTCATCAATTTGTTTAGAAATTGAATCGGAAACTTCACTTCTAGTCATTAAATCTCTACCAACAAAAACTTCTTGATTGCCACTTTCTAGAGCTATCGGACCTAGATTACTCATTCCAAATCTTGTAACCATTTGACGTGCCATAGAAGCAACTTGTTGGAAATCACCTCCTGCTCCAGTTGTAATCTCACCTTTTCCAAAAACTACATCCTCAGCCGCTCTTCCTCCTAAAGCGCCCATTATTCTAGCTTTTAGCTGAGCCCTGCTAACAAGGGTTTGTTCATCGTCCGGAGTAAACCAAGTTAATCCTTTGGCCTGACCTCTTGGAATGACTGTTACTTTTTGAACAGGATCATGTGCTTTTACAAGTGAACCTATGAGAGCATGGCCAACTTCATGATAAGCAATTAATCTTTTGCTTCTACCATCTGTTAATGGGGAACCTTCCATCCCAGCAACAATTCTATCTACAGAGTCATCAATTTCAGAAATACTGATAGAGTCTTTTCTTCTCCTTGCAGTTAATATAGCAGCCTCATTTAATAAATTTGCTAAATCTGCTCCAGTAAATCCTGGTGTTCTTCTCGCAATGCTTTCAAGTGTTAAATCCTTTTGAAGTTTCTTGTTCCTAGCATGAACTTCCAATATTGATAATCTGCCTTTAATGTCAGGTGCATCTACAGTTACCTGTCTATCAAATCTGCCAGGTCTCATTAGAGCTGAGTCTAAAACATCTGGCCTATTTGTTGCTGCAATTATTATGATGCCACTATTCCCTTCGAAACCATCCATTTCAGTGAGCAATTGGTTAAGAGTTTGTTCTCTCTCATCATTACCTCCTCCAATACCTGCGCCTCTTTGCCTTCCGACAGCATCGATTTCATCAATAAAAATTAAACACGGACTATTCTCTTTAGCTCTTTTGAAAAGGTCTCTTACTCTACTAGCACCAACACCAACAAACATTTCGACAAATTCAGAACCTGATAATGAGAAAAATGGTACACCAGCTTCACCTGCAATTGCTTTTGCTAAAAGGGTTTTACCAGTACCAGGGGGTCCCACCAATAGAACTCCTTTCGGAATCCTTGCTCCTACAGAAGTAAATTTTTCTGGTTTTTTCAGAAAAGTGACAACTTCTTGTAAATCCTGTTTAGCTTCATTAACGCCTGCAACATCATCGAAAACAACTCCCGTTTCAGCTTCCATTGCAAATCTTGCCTTTGTTTTCCCAAATTGCATTGCTTGACCAGGGCCTCCAGGCATACCATTTGATCTCCTGGCTAATAAAATTAAACCTCCGATTAAAATAGCTGGGAAAAGTAAATTACCCAAAATTCCTAATGCGGGTGGGGCTGTCTTAACTGGATGCACATCAAAACTTATTCCCTCATTTTTTAGAATGTTTATAAGTTCTGGTGTAAGGCCAGGAAGATCTACACGCAACCTTTGAACTTTATTATCTAAATCCGAATCTATTGTTTCTATAACTGCATTTCTGCCTCCTTCAAAAATATCAACAGATGTAACTCTTCCTGAATCAATGTAATCTAAGAATCTGCCATAACTAACTCTTGCTACCGCAGAGTTTCTTGGTGCAATAGTAGTTCCATTGGATTTAAGTGAATCACCATTGCTTGAAGATAAAAATTGGTAGGAAAGTGCTATTACTAAAAGTATAGGTAAAGCCCATAAAATTAATGTTTTAAATTTCTGATTCATTAATTTGTAGAAAGTCAATTCTAGGATTCTAGAATGAATCAGTTCATTTCGTTGATATTTTCTATAACTTTATGCTTATACTACTCTTTAATGTATCTAATTTATAAATGAAATTTGAGATTAACGATAAGGTTAAGTTGATTGCGCCAATATCTTACTTGAAGACTTCAGATA
>CACGBT010000037.1 GCA_902571335.1 uncultured Prochlorococcus sp. | reverse complement strand
AGAGTATGTAACAATGAGTCTATAGAAAAAATTTATCTTAATAAAATAGGAAAATTTTCATATCTTTGGAGAGATAATAATTGGGTAAATATATTCTGCAAATCTTGTGGCTCTTTTAGTCATTTTTCAAGAGATAATGCAAAAACTGTACGTTATTCAGATTCGTCTTATAGGGAAAATTTAACTTTAAATAAACCTAAGATGCCTATATCTCTACCTTGGTCAACAGTTTCTTGCTTAAGATCAACTCATATTAGCAAAATTATAAATTATTCAAATGCATTAAATCCTGCCAAGAAAGAAATTGGATATAACTTACTTGATTTTGGAGGATATAATGGTTTTACAGCCTACAGTATGCAAAGCTACTTAAATATAAAACAAATTTATTTAGCTGATCTTGACCCAAATGGTTTGAAAATAGCAAACTCTTTAGGAATAAATTGTATTGACTTAGCAAATAAACCTATTGAAAAACTACATTTTCAGGATTTGGATATTGTTAGTGCGGTTCATGTAATAGAGCATCTTGATGATCCAATTTATCAATTATCCTTTATACATAATTTTTTGAATAATGATGGTCTTTTATATGTGGAAGTTCCAAATATGTATGGCTTTGCTTTCAATGATCCCGCACATTTGACTAGTTTTAATTTAGAGTCCTTAAGTCATCTATTAGTAAAATCAGGATTTATAATTATAGATTCAGGATATGTTTCCACTCCAAAAGAGTCATTTAATTATGACTATCAAAATGCTCATTCAAAAGAAAATATTTATTGCTTAGCAAAAAAAGTAGATAAAAATAAAGTTAAAGAATTAAAATTTAATTTTAAAAAAAATAATAGAAACAAAATATTTATATTATTAAGATTGAGTTTTTGTAACCTTAGATATCAAATAAAAGTATTTGAAAATATTATTTTAAATTTTTTAAGGCTTTTAATAAGGATAATTAAATCTTTAATTAAAATTATCTTATCTCCAGTCTCTAATTTATTATTTATTTTAATTAATCTAAAATAATTTCACCATACATGCCTACCACCATCAATTACTAAATTAAAACCTGTCATGTAAGAAGATGCATCAGAACATAAAAATTGAATTGCGCTTTTATACTCATCAGCATTAGCCATCCTTTTAAGTGGTATTAGTTCAGTCAGAGATGTAACGAACTCTTTGTCTTGATTATTAAATACTCCTCCTGGGGATAAAGCATTACATCTAATATTTTTGTCCCCCCAATAAGTTGCGATATATTTTGTAAGACCTACTAAGCCTGTCTTAATTACTGAATAAGTTACTGGTTTAACTGGTTGTTGTGCATCTTTTAGTCCTTTTTTCTTATATATCCTTTGATCAGGAGCGATGATTGAGAGATCTGAGGCGATATTCAATATGACTCCACCAGAATTTCTTTCCACCATTTTTGAACCGAATATTTTAGAGCATTGAAATGCTCCTGTTAGACCAACATTAATTTGTTTTTCCCACTCATCAATAGGAAAATTTTCGAATCTTGAAGAATTTTTAATGTTATTATCATTACTGACTTTCGGATCAATTGCAGCATTATTGATGAGAATATCAGTATAAATATTTTTACTTAAAAGAATATTCTGACAAGACTTAATAGAGCTTAAATCTGTAACATCCATTTGAAGAGGAATTATATCTGTATTATTAAATTTTTTTTTAATTGAATTGCTTGCTTCATTCAATGAATTTTCTGATAAGTCTGTCATTATGACTCTGCAACCAGACTCTAATAAAGCAATAGCATGCTTTTTGCCTAGTAACCCTGCTGCGCCTGTAATCAAGGCAGTTTTACCTGTTAAGTCAAATTTTGAATTAAACAAATTATAAATTGATATATATATTATTTTAGTAAATAAGGTTAAACCCGCAATTGGCCTCCATCTATTCTGTAGATTGATCCTGTACAAAAATTTGATAGTGGAGAGCTCAACCATAAACAAAAATTTGCAATATCATCAGTAGAACCAAGCTTAGAAAGTGGAACATTTCTTAAAATTTCTTTTACTTGATCAGGCTCTTCTATAAGCTTTTTTTCCCAAATAGATCCTTCAAAAAGTATATTTCCCGGGGAGATGCCGTTTATTCTTATGCCATCTTTCCCTAAAGATCTAGATATCCCTTTTATATAAAAATTTAGTGCTGCTTTAGCTGTGGAATAAGTTATTGGAGCATTATCTATAACTTCATGACCACAGATAGAAGATATACAAATAATAGATCCTTTGGTTTCTTTTAATTTATGTTTGCATGACTCAATAATATTGGTGGTACTGAAAAAATTTTTTGCAAAAACCTTCTGCCATTCTTCATAACTTTCTTGCCCTGGGCTAACAGATCTACCTGATCCAACATTACATACCAATATATCAATTTTTTTAAATGCCTTTGTACATTCATTAACTAAATAATCTGATTCTCTTGGAATACTTACATCAGCCACTAATCCAATTTTGTTGTCCTCTTTTATTTCTTTTAAAGATTTCTCCAGATTATACTTATTTCTACTATTAATGCAGACCATTGCTCCAGCTTCTAGAAACTTTTTAGCTATTGAATAACCTATTCCTTTTGTTGAGCCTGTTACTAAGACTGACTTCCCTTCGAAATTAAAATTCAACTATCTTTCTCCAATCCAATTCTCAATCATATGTTTATATTTTATAAGAGCTTTTTCATGATCACCATCTTTAGCTCTTGCAGTTTGCATTATTAAGTTGCCCTTGTAGTTTATTGAGCGTAAATTTTTAAAAATTTTCTTGAAGTCAGCATCTCCACGTGTTAGCTCTACAGTTGAACCTCCTTTAAGTCTGTCTTTAATGTGAACATTCTTAATCCTATTTCCATATTCTTTAAACTCTTCATCACAGCAATAACCTAAAGAAGCACTATTACCGGTGTCGTAATTGATGCCAAAAACATCTTGAGGGAATTGAGATATGAAAAAAGATGTTTCCTCGGGTTCGAAATCACACTCAAAAAGTATCATTAAATTTAATTTTCTGAAAAAGTCTACAGAGGAAAGTAATAAAGATAAAAGGTTGTTTTTTTGGGTTTTATTTTCAATGGCTCCATTATCCACAATAGGAATAACAATTATTTTTATACCCATTTTATTACTCGCAATACAAATATCTTTTAGGTCATTTAGTAGATCTTTTAAAACTAATTTATTTGTTTCTTTCCAGAAGGGTTTTTGCATGAAACAATCTCCAGTAAGAGATGGGATTTTAATTCCATATTCTTTTTTTAATTTATTAATTTCTTGTTGACCTGATGATTTTAAAAGAGGGTTGACTTTTAGGTCTTCATAATCAAGAGTCCATTCCATTTTATGAATATTTATTTTTGAAGCAATTTGAAATTCCTTGTTCCAAGAATCTTTTGGAAAAAATTGAATCTTATTATCAATAACAGGTGACAGTCGGCCCTGCATAAAGCCTATTGAAGAAAAATTCATGATCTATTCTCTACAATCTCCAATAAAAGACCCTCAATGCAAGTAATGTAGACAACTTTTACCTTTTTATCATTAGAAATAATTGGTTTGTTTTTTAATTTAATACCAAATTTATTTAATTTTTGTATTGTTTCATCAAAATTATCTACAGTTATTGCTAAGTGGGTGATCCCTGTTGAATAAGGCTTTCCTTGCCATTCCTTTAGATCTGGATGAGATTCAAATTTAAGTAATTCAATTAAATTGCCATTCTTATCAGAAAGTTTTGCTGTAGTAACTTTTACATTTTTTAGTCCCATCATGGAATCTATTTTCTCACCAGACTCAACCATTTTTCTTTGTATATTGAACCCCATGATTTCACACCAAAAAGTTATAGAGTTATCTAAATCATTTACTACTATTCCAGTATGTCTGATAGTTGAAGTCATTCTTCAATAACTTCTCTGATCGATTGTTCAATTACTTCTATCCCTTCTATAATAGCTTCATCAGGAATTATTAATGGAGGTCCAATTTTGATTGATTCTCTTCCTGTATGGACAACTAATAGCCCTTTTTCATAACATTTCTCTGCAATAAGACTTGTGAAATGGGAATCAGATAAATTATCTTTGCTTGACCTAAATAAAATAGCAGCTATAAGCCCTTTACAAAAAATGTAAGATATATTTTCTTTATATTTTTCTTTGAGTTTATTTAACTCTTGAAGCAATATATCACCTTTTCTAAATGACTCTTCAGTTAGGTTTTTTTGTTTAATTTCTTCCAGCACAGCTAGTCCTGCGGAGCACACAAGTGGATTTGCAGAGTGGGTACTACTCATATTACCAATTTCAGGTAAATCCATAATTTCTGCTCTTCCTAATAATCCAGATACAGGGACCCCACCACCCATGCCTTTCCCAGTACAAATTAAATCTGGATTTACATCATAATTTTCAAAACCAAAATTTTTCCCTGTCCTAGAGAAACCAGATTGCATTTCATCAAAAGTTAATAGGATATTATTCTCTCTACAAATTTTTTCTATTTCTTTTACAAATTCATTTGGGTAGAAAATTGCCCCCCATCCTTGAAAAGTTTCCAACATAAATCCACAAATATCATTTTTTATGTCAATACCTTTTTTTGTTAATTGATTTAAGCCTTTTTTTAAAAAATCTGATCCATTTTCTTGCTTAATTTTCCATGGATAAGGGAAAGGGATGTGATGGATGTCTTTGTCTTGATAACCTATCCATTCTTTCTGCAGAATATTACCACTCATCATTTGAGCACCAAGAGTTCTTCCATGCCAATTATTTTCAATGCAAATTATTCCAAGACGTTTTTTACCTAATCTCATTCCATTCATTCTCATTAACTTTAGAGCTGCCTCCGTTGATTCAGTTCCTGCAGATAATAAAAAAGCCTTTTCAAAATTATGGCCTGCAAATTTTATAAGCTCCTCTATGTAGTTTGCTCTTATTGGATTGCTATACGCATAGCAGCTTAAAAGAGGATTTTCACAAGTTTTTTTAATTGCATTGATTACTTTTTGATTAGAGTGCCCTACGTTTGCAACGAAAATTGTTGAAGTGAAATCTATCCAACAGTTGTCAGCTATAT
>CACGBT010000036.1 GCA_902571335.1 uncultured Prochlorococcus sp. | reverse complement strand
GAAAATAATATTAGCACTTAATTTATTTTCTTTCTCAATATAACAAAAAATGGTTTTAATAATTTGTAAGGTAAATTTAACATTATCAAACAAAGAAAATGTCTGAACTTCCATTTCTTTATTTTAAAAAGATAATTAAAAGATAATTTTTTTCTTCCATCTTTCCAACTTGACATAACATTTAACCAATAAGCAGTATCGTAAAGTGGATCTAATAATGAAGGGTTTAATACGCCTCCAAAATAATCTTTTTTCATTAAATTAAGATCTGTGATAAATGAGTAAGGTTCTACCCATGTAAGACTATTGCTACTAGATCTATAGTATGTTAAGTAATCAGAAAAATAACCAATTAAATTATTTCTAGCAATTTTAAATATAAAGTCTGCATCTTCAGTTACTTTCAGCTTAGGATTAAAAATATTTTTCATATTTTCTAATAATGAAGTTTTTGCTATTAAAGTCGAAAAACAAATATCGTAATTTTTAGAAAGATTTTGAATATCTATTAATTGATCTTTATTTCTATATGAGTATTCATTTTCTCTTCCATCTAAATAGAAAATCTTAGCTTGAGAATAAGATATTTTAATATTTTTAAAACGCATAAAATTAATTTGTTTTTCTAATTTTTCTTTTACCCAAATATCATCAGCATCGATAAATGCAAAAAATTCACCAGTTATAAATTTGAGTGCAAAATTTCTTGCTTCGCCTAGATTTACATTAATCTCAGTCTTTAAATATTTTAATCGTGAGTCCAAATAACTTTTAATGATCTTTCTTGTATTATCAGTAGAACAATTATCAATAAATAAAAGCTCAAAATTGCTATATGTTTGATTTAAAACGCTATCAATTGAGTATCTTAAATAATCCTGACCATTATAACAATTACAAATAACTGAAATTTTTGGATTATTAAATTTATCTAACATTTTTTTATATTATCAAGAAGTTTTTCTACAATAAAATTAATTTTGCTAACGTCTAAATCTGGATGTAAAGGTAAAGATATAATTCTTTCACAATAATTATCAGTTACAGGTAATCTTATCTCCTTATTACTTTTATATTTAGATAATTTATGATTTGGCTGATAATGTATTCCAGTTTGAATTCCATTTTCTAACATCTTTTTCATTAATTCATTTCTTGATATGGATTCAGGAATAACAACGACATAAATATGAGGAGTTACTTTGTCATAATCATGATTTAATATTTTAATTTTTTGATTATCTCGCAATAGACTTTGATAGGTTTTTGCTAGTATTTTTCTTTTAGTCTGCAATTCACCAAACCTTTTTAATTGTTCAGATCCTATCGCAGCCATAATATCGCTCATATGATATCTCCAACCTTGATGTCTTACATCAAAATTCCAACTCCTTTTTCTTTTGTAGCGAGCTGAAGAATCATTTTCGACAGAGAGTAGTCTTGCATCTGATATATGTTGGATAACATTTTCATCACCTGAAACTATGCAGCCGCCCTCGCCAGAAGTGATATTTTTTATTCCATCAAAACTAAAACAAACAATATCACCAATTGAACCTACTTTTTTTTCTTTATAAATACTTCCAAATGCATGAGCTGCATCTTCAATTATTCGCAGTTCATATTTCTTCGCGAAATGATAAATTAATTCCAAATTTCCTGGATCACCTGCATAGTGAACTGGAATAATAGCTTTAGTATTATCTTTTATTTTCTTCTCCGCATCATCAATGTTTATTGTAAAATTATCTTCACGAACATCACAAGGTATTGGGGTGGCTCCAGTTGCAGAGATTGCTTGAAAGGTGGCTACATATGTAATTGATGGCACAATTACGCTATCTCCTTGGCCAATTCCAACCGATTGCAAGGCTAAGTGCAAAGCTGCAGTTCCACTTGAAACACATACTGACCTTTTATCAAAATATTGAGAAAGTTGATCTTCAAAAAATTTAACCTTTGGCCCCATACCTAAAAACTCTTTTTCTAGTACTTCTAATACAGCAATTTTCTCCTTCTCTGAAATGCAACTTTTTGAAAGTCTTATTAATTCCATAATTTCCAATAAGCCTCATTTTTTTCCCAAAGCTTTTGTAGATAATTTCTATCTCTTACATTATCCATGCATTGCCAAAAACCTTCATGTTTAAATGCAGTAAGCTGATTATTTTTTGCTAGATTTTCTAAAGGCGATTCCTCTAATACAGTTTGATCTCCTTCGAGGTATTCAAATATTTCAGGTTCAAAAACAAAAAAGCCACCATTTATCCAACCTTGATTAGTTTGTGGTTTCTCCTTGAAACTCTTAACTTCGTCATTAATAATAGTTAGTTCTCCAAATCTTGCAGAAGGATGCACTGTACTAATAGTAGCTATTTTAGACTTTGATTTATGATGATGAATCAATTTTTCTATATCTATATTTGAAACGCCATCACCATAAGTGCACATAAAGCTTTCATTTCCAATATATTTTTGGAGTCTTTTAATCCTCCCTCCTGTCATGCTATTTTTACCAGTATCAACAAGAGTAACTTTCCAATCCAAATCAGATTTATTTAATTTAGTAACTTGGCCTGAGTTGAAATCCACCTGAATATCTGAAGAATAGGAAGCATATTCCAGAAAGAAATTCTTTATAACTTCTGATTTATAACCTAAAGCTAAGATAAAATCTTTATGGCCATAATAAGAATAAATCTTCATGATGTGCCATAGGATGGGTTTATCTCCAATCCTAACCATTGGCTTAGGGATTAAATCTGTATATTCTGCAAGTCTTGTGCCAAATCCTCCTGCAAGCAAAACAACTTTCAAATTTTTAGTCCCATCTATATGCGATTGATTCTAACTCTTTTCTTTCAATTTCATTTGGATCATGAACAATATCTGCAATATTCAATAAAATATTTTCGCCAATATTAGAGCCTTGAAAACCCATCCATATGCCAGGAGGAACAGTTAATCTAGAATAATTTTTGTTTGGTCCTAAAATAAATTCATGGAATTTCCCTCGAGAAGAAGAATTCTTTCTATCATCAAAAAAAACGAATTTTATCATTCCAAGAATAACTACTATATTTAAAGTCATTTTTTTATGTTTTTTCCAAGCTTTTATATCGTGATAATTTACTGTCGAAAAATAAGCTTCTCCAAATCCTTGAAAATCAGATTCGGTGGTTTTTAATGCATGGAATACATTACCTTTTTCTAAAGGAATAATACTTAAATTTGTCTCTTTTATATATTTAAGCATCACTATTTAATTCTTCTCTCTTCATAAATTTTCGTGTACTTATCAATTTGTCCAAAAGTGAAATTTGCAATTTCCTTTTTTTTAAGATTACTTACATCAAAGTAATTTTTATACCAAGATGAGGTCATAGATATTATTTCATTAAAATCAAGTACTGCCCTCCACTTTAAAATTTTTGCTGCTTTTTCACAATTAAGTTTTAAAAGACCTGCTTCTGAAAAAGTATTTTGAGATTTAGAATCATCTAACCATTCTGAATAGTCCCACATGTTAGATAGTGAATTCAACAATTCGCTAACAGTAAAATTTTGATCTGGCTGAGGTCCGAAATTAAATGCTTCTCCAGAGTTATCTTTCGAATTCTTTAGTTCTATAGCCAACCTTAAGTAACCAGAAAGAGGTTCTAATACATGCTGCCAAGGTCTTGTTGCATTAGGGCTTCTAATAACTAATTGTTTTTTATTTGACCAAGATTTTATTGCATCAGGAATTATTCTATCTGGGGACCAATCACCACCCCCTATTACATTTCCAGCTCTAGCAACTGAGATTCTTTTTTCATCACTATTCTTAAAAAATGATTTAAAGTAGCTATTTACTATTAATTCCGCAGATCCTTTAGAGCCGCTATATGGATCATTACCTCCAATAACATCATTCTCTTTATAACCCCAGATTTGTTCAATATTTTTGTAAGATTTATCACTTGTTATTAAAACACCAATAATAGGGTTTTTACTTAGTCTTATGGACTCTAAGACATTAAGCATTCCTATTGTATTTACTCTAAAAGTTGATAAAGGATCTTGATAAGATTTTCTTACTAAGGGTTGAGCTGCAAGATGAAAAATGAAGTTTGGCTGAAAAGTTTCTACTACTTTTTGCAAATGACTAAAATCGGCAATATCTCCCCACACTTGATCAATTTCTAAAGAATCTTTAATCAATTCATAATGACTTGGATTAGTTGGAATTAAATCTGAAAATCCTTTGCAATTTGCTCCAAGCTTACTTAGCCAAGCAGATAGCCAACTCCCCTTAAAGCCAGTATTACCTGTGATAAGTACCTTGCTACCCTTAAAAGTTTCTTTTAATGAATTATCAAATGGTATTTCTAAATTCATTTAAATATCACAACTAATCAACATTCATTTATTTTCAGTAAATATTATACCCTAAGAAGAAATACTAACTAAATAACTTTATATGTTTTTGCATGTTTTGTATTGAAATGTTTGAATAAAATTTTTCTTGAATACAATATTCCTTAGTGAAGGAAACTTTTTTAAGTTTTATATCAAATTGTTCTAATGGGTCAGGACAGTGAAATTTTGGATTTTTATAAATATATATCTTAAAATCTGAATTTGGTTGAATTAAAATTGATGAAGTGCTTGATAAAGGAGAAAGTATGATATCAAATAATTGATATTTTAAATCTTGAATAACATTAATAGAAGTTTTGCCAATACTTTTTCTTATGTGATTATCTACATTCTTTATAATTAATGGGTGTGGCTTATAATAAATAACATAATCTCTTGAAGCTCTCATTAAATTTTGGCAATATTTTAATGCAGAAATATCTTCAACTCTCATAAAACTACCCAGTAAAAGAACATTGATAGTTTTTTTATTATGATTTTTTTTTGTTATCTTGAAATTTAAATTTGATGGTCTATCAATTGATCTTAATAATATTTGATCAGGAGGCCATCCTTTTAATATAAGAATGTTTTTTGCTTCTCGACATTGGGCAATAGCAAATTTAGGAGAAAATAATTTTGAATAAAATATCTGATTATTTAATTTTGAAGTAATATTTAGTGCGTGTAGAAAACCTTTTGTTGTAATTTTATATTTTTTTGCACTATAAACTAAACTTTTTTCCCACAACTGACCCTCCATAGGGTAAAAGACATCATTAACATCTATTTTTTCAAATAAAGAACAAAACAAATTTGATAACAATCGAAATTTCGAAAAATCATTAAATATTGGAGATAAATTTAAAAAAAATAGACAAATATTATTTTTAGAAAATAAGTTTTTCAAAGATATATATCTTAATTTAGAAACTAGTTTATATTTGTCATTTGAAAATAAAAAAACATCAATCATA
>CACGBT010000035.1 GCA_902571335.1 uncultured Prochlorococcus sp. | reverse complement strand
GTTAAAGAAGAAATAATAGACTTAGAAGTTGATTCTGATAATTAATAAGATTCTAAATAAATATCACTAAACAGGCTTAAACACTAAAATAAGATATTTTTTAAGTTTGGTTTTTTTTTATTAAATACAAAGGGTCTTTATTCTTAATATTTTAATTTGAATTCTAATAAGGTTGCTATGAATCTAAAGCTACTTCGATAGCTGCGATTAAGTTTTCGTCAAACGGTTTAACACTTGGCTTGAATCTTGCAATTACTTTGCTATCTTTCCCTATTAGAAACTTCTCGAAATTCCATTCAACATCTCCTGCAGGTTCAACTTTGTTAAGGGTTGTGTATGGTTCTGTGGTGTTGCCTTTGGCATGAACTTTTTCATAGATTTCAAACTTAACTCCATATTTTGTTGTGCAAAAAGCTTTTATTTCTGAAAGAGAGTCGGGTTCTTGTTTTCCGAAATCATTACAAGGGAATGCAAGTATTCTTAGTCCTTTGCTTGAATATAACTCATCTAGCTTTTGAAGATCCTCATATTGAGCAGTATTTCCGCAATAACTAGCTACATTAACAACTAAAATTACTTCCCCTGAATATTCACCTAATTTTATGGATGATCCGTCTGCGGAAAGAACAGTAGTATTTTGTACGTCAACTTGCATGTCTAAAAAAAATCACCCTTTGAAGATAGCATTGTATAAACTTTATTGTGTTTAATTTATATGTTGGTTTTGGTTATTTCTTTTATAAGTTTTAATTTTTCATTTATTTAACCCTTTATAATTAATATTATTAATCATTTTAAATTTGGACCCTTTAGACCCACTTACTGAAATTATTAATTCCGGTCAAGGTTTTTCACCTGCAATTGCTTTAGAAAGAATTATTTGGTCAATGATTGGAATCTTTTTTTTAGGAGCAATTTCAAGATCAATAATTAATAGCATGCGAAGTCAAAATTGGTTTGGTAGAAATTTTTTATTTAGTTATTCTAAAGATAAAAAAATTACAGATGATACATCTTCACAGCCTTCTGGTGATGACGAATAAGTATATATATGAAAGAATCAATTTTTTCTAAAAAGAGAATTTTATTGCTTGGTAGTGGCGAGCTTGGAAAAGAATTAGTAATAGAATCCAAAAGATTAGGATTAGAAGTTATTGCAATTGATCGTTATGAAAAAGCACCCGCAATGCAAGTTGCTGATTATTCAAGAGTAATTGATATGGGAGATAAATATATTTTAAAAAATGTTATAAAAGAATTTAAGCCTGACTATGTTGTCCCAGAAATAGAAGCACTTTCAATTGAAGCCCTAAAAGAACTCGAGGATGAAGGATTTAATATTGTCCCCAACGCCAGAACTGTAGAAATTACAATGAGTAGAGATAAAATTAGAAACTTAGCTTCTAAAGATTTAAAAGTTAAAACTGCAAAGTTTGATTATATTTTTGAATTTGATGATTTAGAAAAAAAAGCAGATGAAATTGGATTCCCGCTTTTACTTAAGCCTTTAATGAGCTCTTCAGGAAAAGGCCAAAGTTTGGTTGAAACTAAAAATGATTTACAAAATGCTTGGAAACAGGCACAAGCAAATTCAAGAGGAAAGGTCAAAGGTGTAATTATTGAAGAATTTATTAATTTTGATTTTGAGTTTACTCTTCTAAGTGTAAGAAAAGAAAATGGTGAAAATATTTTTTGTTTACCAATTGGACATCTTCAATTTAATGGTGACTATCAATGTAGTTGGCAACCTTTAGAGATTAAGGAGTCCTTAATTATTGAAGCTAAGAAAATGACAAGTCAAATATTAAATAACCTTAATGGAGCTGGATTATACGGAGTAGAGTTTTTTGTAAAAGGAAGTGAGGTTATATTTTCAGAATTATCTCCAAGACCACACGACACTGGTATGGTTACATTAGTTAGTCAAAATATTAATGAATTTGAATTACATTTAAGGGCTTTTTTAAATTTACCAATACCGCATATAGATCTAATAGAACCCTCTGCAACCAGAGTTATACTCTCTGAACAAGAGTATTTAAATCCTATTTATGAGGGTCTTAATGAAGCATTGGAATTTGAAAAGACTAAAGTGCTCATATTTGGCAAACCAGTTTCCAAAAAAAGGCAGAAGAATGGGTGTTGTTCTCTCATCAAATACTGACATTAATTTGGCTAGAAAAAATGCAGATGAAGCTGCTCGTAAAATAAAAGTCAGTTCTACATAAATATTAAATAAAAATAACGAAAAAAATACTTATTTCCTTTGTTTTTGTTCTATATATCTCTGGGTATTATTTGAGTATGTTCTTTATTTCACAATGATAGAAAATTATAAAGGTTGGGATATAAATTTAAATTGGGATAATAAAGATATTCTCAAGAGGGATACTACTAAAAGTAATTTTTTTAATCAAAAGGAAAAATGGATTGGTATTCACTTAAATGGTGAAAAAATCTATGGTTCTTCTCTAAAAGAAATTAGGCATATTATTGATTATCCTAGTTTGCATGAAAACTAGGTTAAAAGATTATTTTAATTATCCTGATTATTATCATTATCTTCAATTAGTTCATTGGCAAGTTTTCTTAAATCTCCCTTAATCGAGACCCATGTAAAGGCGATTATAAAAATTGAAGCAGATATTGCAACAGTGATTTTTTCGACAGGGGACATTCCAAGTGCAATAGCAAACATTTTAAAACAAATAATAATTTTTAATTATATTGAATTTTTTTAAGTAGTTAGAATTAAATATTTTTTTGCAATGATATTTAATTATTCAAATATAATAAATAAAATTTAAATTACTAATTTATTTTTTTCTGATTCAAATTTATTCAGTAAGATTAAATTATGGAAAAAAAAAAGTGTCCCCAATGTAAAAATTTAATTTTAAAAAATTCCCCAACATGTTTATATTGTGGCAGACCTAATAAATTTATAACTAAGGAATACGTAAATAAAAAGTGGAATAAAGATAATAAAAAAAAATTATTTGATTATATTTTTCTTAATAAGTATATTGTATTTATTTTATTTTTAATATTTACAATTGTTATTATTATATTTAGTTAAATCACATCAATTAATCACTCTATTATTGCATCTAATACTTCCTTAGTATTTGTTGATAGTTTATTTTTTTTAATCTGCTTTATTGTTTCTATCATATTACTTTTATAAGGGTCTGAATAGTAATTATACCTGCTAAATACTTTTACAAAACGGGAAATTACGATTGGATTTAATTTATCAAAGTCAATTATCTTTTTTGCAATATATTTATAACCAGAACCATCCATTGCATGAAATGTACAATTTCTTGTTACGAAAGTATTTAATATAGCTCTTAAAGTGTTTGGTGATTTTGAATCAAAAAACTTATTTTCAAATAATTTTTCAATGCTGTTTGTTTTTTCATCAATTTCTATAGATGCATTGAATGAGAACCAACTATCCAAAACAACACTATTATTTTTCCATTTATTGAAGAACATATTTGAGATAATTTTTCTTTCAGGACAATTAATCCTACTGAAAGAATTCAATGCTGCTTTTGCTAGCGTCATCGAATTACTATCGACATAATTAATTATTTTGTGTTTAATTTCCTCATCATTACTGTGCAAGAGCAGTTTCCAAATAGTTTCGATTAGTTTTCTTTCATTTTTACCTTGTGGCCAAACTTTATCTAGATTTTTCTCTATTTCTTGGAGCTTAAAATATAATTCTTCTCTTAATTTGGTACCGAATAAATGATTTAATTCGTCAATAGTTTTATATATCTTTAAAGGGTCTATATTTTTCATCTCTGATTCAATTTCAGCAAATGTCGGAATACTTAGTAATTCTGATAAAAGAGACAAATTTATATCTTTATTTTTTATAAATGATATTAAAGTGCTTATTAATTTATTTTCAACTTTGTGATCTGGCTTTTCATCTAATCTGCATAAAATGATTTTTTTAAATAATCCTCTTACAGTGTTAGATAGTGTGAAAAAATCTTTTTCATATTTTAAGATTAAAAATTTTTCATCCAATGTAGTGTCAGATTCCCAGTCAACTGGTGAAGAGAATTCGCGAAAATAAGTTACAAAAGGGATTTGGAGGTGTGATCTAACATTCCTAAAAATAAATTCTTGTTTTTTTGTTCTTAAAACAACTGTTTTTTCTATTGTTTTATTGTCTCCGAAAAATATAGCCAGATTTATAGGAATTATTAGAGGTAAATCATTATATGGGTTCTTCTTTATTGGATTACTTTGAAAAGCTTGAATTGTCAGTTTTTCGTCTGTTTGATCCCAGATTCTCTTGAATTTAATTTTTGGTGTGCCATTTTGCTTGTACCAGACTTTAAATTTTTCAGGATCAATTTCCTTATTATGCTCTAGAATTTTATCGACAAATTGGTCTATCGTTGCTGCCTTCCCATCATATGTTGAGATGTAATTACTAAATCCTTTATAGAAATTTTCATCTTTTACAAGCTTGTTAAGCATTCTAATTATTTCTGATCCTTTTTCGTATATTGTGGTCGTGTAGAAATTGTCTATTTCTTGGTATCTTTCTGGCATTACAGGATGCGATGTTGGACCAGAATCCTCTCTAAATTGATTTCTTCTAAGAAATTTTGCATCCTCAAGTCTCTTGATTGCATGATTATGAAGGTCTGCTGTGAACTGCTGATCTCTGAATACTGTCAAACCCTCTTTTAGAGATAATTGAAACCAATCCCTACAAGTCACTCTATTACCCGTCCAATTATGGAAGTATTCATGGGCAATCACACCCTCTATTCTCTCTAATTCCTCATCAGTTGTTGTTTCAGTATTAGCAAGTATTAGTTTTGAATTGAAAATATTAAGACTTTTATTTTCCATTGCTCCCATATTAAAGTGCCTGACAGCAACTATATTGAACAATGACAAATCGTATTCAAGGTTATATTTATCCTCGTCCCATCTCATAGATTTATGTAAGGAACTTATTGCATGTTGAACATATTTTTCATCGCCATATTCAACATAAATATTTATTTTTACTTCTTTATTCGATTTTGTTATGAAATTGTCTTTTACACAATTAAGTTTCCCTGCTACCAATGCAAATAGATATGAGGGTTTCGGATAAGGGTCTTCCCAAATTATTTCATGTCGATTATTTGTAAGATTACTTTCTTTTACGACGTTACCATTTGAAAGTAAGACAGGATAATCATTCTTGTCTGCCTCAATTCTCACGGTATATTTGCTTAGAATATCAGGCCTATCAGAGTGAAAACTTATTCTTCTAAATCCCTCTGCCTCACATTGCGTAGTTATAATTCCATTGCTCTCATACATTCCTAAAAGGGATGTATTTTCCTTCGGTTTAATTATTCCTTC
>CACGBT010000034.1 GCA_902571335.1 uncultured Prochlorococcus sp. | reverse complement strand
GACTAGAGAATTATAAATTATTTTACTTTGCCCAAATTTATTACTTAAGCTAATTATTTCAGGAAGAAATTTTGAATAAATATCTCTAAGACTTTCAGAATTATTTACTGAATTAAGGTGACTTATTACTCCCCAACTCCATCTAAGAATTTCATTGACTTCATCTAAAGGAGTAATTACATTATCCCAACTTAAATTATTTTGAGTTAAGTAATTGGATAAGTTTTTCTCAATGTTTTTAAAATCCTCAGCAATCTTTTCTAGTAATACTGGAAATTGTTTACTAATGTTTTCGGGAGTAAATTTTTTAAATTCTGGAAGTTCTCCATATTTGAAAATTGAGGTATCCATTTATTAAAATAATTTAATTAAAAAATATTGGAAATATCCCAATTAATTTAGCTAAAGTTAATTGCTGACTGAGAGCATTGGTTGAAGATTCGTATAAATTTATAGCGATTTTTGGCCAAAAACCTATAACTAAAGTAGGTAACAACAAGCTGAAACCAATAGTCAATTCTCTACCATTCATCTCTTTCACTGTTGCTAGTGCTGGGATTCTAGGTCCGAAGAATACTCTTCTACACATTGACAATAGATATATTGGCGTAAGAACTAAACCTATAGCTGCAATAAGAATCGTTATCGATCTAAATATAGAGCTGAAGCCTTCTTGACTAGTGATACCTAAAAATATAGTTATTTCACTTATAAAACCGCTCATCCCTGGCAGTGCCAAAGAGGCCAAAGAACTTGCTAAGAAAAAAGCAAAAGTAATTGGCAAGACCTTTGCTAAACCGCCCATATTTGGTATGGAAAGAGTATTTGTTCTTTCATAGAATGAGCCAGTAACAAAGAACATAGCTGCTGCGATAAGTCCGTGACTGATCATTTGTAGCATTGCTCCGCTTATCCCTAGAGCATCAACTGCTCCAATCCCCAGCAGAACAAAACCCATATGACTGACTGAGCTACATGCAATTCTTCTTTTAACATTATCTTGTGCAAATGCATTTAGAGCTCCGTAAATTATATTGATTATTCCAAGAATAATTAGTGCAGGTGCAATTTGAAGATGTACTTCAGGTAGTATTTGAACATTGAATCTTAAGAGGGCATATCCTCCCATTTTTAAAAGTATTCCAGCGAGTAACATTGAAACTGGTGCATTAGCTTCTCCATGTGCATCAGGTAACCAAGTATGTAATGGAAAGATAGGAAGTTTTACTCCAAAACCGATTAAAAAACCTAAATAAGATAATAACGCTAGGCTCCCTGTTACATGTTTATTGGTTAAATCGGTAATATTTAAAGTAAAAGTATCACCACTCAAAGCAAGTGCTAGACCACTTATGAGTATTAATAAAGAAGCTAAAGCTGTATAAAGAATAAATTTTGTGGCCGCATATAATTTCTTTTTCCCTCCCCAAATAGCAATAAGAAGGTATACCGGAACTAATTCAAGTTCCCATGCCAAGAAAAATAATAGGAAATCTTGAGAAAGGAAAACTAATGCTTGTGCAGAGGCTTGAACTAATAAAAGAGCAAAATATAGATTAGATTTTTTCTTGATTTTCCAACTTGCCGCAGCTGATAAAAATGTAATTAACCCACTAAGAGCTACTAAAGGAGCAGATAATCCATCTACGCCAAGAGACCACTCTAAGCCTATTGAGGGTAACCAGGAAGCTCTTTCTACAAGTTGCAAAGTGCTATCTGAAGTATCAAATTTTTGAAAAAGGACGCCAATTATTAATAAAAAATCTATAAATAAAAAACTTAATGAGATATTTCTAGGGAGTGTATTATCTTCTCCTTCTTTCGAACTCAAGAAAGGCATTATTAATGCCCCAATTAAAGGCAGTAAAACAATAGATGATAGCCAAGGGAAAGATTCTAAATTCATTTTGTAATGAATAATTTTTTTATTCTAGTTAAAGTTGCACTAGCTTGAGACTATAACATTAAAAATGCCTAAGTAAAACTACTTACCAGAGATAGTACTGAATTGACTGCCTCTTGTTTGAACGTTTAAAAATGGAGCTCTACTTGCTACACCTGACTTCTCCCAGGCTTTTACCATGGCTTGACTGACGATTTTACCATTTCCCTCTTTACATAAAGCTAAGATACTTGGTCCAGCCCCACTTATTGCGCATCCTAAAGCACCTGCTTTCAGTGCGGCATCTTTGACCTCCTGCCCACCTTTAATAAGTTTCCAGCGGTATGGTTCATGAAGCTTATCAAACATTCCTTCTTTTATTAATTCATCATTTCCAGCTTTTAAGCCATTTAGTAATAAAGTAAGAGCTCCCATATTTGTCACGGCATCAGATATAGGAACATTCTTAGGCATTACTTTCCTTGCTTCACTTGTGCTTAAACGGATAGCAGGTATTGCCACGACAGCTTTAATAGAATCGTGCCAATCACATCTTATTATCCTCCATCTTTGAGAAGAAGAACGAGCTGTTAAACAAAGCCCCCCTAAGAGAGAAGGAACTACATTATCAGGATGACCTTCAATATCAATAGCTAGTTCTAGGAGTTTTTCTTTTGGTAATGGAGAATCCATTATTGCATTTGCTCCGATTAGTCCAGCAACTATTGCGGTAGCACTGCTTCCTAGTCCGCGTGCGGGAGGTACTGCCAACTTTACTCTTGCTTCAAGTGCAAAAGGATCGATATTTGCGCTCTCCCATACTTTTTGAGCCGCTCTAAAAACTAAGTTTTCAGGTCCTCCTCTTAAGTGATTACCATCTGTACTTTCCATTATTAAATCAAATCTATCTCCACCACCTTCGATTCTTGTAAAAATAAATTCGTTATGTAAATCCAATGCTGCACCGAGGCAATCGAAGCCTGGCCCTAAATTGGCAGTTGTTGAAGGCACTGTTACCCTTATTTTTTTACCTACTTCAGGAATAGACATTTTTTGTTTTTAAGTTTTTAAAAGCATTTTTGCTCTGCAGGCTGCACTAAAAAGTCCAAACTCTTCATCTAAAATTACTTTCATAGGTATTGTTTTAAGAATATCTTTTAATCTTCCCTTGTCGAAAAATTGTTTTAAAAATAAATCTGATTTAAAGTTTTTGAAATGTTTTGATGCGGTTCCTCCAGAAATCCATAAACCACCAAAGCATAATTCTTGAAGAGCAACATCTCCCAATAAAGAGGCATAAGCGCCTAACCAAATCCTCTCAACTTCAATCATTATCTGATCACCTTCTTTGGAAAGTTTACAAATTTTTTCAGGTAGTTCTTTTCTCGCAGTATCAAAAATTTTAATTTTTTTTAAATATTCTTGTAGAGGATGGTTTTGGGCATCATGTTTGCTTAGTCTCCATTCGGCAATTCTTGATAAACCAGTGCCGCTAATAATTCTTTCACAAGATATCCTTTCAACTTTTAAGTAATTTTTAAGCCAAATTTTTAATTCCCATTCTAATTTTGACTTTGGAGAGTATTCAACATGTCCCCCTTCGCTGGCTAGAACTTTTACTTTATTCCCTGATATTAGACCTCTTGCAATGCCCAAACCAGTACCAGCTCCAACAATGGCATGCAAATCATTGTTAGTACCTTCAGATTGTGATCCATTCTGGATAGTTGAATATTGATTTTTTTTTAAGAAAGGAATTCCATAAATTTGTACTGCAAAATCATTTATTAGCTCGCATTGTTCAAATTTAAATTTATTTTTTAATTTATATCCTGAAATATTCCATGACAAGTTTATGATTTTGGCGTTGTTGTTAGATAAAGGACCAGCTACAGCGAAACATGCAGAAGAAGGATGAGTAATATTTTTGCATTCATTTATGAGAAAATCTTCTAGGATTAGTTCAAAGGAATCCCAATCAGAAGATATATATTTCTTCTTGAATAACAATTTAGGCGAATCATCATTTATTACTCTCTCGAATATTCCCAAAAGAACCTTGGTACCTCCTAGATCACAAGCGAGAAAATTCATATATTTTAAATTATTCGGTTCTTCCTTTTTTTTCTATTAAATCATCCATTAATTTGTATAAATTAGGTAGGTTGAAAATTCCTAAATTTGTTCCATCCAAAGCTCTTAAAGCGACTGAATCAATTTCCTCTTCTTTATCTCCAATAACTGCAATCAAAGGGACTCTCCCAAGAGTTGCCTCTCTTATTTTATATCCTATTTTTTCATTTCTAACATCAACTTTTGATCGGTAACCATTATTATTTATTAATTCATTAAACTTTAAACACTTTTCAATATTTCTATCAGTAATGCTCAAAATAATTATTTGATAAGGTGCAAGCCAAATTGGGAATTTTGCCTCATATTGTTCAATTAAGATTCCGATAAATCTCTCAAAGGATCCTAAAATTGCTCTATGAAGCATAACTGGATTTCTTTTTTCATTTTCAATATCTACATAAGTTGCATCCAATCTAATAGGCATTGAAAAATCAACCTGAATAGTACCGCATTGCCAAACTCTATTAAGACAATCTTTTAATGAGAATTCTATTTTAGGACCATAAAAAGCCCCCTCTCCTGGTTGGAGTTCCCATTTTAGGTTCTTATTATCGAGAGCTTTGGTAAGGGCTTCCTCTGATTTATCCCAAATCTCTTCACTACCTACCCTTTTTTCAGGACGGGTTGATAATTTGATAATGATTTCATCAAAACCAAAAGTTTTATAAACCTCGAAAACAAGATCTATAAAAGTTGATACTTCTTCTTGAATTTGCACTTCTGTACAGAATATGTGTGCATCATCTTGAGTAAAGTTTCTTACTCTCATTAAGCCGTGCAGTGCACCAGAAGGTTCATTTCTATGACAAGAACCAAATTCAGCAAGACGAATAGGTAAATCCTTATAACTTTTTAAACCTTGATTAAATACTTGAATATGGCATGGACAATTCATTGGTTTAATTGCATAAGTTCGATTTTCTGATGCAGTAGTGAACATATCGTCTCTAAATTTTTCCCAATGCCCGGATTTTTCCCAAAGAGATTTATCAACAGCTTGTGGTGTTTTGATTTCTAAATAATCATTTTTTTTGAGTATTTCTCTTATGTATTTTTCCAATACTTGGTAGATTGTCCATCCATTTGGATGCCAAAAAATCATTCCTGGAGATTCTTCTTGTATATGAAATAGTGAATGTTTTTTACCAAGTTTTCTATGATCCCTTTTTTCCGCTTCTTCAATTCTTATTAAGTAGTCGTTGAGCTCTTTTTCTTTTGCCCATGCAGTACCATAAATTCTCTGTAATGATTCATTCTCACTATTCCCTCTCCAGTAAGAACCTGATAATTTAAGTAATTTAAAGTGTCTCAAATGTCTAGTATTGGGTACGTGAGGCCCTCTACACATGTCGATATATTCTTCGTGTTTGTATAAATTGATGAGACCATCTTCAGGAATTTCTTCAATTATTCGTAATTTAAAAATCTCATCTCTTTCTTTAAAAGTTTTAATTGCTTCCTCTTTAGTAACTTGTAAAATTTCAACGTCATAATTTGTTTTTATTAATTTATTAATTCTATTTTCGATTTTTATTAAATCTTCAGGAGTAAATCTGTATTTAGAAAAAATATCGTAATAAAAACCATCTTCAATTACAGGTCCAATCGCCATTTTAATATCAGAGTAAATTTGTTTAACTGCATGAC
>CACGBT010000033.1 GCA_902571335.1 uncultured Prochlorococcus sp. | reverse complement strand
GTGCAATTCTAGGTTCTATAGCGATATTAACCGATAGTATTTTTACATTATCTATTTTCTCAGGAATATTCATTATTGAATCATTATCAGTAATGATTCAAGTAGGTTTTTTTAAAATTACAAAAAGATTATTTCACAAGGGTAAACGGATATTTTTAATGGCTCCACTGCACCACCATTTTGAACTTAAAGGAGTTAAGGAACAAAAAATAGTTGAAAATTTTTGGAAAATCAACATTTTACTTGTAATTTTCGGTATAGTTTTAAAAATCTTTATTTAAAAAATTTGTTATGAGTTTTTTTACATGGAAAGATAATGGATTAACAAGTGACTGCTCAAGTCTTGACGCAATGGCATCAAGATTCGAAGAAACTGCTAACTTAATGAAAAACCTATCTAAAAAAGGATTTAAACTAAAGAAAACTCATCAGAATCAACTAATTATTCACCCTGACCCTAAAGTCTTTGATCAATGGGGTTTTATAAGTGAAGAACTTCCTTTTAAACAACTATGTTTAATATCAGAGGAAGAATAACTATTAGACCTTGCAAACTCTTTTGTAAGTATTGATAAATAATTACTTACATGAGTGTTCCAACTAAAGTGTCTGTTAACTCCCTCAATTCCATTTCTACTCCATAATTTCCACTGATTATTATTAGAAATTCCTTTTTCAAGAATAACTTTCAGCTCATTAATATCAGTAACATCTACTAGAAGTCCATTTTCACATTTTGAACGAATTTCTTTTGGTCCTCCATCATTTGTTGATATTATTGGTAATCCACATGAAGAGGCCTCAAGAAGGGTTAAACCAAAAGGCTCTGTTAAAGCTGGATTTACAAATACACCACCTCTGCTAGCAGCCCACCTATATAAAGCAGGAATCTGACATGGAAGATGTTTTTTTGGATAAGCTACCTTTCCATACAAATTATATTTATCAATTGTTTCAAAAATTTTATTGAAAACATCTTTTTGTTGAGGGTCAAGTTTTGAAGTATTCTCTCTACAACCTAAAATCAGAATTAAATTAGTTTTTCTTTTTAATTTTTCAGATCTTCCATATGCTTCAATCAAAGATGGAATATTTTTTCTTCGTACAGCTCTCGAAATAGTTAAAAATGGAGGTTTAGTAGAATCCTTTAGAAAAGGTTTCATCATGTTATCAATTTCGGCTGTCTCGCTTGTTGAGTGAATATGGTGAAATTTATTATGATCAACACCAGGAGGAATAACTTTAGCTTTGTGAGGTGAAAAAGAAGAATATTGGGAATATTGATAAACTGATTCTTGTTTAGTGCTTGTAACAACAATATCTGCAGACTTCAATGCTTTTTCTTCCGCCTCAATTCTTTTACTTATAGAATAAAGTTTTTCTATTTGATTATTTTTTAAACCAGTATCAAGCAATTTCCTTTGTTTCTCTCTTCCTAAAGAATGACCAGTAAAAATAAGAGGAACGTTTAAGGATTTACTTAGTTTAACTCCTACATATCCAGCATCTGCATAATGTGCATGAATGAAATTAGGCTTTTTGTTTTCTTTATAGTAAGAAATTAGTCTTTCAGTTAAAAGATCTAAATAAGGCCAAAGCAATTCCTTTCTTAAATATTTATTAGGTCCAAATTTGAATCTTAAAATTCTCACTCCAGGTTCTACAAATTCTTCTTCTTGAGAATATTCATCGTCTACTTTAGGATCGTTTATTAAACGAGTAACTAAATCTACTTGATCAACTTCTGAAGTATTAGCCAAGCTTTTAATTAACTCTAAAACGTATTGTGTTTGCCCTCCTGTATCTGCATCCCTGCCTAACTCAAGATTTTTAGAACGTATAAGACCATGTAAATGTAAATGTAAAAATTTCAACCTCATTCAGTAAAACCTCCGATCAACGGCCTTTAATACAAATAAGCTGAATTTTCTAAGGAAATATTAAGAAAGCATTATGATTTGAAATTTTTTTAATATAAAAGTATTCAAAAAAGCAGTTATAGAGGAGTTTTATGCCCCTTTAAAAAAGAATTTCATATTGCTGAAATAATTAAAATAAAAAGAAATACAACAAGGATTTTCTTATTTCAGAACCTTTTTAAGATATTTTGCTGTATGACTTGTAGGATTTTTAGCTACATCCTCGGGAATACCTTCTGCAATGATTTCTCCTCCTTTATCCCCTCCATCAGGTCCTAAATCGATAATCCAATCTGAACATCTAATAACATCTAAATTATGTTCAATAACAATAACTGAATTACCTTTATCTACCAAACGTTGTATTACATCCATTAATTTATGAACATCATAAAAACTTAACCCTGTAGTTGGTTCATCAATCAAATATAAAGTTTTTCCAGTAGCCCTCTTTGACAATTCTGTGGCTAACTTAACTCTTTGAGCCTCTCCACCAGATAATGTAGGAGCTGGCTGGCCTAATTTGACATATCCTAAGCCAACATCAACCAATGTAGATAATCTATCAGCAGCTTGAGGTATGGCAGAAAAAGTTTCTGCAGCTTGTTCAACAGTCATCTCTAAAACATCAGATATATTAAAACCTTTATATTTCACCTGCAGAGTTTCCCTATTAAAACGAGCTCCTTTACATACTTCACATTGAACATACACATCAGGTAGAAAATTCATTTCAATTACATTGACTCCCTGACCTTTACAAGCTTCGCATCTTCCTCCTTTCACATTAAAGCTAAATTGACCAGCCTGATAACCTCTTGCTTTTGCTTCTACTGTGGCAGTAAATATCTGCCTTATAGGATCAAAAGCACCAGTATATGTAGCAGGATTTGATCTTGGAGTTCTTCCTATTGGAGATTGATCAATAACGATAACTTTATCAATTGCCTTTATACCCTTTAACTCTTTTACACCTTGAGGAAAAGGGACTTTTAATCCTAGAGAATGACATAATGCAGGATGAAGTAATTCATTTATCAAAGTGCTCTTTCCACTTCCACTCACACCAGTTACAGAAACTAATCTTCCTAAAGGAAATTCAACAGAAATATTTTTTAAATTATTTTTAGAGCAATTATTTAAAATTAAACTTTTTTTTACAGATGATCTACGTTCTTTTGGAGTAGGAATCGATTTCCTACCACTAAGATAAGCTCCAGTTAATGACTTTTCTGAATTTAAGACATCTTGATAAGATCCTTTAGCAATAATTTCCCCACCATAAACACCTGCCCCTGGGCCAATATCTACTAAATAATCTGCGGATTTCATAGTATCTTCATCATGTTCAACGACAACCAAAGTATTTCCCAAGTCTCTTAAGCTTTTTAATGTTTCTAATAATCTGTCATTGTCTCTCTGATGCAAACCAATACTTGGTTCATCTAATACATATAAAACGCCAGTAAGTCCTGCACCTATTTGTGTAGCCAATCTAATACGCTGAGCCTCACCACCAGACAAAGTCATAGCTGGTCTATCTAAAGTCAAATAATCTAAACCTACATTAATTAAAAACTTCAAACGTAAACGAATCTCTTTTAAAACCAATTCACCTATCTGCTTTTGTTTTTCTGATAAATATATATTTTCTTTCTTTGTCTTACCTAAGCCCATGATGCGCTCTACGTGATTTAGGGTTTCAGAAACGCTTATAGAAGTTAAATCAGTAATGTTGTATGGACCAAGTTTAACTGCCAAAGCCTCAGGTCTTAATCTTTTTCCAGAACATGTCTTACAGGGAACTAATTCTAGATACTTTTCTAACTTTTGTTTAACTGATTCTCCATTGGCTTCATTCAATTGCCTTTCTAATATTGGCAATATCCCCTCAAAAGGTCTTTCAAAACCACTAGAAGTTTTAAAACGACTATCAGCTTGAATTAATATTGGTTTATCTGATCCCAAAAGTAGAACTTTTTTTTGCAAATCACTTAAATCTTTCCAAGGAGTTTTTAATTCAAAACCATAAGCTTGTCCTACAGAATAAAGTAAAGAGAAGTAATAAGTATTATCTTTTTCACTCCAAGGAGCTATTGCAGCATAAACAGGTAATGTTTTATCAGGTATAACTCTATCCGCAGTAAATTTTTTTAAATAACCAATCCCATGACAATCTGGACAGGCCCCATATGGGCTATTAAAAGAAAATAATCTAGGAGAAAGTTCTTCAACAATAGATCCATGTACAGGACATGCATAATTTTCTGAGTAAAGTTTTTCTCTTTCTAAATTAGAAGGTAAGTTTTCTCCTTTTTTTGGAACAACTTCTACTATTGCTAAGCCATCCCCTCTTTTGAGGCAAGTTTGTAGAGAATCATTTAATCTTTCTTGTATGCCTTCTCTTGCGATTAATCTATCGACTACTACCTCAATATTATGAATTTGATTTTTATCTAATTCAATACTATCAGCAAGTTCTCTTACCTCTCCATTGATTCTTACCCTGGCAAATCCTTCAGCAGCTAGTCCGCTTATTAGTTTTGTATGTGTTCCTTTCTTACCTCTTACAACAGGAGCCAACAATTGGTACCTTGTTCCTTCTGGTAAAAGAAGAATTTGATCCACCATTTCATCAATTGTTTGAGGCGCAATTGGAATCCCACAATGATGACAATGAGGCTCACCAGCACGACCAAACAATAATCTTAAATAATCTTGTATTTCCGTTACTGTTCCAACTGTTGATCGAGGGTTATGACTTGTAGATTTTTGATCAATTGAAATAGCAGGTGATAAACCTTCAATATTGTCTACATCTGGTTTATCTACTTGACCCAAAAATTGCCTTGCGTATGCAGAGAGACTCTCAACATATCTTCTTTGACCTTCAGCAAAAATAGTATCAAAGGCAAGAGAACTTTTACCACTTCCACTAACACCTGTAAAAACTATAAATTTATTCCTAGGAAGAGAAAGATCAATATTTTTTAAATTATGCTGACGAGCTCCCCTAATATTAATTGAGTTATCTTCTCCAAAACTACTATCAACTTTATTAACCATGTTTAAATCTAAATTATGGTTTAAAAAGGTTATTATAGTAGAATTTTTTTTATTTTACGCAGCTGAGCGATCAAGAAGTCTAGAAGCATATTCGTTTACTTCAGATGAACCTCCTCCTATAAGTTCTATTAGTTCATTTTTTCTTTGATTTTTTGTAGTTAGTTTTGCGATTGAAGTATAAGTTATCCCATTAATTACGTTTTTATTAACTTTGAAATGAGCTGATCCCCTAGCAGCGAGGAATGGCTGATGTGTAATACATAAGACTTGTTGATTTTTAGAAATTTCTTTTATAAGCTCCACCAAAGAAAATAGAGATTTACCACTTAAACCACTATCAATTTCATCTAAAAAGAAAGTATTGGGTTTTTTAGAAATACTAGATTTAATAGCTAACAAGAATCTTGACATTTCTCCGCCAGAAATAACATTTGATAATGGAGCAAGCTTCTGATCAGGATTAGCCGAAAACAAAAAATTTATATCGTCAATTCCATCGCCAGAAGGCTTGCACTCAGAAAATTGAATTGAAAAATTTGCATTTTGTAAACCTAGATTACTTAAAATTGACATTACTGAATTTTGTAACTGTTTAGCAATTTTTTTTCTTTCAGTAGATTGAATAGCAAATAAAGAATTTAGATTACTTTGTAAATTCTCAATTTGAGCTTTAATCATAAAAATCTCATTACCTTGATCATTTTGTT
>CACGBT010000032.1 GCA_902571335.1 uncultured Prochlorococcus sp. | reverse complement strand
CTTAGAAATTCCATACTTTCCTAAATAAAAATGTTAAGGGTAACAATTAAATTATTTCCAACTATCTAAAAAGAAAGCAGATATATTAAGAATCTTAAGAAAATCTTAAATTATTCCCTTTGTTGAGATAATTTTAATGGTAAGATCTTGTCCACAGTTTTAAAGAGCTGGAACCTTTAGACCATGAGTCCTAAAGAAACCTTAAATAAAATAATAGGTACAGAAGCTCATGATGAGTTGTTAGGGAAGAATATTGAAAATACTGCAGGCCATGACACCTTAACAGGTACCAGCGGTAATGATTTAATTGACGGCAGGTCTGGTCATGACACGATTAAAGGCTTAGAAGGAGATGATGTCCTCATTGGTGGATCCGGTGACGACACCATCAAAGGCGGTGAGGGTGACGATGCCATTTATGGCGACAGTGGTGATGACACCATCTCTACTGGAGAAGGAAATGACTCCGTTTGGGGTGGAAGTGGTGATGACACTATTACCAGTACAGCTGGAACCGACACCATTGACGCCGGATCAGGTGACAATACCATTGATGTCTCTTCTATCAACAGCACAATCTCTGCCAGCTCAGGTAATGATACCGTCAATGTTTTAGATGGTTCAGGTTCTTCCTTTGATCTCGGCGATGGGGACAATGTCCTGACAGCAGATGCGTCGGTAGGTAGTGTTACAACAGGATCCGGAGATGATGTTATTAATCTTTCTGGTGGTCAGGATTCTGTCCGCGTCAATTTCAATAATCAGAAAGCTAGTGATGGATCTTGGAGCTGGAGTTACATGGATTCATGGATTAGCAACTGGAGTAAGATTGAGGTAAAAGCTGGCAGTGGCGATGACATCATCACTCTGACAGGGACTATTGAGTCAACGACATATGATTATGGATCGTATAGCGGATCTTACGGATATGGCACTGGATATGGGCGCATCCATGGAGAAGATGGGAACGACACGATTGATGCTTCTAACACCACCTATGTACAAAATATATCCGGTGGAGCTGGTGATGATATTATCTATGGCGCCCAGGAATACACTCACAGTATCGATGGAGGTGATGGGAACGACACCATCACAAGTAGCAAGGGACAGATAGCCTCTACTAGCTGGAGCAGTATCGATGGGGGTGATGGGAACGACACCATCACAAGTAGCACGATTCTAGGCGTTACCAATACTAATATTTATGGAGGTAAGGGTGATGACATTATCACAGCAGGTGATGGAGATTACAGGATCTACGGTGATACTGGGCATATTAGAAACTATAGCGGTGATGATTGGTGGTGGAACCATTACGGAATAAGTGATTATTCACAAGGTGGAAACGACACGATCACAGTTGGAGCAGGTAATGACTCAATCTGGGGCGGTTATGGAGATGACATCATCAACGCAGGTGATGGAGATAACACCGTCTACGGTGGTGATGGGAATGATTCCCTAACAGGTGGTTCAGGAGTTGATGTTATAGAAGGGGGCGAGGGTAATGATATCTTCCAAGGAAATGGTGGTAACGATATTTATTATGGCTTTACAACAAATTCCACTGACTCTAATACATCTGCTGTAGATACTCTAATTCTCTCAGGTGCTCATTCCGACTATGACATCTCAAGAGTCTCTAATGACACCTTTAATTATGGATATTACATAAGCGATACAGGTTCTGGTTTCGCTGATGGAGTTGATACTCTCTACTCTATTGATCAGCTCCAGTTCTCTGATCTGACTATTTCTACAGAAAGTTTCTTTAAGCAATTTAAAAATCACTCTTCTGGCCATGACACCTTAACAGGTACCAGCGGTAATGATTTAATTGACGGCAGGTCTGGTCATGACACGATTAAAGGCTTAGAAGGAGATGATGTCCTCATTGGTGGATCCGGTGACGACACCATCAAAGGCGGTGAGGGTGACGATGCCATTTATGGCGACAGTGGTGATGACACCATCTCTACTGGAGAAGGAAATGACTCCGTTTGGGGTGGAAGTGGTGATGACACTATTACCAGTACAGCTGGAACCGACACCATTGACGCCGGATCAGGTGACAATACCATTGATGTCTCTTCTATCAACAGCACAATCTCTGCCAGCTCAGGTAATGATACCGTCAATGTTTTAGATGGTTCAGGTTCTTCCTTTGATCTCGGCGATGGGGACAATGTCCTGACAGCAGATGCGTCGGTAGGTAGTGTTACAACAGGATCCGGAGATGATGTTATTAATCTTTCTGGTGGTCAGGATTCTGTCCGCGTCAATTTCAATAATCAGAAAGCTAGTGATGGATCTTGGAGCTGGAGTTACATGGATTCATGGATTAGCAACTGGAGTAAGATTGAGGTAAAAGCTGGCAGTGGCGATGACATCATCACTCTGACAGGGACTATTGAGTCAACGACATATGATTATGGATCGTATAGCGGATCTTACGGATATGGCACTGGATATGGGCGCATCCATGGAGAAGATGGGAACGACACGATTGATGCTTCTAACACCACCTATGTACAAAATATATCCGGTGGAGCTGGTGATGATATTATCTATGGCGCCCAGGAATACACTCACAGTATCGATGGAGGTGATGGGAACGACACCATCACAAGTAGCAAGGGACAGATAGCCTCTACTAGCTGGAGCAGTATCGATGGGGGTGATGGGAACGACACCATCACAAGTAGCACGATTCTAGGCGTTACCAATACTAATATTTATGGAGGTAAGGGTGATGACATTATCACAGCAGGTGATGGAGATTACAGGATCTACGGTGATACTGGGCATATTAGAAACTATAGCGGTGATGATTGGTGGTGGAACCATTACGGAATAAGTGATTATTCACAAGGTGGAAACGACACGATCACAGTTGGAGCAGGTAATGACTCAATCTGGGGCGGTTATGGAGATGACATCATCAACGCAGGTGATGGAGATAACACCGTCTACGGTGGTGATGGGAATGATTCCCTAACAGGTGGTTCAGGAGTTGATGTTATAGAAGGGGGCGAGGGTAATGATATCTTCCAAGGAAATGGTGGTAACGATATTTATTATGGCTTTACAACAAATTCCACTGACTCTAATACATCTGCTGTAGATACTCTAATTCTCTCAGGTGCTCATTCCGACTATGACATCTCAAGAGTCTCTAATGACACCTTTAATTATGGATATTACATAAGCGATACAGGTTCTGGTTTCGCTGATGGAGTTGATACTCTCTACTCTATTGATCAGCTCCAGTTCTCTGATCTGACTATTTCTACAGAAAGTTTCTTTGAGGGTTCAAACACCAATTCGTCTGACGGGAAAGATCATCTTATCGGATTAGGAGGCAACGATACTCTCATTGGATTTGGTGGAGACGATATCTTAGAAGGGGGCAATGGTGATGATCTTCTTTACGGTGGAAAAGGTAAGAATATTATTGATGGTGGTCAAGGAACTGATACTGCATTCTTCTCAAGAGACTATGCAGACTACAACCTTAAGTTTGTGGATGGTGAATTAATTGTTTCTGGGGATTTAGAAATAAATCATCTCAAGAGTGTTGAAAAACTCAAATTTAGAGATCAAACTTTGAATTTCCAGTACGAGAACCTTGCTCCAATTAGGACAGGTATAAAAGCAAATCTTACCGACGGCCTAGAGGATGCTGCATATACCATAAGAGCTTCTGAGTTAATTCAAGGCTATGAAGATCCTAACAATTTTGATCTTTCAGTCACCAATCTTGCATCATCTGTTGGCAGCTTGAAAGCTAATGAAAATGATACCTGGACATTGATTGCGCCGGAGAACTTTAATGGTTCTATTAATCTTTCCTACTCAATTATCAATTCCATTGGTATTTTTTCTGAAAGTATAGAAACCCAATCTATATCATTAGCTCCCGTCAATGATGCGCCAGTTTCTACTGGGGATGTTGATTTTGGCTCAATTAATGAAGATAGCAGCTTTACAATCAGTGCTACTGATGTAATTGAAAAACTTCTTAGTACTACGACTGATGTTGACGGAGATACTTTAACTATCGATAATTTGAAATTAGTTGAGGGTGAAGGAACTCTTACTCAGAATATTGATGGAAGTTATACCTTTACTCCCGCGGAAAATTATAATGGTTTGGTAAGTGGCTCGTACACTATAAATGATGGAAATGGTGGTTCTATTGACGCTAATGCCACCTTAACGGTTAATCCCGTCAATGATGCGCCTACATTAACGAACAATAAAGTTTATTTAGAAAATGGTACAGAAGATATTGTCTATTCCATCAAAGCGACCGATTTGCTTCAAGGGTATAGCGATGTTGATGGAGATACTCTTTCCGTACAAGATCTAACAGTCAGCAGTGGTTCTGGTTCTCTTACTGACAATCAAGATGGGACCTGGATATTTGCGCCTTCTCAAGATTTTTATGGAGATATTTCTCTAACCTACTTGGTCTCTGATTCAAATGGAGGAACAATAAATGCTAATCAATCTTTCTCATTAGCTCCCGTCAATGATGCGCCTACATTAACGAACAATAAAGTTTATTTAGAAAATGGTACAGAAGATATTGTCTATTCCATCAAAGCGACCGATTTGCTTCAAGGGTATAGCGATGTTGATGGAGATACTCTTTCCGTACAAGATCTAACAGTCAGCAGTGGTTCTGGTTCTCTTACTGACAATCAAGATGGGACCTGGATATTTGCGCCTTCTCAAGATTTTTATGGAGATATTTCTCTAACCTACATGGTCTCTGATTCAAATGGAGGAACAATAAATGCTAATCAATCCTTCTCATTAGCTCCCGTTAATGATGCGCCAGTTGTTTCTGGTCGTGTCAATCTAGGTGCAATAGATGAGGGCAATAAACTTATTATTTCTACAGATCAGCTTCTCTTTAAAGCTTCTGATATAGATGGTGACTCTCTCTCCGTGACTAATGTCCAAGTTATTAAAGGAGAAGGAAGTATTACTGATAATGGGAATGGGACATATACCTTTAATCCCATTCAAGACTGGGATGGCAAAGTTCGTTTAGCATATAGCATCAACGATGATAATGGTGGCACAATAAAAGTCAAAGCTAAACTTTTGGTTAATCCTGTTAATGATGAAGTTAATACCTCAGATGGAGAATCTGATATTAAAACAATTGAAGCTTCTGTTACCTACACTGTATCTTCTGATGTAGAAAATTTAACTCTAACCGGGTCCAGTGATTTTGATGCAAAAGGGAATTCACTAGACAACACTCTCACTGGCAATGATGGTAATAATATTTTAGATGGAGGATTAGGGCAGGACTCTATGTCAGGCGGAGATGGTAATGATACTTACATTGTGGATAGTAAGGATGATCATATTAAAGAAAAATCTGGGAAAGGTACTGATTTAATTTATTCAAAAGTTACTTATACTGCTTCTGCTAATGTAGAAAATCTCGCGCTCATTGGCTCAACAAATATAAATGGTTCTGGTAATTCTTTAGACAATACCTTAATTGGAAATGCTGGAGATAATAAACTTTACGGCAAAAGTGGAGATGACAAATTATATGGAGGTTCTGGTAAAGATAGTTTGTATGGTTCGAAAGGAAAAGATTTAATTTATGGGGAAGATGGCGATGATTATCTAAAGGGACATTCCGGTAAAGATAAATTATATGGTGGCAAAGGAGCAGATACTTTATTAGGAGGAACAAGTGCGGATGAACTCCACGGGGGAGA
>CACGBT010000031.1 GCA_902571335.1 uncultured Prochlorococcus sp. | reverse complement strand
AATGGAGGCTGAAAAACCTTCAATTTTAATTCCATATCCAGATTCTAAAAATAATCATCAGGAGAAAAATGCCATGATTATTGCTGCAAGTGGAGGCTCTGTTTTAATCAATCAGAATAAAATGTCTAAAGAAGTTTTTGAAGAAACTCTAGAAAGAATTTTTAAAATAAAATCAAAAAAGGAAAAAAATCATTATGAAATATTAGATCTCATGAAGAAGAATATGGAAAATAATAATAAAATTAAATCTAAAAATGAGATTAAAAAATATATTAATTATTTTTTAAAGGAATTCTGAATTTCTTCACATAAAAGAGTATTATTTTTTCTATTCTGCAGACTTATTCTTGCCCACTTTTCGTCAAGAAATCTAAATGAAGTGCATTCTCTAAGCAATATTCCCTTATTTTCTAAGTATTTTATATTTGGCGACAAGGATGTTTCACTTTCTATTAAAAAAAAGTTGGTTGAAGAGTTATGAATTTTAAGTTTCTCTATTTTTAATAATTTTTCAAATACTCTCTTTTTTTCAATATTTATCCAGCTGTGAATCTGTTTTGTCCACTGTTCATAGAATTTCTTATTACTTAGCAGATCAATTCCGGCTTTAATAGAAAATGAATTTAAAGGCCAAGGATCTCTATTTATTTCCCATTGTTTAAGTTTTTTCGATGAGCCAATAACGTAACCTAATCTAAGACCAGGAATATTGAAGATTTTGGTCAAGCTTCTCAAGACTAATAAATTATCGAATCTTTTGGTTAATGGTATTAAAGATTCTTTATCTCCATTAGGTGTTATCGATAAGAAAGCTTCATCGCAGATAACTAATTTATATTTTTTCACAACTTCCTCCAATGAATTCTTTTCCCATAATTGGCCGGTAGGGTTATGTGGATTTGTTATCCAAATAACATCACCTTTTGGATGAAGCGGAAATGATTGAGGAAAAATATCATTCCAGTTTTTTGGTAATTCGCAATGTATAAAATTGCTATTCCAACAATTTAAAGATCTTTCATAATCAACAAATGATGGAGAGGGAATACAACTTATTCCGAATTTGGATGCTTCATAACCTGCCCAGGTTATTAATTCAGAAGCTCCATTTCCAGGCAATATATTGTCTGGGTTTATTCCATGAAATTTGCCGATTATTTCTTTCAGATCACTCAAGTTTCTTTCTGGGTAATATCTAAAGCCAAGATTCTTAATTTCCGCATTTATTGAATCTATTAGTATTTGAGGGGGATCAAAGGGTACTAATGATGCACTTGCATCAATGATTTCGGAGGGTAATAAATTTAATTTTTTCGCAGTTGCATATACATTTCCACCGTGCTTCAAGTTTGATCCTTGCATGGCTAACGTTGAGTAATCATGATGTTCATTATTCATTTTCTAATTTTATTCAACCCATTTTAAATCTGATCCAATTGCATCTTTTATACAGGATAATTGATGGTTATTGAGTTGCTTTAGAATTCCCTCAAGTATATCTGGTACTAATTGTGGACCCTTATATATCCATCCTGTATAAAGTTGAATTAATGATGCTCCAGAACAAATTCTTTCCCAAGCTGACTCAGGACTATCTATTCCACCAACGCCAATTAAAATAATCTTTTTATCAATATTATGTATATGTTTTATTATTTGATTTGCTTTTTTTTGGAGAGGCCTTCCACTTAATCCTCCATTCTCTTGAGAGAGTAATAATCCAGTTTGCCTGATCTTTCTATTTTCAAGACCTAATCTATCAATGCTGGTGTTTGTAGCAATTATTCCATCGATGTTTTCCTCGATTATTAATTGGCAAATATCTTCAATATCTTTAAGGCCTAAATCTGGCGCAATTTTTACAAATAATGGTGGACAATTAGGTAAGTTTTTAATTTCTCTAAGAAGTTCTTTTAGAAGAATTGGATCTTGTAATTTTCTTAGTCCTTCAGTATTTGGAGAACTTACGTTTATTGCTGCGTAATCACAATATGGAATTAATAATTTTAGAGAAGTTAAATAATCATCTTTTGCTTGAGATAAACCTGTAATTTTTGACTTCCCGAAATTTATCCCTAAACAAATATTCTCCCTATTTTTTTTAAACTCAATACCTTGTTCGACAAAGTTTTTAACTAGATTTTCAGCACCATTATTATTGAAACCCATTCTATTTAATGCTGCTTCTTCTTCTGCTAATCTAAATAACCTTGGTTTGGGATTTCCATTCTGAGCAAATTTAGTTACTGTACCAAGCTCAGCAAATCCAAAACCAAAATCTTTCCATATATTTGCGGCATTTCCATTTTTGTCAAAACCAGCAGCTAAACCAATTGGATTACAAAAATTTATTCCACATATGTTCTGAGTTAACCTTTTATCAACTACAGAAAATTCTTCATTTAGATTTTTTAAGATAGAAGATACTATAGGCCAATTATATTTTCTCGAACTGAATGAAAGGAGACTAAGAGATAAATTTGTTAAGTATTCTGCATCAATTCCAGAGTCTTTTTTTAATACAGGGGTAATCAAGTTTTTATAAAGATTTTTAAATCCTCCCTTCTGTTCATTCATAAAAAATTAGGCTTCTTTTTTTTCTATTATCCAATATTTTTTATCTTTAGGAATCAATCTCCAATTACGCCATTCAAAAAGTGAATATTGTTTTATCTTTAAGTGGTTTTCATCACCTAATAAGGTGTTTAGTTCAGGTGAACTTAACAGGTACTTTTTTTCTGCAAATTTTTTAATTAATTCATTGCGAGAAAATAATTCCTGAATTTCTGCAGGTGCATTTTTTTCAAAAAAATCAACTGAGGATTCTAATTTTTTTAAGTTACTTTCTATAGATATACCTTTGCTGTAATTGGTTGCAATTTTATCAACCCTATCATTTTGTTTATCCCCGCTATGACCTTTAACATATTCCATTATTAGGCCATTAATTCTTAATTGATCAATTTTTTGCCATAGATCAAGATTTTGAACTGGTTTTCCTGAACTTGTTTTCCATCCATTTTTCTTCCAATTAATAATCCATTTTGTATAACCCTCTATGACATATTTACTATCAGTTCTTAGTTTAAAGTTCTCTTTTAATTTGTAGGTTTTTAATTTCTCAAGAGTTTTTATAGCCGCAGTGAGTTCCATTCTATTATTAGTAGTATTTTGCTCGGAACCACCTATTTCTAATTCGCTGTTATCCTCAAAAATTATTAAACCGCCCCAACCACCTGGGCCTGGATTACCACTGCAGGCTCCATCAGTTGCGGCTTCAATCGCAATAGTATCACTATTCATAATTTTTGAAGCCGATATTAAGGTTATCGGCTTGAAAAAATGTACTCTTACTTAAGTGTAACTTTACCGCCAGCTTCTTCAATCTCTTTCTTTAAAGATTCAGCATCTGCTTTGGCAATTCCTTCTTTTACTGTTTTTGGTGCAGATTCAACAAGTGCTTTTGCATCGCCAAGACCTAGACCAGTTGCATTTCTTACAACCTTAAGTACTTTGATTTTTGCAGCTGCATCAAAGCTCTCGAGAACTACATCAAATTCAGTTTTTTCTTCAGCAGCACCACCATCTGCGTCACCGCCAGCTGCTCCTGGAGCTGCCATTACTACACCTGCAGAAGCTGCAGCAGATACACCAAAAGCTTCTTCAATTTGCTTTACAAGCTCAGATGCTTCTAAAAGTGATAAAGATTTTAATGATTCAAGAATTTCTTCAGTTTTTGCGGACATTTTCTTAAAAGTTAATTAGGGTTTTGATTTAAGATTCTGATTTTTCAGAATGTTGTTTAAGTGATCTAGCAAGTCCAGAAGGTACTTCATTGATAGAGATCGCAATTTTTGTTGCTACGCCATTTAGAGCGCCAGCAATTTTTGCCATCAATACTTCTTTAGATGGAAGACTTGCAATTTCTTTTATTTCAGAATCGCTAAGAAGTCTGCCTTCAAATAAAGCTCCTTTGGTCTCGGATTTTTTGGTGTCTTTTTGAAAAGATTGGATTGCTTTTACAGCACCGCCAACATCTTCTTTAATTAACACAAAAGCATTTGTTCCGGTCAGTAAAGATTCAAGATCGTTCCAATTACTATCTCCATCAATAGCTTTTCGCATTAATGAATTTTTAGTAACTTTGCAGATGCCGTTAGTTGTTTGCAATCTAGATCGCAAATCTGACATCTCTTTGATAGTTAAACCTTTATAGTCAAGAACTACAGCCATTTCCGAGTCGTCTAAAAGAGATTTAATCTCAGTAACGATTTTTTGCTTATTCTCTAGTGTTCGGCCCATTGATGTTTTTTGGATCGTAATTTAGGGAGAGCAGGAAATGCGGCAAAGTTCTTTTAAAGAGGCCGCTTTTATTAGATCCAAAAAGAAATAATTTAAGACGAGTCCTCGGTAGGAATTAAAAATTTAGAATAACTAAATCAACCTACTTTCTTTGGCCGTATTATTGCACTTTAAATTATACTACAAAGCGTTAACCTTCAGGTTGGTAATCTTGTACAGCATTTATGTCTAATTGAACTGAAGGCCCCATTGTTGAAGTTACATAAAAAGTTTTCCAATATTTTCCTTTAGCTCCACTTGGTTTATTCTTATCAATTGATTCTTGTAAGGTTTTTAAGTTGTCAAAAAGAGCCTCTTTTGTGAAACTTGCTTTTCCAAAGCGGACATGAACGATTCCAGCCTTATCTGCTCTAAATTCGAGCTTACCAGCTTTGAATTCTTTTATTGCATTAGCAATGTCATTAGTTACTGTCCCAGCTTTAGGATTAGGCATTAAACCTCTAGGTCCTAAAACTCTTCCTAATTTTGCAACCTTTGGCATCATATCTGGAGTTGCAATAAGTAGATCAAACTCCATATTTCCTTTGTTGATGCTTTCCACAAGATCTTCTTCGCCAAATAAATCTGCACCAGCAGCCTTAGCTTTCGATACATTCTCACCGCTTGTAATTACTGCAATTTTGATGCTTTGGCCAGTACCGTGTGGTAATGCAACAGTGGTCCTTAATTGTTGATCAGTATATTTTGGATCAATACCTAAACGTATATGTGCTTCAATAGTTTCATCAAATTTTGCATTAGCATTTTCCTTGATAATACTAAGAGCTTCAAGTGGTGCGTAAATGCGATCTTCTATCTTTGTTGATAGAGCCGCCATTCTTTTAGATAGTTTTTTCATAATAATATTGGGTGCAAACGGTTATTAACTAACCTCCCCTAAATAGTGAGAAATTGTGTATTGAACTCAATCAGTGATAGAGACGCCCATATTACGAGCAGTACCCTCAATAACTTTCATTGCTGATTCAACACTAGAACAGTTTAGATCAGGAAGCTTAGTTTTGGCTATTTCTTCTAATTGAGCTTTACTTATATTCCCAACAGAGCCATTTGCGGATTCACCTGATCCTTTTTCTATACCAGCTGCTTTTGTTATTAAGACGGAAGCAGGAGGTGTTTTTGTGATAAAAGTAAAGCTTCTATCTTCAAAAACAGAAATCTCGACTGGAATTACAAAACCTGCTTTATCTTGTGTCCTTGCGTTGTATTCTTTGCAAAATGCCATGATATTGACACCATGTTGTCCTAAAGCTGGCCCTACAGGAGGAGCAGGATTGGCTTTGCCTGCTTGTAGAGCAAGCTTGATAACTGCAACAATTTTTTTTGCCATTAGATTAGAGAATTTAAGCTTGAGTAGAAAATCATAATTTTACTCGATAAACAAGAACAATTAGAAATTAATTTTGTTTATTGATTTGGGAGAATTCTAATTCTACAGGAGTCTCGCGCCCAAATATTGAAAGTAATGCTTTTAATTTATTTCTTTCTCCGGAAACTTCTATAACTTCTCCCTGGAAATCCTTGAACGGACCGCTAGTTACAATGATTCTATCTTTTTCTTCGATATCTAATTTGATTACAGCTTTTTTCTCTGATGCGCGCTTAAAGATTCTATTAACTTCTTGTCTTGATAATGGTCGAGGTTTGATATGACCTCGCGATCTGCCGCTGCCTCTACCGTCTTCAGCACCGACAAAGTTAATTACATTTGGAGTACTTTTAACAGCCA
>CACGBT010000030.1 GCA_902571335.1 uncultured Prochlorococcus sp. | reverse complement strand
AACTTTATTTCCATAAAGTAACTTTTCTTTTCTAATAAATTTTGATCTAAACAGATCTATATATCCATTACCAATATAGGTATTTGGGAAACTTTGTCTAGCCATATTTGATGTATCTAAATCAAAACTATTAGAACAAATGGAATTTAAATGTCCATTTTCAGAAATTTCAAAAGTTTTATATGAAGATTCAGACATCTCGTGAACTGATCTTAAAGAAGTAATGTTGTCAAGTTCTGAGAATTTATTAATTGCATCGTCAATAATTTTTGGATCTCTAATGGGAGTAGTAGGACGTATCAAGGCTATTATTTCAGGTTCATTGGTATTTTCTTTGAACCAATCTAGTGCATGATTAATAAATTCAAAATCAGTTGAAAAATCATTCGAGATTTCTTTTGGACGAAGAAAAGGAACTTTTGCTCCTATACTTAATGCATGATCCCTATATTCTTCCGAGTCAGTAGATACTAAAATTTCATTAATAAGCTTACTTTTCTTACACGAAGTGATTGCCCAATCAATCAAAGTATGACCATAAAGAGTCCTCATGTTTTTATTTGGAACTCCTTTTGATCCTGAACGAGCGGGGATTATTGCAGTAATCAAATTTTTTAAGATTCTTCTATATCAAAGGATAGATGGCCTCTTAATTTTTTGGCAATTGGAACTTCTGCATCAATAACCTTTTTTATTCCATCACCCATAGCTTCTTCAATTTTTCTAATACCTCCCACAAGCTGACGAAGGCCTGAAGGCTCTAAAGATGCTGATTGGTCAGAGCCATACATTGATCTATCAAGAGTTATATGTCTCTCTAAAGAACTAATACCAAGAGCACAAGCTGCATAAGATACTGACAATCCTGTCTCATGGCCACTATAACCAACATTACAACTAAATTTATTTTTTAAAGTAGAAATTAATTTAAGGTTTGCATCTTCATCTTTCATTGGATAGGTAGATATTGTATGCATCAATTCAAAAGAACAATCTTTAGACTTGAAAATTTCAACTGCCTTTTTTATATCTTCATAAGTAGACATACCTGTAGATATAAAGGTATGTTTTTTCTCGCTGGCTACCTCTTCAAGAAGTTCTTTGCAAACAATCATCGCAGATGCGATTTTGTTGTATTTACAGTTAAATTGTTTTAAAAAATACTGACTATTTAAATCCCATGCTGATGCAAACCACTCAATACCCTTTGAAGCACAATATTTATCTATTTCTTTGAAATCATTAGTATCAAATTCTAAACCTCTTTTTTGGTCTCTTTGAGTCTTCCCCCAAGGACTTTCTCTCGGAGAATCTAAGAATTCTTGAGTATATACCTTATCAATGTCTCTTTTTTGGAATTTAACTGCATCACATCCAGAAGATTCAGCAATATCAATCAACTCCTTGCAAATATTTAAATCTCCGTTGTGATTAATACCTATTTCTGCAACGATAAAAATTGACATTAATAACTACAAAAACCATTATTTATAATAACAGACTATAAATATCAATATTATTTTCAATTAATAATTCTTCTACAAATGATCTTACAAAACCCTCACCTCCTTTTTTATCAAGTACTCTGCTTGCAATTTTTTTAATTTCTGGATGAGCATCAAAAGGCGCAACTGAAAACCCGCAATAACGCATTGATGAGTAGTCATTAAGATCATTACCTAAATAAATAATTTTCTTAAAAGCATCTTTTTGTTGTGGAAATTTATCCGATAGGTAATCTTTTATAAAAGATAGTTTGTCTGCTACTCCTTGGTAACATTTGATTTTATGTTTTTTCGCTCTTTGAGAAACGATTTTATTTTTTTCAGTTGAAAGAATAAAAATTGATAGCTCTTTAGAATATTTATCTCTGTAATTCCTTAAAAGATCAAATGCTAATCCATCAGCTCTGTCACAAATTACGGATTCTTTACCTTCTTCATCTAAAAGTAATTTATTATTTGTTAAAACTCCATCAAAGTCAAAAATAATGGAGTGAATTGTGTTTAAAGGTGGATACTTAATTTTAATTTAAACCTAATTCTGTTTCTATTATCTCACAGATAATATGACCTATCATGATGTGACATTCTTGAATTCTTGCAGTTGAATTTGAAGGTACAAGTATACTTTTCTGAGCAATAGAAATTAAATCTCCTCCTCCTTTTCCTAAAAAAGCTATTGTCTTTAAATTCATATCTTTTGCCTTTTGAAAAGCATTTATTATATTTGTGCTTTTGCCGGATGTTGAAATTCCCACTAAAACATCATTTGGATCCGCTAAACCCTCTATTTGTCTTGAGAAAATTTCTGCATATTCAAAATCATTAGATATGCATGTTAAAACTGCTACATCTGAATTTAATGTTATTGATCTTAGGGGTCTTCTATTATTTTTAAATCTTCCTACTAATTCCGCAGATATATGAAGAGAATCTGAAGCACTGCCACCATTCCCGCACCAAAATATTGTTGAACCTGATGCAATTGATTGAGCAATTAATTTTCCAGCAGCAGCAATATCTTTTTTTATTTTATTGTCTAACTTATTAATTAATTCATAATGTTCTGAGATATTAGAGTCAATTATCTTATTAGTATCCATCTCGAGCAAAAAATTTAGATGTGATAATTAAATATTATCAAAAATGAAAAATATTAAAACAATTTTAACTTAATCACTCGAACTTGACTTATTAAGTTTAATTGAGAGATTTTTTACATTAATTATTGTTCTAAATTATAATCCTCTTTACCTTAAAAAAGGTTATACAATTCTGGAAAAATTTAGCAAAGGATTAAAGCCAGTGATTTAAAAATAAAACTTAGTAAAAGCAAATTGCGATCTGCAAACTTTTATCAAATATTAATTTGTAAAACTTAAAGAAAAATATAATAAATTTTGTAATTTATATACTATTTGGCTTCTGGAAAAAGAGAAAAATTTCAAAAGTTTTATTGAATCAAATAGGCTTTGGAGAAAGTGTTTTAAGTTATTAAGCCTTTATTCAAATTTATTATAAAGTCACATTTTTCAAGAGTATTTAATCTATGAGCCACCATTATCAAAGTCAGATCTTTATTTAAATCATATATAGATTTCATAACTTCATTTTCAGTCTTATTATCCAAAGCACTAGTTGCCTCATCAAAAATGAGTATTTCTGCATTTTTGTAAAGTGCTCTTGCAATACCTACTCTTTGTCTTTGACCACCGCTTAATTTTACTCCTCTTTCACCAACTTTTGTATTGAATCCTTCTGGTAAATCTTTAATAAAATCATATATTTGGGCTTTTTTTGAGACCTCCAAAACTTTTTTCTTATCAATAAAATTTGGTTCAATTCCAAATGCTATGTTCTCGTAAATACTACTATCTGATAAATAAATTGTTTGTGGAACATGAGCTATTATATTTCTCCAAGAATCTAAATTAAAATTTTTAGATTTCTCATCAAAATATAGTTTTTTATTATCTAATAATATTTGTCCTGATGTTGGTTCAAGAAGTCCTAATAAAATATCTGTTAAGGTGCTTTTACCGCTACCCGTTTTTCCCGTAATACCAACCCTTTGACCTTTATTAATTAAAAAACTTATATTTTTAAGAACTAAATCAGACCCAGAGTATTTGAATGAAATATTATCAACTTTTATAAAACTTAAGAACTTAAGTTTAAATTTATTATCTTTCTTAAAAAATTTTGGTTTAGGGAGATCCAGTATAGACTTTACTTTTTTAAAACCCTCCATGCCTGCCTTAGTATGAACCCATGCATTGTAACCTTGCTGCATGGCTGGTAATAATCTTTGAGCGCCAAGAGCAAGAGTACCAAGTAGAGGAATAACGCCTATTGAGTTTTCCCCATTGAGAGTAATAACTAATGCAATTGTAGATATAAAAATAAGCCCTAAACCCTCAATGATGTATCTTGGGCTACCTCCATAAATTCTGCTACTCGCAATTGCTAATCTCATGGTTTGATCTGCCTTTTTAAAACTCTGCACAAATGTTCTGGATGTGTCATCGATAATTACATCTCTAATTGCCCCTAAACCTTCTTGTACATACTTGACTTGAGCTTGAGTGGAAAGATCTATTGTCTTACTGAGATTAGATATTTTTACTCTCAAGTAAAGAATAATGCTTCCATATAAAAAAGTGAAAATTATTGCTGAAGTTGATGCTATAAGCCAATCAACTAGAAGTAAACCTAAAACAATTGAGAAAATAATAAAACAAGAGCTTAAAAATAAGAGAATATAGTTTATTACATCGATTAATGCTGACATATGATAAGTAAGGACATTAATAATCTCACTGCTATTACTATCAAGATGCTGATTATATGGTTTATTTAATGTCTTTGAATAAGCTTCAGAACTTAAATCATTTCCAATTTTTGCTGATAGTACACCAGTAAACCAAAGATTAAAAATCCTGAAGAAAGATGCAAAAACAGCCGAAATAGCAAACAAAACAGTACATGGTATTAAAAGTTGATCTGGTGAATTAATCCCGAAATTAAGAGCAATTTTTTGTACATTATGTAACTCCCATAGTTTTGCTGGATTTGAAAGAACTCCTAAAAAAGGAAGAATTGCTGCTAATGAAAAGGCATCACTCAATCCTCCCAAAAGCATGCTAAAAACCATTAAAATTAATTGTCTTTTTCGATTAGGTTTTAAATAGCTCAATATTTCAATAAAGAGCTTAATCATATTTTTCTAATTAACTTTCTTTATGATACTTCCTATAAAGACAAAGACACACTTTATATTTTGGGATTGCTTTCCATGTTAATTTATAAACAAATCCAAAAACCATATTTATTTGGATAGTTTTTTTAGTGCCTTATTCATTAGGCATTTAAACTTAAGTAATTATTGGATTCATTAAAAACTTAGCTTATGGATAAACCTAAAGGAAGAGCTTTGGTAACCGGAGGGGCCGGTTTTATTGCAGGACATATTGCAAGAGACCTTATTAATAGAGGTTGGGAAGTAGTAATCCTTGATAATTTAAGGACTGGAAATAAAGAGAATATTCCCTTAGGTTCTACTTTTTTAGAGGTAGATGTTGGGAAAAATGAATATGAGAATATTTTTGAAAATCCATTTGATTTGGTTTATCATTTTGCTGGCCAGAGTTCAGTTGAAATTTCTTATGCTGATCCGATTTATGATATTGAAACTAATGTAAAGTCAACCTTAATTTTACTGAAACACGTCGAAAAATATTGTCCTCAAGCTCACTTTATATATGCAAGTAGTATGTCAGTTTACGGCGGTTTTGAACCAATGCCAAAAAAAGAAACTATGACCTTAGATGGAGAAAATTTTTATGCAATTGGGAAGAAGGCAAGTGAAGAATATATGAAAATTTATTCAAAAAAAGGATTAAAAACTACTGCAATAAGATTATTTAATATTTATGGACCAGGCCAGAATCTCGCAAATCTTTCACAGGGAATGGTTTCAATATATGTGGCCCAAGCTATTAAAAACAGCAAAATAGTCATAAAGGGAAGCTTAAAGCGGACTAGAGATTTTGTATATATATATGATGTAATAAATTATCTAAGAAAAATTGAAAACAATAAAAACAGTTTTTCAAAGGCAATTAATTTATGTTCCGGAGAAGAATTTACAGTTGAAGTTGTTGTGGATCATATAAGAAATATTTTGAATAAAAATATTGAAATAATTTCTTCTGGTTCTACACCTGGAGATATCTCTAGAATGGTTGGAGATAACTCATTAATTAAAGAGATAACTGGTTCACATTTTCATACATCTCTTTACGACGGGATAGCAGAAATGATAAAAAGATACAATGAAGATAAGTACTATAAATAATGTTCTTAATTACTGGTTGTGGTAAAGGTATAGGAAGGGAAACTTTAAAATATTTTTGTGAATCATATAATGAACCAATTGTAGGAATTTATCGTTCTGACATTGAAAATATTAGTCATTTAAATGAATTTAATTCACGATTACTTTTAATAAAAGGTGATGTTTCAGAAGAAAATATATATAGTAAATGTCTCGATAAAGCAGTCCAAAAATTTAATGCTTTGCCAAGTAAATTTGTAATTAATGCTGGGATGAGATTAAGAAATAATCTTGAAAAAGTTGATTCGGATACTTTAAATAAAATATGGCAAATAAATTATTTTTCTCTAAGAAATATTCTTAAAACTTTGGTTTTGAGAGACATGATTTCAAAAGATATTTCATTAGTTTATATTTCATCTATCGTAAGTTCTCTTGGCTTTAAAGATCTTGATGATTATGGAGCCACAAAAGCTGCTTCTGAATCATTGATTAGATCTACTTCATCAAGATTTTCTAATAGTAGATTTAATTCAATTGCTCCAGGATTTACAAAAACGTCATATGCTGAAAATTTCAAAAATAATAATGAGTTACTTTATGACTGGACAATTTCAAGAACCCCTATGAATAGGTGGGGTAATTCTGAAGAAATTGTATATCTTATAGATTTTCTTTTGAGTTCAAAAAGTAGTTTTATCACTGGCCAAACTTTTAAAATAGATGGAGGTTGGTCTTCTAATGCTTAACTCTCAAAATATTGCTGTACTAATACCTTGTAGATATAATTCAAGACGTCTACCAGGGAAAGCATTAAAAAAAATTGGTTCAAAGCCATTAATTCATCATGTTTTTCAAAATACATTGAAGTCATTAAGCAATATTGATATTAAAGCTGATGTGGCTGTATGCACTGATTCAGAGCTCATAATTGAATATTTAGAAAAAGAATCGATTCCATTTTATAAAACTTCTTCAAATCCTATAAATGGTACTGAGAGGATTGCAGAAGCAATTAAAACATACAATCTTGAATATGAATACTATATTGATGTTCAGGGGGATGAACCCTTCGTAAATAATGAAATTCTACTTTGCGTTAAGAATTCTTTAATTAAATATAAAGGTTTTGAGGATATAATTATCTTGCCTCATCAAGAAATAAACTTTGATGAGGCTGAAAGGAACTCTATAGTAAAATTAGTGTTAGATAATGAAAATTTTGTTATGTATATGAGTAGATCATTAATACCATATTTACATTTAAAAGAGAAAAGTAATTTGAAATATAAAAAACATTTATCAGTAATAGGTTTTACGAAAAAATCTATTAATAAATATTCTTCAGTCAGAAATGGAAATATTCAAATCTTAGAAGATATTGAATTGCTTAAAGCATTAGAGTCAGGAACTAAAATATTATCACCTTTGTCGACATCTTCTACTTTTTCAATAGATACCAATGAAGATTTAGAAAAGGCACGTAAAATGTTAATTCAGAATAATGCTTAAAATAAATGCCTATGATGGACAGGATATTCAATATCCTATTTATATAGGAGATGAGATAATTGAATTTAAAGAGAAACTTGAGGAGGTTATACCCAATCATTCTTCAGTAGTAATTTTCAGCGACTTTTTTTTAGAAAAATTAGATTCACATAAAAAATTTATTTCGTTATTCAAACAATTAACAAGTCAATTTGGAGTGGATTTGCATTTATATCCAATGTCTCCAGGAAAAGATGCTAAAAATATAAAAACTTTGATGAAGATAAGTGATTGGTTAATCTTTAATTTAATTCAGAGAGATACTTTATTCGTAGCAATTGGAGGGGGAGTAGTAGGAGATTTAGTAGGATTTTTAGCTTCAACTTATTATCGAGGAGTTGCGTTAATTCATGTTCCAACTAATGTTATTGCAATGTCAGATTCTTCGATTGGAGGCAAAACAGCAATAAATACTAATAAGCATGTCAATACTTTGGGCACTTATAAGCATCCGATCATGACATTAATGTATTCAGAATATCTTTCTACGCTTACTAAAAGAGAATTTTATGCTGGTTTTGCAGAGATTATTAAGATAAGTATTTTAAAACAAGGTTCCCTTAAAGTAAAAATTTTAGAGAACAAATCAGGTCAAGATTTGCTTCAAAAAAAAGATGATTTTTTAGAAATATTAAATCTTGCAATTAAGTATAAAATTGAATTTACAAATAAAGATATTAGGGAGAGGTCCAAAAGATTATTTCTAAACTTTGGTCACACATTTGGTCATGCCATAGAGAGCAATCAAGACCTATCTACTGAAGAATATTACAGACATGGCGAAGCTGTTTCATTAGGAATGGTTTCAGCTTTATATCTTAGTGATAAGTTGTTTAAATCTAATATTACTCAAGAATATTTGGAAATTTTAGAAAATTTCCATCTTCCAATTAAATTATCAAATAATTATTTAAGATTGGTTAAATATAAAAAT
>CACGBT010000029.1 GCA_902571335.1 uncultured Prochlorococcus sp. | reverse complement strand
CATACGAAGTACTTTGATCTACTTTGTGCCTAGAGGTAGCTCAATATCCAGAGATTACATTAGGACTACGCACCATATTTCCGTAGGAGTCAAAAGCACAACGTCCAAAACTTGGAGAATTTCCACCAAAAGAGTTTTTAGCATCAAAACTTATTCGTGCATCTACAACTGCATCTGGATGTTCATTCATCTTGTGTGGGGTATATCTAACCTTTACCGCTTTATACGATCTTTGATCTACTAATTGAGATTTAATTGCATCTTCACAAGCCCATCTCATCTTGAACTCATGCTTATCAACTACTTCTTGAGCAGTTAATCTATAAGTTTTTGGAGTAGCATTTCTCTTTTCTAATATTTGTTTATTTACACCACCTGGAGGATTAACCATATTTTGTGGCTTGTTCATTCTAACTGCATTAAAAAAACCAATTAATATGAGTAATGCACCAATTCCCATAACTGTATTTGGTTGCGTCTTCCAAAGATTCTTTAAAAAATCCATATAAAATTATTCCTATATATATAGATTAATTATCTGATATTAAATATCAACTATTTCGGTGGGTTCTCCTTCTAGTTGTTCGAGAGCTCTTCTAATTTTCTTGATTTCTGATTTATTCTCCCTATCAATCACTCCACTTTGAAGGAATGTAAGTGATGTTTTAATTGCATCTACTGCGGTGTAGGGTCTAGTTCCACTTGATAAACCAATATCCACTAATCTTTTTGCAAGAGTTGGAGCTGCTGCGGCAATAGTTCCAAGTGCTTCCTCCAGGTTGTAGTTGATAGCAGTTGAAATTAAATTATCAGCATCAGGATGTGCTCTCCATTGTTGGAGTTCATACCTAGAAATCTTTGCAATATTTGCACATTCTTCCCAGGTAGCTCCTTCTCCTTTTGCTACTAAACCCCTCCTTACGTTTTCTGGTATTTCATTTGAGATTGATAGTGTCATTTATTTTTGCCAGTCAGCTAGACCTGTAATACCCCATTGCTCTCTAGCAAATGCAACCTGCTCAGGAGGAAGAGGATTTCCAAACTTCATCCCTTTTGGTTTATTTCTCATATACTCTGCATGTTTATCATTTCTCTCCTGCATAGCTCTAGTTTCATTATTAATCTTCTGAGTTTGTGCTTCTGAAATAGCATCTCTAATAGTCCTTGCAGTACCAGTAAACCCACAATCCTCATAAGCTTTCAAATCATCAATCCACATCAATCCTTGCTTATATCTCTGAGCTACATCAGCAGGAAGATTATTTGGGTCAGGAGAAGTTATGTTTTGATATAACGCAGGATTTAATTCCTTCATAGCTAACTCATAAGCTATATCTATTTTGTCTCCCTTCTTTGGAAGTTTATTAACTGGTAAACCTGCTTTCCTGCATACCTCAATGTAAGCATCAGAATAATCAACAGTTGGAAGTTCCATTTTTAGTAGTAAATAAGTTTAGTTCTTGCTCTTCTTTTGTTAAATTCTTCGAGAGATTTTTTCCAATTTGGATTCCTTCGATCACGTTGTTGCTCAGGTGTTCCACCTTCTCCTCTAGTCCATCTCTCATAGCAATAAATAGCCCACATTTCTGCTTGCTTTTCACTATGAGGAAATAGCTCACGAGCACATTTCATTACCCTACAAGAGTTGTTAAACTCAGCTAAATCGAAGTTGTGTTCTAAATCTTCTCTCATCAAAATAAAGAGACTTATAACTAAATTTTATCCTCTATTTTTGTTTAACATATTTAACATTTTTTATAGGATATAGTTGTTGTTAAATATTAGTAACTAGTGTATTATTAATGTATAAATAAGTTCCCCGTAGTGTGATCTGAAAATTAATATTTTCCTACTCCACCCCTAGCAATAAGTCAAATTAGTATTAGTTATAAAATAGAGTAAATACATTGTCATTACTGATATTAAGACTCTCTATTGTTTAATTAAATTAGATAAGAAATACTATCGTATTGTTTACTACAACTATCAATAAATTAGGTTTATCTTTGTTCCTGACTTCGTAAAATAGAAATAAGACGAAGTACAAATACCAGGCTACGTCTTAGTACCACAAACCACCTTCCAAAATGAAAAACCCAGAAGAACTAAGAGAATCTCTTATTGATGACTTAGATCAATTTGATAAAGACTATTTAATCAAATCTATTATTTGTTTTTTAGATCATTCTCAAAGAGAAGATTTAAAAGATTCTATTGATAGGGAGATTTTCTAAATGAAAAATAATCGCTTCGGTCAAGCAAAGGTATTAGATACCCAGGAGCTTGATTTAGTTATTAAGTATTTAAAAACTGAAAATCAAAAAGTTTTAGCATCTACTTTAAGAAATACAGGAGCTCGAGTTGGAGAAGTAGTCCAACTTAAATGGAGGGATATAGGTAAAGATCAAATCCTATTTCCTGCATCAATCGTTAAAAGGAAATTAAAAAGTAGAGAAATTTTTATCTCTACTTCTTTTCATAAGGTCTTAATGAATTGGAGGATTGATTGGACTCTATATAAAGGCCGAAAACCTAACCCAGAAGATTATGTTTTTTATGGTAGGAAAGAAGGTTCTCACATAACAACAAGAGCTTTCATGTATGCCCTGGATTATGCCCTTGAAAGGGCCCAAATTATGGGCGGTTCTAGTCATAGTTTTAGAAGAACTCAACTAACACAACTCCATAGAAAGCAAGTTCCACTCAATGTTATTAAGAGCTTGAGTGGTCACTCATCCTTGAATACACTTTCGCTTTACTTAGAGGTGGATGATCGAGAGAAACGAGAAGCATCTAAGCTATTTGCTTGATCTATTAAAGGCCGTTTCTTCTCAATCATTATTGATAATTCCCACGGGCTATCTCCTGTGGGATTTTTTTCTCCCTCATTAAATACATGAACTGATAATTGAGGAGGATTTTCAACTTTTGCAACTCTTCTTACTCTTCTCCTAAGTGCTTCTAACTCTCTCTCTAATCCCATCTCATTAAATATATTTTCCCTATGCTAAAACCCATTTTCCTTAATCTCAATTTTTCGTTCCACTCTCTTATACATATAGGGTTAGATGATGAGTAATTGAATAAAAAGTAAGTAATAAGAAAGGATTATAAAGAAATAAACATGCACAATCCAATGATCAATGATCAATAGAAGAAGTGGAGCTTTACTGTTCATTGTTCATCCAGTTGAGCATCAAAATTCTTTAAATTATCTAGTTATAGATTAGTTTTGAGCTCATTACTCAACTTTATCCAGTACATATAAGGACTTAAGTTCATAAGTTGCAGGAACTACCTTCCCACTAGCACTCTTTTGAGGTTTAAATATCCCATTCCTATCCTTCAAATGTTCCTTAGCGGTTCTTTGAACTTGCCCCTCCGAGTAATGAGGTAGCAACTGTTTAATCTCGTTTATATGAAATACTCTTTGCCCTGTCTCCATATTGTATTTTTGAACTGCTTTCAACATTTGCTCATAACACTTTCCACCTAGAAGAACTTTAGTATTAGGAACACACATTCCATCTTCAATACTGTATTCCAGGAATGTTCTTCCATCTATAGGATTCTTCCACATGCAAAGTTTTCTAAGAGAATTATCTTCCTTCATCCCTGCACCTTGCCCTCCATCTTCAGGAGAAGCATCCATTAAAATTACAGGTTTTATTTCAGCATTAACTGCAACTGTCTCTCCCCATCTTTTAGCTCCACTACCTGCCTTCCCATCATTTGATAGATGATTAATCAATACACAAGCAACTCCAAAAGGTTCAGCAACTATTTCTCTTAAAAACTGATTAATAGAATCCGAGTGCTCATTATCGGTATATGCAAAGCCTGTATTTGCGAGCATGCCCTTCAAGCTATCAAAAACAATCATTCCATAACTTCTATCATTCTGTAACTTCTCCACTAATAGAACTAAGTTAGGAATAGTCCATTTCCAATTAGTTAACCCCTGTTGTATATCTCCACCCCATACATCAACCATCTCAGGATTAAGACCCATATCTTTATAAACACTCTTAAACCTGGAAGAACCTCCATCACATGCAATCCATAAGGTTCTAAATTTATCTCTATGACATTGTGATTTATTTAAAAACCCTACTCCTTGAAAACCTGCTTTAACCATTCCTGCTAAAAGGGAGGTTTTTCCCATACCTGCTCCTGCGAAGATTTGATGGACTTCTCCGCGTACAAGAAAACCCTCCAAGATGTATTCCAAGTCTTTAACTTTGCTCATATCAACTTCTCCCACTTTGTAAGCTCTTGGAGAATAACTATCTCTAAGCTCGTGAAGTAAATCCATATTGATCAAACTAGGCTTCCTTTTATATCTATGTTCATACTCAGCAAAGTCCTCATAGAAAGAATCTAAATCCTTATTCTTTGCATGTTGCAGTAGGTCTTTTAACAGTTCACTTCTCTTCCTTTTATTTGGTTCTTTCTTTGTAGCCTGTAATTTCTGCTGATCTATTTCCCAATTAGGATGCTCTTTCGCTTTGTGGAAGAAAGATGCAATAGTAACTACTCCTTTATCATCTAAATCCTTAGAAAAACTATCCCACTTCTTCTCTAGTTCCACATCATCATAGTTACTCATCCAGGAGCTCCATTTGTGAGCTTCGGGGAGAAGTTTATCCTCCACTCCTGTAGCTTCTTCCCACTCCAGGGAAAGATGATGCAAAGCCATCAAAACTCCTAACCAGGAATCATAATCAGAATAATTATTTGCAGGAGAATAATATCTTTCTAAGTATCTTGGAACTCTACCTATATCATTTAAAAGATCATCTTTGCTTCTAACAATCCTTCTTATAAAACTCTTCTTCTTAGGTTTAGAAGATACCTCCTCCCATCCATCTAACAAAGTAAGTGGAGCTATTGCTATATCAGTATCAGCAGGAGAATTAATCCAGTAATATCCATCAGGCATCTCATCATGTGCCCCTGCAACCATCGAGTACATATTTCCAATCCTTAGCTCGAAGTGAGCATGCCCATCTAACTTAATCTTCTTACCATCTAATACATCTAAATAATCCTCAGGAATCCAGAAGAATATTTGTTTTCTATCTTTCTTCCCACTTGTAACAGTTACAGTTCTTGGAAGTGAAGAAGCATCTAAACCTAGATGATGTTTAAAAGTTATATCTGAACCAGTACCATCAAAATCTATTGCACCTAATCCATACTTCTTCCCATTGATAGTAGTTGTACTATGTCCACCTAATAAAACTCCAACTCCATTTCCCTTCTGTTCAAGTACCTCCTCCAAAGTATATGGAGAGTCATATTGACTTCCCTCATACTTTGCTCTTTTATCCCAACAATTACAAAATCTCCATCCTTCGGGAGTATTCTTCAACCCCTCGAAGATTTTATGTCTATCACGCATTCCTATCAAACCCCTCCTCCTCGCAAGCTCGTGTTAATAACCTTCGGATAATTGCAGATCGGTCACGCCCCTCCACCATTGCTTTTGTTTCTAGAAATACTTGAAGATTCTTTGGACATCTAAATCCAATAAACTCAACAAAAGCTCCACCAATATATTCACTTCGATAAAAAGCTAGTTTTTCCTCCTCACTCATCATGTCGTTTAACTTATTGAACTTGTTAAACTCATTCTCATCCGTATCACTAGCTCTGTAAATCCTAGTGATGCAAATAGATCTAGGAGGTATATAGCTTTACGTACAATTCAATAATTGTTGATAATTTATTTAATTTCTTCTATAAATTAAGAGAGTTTTGATATGAACTCCAGGATAGTTTGACGTGGTACTCAAACGAAAACCCCCTGTCTTTGGAAGGAGCAGGGGGCTTCTTGTTTTTAATCATCATCAAATTTTTCATCCTCCTCCATTGATTCTTCCAGGACATCCATAATCCTTTTAATTAACCTATATTTACTCCTATCACTCATGTGGTACTGATTAGCCAAAGACATTTCCAAATGTCTCCGCTTATCCCTTAACTCCTCCTCATTCGTCATTTGCTCCACCTATTGCTACAGGATTAGGAGCTAAATCAATTATTAATTTACTTTTTTTTATTTCGTGATCGGTTAAAACATCCTTTCGAATTTTTAAACCAAATCTTACATTTACATAATCAACATATTCAGTCCAATGGATTTTGTATTTTTGGTCTATACCCTTCTCCATATACTCAAGCCATTCAAGAGTAGATAATTCTGACTCCAACGGCCTTCTCCAACATACTGATCTATCTCCATTTTTTAGTTTGTGGATTCTTATAAGTTGACTTCTAATTTTATTTTTTATTGTTTGAACATCTCTTACATGTTTCTTTTCATCTAATCTGTCCCAGGCTTCACAAGTTCGAATAAACCAATCGTTATTAAATTGCTCATCTGATCTAACATCTTTGGGCCCTGGTTCATTATCTGGAACACTCCAAACCCATTCCCCTCCATATTTAATTCTTTTTGGGAATTGCATTGGAGGAGTTGCATCATAAGCTATTTTCCATTCCTTAACCTTTGGGTCAGTCTCCCAAGAGTATTGGAGGAGTTTGTAGTTGGTTCTCACTTTGCACCTCCTGCAACTGGTGCTCCCCAGTTCTCGAAGGCTTCTAATGTTTTCTCTACGTGCCAATAGAAAGGAGAATTATTATCCCCTAACTGGTTGTAGTGTTCTCCTTTAACTAGGTAGCCATCTTTGTTCTTAGCTCTCCTAGTAAGAGAAATGGGAGACATACCAAGAAGAACAGCCATCTCAGTAGTCTTCAGCCATTTTTTTACAATGGGCTTCATTTTATTTAAGTAGTTAAGTTGTACAGTTCGCTGATTGACCTGGGTGATCTTTCAACTTTTCATATTTAATTAATTGTCGGACTTCCTAAATAGTCCTTTTTGGGTAATCAAATTTAACTCAAATAGGAGCAAGTTAAATACAGAAATGAACTAAGTTCGCTTCCCTCCCCTGTAAGATTTGCTCTAATTGTATATAGATTTGTGGAGTCTGCAATATCGTGATCTACTTTGATCTACTTCTTAATACTCTGTGTAGCTTTCTCAAAGATGTCATCAAAATAATCTTCCCCAAACCACCTGGAATAACTCTTGTTATGAACATCAGGATCGTGGCCCATAGCACCTGCTAAAACAGCAGGAGCAATGTTATAACTATGTCCACAAACTGCAAAAGCATGCCTTAGAGAATAAGGTACATAATCATCCTTCTTCCTTAATTCCTTCCAATAATTATTCCTACTTAAATAAGTTCTAAAAGATTCTCCATCCATAGTCTCAGGAAGTGGCTCTTTATTTTTAATCCTTTTAATTAAGTTCCACTCTTCTTCCCAGTTTTTATGGATAGGTCTTAATCTTCTTGGCTTTGTAGCAGTTTCGTTAGTTTGCTTTGGATAGATGCACCATAAACAATCCTTACCATTCCTCCTGATTTGCAAATAGTTCATCTCGATTGGTCGCAATCCAAAAACTCTCGTGACTTGTAAACAGAAGTGCCACTTCTTAGCTTGCTCTCTTTGGATTCGGTGCTTAGCAGTAAACTTCTCTTCTATTGATGCAAGTAGTTTTATAAAATCATCATCACTTATAGGAATAGTTGGAGTATCAGTTTTAATCTGTTCTTCTCTTGATTTCCTTCCGATATAGTCTCCCAACTCTCCTTCTCTTGGAGGTATCCAATACTCATCTAATAGAAATCCTGACTGCTTGCTAGTGGCCCATCTTAAACATCTAGCCACTCTTTGGATATTTTGTTTTCTTATTCGAATCCCTGCTTCATGTTGTTTCCCAACATTCATCAATAGGTTATGAACATCCTCAGATTTTGAAGCTCTCTCTAGTGCTTTTGTAGTTTGTCCAAAAGAATTTTTATAAGTAGATTCTGATACTTTGCCAGTAGTTTTAGTTAAATAAATTCCAAATTTATTCCAGGCATCAAGAATATCTTTGAAGTCTGTTTTAGTAGCTTTTGCAATTTCATCTCTTGGAGCACTAGCCTTTACTCTTTCTATTGCTTCTTTAATTCCTATTTTTTTCTTTATATGAAGAGTGTGTATTTGCTCAATACAATTTCTTATTTTTCCTTGATTTGATCTTTGCCACTTGTAGGGAAGATATGTGTAGGTTCTTGTTCCATCCTTAAATCTTATCCCTAGCATTACCTTCCCTTTATTTTGAGTTATTTGCCATGAGCTTCCTATCGTGTCCTTGATAAATAATCGCAGGGCATCAACCCAATCCTCATTCTTCGAACTACTGGACATGTGGCACTAGGTCGCTCAGGGGGTAGCTGTAGGGGTAGCTGAGCTTACATACTTAGTATATAGTCCTATGTACTTTGTGCTAGATTGAGACTCAAACTCATTTGCACCACTTAGTTATAAGC
>CACGBT010000028.1 GCA_902571335.1 uncultured Prochlorococcus sp. | reverse complement strand
CGATTGCCTATTTTGGCTTAGGGAAAAATTAGGGAAAATGACCTCCTTTTTAGGGGGTTTTCTTATGGTTTTTCCCTAGACTTTATAGAATTTTCTTGAATTTTTTAGGATATAAGCCTACCTTATAAAAACTGATAGAATCGGTTTCTTTAAATATAAATAAAAGACGATTAAGTAATAGTTAGTAATTGACAGTCAATCTAAAATAAGAAGCAATTAGCTCCTTTTTAATGGATGCTCTAACTTTTATTGTTTTTGGATTTATTGCTTGGTGGTCTTATTGGAGCATTAAGCATGAAGGTGTTTTTTGGATTCCAAAAGCAGTTGCAGCTTTAGGAGGTTTAGCCTTATGGATATTTTCAATATTTTATTTAGCTTCGCAAATTAATAATTCTATTGTTCAAGTAATTTTTATTGCAGTTACTGGTATTGCAATTTATTGGATATCTAATTTTATTTCTATTTACTGTTCTAAAACGATAGAAAAAAGAGTTGGTAAAGATCCATACAAATTAATTCCTGAAAAAAAGATTAAAAAAAATCCTACACATGAAGAATATGTAGAAATGCTTGATGAGATTGATAGAACATATGAAGGGATGAAAAAAGATAAATTAATACCAGAAGATAAGAATGCTATTTATACCTATTTTGAGAGGGCTATTGATTTGTCTGATGAGATGGGTAATTCATATGCAACAGGAACTGTCTTGACAGAATTACAAGATATGTTTGATCCTAATCATCTTGAGACAAATCAATTAATTAATAAACTGCCATGGTATTTCCAGTATCAACAATTGCTATATGAATATAAAAATATAAAAGATTTAAAAAAACTTATTCAAGAAAGATTGAATGAAGCAATTTATTCTGATGAACATATAGAAGATTGGGATGAAAAAAATAAACCTTCTATTAAGGAAATTGAAAGTACCGCAGAATATTGGAATATAGGTAAATCTGATCAATATAAATATAAGGACGAAGCCTCTTTTATAAATGATGTAAATTGGGATTTTGTAATTTCAAGATGGAGTTCTGCTTGGGATAAAGCTTGCAAAAAATGAAACGCTTACTACTTGCAACGCTTTTATTAGTTTCTGGCATATTTAAAACCTTATGGAGCACTAGGTCATTTTTAGGGAAAATTTAGGGAAAAATCTTACACACATTTGAAGGTCTTATAAGGTTTTAAAAGAAAAAGGAGCTTATAACTAGAGTTATAGCTTCAAATCGTAGATATAGGGTCTTCTGACCTAGTGATTTGGGAGCACTAGGTCGCAGGTTCGAATCCTGTCGCCCCGATTAGTTTTAGCAATAAGTCTGAGCTAATAAAAAATAACACTGTAAAAAGGTTGCACACAAATTGCACCCATATATTCTGTTTTAAAGAGTTAAGAAGGGATTTTTTTTTTAAAAAAGCTTGTTAATTTAAATTAAATTTAATTTTTATCATTGAAGTTTTTTAAGTTACTCTTCTTTGCCCCATTTGCTTTAGTACCATTAACTTCAATTGAAGCTAATGAATACAAATTCAAGAATATCAAACTAAATGAAGTTGCAAATGAACAAAATACATATCAACCAAAAGATAAACTAGATGAATACATAATTAATGGAGCAACTTATTCAACTAAGTTTGTTCCTTTAATTAATGATGGTGCAGAAGGTAGTGAATATACGAGCATCATGGCGAATGATCTTAATAGATTATTAGTTGACGCTGGATTTGATTTTGCAAATGAAAAAGCAAATGGTGAGATACAAAAAATCCCATTTTTTGCTCAGACATCAGTAAACATCTCAGGCGGAACGGAATCAGATACAAGCTTCTCAATAAATAGTTTGATGAAACTTGGAGAACTTGCAAAAGATGATAAAGGAGATTTAAAAACTCTTGCATTTTCTCAGGCAAGATTTGCGACCGCTACGAAAGCAGATGGTTCCACTATTAACCTTGGTTTAGGAATTAGAAATCGTCCAAATGATAATTCTATGGTTGGAGCTAATGCTTTTTGGGATTACAGAATGACTGATTATAGTGATGCCCATAGCAGACTTGGATTAGGTGGAGAATATTTCTGGAAAGATTTTGAGTTTAGAAATAATTGGTATATTTCAATAACTGAAGAAAAAAATGTAACTATAGAAAGTGTTATTTACCAAGAAAGAGTAGTTCCAGGATGGGACGTGGAATTAGGTTACAGACTCCCCAACAATCCAGAACTTGCTTTTTTTGTACGAGGATTTAACTGGGACTATAAAGATACCCAAGATAACTCTGGGTTAGAAGGATCAGTTAGTTGGCAAGCTACTCCGCATGTCAGTTTAGAAGCTTGGGTTTCTAATGAAATTTCTGCTGCTTCTACTACTGTAAATACTTCACTACCTGGAACAGATGAGACTTTCTTTGGTTTAAGAATGAATATTACTGGAACTCCTGTAAAGTTTGAGAAATCAAATTATAAGAAAAATATGATTACTCAATTGACTCAACCAGTAAAACGTAAATATGATGTTCTTTTAGAAAGATCAGCAGGTGGGTCGTTCCAAAATAGGGCTAGAGGTATTTAAACCTTAAAAACTAAATTTAAAAAATCTACAACAACTATCCCGATGAATTTAAAACAAAATCTTTTAAAAAATATAAGCTCAATTGCATTTGGATTTGGGTTAATTAGTTTTACAGCTTTTACAGGTGTTGCTAAAGCTGAAGAACCTGCAAAATGTATAGATGCCATTGGTGCAAAAGTTGACGGCAAATATACAAAAACTCCCACTGATATTGGAAATGAAATGGATTTTTGCACAGATACGCCTGAAAGATTTGTAATTACCATTCACGAATTAGGATTATGTACCGCTCAACCAATTCAAACAGGTGATCCAAGAACATTTAGTAAAGATGAATGTGTAGTAACTATGACAAGCAGTGGTATTACTGCAGATATTGCGAATAGCACAGTAGATCTACCATCAATGAGTGGGAGACCTCCATCTAATACATATAAATATGCATACATTATCATTACAAATACTTTTGGTTTAAGAGGTAGTGTCACTCTCAAAAATGATGCCGGTGCAGATGTAAAGTATTGTTCCCAAAATACTGAAGATGCGAATAGTACGCCCGGTACACTTGAGGGTAACTTCTGCACTCCAGAAAATCATACAGAAGTTCTTAACAATTTTAATGATGAAGGATTTAGTGCCTATTTCCCAGAGAACATAATGGATGGAGGAGGAAAGATATCAGCTCTTCTAACTGCGGCTGATGCAAATTTAACAACAGCGACAGAAGAAAGTGAGGCAAAAAGATTGATTGGTGTTTTCGAGACAAATTCTGGTAGTCCAGTAGTTATTAATAACGATACAAACGGATTAGAAATGCAACTTACCGTAACCAATATAGGTTACGGTATAGAATTTAGAGATGGTGAACCCCTAGATTTTGGATCAATGCCTTTCAAGCCAATCTTCGATACCTTCTAATAATTCTAAAATTAAACATAAATGCGCCAAAAGTGCACCAAAAAAATATGATATTGGTCATAGATAGTCCATACTTTAATCTCTCAAAGTCCATATATAGATTGAAGTCTTTATCGTAAATCTGATTTTATAGGTGTTTTGGGAGCACTATGTCGTAGGTTCGAATCCTGTCGCCCCGACTCTTAAAAACCAATTTATACTAGCGAGTCTCCCAACTCGCTTTTTTATTGTCTTTCAGTCTCATAAGCCAAAAGGGATCTGTAGGGGGATCTAGAATCTTCGAAAATTCCTAAAAGATGATTAATTTATAACAACATTATAAATATTGAAAATTTAATCATTCCATTTTTTTTCAGCGAAAATATGTCTACCTTTTCCTAGGAGTTCAGAAATTGCAACGTTAATTGATTGCTTGCTTTTTTTATCTAGATTCTTTCCAAAAACAAAACCTTGATTATATTTTATGGGGTCTTCAATAGAAATATAAAAATCTGAGCTATTTAAGATTGCTTTTTTTATATTTTTTAAATTACTTTTTTCTCCAAATATATGATTTACATCTCCATTTAATAACAACTCTAATAATCCTTCTTCACCTTTTTCCGTTTTAACTAATTTAATCTTTTTTGTATCGAAGTTTTTTAAAGAAGCAATCTTTTCACTAAACCATGTATCTTGGGCAGTACCTTTTGGTACGCCAACGCCCTCATAAAGAAGATTGACAATTTGTTCATTTCCTATTTTATTTATTTCAATTGGCTTTTTTGTAATAAATATTTCTGATGCGGCGGTACCCAAAAGAGTAGAGACAATGGCTAATCTCAAGAAAGAAAAGATTAATATCAGCATCATCTCTTTAGTCATTGACGATCTGAACAAGGGGGTCCAAACTCCAACCATAAAAATTGTCCAAGAACGTATTAATTTTTCTCTTCTGGGAGCAGTAAAGTTTAGGAAATCGAACCTTCCATTGTCCCATTTATATACGATCAGTGAACAAATTAAACTTAATATTGCTAACAGAGCCAAACTGTAAATTAAGACTTTATTCCTTAATATATTCAAAAGAACTAATTGGCCAAGAAAATCTTTTTTTCTCGATAAGAATGCATTATTTTCTTGCCTGTAAGGGATTGTGTACTCTATCCTTCTTAATCGACTTGTAGTGATATCAAAGCAAGATACCAAAAGATCAACATTACCTTTTTCGGCTTCATTAATTCCCTCATTAAATGAATTAATTGTTCTAGTCGTATAGTGAATATTTGCTTTCTCGGCTACCTCACGCCAAAAATCTAAAGATAATCCAATATAACTTGAATCATTAAAATCTGAACAAGGGAGTGCATTATCTACTACTCCAACTATTTTTAAATTATTTTCAGAAGCTAATAAGTTTTTATTTAATAAAAATAAAGGAGAAATGAAGATAAACAAAAAATAGTAAATAAATATATTTTTAAACTTTTTCTTAAAAATTTTAATTTTAAATCTATTAGCAAAAATGAAGTTCATTTAAGTAGTTTAATTTTGCCAGTATGTAAATGATTACTTAAGCTTCATTTGCTCACAGAAGCTAGTTTTAGGGGGGCTCTAGAGAGGGCTCTAGAGCGGGCTCTAAGTTCTATAAACATATTGCATAATCTTCTAAGATTTAGCAATAAGCTGTCTCAAAATCGTTCCACCATCTATAATTAGTCTTGGCTATAACTAAAGTCTCAAGGTTTTCTTAAAAATAACGCCCAGTCCTTTGGGAGCACTAGGTCGCAGTTTCGAATCCTGTCGCCCCGACTCTTAAAAACCAAGTTATACTAACGAGTCTCCCAACTCGCTTTGTTATTGCTTACTGTCTCAAATTGAGAAAGGGGACCTGTAGGGGAAGCTCACAGGATGTACTTTGATGTATTTAGTGCCTAGAAATTCCCCATCTTCCAGGCTCGCAAGGGTCTTTTTTTTTGCTTGTAAAAACAAATATGTGAAGGAGTCAAAAAGAACCATATAGATATAACAATCTATCTAGATACACAAAAATTCCATCACAAAGTATTAGGATACTTTTACTAAAGTTAAGGTATTCAATATGCCTCTAAAGAATCAAACTAATGATATTTATCCATGGGATTATCAAATAGGAGATGATAATTTCCAATTAGAACCTTGGATTCTAGAGAAAGGGAAGGAATTTGTGTCTATTGAGAAAAATATAGATAACAAAGGTTTTTTTTATTTACAAAAGAATAAGGAGAAACGTCTTTCTCTTAACTCTTTACAAATAAAATCGACTTATAATCAATTGATGAATTTTGGATATAAGTTACGAATAAGCAAGCTCTAATTTTCTTTTGATTTAATTTATAGTAATAATCTTCAGAATCGCAAAGTAATAATAACTAATTATTTCTATTAAATTTATTGTATTTTTTATTGTTGGGTCTGCCTCTTTTCTCAGCCTCGTTAACCCTTATCTCTCTTCCCATCCATTCAACATCTTGAAGATCATCTATAGCTTTTTTTTCGGAATTATGATCATTTAAATCCACGAAAGCGAAACCTCTTTTTCTTCCTGTTTCTCTATCAAGAGGTAAATAACATTTTTTAACTACTCCATAACTACTAAAAAGTTGTTCAAGATCTTCGACCTCAGTTTCCCAAGATAAATTTCCAATAAAAATAGTCATTTCTTTAATTTTTTATAAAGGTATAAATAGTTGCTTTGGACTAGTGAAGTTATCTCCAATCAAATGCTTCCATTGTTCTTATTCTAACTCTTTATTCGGTACATAACGAGTAGAAAAACTTAGATATCTTACATACCCATTGCTCTTCTCAGCTTTGCAGCCTCATCTAAACCTTCCATAATTGTAAATGTAGAATTTTCAGTAGCTTCTTTTCTTAGCTTTGAAAGTTCTCTGTATTCTTCAGATTCATAAGCTTCGACCGCATCTTTCATGGAAGGGAATTCACAAATAACGGCTAAATCAGCATCTTCTGTCCTCTCTTTTCCTTGAGGCTCTGTATCTTTTGCAAAGACTTGGCCTCCAACCTCTTTCAGCCATGGTCCAACTTTATTTACATATTTATCAAATAAATCTTGATTAATTATTTTTGCAGTCGATATCCAATAACCTTTAGCTCCTCTTTTATTCATTTATTTATTTATGTATTTCAAATAGACTACATCATTTCGTGTTGATCAAATTTATTTTTTAACTTTGCTGCTTTATGAATTAATCCAACTGCTTCTTTTCTTCCTGTCGCTTGTTGCGCTTGGCGCATTAAGTCAGCATATTTTTTATTTAGTTTTTTCATTTGTTTGTTTGTTTTGTGTCAAAGACACAGGCTTAATAAGTGATTATCATTTTTTGCATTAGCTCTATTGAATAGATCAACACAACTTGTTTATCAGAAAGTATTTGACTCTTGCAGGTGGGATTCTTTTTCAAAAATTCTTTAGCTGGTCAATATTGCTTAGTCTTATCTCTACCTGAGATTGATTAATAATAACACAGAAACAAAAATAGCTATTTGAAAGATGCTTAACTCTCTAAATACCTGCAAATAAATTCAAAGTTTTCGTAGTCCATAGTTATTGTCTTAAACCTATCTATGTCTATTTTTCTATTCCCGAAATTCTGCAATTCAACTTTAATAGATGGATGTTTTATTGAGTACGATGGAGTAAAGCCAATACGCTTTGCACGTTTATGCAAATCCTTTTTAAGTCGAGGATCGCAGCCACAGAACAATATAGTTGGCCTAGAAGAATCACCTATGGAAGCATCAGTAATTCTTTGTTCTAAATCTGATGCAATATTTTCGAGAACTTTCATTTAAATTTTTTTACTTCGAGAGACATAATTAATAACCAATATTATTTCTAGGGTTAGTTATGTAAATTATTAAATTTAGAACGTAATTAGGAGGCTAGTTTAATGGTTTCAAAAGTAGCAAAGCAATTCCTTGAGTTAAGTTAAATCCTTTTTCTTCCATAAATAAAAGAAGGGGTTCATTCATTCATTGTAAATAGATTTTCAATTAATAAATTGGTCAAACGGTCTTGAATTAAAAACTTAGTAACTTAATTAAATTATTTAAAACTAGTATTTATTTATTAAGTTATAGGATATGAAAATAATTTTAAAAAGTGAAACTTCATTAGTTTTAGAATTCTACTAAGAACTAGGTTTTAATTCCGAAGAGTAACCTGAATTGGAAATTTCTAAACTTACCTGATCTAGAACTGAATTTGATACTAATTTGGAATAAGTTGATAGCGGTTCAAAAAGTAAAAGTTTAATTCAATATTCTCTAGTTTTTAATTATTGGTTTTAATTTGATTCTCCCAAGTCAATTGCTCAACAACCATTAAAAAAGTCAGCCTGTATCCCTACTAGCTGACTTTCATGACGATCTAAGTTTTTAAAAACTATGCGAATGTATTTGTTTTTGTGATGCTTAAAACAACTGCAAGAAAGAATATGTAAGGAACCACATTAAGGGGTACATATCCTTGTCTTTTAGATATAAAATCCATTTATACAAACCCTGGAATAATTTGTCCTGTTGTTAGATATGCGCCAATAAGGGCAATAAACCCAATCATCGCAAATCTACCGTTGAGCTTCTCAGCTACGATTTTTTCCTTCTCAACTGTTTTTGTTTCGTTCATTTTTTTTTGGTTGGTTGTTTAGCTAAGAAGCTTCCTAATGCAAGCTTGGAATGAATCTAATAACAATAAATAACAAGCGTGAGTATAATTACTTACCCTCATACCCTCTATAAGCTGAACCTATTAAAACTATTTGAATTTTCTCAATTAATAGGGAAATTATTCAATAAAAATTAAGTTTTAGATAATGCATTTAATTGATAAGCATAATTTATCAATGGAATAAGATTTCCTCCACTCATTTATTGAGTTTTTGAACTAATATTATTGGGACGGAATATT
>CACGBT010000027.1 GCA_902571335.1 uncultured Prochlorococcus sp. | reverse complement strand
TTCTGCTTTATTAATCCTTAATGGTCTTCCCATAAGCTCTGTACCTTGCAAACCATCAATAGCAGTTGATTCAATTGCTTCATCTGCCATCTCAACAAATGCAAATCCTCTTTTCCTTCCAGTATCTCTTTCAAGAGGAAGAGAACAATTTAAAACTTCACCAAAAGGTGCGAATAGTTGTAAAACATCTTCACGTTCTGCGCGGAAAGGCAAATTGCCAACAAAAATACTCACTTTAAATCCAACAAAAAAACCTAATTAAAAACTATTATAAGTAGTTTTATAACTTTACTTCATTATTCTACTTCAAAGAATACCCTTGTTGTAAAAAAATCATTCATATTTAGATCAACAATTTTTTCTCCCAATAATTTACCTCTTTTTCTACTTGAATAAAACCTGTTCCACCTTCACTAGTTCTTGACTTAACAACATTATGAGGTTCGAGATCCACGAAAACATCATCACAGAATTCAGGATGGAATTTTTTAAATTCATCAATTTTAAGATTTTTAAATAATATTTTTCTCTCTAAGCAATATTTGACAATTTCACCCACAACTTGATAGGCAGTCCTAAAAGGAACTTCTTTACCAACTAAGTAATCTGCTAAATCAGTAGCATTAGAAAAGTCATTTTCTACTGAATTAGACAAATTTTTAATATTAAATTCTATTCCTTCATTAATTAAAATAGTCATTGCTTTAATGCAAGAAGATATTGTATCTGCTGTATCAAATATTGGCTCTTTATCTTCTTGAAAATCCTTATTGTATGCAAGAGGTACCCCTTTGACCATAGTTAACAATGCTTGAAGATGTCCATAAACTCTTCCCGTTTTACCTCTAATCAATTCTGGAACATCAGGATTTTTTTTCTGAGGCATTAAGCTGCTACCAGTAGCACATTTGTCGGTTAATTTTGCAAAAGAAAATTCATCAGTTACCCACAAAATTATTTCCTCTGAAATCTTACTCAAATGAGACATAATTAAAGCAGATGCAGAAACAAATTCTATACAAAAATCTCTATCACTCACCGCATCAATACTATTTTTATAAATCTTCTCAAAACCCAATTCTGAAGCAGTGAAATTCCTATCTATTTTTATTTTTGTGCCAGCTAATGCTGCAGCTCCTAATGGGGAAATATTTACTCTTGATCTTACTTCTTTAAACCTTTCACGGTCTCTTTGGAACATCTCTAAATAAGCTAATAAATGATGCGCCAAAGATAATGGTTGTGCTCTCTGCATATGTGTATATCCAGGAATTAAAGTATAAATATTAGATTTCGCGAGATTTAAGAAGGATTTTTGCAACTCAGTTATTAACATTTCGAGATTATCAATCTCTTTTCTTAACCACAATCTGATATCTGTACCAACTTGATCATTTCGACTTCTACCTGTATGTAATTTTTTTCCATTTTCACCAATTAAACTAATTAGTTTTTCTTCAATACAATAGTGAATATCTTCAGAAGGGAGACTTGGAAAAAATTTGCCCTCCAAATACTCAACTTTAATTAACTCTAAACCATTAATAATTTGAGAAACTTCAGAAGAGGATAATACTTGAGTTTTACCAAGCATTTTTGCATGGGCTATCGAGCAATCTAGGTCTTCTAAAATTAACTTTCTATCAAAACCAATTGAAGCATTAAACTTTTCAATAAAAGGGTTAAGAGAATTATCAAACCTTTTGCTCCAAACTTTTGCCATATCAATTAATAACTTAAGATATCTCTAATAAAGCATTTTTTTATATAAGTGACAAAAATATCTATTTCAATTGAAAAATAACCATAGATGCATCATCCTCCAGATTTCTATTTTGTCCTGTAAAGTCATCTAATTTTTTGAAGAGTTTATTTAAGATTTCTTGAGATGTATAGGATTGCTTGCATAATTTTGTAAGAGTTTTAATTAACCTTTCCTCATCAAATCTTTCGCCTAGAGAGTTGGAAGTATCTATTACTCCATCTGTATAAAAAAGAATTAAATCATTTTCATTAAGCTTGATTTCAGAACAACTATATTGAGCCTCTTTTTGTAAGCCAAGTACAAATCCCTCTGCATCTAATTTTATAATTTTCTGATCTGAACTTTGCCAAAGCAAAGGAGGATTATGTGCAGCATTAGCGAATCTCAATTTTCTTGTTCTAGGGTCATAATCTGAATAGAATAATGTCACAAACCTATGAGATTGATCCAAATCATTTATTGCTAACTGATTTAAATCATGCAAAATTCTATCTGGAGGCAAACCTGTTAGAACCTCTGCACGAAGCATTCCTCGTAACATAGTCATTAGAAGGCCAGCTGGAATACCTTTTCCCATGACATCACCAATAACTAGTGCCCATCTAGCTTTTTCTTTTCTTTTATCTGATATATTCGTCTTTAAACACATAAAATCATAATAATCGCCACCTAACTGAAGTGCTGGTCTACAGTGTGCAGCTAGATCTACACCATAAATAATTGGACAATAATCTGGGAGTAATTGAGATTGTATTGCAGCACCAGTAGAAATTTCTCTATCTACATTCTCATGCTTTTTCTTTGTTTTTATTAAGCAGTAATTTTCTAATCCAAGAGCCAAACAATTTTGAATAAAATTAAAATTACTATCATCAATTATCGAATGACTAGATATATCTATACTAAAGATGTAAATAAATCCTCTACATTTTCCTCTCGATAGTATTTTTTTTGTTTCAATTTTATATTCACTAAAAGAATTTGTTAAAGCATTTTCAAAAGTAATAATTTCCTTTATTCTAAAATTTTTAGAAAAATGAAATTTATCAAAAAAACTATTAATTTCTTCTTGAATTGTTAAATATTTATTATTAGCAGAAATTTTTATATTTTCACTCCATATAGCACCCTCACAATTTAAAGGAATAATTAATATTATTTGTTCATCAAAAATATGTTTAAGAATTAAGCATATGTAATCAAGTAATTTATTTATGTTGGAAAAAGATTTCAAATAATAAGCTAATGAAGATGAAATTTCAGCAAATTTGTATTTGTTTTTTAAAGGTACTGTAGATTCATTTTCTACAAAATCTTGTATAAATTTGTTTGAAAATAATTTTTCTTTTTGATTATTTGTCACAACAAATTTAATAGATAGATATGTTTTAACATTAAATTTAAATTTTTAAAAAAAATTAATTAAATATTTATTTATCTGCAAGCATAGCCTCCACGAATTCATAACTATTAAAAGGTCTCAAATCTTTTATGCCTTCTCCAGCTCCAATAAATCTTATGGGCAAATTTACTTCTTCAGATACAGCTAAAGATACTCCACCTCTAGAAGTACCATCTAATTTAGTAATAATTGCTCCACTTAAATTTGCTGATTTAGCAAAACTTTTTGCTTGCTTCAAGCCATTTTGTCCCTGACTCGCATCTAAAACCAATAATGATTCAACAATTGCATCTGGAACCTTTTTATCAATAATTTTTTTTATTTTTGCTAATTCGTCCATCAAATTATTTTTTGTTTGTAATCTACCTGCCGTATCAACTAGTAATAAATCAACATTTCTTTTTTTTGCAGAATTAATTGCATCAAAAACTACAGCAGCTGGATCAGCATTTTTTGATTGATTAGATATAACATCAACATTACTCCTGTCACCCCATACTTTAAGTTGTTCTACTGCGGCAGCTCTAAAAGTATCAGCAGCAGCTATCAAGGTTTTATAATTACTCCTTGCAGATAAATATGCTAATTTTCCTAATGTAGTAGTTTTACCAACACCATTAACTCCTACAAGTAACCAGACATTTAACTTACCCTTTTGAGGAACTAAGAGGTCAGTACCAGAATTTTTTATTGGTTTATCGATAATGAATTTTAATTCCTTCTTTAAGAATTTTATTCCTGCTTCACCACCCAAAACTTCCTCATTTAATTTTGTTCTGAGAGAACTTATAACTTTATCAGTTGAATCAATACCTACATCAGCTCTTATTAATAAAGTCTCTAAATCATCAAGAGATTCAGGTGTAAGAGGATCATCTCCCAATTTATCTAATAATTCAGTAACAAATCCTTTTCGAGTTTCTTCTAATCCTCTTCTTAATTTAGTTAACCAGTCAATTTCATCTATCGAAATTTGATTTATTTTTTTTCCTTGAGCAGCTAACACCATTGCCGACCAAGTAAAATTATCATCAAATTCTCCCAATTCTGGATCAGAAATAATTTTAGGAGGACCAGGAATATTTTCTTTAAATTCGCTATTAATCAATTCTTGTTTTTTTAATTCTTGCTTCTGTTCTTCTTGCTTCTGTTCTTCTTGTTTTTTTAATTCTTGCTTCTGTTCTTCTTGCTTTTGTTCTTCTTGCTTTTGTTCTTCTTGCTTTTGTTCTTCTTGTTTTTTTAATTCTTGCTTTTGTTCTTCTTGTCGTTTTTTTAAAAGTGCATACGCTTGTAAAGCCCACTCTCGAGAATTATCGGAATCAGTATTTGTCATTTAATATCTCTATTCATAAATTATAAATTCTAAAAATATTATATATCTATATCAGATAATCACTGCAATTTTACTGTTTGTAATCTCCGCAAAACTCCATTAATAAATTTTCTTCCCTGCATATCACTATATTTATTGGCTAAAATTACTGCCTCATCACATGCAACAGCAACTGGTGTATTAAGAAAGTTAATATCAACATAAGCCAAACGCAAAATATCTCTATCTATTCTTGGTAATCTTTTTAATCTCCAACCATCCATTGCCTGATCGATATCTGAGTCAATTTTTGTAAGGTTATTAATAATTTTATGAATCCTCTTATTCACATCTTCTCTAATATCAATTTGCCCACTAGAAACTATTAATTTTGGAAAATCTAAAGTGACTGATAATGTATTCATTATTATTTCGATTTTTGTTAGAGATTTTTTTAATTCTTCTCTAACATTTTCAAACGAAGAGGAAACTCCCTCTTTCAATTCACTTTCAAGTATATTTTGTGATGCATTCTCTAAATCTAATTCACAATTATCTAATTCATCTCTACAATGATCAATCATAGAATCCAAAGCAGCTTCAAAAATTTCTTCTATCTGAAATTTATTTAATTTAAAATCACCATTATCTTTTATCAGACCTAATGAAATTAAAGATAATTCTCTTGCAAGTGATTTATTATTATGCATCAATTAGGAAGAAGTATTAGTGGACGCGCGTAATTGTGAAAATAATTTTGAAAATGTTGGATTTGAAGTGTTGTTTTTCTCATCAGGGTTAACTATTCCAGCAGATATTATTGTTCTAAAAGCATCTTCAACCGAAATATCCAAATCCTTCACAGAAGACTCTGGGACCAAAGTGTACCAGCCAGTAGTTGGGTTTGGTGCTGTAGGTATAAAAACACTGAGCAACTTTTCATCTAATTCTGGCTGTAGAGATGGACCAACATCACCAGTTACAAAGCCCACGCTATAAAGTCCCTCCCTTGGATATTCAACTAAAACAACCCTTCTAAATCGATTTGATTTATTACTTAAGAAAGTTTCTAAAAGTTGTTTTAGAGTTTTATAAACTGCACCTGCTACAGGTATTTTTGATAAAGTTCCTTCTCCAAATTCTAACAACCATCTTCCAACAAAATTTCTCGCCATTAGGCCTATAAGCAAAATAGCTAGTAAAGGAACTGTTAGACCCAAAGTGAGATTAATCAAATCTTGCAACAGCGGATTTAGCGTTATAAAAGGATTTAACTGTTTAGGAACAGAAGTTACTAAAGTTAAAACAAATTTACTAACTAATGATGATAACCAGATAGTTGTAGCTAAGGGTATTACAACCAATAATCCAGCTATAAGGTCATTTTTTAGATCCTGTTGAAGCCTAGATCCCAGGTTTGAGTTTTGATTTTGATTAGATTCAACCAAAATAAATTTTTTAATTAAATTAATATTACTTATAATTTAACTGTTTTTAATTATTAAGGATATGTTTTTTTTTAATAAATTAAAATTATTTATTGGTTTGTTTGTCAAAAATAACTTTTAAACGAAATTCTGTTCATAATAAAGTAATGATCAATAAACATCGAGAGAAAAAAGAATTCAGTAAAAGATTAAAAGAAAAAGCAATTAATGAAGGTTTTACAATATCTGGAATTGCTCTAATACCAGGCAGTTCGCGCTTAAAACTAAGAACTAATGCACTAGAAAGATGGTTATCAAATAACTATCATGGTGAAATGAAATGGATGGAAGCAGACAGAAGGAAAAATATTAGCTCACTTCTTGAAGGAGCAAAAAGCGTTTTAAGTGTCGGATTTACTTATATTAGTTCACAAAACAAAGAAGAAAAAACCTTAAAGGTAGGAAAATTTAGTCAAGGAGATGACTATCATAAAGTAATTTATAAAAAATTAAAAAATATTGGTAAATGGATTAACTTAGAAATTCCTGATTGCAAATGGAAGATATGCGTAGACACTTCGCCTCTCCTGGAAAAAGCATGGGCTGAAGAATCAGGTCTTGGTTGGATAGGTAAAAACAGCAATTTAATAAACAAGAAACATGGTTCTTGGTTTACTTTGGGTTTTATGATCCTCACAGAAGAATTAGTACCAGACAAGCCTCAACAATCCCTATGCGGAAAATGTGAAAGATGTATTGTAGAGTGCCCCACGAAAGCAATAGTGCAACCATTTGTAATACAGTCAGATCTATGTATTGCTTATCACACCATAGAAAGTAGAAAAAAAACTATTCCAAAAAAGATAGAAAAAAATTTAAATGGATGGGTTGCAGGATGTGATATTTGTCAAGATGTCTGTCCTTGGAATAAATCAGCGCCAGTAAATAATACTTTTGAAAATACACCCAAAGAATGGATTAAAAATCTTAATGTTGATTCATTAAGTTGGGACGATAAAACTTGGAAAGAAAATCTTAAAGGAACTACATTAAAAAGAATTAAACCATGGATGTGGAGAAGAAACATAAAGGCAAATCTAAAAAATCAAAAAATAAATATATGACAAAATTTCTTAACAAGATATTATGTATCACTTTAATTAGTTTTTACTTTTTAAAAGTTGATCAAGTTAAATCATTAGTGCCCTATTATTATTTTCCACCAATTAAAAATCTACAAAAAGAAAGTTTATCTATAGCAGAATATGCATACCAGCTTTTATATTTTGGACAATTTAAACAAGCCCTCAGCTTAGCCGAATTAGCTGTAAAAATAAATAATGCAGATGAAAAATTATGGTTAATTTTAGCTGACGCACAGATGGCTAACAAACTATTTAAAAAATCATTAAATTCACTTATCCAAGCAAAAAAGCTGAATCCAAATATTGGCGAAATATACTTTTCTATGAGTAATGTTTATTTAAAAATCTCACAACTTAATAATGCAAAAACTGCTCTAAAAACTGGATTACAAATTGAACCAAATAATTATAAAGCTTTTTTTCAATTAGGAAATATTTTTTTAATGGAAAAAAATTACTCTGAAGCTATCAAATTATTTGATAAATCTGTAAAAATTAAACCTGATTTCTGGCAAGCAATAAATAATAAAGGCTTGGCTTATTTCGAGAAAAATAATCTAAATTTATCTACAAAATTTTTTGAGAAAGCAATCTCAATTGAAGAAAACGCTGAGCCATTGATGGGACTTGCTTCTTGTTTAAGAATGAAGAATATCGAATTAGCGCTTCAGCTAGCAAAAAAAGCTTTAACTAAAGAGCCTAAATATGTTGACTATTCTTATAGAAAAGAACAATTATGGGGAGAAAAACTACAAACTTCAACTGAAATCCTTTTACAAAATGATCGACTTCAAACAGATGTATTATTGGCAAAATCTAAAATAAATGCATCTTCTTAATTCTCAATACTGGTAAATATTTATTTACCTATTAGTCTTAATTTAGTTAATCAATACATATTTAATTTTGCACTCTGATGGATAAGAAAAAATTCACATCTATCTCTCTCCAAGAAGAAATGCAACGTTCTTATCTGGAATATGCAATGAGTGTAATAGTTGGTCGTGCTCTACCCGATGCAAGAGATGGACTTAAACCTGTACAGCGAAGAATTTTATTCGCAATGTACGAATTAGGCTTAACACCAGACAGACCATTTAGGAAGTGTGCCAGAGTTGTTGGAGATGTACTTGGAAAGTATCATCCTCATGGAGATCAAGCAGTATATGATGCATTAGTAAGGTTAGTACAAAATTTTTCGACAAAATATCCAACCCTTGATGGACATGGAAATTTTGGATCAGTTGATAATGATCCACCCGCAGCAATGAGATACACTGAAACAAGATTAGCGCCAATAGCCCACAAAGCGTTTCTCGAAGAAATTGGATCAGAAACAGTTAATTTCTCTAATAACTTTGATGGTTCACAAAAAGAACCAAATGTTCTCCCAGCCCAACTACCATTTTTATTATTAAACGGATCTTCTGGAATTGCAGTTGGTATGGCAACTAATATCCCCCCACACAATCTAGGAGAAATAGTAGATGGTTTAATTGCTTTAGTAAAAAATAAAGACATTAGTAATACAAAGCTTTCTAACATTATTAAAGGACCTGATTTTCCTACAGGGGGAGAATTAATTCAAAGTGAAGCAATAAATGAACTTTATGAAACAGGAAAAGGATCAATAACAATTAGAGGCGTCATAAATCAAGAAGAAATAAATTTAGGAAAAGGTAAACATAAAAAAAATGCATTAATTATTACTGAACTTCCTTATCAAATAAGTAAAGCAGGTTGGATTGAAAAATTAGCAGAACTTGTTAATACAAGCAAAATCAATGGTATCTCTGATATTAGGGATGAAAGCGATAGAGATGGAATGAGAATTGTTATAGAGTTAAAAAAAGACTCTAATGCTGAACTTGTAATTTCTAATTTATATAAAAAAACGACTCTCCAAACCAACTTTGGCGCAATATTTTTAGCTTTAATTAAAGGCAAGCCTGTCCAGCTAAACTTAAAACAATATCTTAGCTTTTTTCTTGAATTTCGAGAAGAAACAATTAGGAAAAGAACTAATTATTTTCTAAAAAACACTCTTGAAAAACTTGAAATATTAGAAGGTTTATCTAAAGCTACAAAAGATATAAAGAGAGTTATCAAGATTATTGAAGACTCAGCAAATACTACAGAAGCCAAATCAAGATTAATTGATAATTTTTTCTTAAGTAAAACACAAGCAAATTCGGTTTTGGATATGCCACTAAAAAAATTAACAAATATAGAGAGAAATCAAATAGCTGAAGATATAAAAAATTTACAAGAAAAAAAGAATTATCTTCAAAAACTATTGAACGAAAGAGAATTATTACTTGAGTTACTAATAGATGAATTTTTATTATTAAAGAAAAAATATAATGTTAGAAGAAAAACAAAACTTCTTGAGAATATAGATCAAAATGAAGAATTAGAAACAATTAATAATCAGATATTAGAAGAATTTATAAATAAAAAAACTAAATTACACATAGACAATAGACTATATTTAAAGAAAATGATTTTTAATAATTATAAAA
>CACGBT010000026.1 GCA_902571335.1 uncultured Prochlorococcus sp. | reverse complement strand
TTTAAGAGAAAAGGTTATACATTTGATGTAGGGGCATCAATGATTTTTGGATTTGGAGAGAAAGGTTATACCAATTTATTAACTCGTGCTTTGAAAGATGTTAATGAAAAATGCGAAACTATTCCCGATCCTGTTCAACTGGAATATCACTTACCACATAACTTTAATATTTCTGTAGATAAAAATTATGAGCAATTTATAAGCAAATTATCAGCTAGTTTCCCCAAGGAAAAAAAAGGTATTAAGAAATTCTATGATACTTGTACAAGTGTATTTAAATGTTTAGATTCAATGCCTCTTTTATCGATAGAGGATCCAAGTTATCTTTTTAAAGTTTTCTTTAAATCTCCATTATCCTGTTTAGGGTTAGCTAGATGGTTACCAGCAAATGCAGGAGATGTTGCGAGAAAGTATATAAAAGATCCTGAACTTTTAAAATTTATCGATATCGAATGTTTTTGTTGGTCTGTAATGCCAGCTCTGAAAACACCTATGATTAATGCTGGAATGGTATTTACAGATAGGCATGCTGGGGGGATAAATTATCCAAAAGGCGGAGTTGGAACGATAGCGGAGAAGTTTGTTTCTGGGATTGAAAAATTAGGAGGAAAAGTTAGATATAAAGCCAATGTGACTGAAATACTCTTAAAGGATGAGAAAGCGATAGGAGTTAAGCTCTCAAATGGGGAAGAGATATATTCAAATATTATTGTATCCAACTCAACTAGATGGGATACATTTGGATTAAAAGATAATACTAAAGGATTAATTTCTAGTAAAAACGTGCCAAAAAGTGAATATAAGTGGTCAGAAACTTATAAACCCTCACCTTCCTTTGTATCGATTCACCTTGGAGTAGAAAAAAATCTAATATCCGATAATTTTAATTGTCATCATATAATCGTTGAAAATTGGAATGAATTAGAAAGCGAAAAGGGAGTTATTTTCGTTTCTATACCTACTTTGCTTGACTCGTCTTTGGCTCCAGAAGGCAAACATATCGTACATGCATTTACGCCTTCGTCTATGAGTGAATGGGAAGGCCTATCAAGGAAAGAATATTTGCAAAAGAAAGAAAAATATTTTTCATTTCTTGTTGAAAAAATATCAACTATTCTTCCTAATCTTGAACAAAAAATTGATCACAAAGAAATTGGTACTCCCAAAACTCATAAAAAGTTTCTTGGAAGATATGAAGGTAGTTATGGGCCAATTCCCACTAAAAAGTTGCTTGGACTTTTGCCAATGCCATTCAACACTACCAAAATTCAAAACCTTTATTGTGTAGGGGACTCATGTTTTCCTGGCCAAGGCCTAAATGCAGTTGCTTTTAGTGGATACGCATGCGCTCACAAAATAGGTGCAAAGTTAAACATAAACAGTTTTAAATTGCCTGACTAAAAGGATCCTTTTGAAATGAAAGAAAAATTTAAAACTCTTTTTTTTGTGAAAAGTTCGTTAATTTCTCTTTATTTAGCGCTTACAATTCCTTTACCATTTATTTCAATCGAAAAATTAAAAATCCTCTCTATTATAATTTTTGCCTTAGGACTTTATTTAATAAGCAATATCACTAGTGATTATGTAGAAACTTGCAGTAATAAAATTTCATATAAAACTAGCTTTATTTCAAAATTCTTAGGGAAAAAAAATTGGGAGATTTCCTGGAAAGATATTAAATTAATCAAATCTTTGCCAACCAGTCAGGGTAGTAAAGTTTATTACTTTAATACTTATCAAGGTGATAATTTTCTTGTCCCACAAAGAGTGGAAAATTTTGAAAAATTCTTATTAATTGTTTCCAGTAATACTGGGATTGCTATTAATGAACTATCCTACATATCTCCATTATGGACATATAAAATACTGACACTACTATCAGTTGTAATGATTATTGGTGAACTTTTTGCTTTTCTTAATTAAATATTATCAATACTGAATCTATAACCTTGTTGTCTAACAGTGGTTATTCCCCCTCCTTCGCCCAATCCAGCTTGTTCTAATTTTCTTCTTAATGTTAAAACCTGAGTATCTACAGACCTAGGGCCGCCACTGAAGGGCGGCCAAGCCATCCTTAAGAGCTCTTGACGACTTCTTACCATTCCAGGAGGCATTAGAAGAGCACAAAGCAGTGCAAACTCTCTAGGACTTAATTCTACAGGCTTCTCGCTAAGTGTTACTTGTCTTAAGAGTAGATGAACCTCTAGAGGTCCAACCTCAACTTTTTCTTGTAGTCCTATTCTTCCCCTTTTTAAGAGAGTTCTACATCTTGCAGCTAGCTCTTCTAATCCAAATGGTTTTCTGAGAACATCATCAGCTCCTTCATCTAATAGATTAACTAATGCTTCAACTCCTGATCGGGCTGTCAAAACAATAACTGAAGAACCTAATTGTTGAGCTAGTCTCATTGCAGTATTTTGCTCGAGGATTTCTGCACTTACTAATAGATCTGGTGACTGTTCCCTGCATAGGTCAACTGCTTCGGCTGCAGATCCAACTGCAGCAGCAAGATGTCCATCTTGTCTTAGTCTTTGTACTAGGACAGTTCTAAGTGTGGGGTGAGGTTCAACAACAAGAACTCTAGAAGGTTGAGAGCTCGTAGGCAATTGTGAACTGCCAGGAGTTGAAGCTAAGATTTGCTCAGTTGATTGCATTCTTAATTACTGTTGCGCCAGGCAATTTTTTATGACTCTTAATAAGGTATAACAAATGCTAAAAAAAAATCAGAATCTATCGAATTATGACATCATTTGAAAATCCTAAGGCAATTCGTCATTTTCAATCAATTTGCGACAGTTGCCAAGACTTAGTTACTCGTTTTCACACACCAGCAGACCTCAAATTATATAGTGATGGTTATCTGCAAGCCTTAAGGAATTGCAGTAGTTTAGAGCAAAGAGATCAAGAGAAATTAGAAAGATTAATAGAAAGATGGATACTAGATCCTTCAAGTTTTATTGACCCTAACGGAGAAGAAAATAAAGGCTTTTTTGATAAAAAAAGAAATTAAAATATTAATTTTTATTAACTAAATCAGTATTTATACTTATAGATTGTCTTAAGACGCTAATTCAATTTCTATTTTTTCTTTAAGAGAGCCTGAATTGTACATTTCTATAAGAATGTCTGATCCACCAAGAAATTCCCCTTTTAAGTAAACTTGAGGAATTGTTGGCCATTCTGAATATTCTTTGATACCTTCTCGTATAGCAAAATCACTTAAAACATCAAACGTACCAAATTCTACCCCTAGGGAATTTAATATTTGAACTACATTGTTAGAAAAACCGCATTGAGGCATTAATTTAGTTCCTTTCATAAAAACCATTATTGGATTAGATTCAATCAGTTTTTGAATTTTATTTTTTGTTAGGTTGTCCATAATTCAGTTTGGTGTTTCAGTTTTTAATGCCAGTGCATGGATAGCCTCTGAAGCTAATTCTTCCTTTAAAGCAGAATAGACTAGCTGGTGTTGTTTAACTAATGATAATCCATCAAATTCAGATGCAATTACAGTTACTTGCAAATGATCATTTCCCTTTAGGTTTTCAACAAAAACTTGGGAACTTGGAATTTTATTAGTGATTAAATTAATCACTTCTGCTTTCGTAATCATAATTAATTTTATCTAGCCCCTAAATTTTGTTTCTGCAAATCCTAGTTGGATTAGGCTTTGATAAGCTTTTTTACCTTCTGGGCTATTAGGTGACATTATTCTAATTATTTCAACAAGCAAAGGAACTGCAACTTCAGGCTTTTCAGTTTTTATATACAAAGAGGCTAATCTCTCATTTGATTCTGCCAAAACTTGTAATGTTTGCTTACCTTTGCGTTGCATTTCATTTGGTATTCTCGCATCAATTCCTTTGAAGGACGAATTTAGATCAGAATAAAAAGACGCGAGTTGTTTTGCTAACTTTCTAGCGTTTAGGTAAGAGTCCTTAGCTTTTTCGAAATCCTCGTTTTCAATATATCTATCACCTTCTTTCAGGAAATATTCAACATTTGAGATGGAAAGCTTTTTGTTCGAATTTGAGAGCACTCTGTATTTTGTTGGGCTATTTATTTCTGCATGTACTTCAGTTTTATAAGGAAAATTTCCAAAAAATATAATAAAAATTGGGATTAATTTTAAGAATTTCATTTTCTTTTTGACTTATTAAAATTTATAGTAACTTATTGAAGATTCATCTACCTACAATTTTTAATGCTTTTTCTTCCTCTTTGATCATTTTTTCATTTAGAAATATATTGAATTCCTTGATAGGAAGGTTTAAGTAATCATTAATTGCTATTGGTTGTCCAATAGATAAACAAAATTCGCCTTTAAAGTTTGGAGGAACTTTGCTATATGCGATTCCAATTGGAACAATAATAATGGATTTTGTTTTTCTTGTAGCTAATCTCGCTAATCTATATAGCCCTTCTTTGAGAACTAATTTTTTCCCATATTTGTTGATCTTTCCTTCTGGGAAAACAATTAGTTGTTCACCTTTTTCTATAAGATCAATCGCATATCTTAACTCTGAGAGAGATGGCGATAATTGATTTATTGAAAAACATCCAAGTCTTTTTAAAAACCAACCTTGTATTCCTGTCATTTCTGAGTTGGTAACCATATATCTGCAATCCTTTTTGGTTACCCTTCTACCCATTGCCATGGTGAGTATTAAACCGTCCCATCTTGATCTGTGGGTTGGAGCCAAAATGATAGAGGAATTTATAGGAATCGAAAAATTATTATTTAATATTTTCTTTTTTCTAAAAAAGAACCTTAAAACAATGTCCTGAGTAACGAACATTGCAATAAATCCCAATATTGGGTTGATTTTATTTTTAATATCTAAAGATTTCTTCTTCAAGTTCTATTTATTATATATTAATAATTTAAGTGTTTGCTTTTTTTTATTAGCTATTATTGGGCGGTTACAAGATTGTCTAGAAACTAAGATTTTAAAATTATGGCTACTTTAGGAGTAAACATTGATCATATTGCAAATGTAAGGCAAGCAAGGAAAACTGTAGAACCTGATCCTGTACAATTTGCTTTTTTAGCTGAATTAGGAGGAGCAGACTCCATAACAGTTCATTTAAGAGAAGATAGAAGACATATTCAAGATAGAGACGTTTTCCTTTTGAAAGAAACTATAAAAACAAAACTCAATCTAGAAATGGCTGCTACTCCAGAAATGTTAGAAATTGCTAAAAAACTTGTTCCTGATTACGTAACACTTGTTCCAGAAAAACGAGCGGAAGTCACCACAGAAGGCGGGTTGGATGTAAAAAGTAATGTGGAATACCTTAAGAATTTCGTTGGAAATTTAAAAGATTCAAATATAGAAGTAAGTGCATTTATAGATCCCTTTGGTGAGCAGATCAATTATTCCAAAGAAATAGGGTTTGACTTTATAGAGCTACATACTGGTAAATATGCTGAACTTTCAGGCTATGAACAGCATAAAGAGCTCCAAAAGATTATAGAGTCTACACATTTAGCAAATGACCTTGGATTAGTTGTTAATGCTGGTCATGGTCTTAACTACAATAATGTTAAAAAAATTGCATCAATTAACAATATGAACGAGTTAAACATAGGTCATAGTATTGTTGCAAGGGCTTTAGCGATAGGATTAGAAAAGTCTGTACGTGAAATGAAGTCCCTTATTACATCAAATTAAATTTCAAAATGACAACATATTTTTTCGTCGCGGCAAGTGAAAAGTTTTTAACAGTTGAAGAACCACTTGAAGAGATTTTGAAAGAGAGAATAAGGAACTACAAAGAAAATAATAAAGAAATAGATTTCTGGCTCTTAAAAAATCCATCATTTTTGCAAACCACGAAATTTGCTGATTTAAAAGTAAAGATTCCATCTCCACCAGCAGCTGTTTTATCAACGGACAAAAAATTTATAACCTTCTTGAAGCTCCGTTTAGAGTTCGTTGCTGTTGGGGAATTCGAATGTCCTAATGCAGAAATAATTGATCCATTTAAAGTTGAGTAATATAACCATCTAGTAAATTGCTCAATCTTTATAAGTCAAACAAAATTGAAGTAATTAGTGAGCTGTTAGCAGAGGAATTAAAAATATGTCCTCCGCCTATAAATGAGAAATTAGAAATAGTAGTGCCCAATTACTTTTTGGGGAATTGGTTACGCGAACAAATAACTATAAAAAACAAAATAAGTGCTCTTTATGAATTAAAGACAATATCAACGTATACCGAATCTTTATTGACAAATTTTTTCCCTGCAATTGATATGAGCGCATGGAATTTTGAGTCAATTAAATGGAGCATTATTGATTCCTTGGAAGAATTAAATAGTTTTAAAGAATCATTTCCGCTTAGAAATTGGATTAATAAATATTTGGATAATAAAAAAACAATTGATGGAGACATATATAATCTGACAAAAAAGATCACGAATAATTTTATTGATTATCTGATTTTTAGACCTGAAATGATTGCTCAATGGAATAGATATGAAATTAATTCATCTAATCTATTTAAGAATTTAAACTCAGATCAATTTTGGCAACCTATTTTATATAAATTATTAGAGGAAAAGATATCTGAAAAGCCATCATGTTTATACATGATTGAAGTAATAAAGAATTTAAGAAAAATTAAAGAAGTTCAATTTCAAGTACCAAATCAAATTTATATTTTTTCAGATAATAACTTATCCAAACTACATATTAATTTTTATTCAGAACTTTCAAAATTTATTAAGGTAAATTTGTATTTATTATCTCCTGGAGAAGATTTATGGAATAGAATAAATTGTCTTGAAGGTGAGTTGGAATTTGATGATAATAAAAGTAAATTGAATTTAAATAGTACAAATATAGAGAAAATATTTGGTAAATTTGGAGCTAACTTTCAGAAATTAATTGATGAAAATATTTATACAGAAGGTATAAATTTAAAAAATAATCTTATTTATCTCGATCCAACAACTAATTTTCATAATAAGAAAGATATTCCTCTTCTTAATCAAATACAAAAAAGACTAATTGATAATAATAGCGTTGATTTTATAGTAAGTGAAAGGGATGATTCAATATTACTTTGTGAGCATTTTAATCAGAATAGTCAATTTGAATATTTAAGAAATAAAATTATAGAAATAATAAATTCTTCCGGGAATATTAAATATAGTGATATTGCTGTTTTATCTCCACAAACTAATTTAATTAAACCTTATCTAAGGTACATCTTTAATAATGAGCTAATTAATGGTGAAAAGATACCTTATTTTTTTATTGATGAGGATAATCATGACTCTTCAAGCATTTATGAATTTCTAATTGACATCACTGAAATAGCAAGTGAAAAAATTACTCTTGAAAAAATAGATTATATTCTTTCAAAAAAAGTAACTCAGAACATTTTTGATTTTAATATTACTGAGAAGGATGAAATTATTTTCTTACTTACCCAAGCGGGGTTTCATTGGGGATTAGATGATAAAGAAAGATTAGGTGAAGAGAAAAATACTCTAGATTGGTGTATAAATAGAATTACTTTAGGCTTAATTTATGACAAAGAAGTAAATTTAAGTACTTTTAATTTAAAACCATTTAGCTATAAAAATATAAGTTTGGATTTGAATAAATGGGTTAAAATATTAATTCATTTAAAAAAATATATTAATTTGATAAGGGGATCTTTTTCTTACTCAAATTGGGTTGAAAAGATAAAGTTTATATTAAAAAGTATTGCTGATTCTAATGCAAATTTTAATTTAGAAATAAGTGAAATAAATAGAATTATTGATAATCACGCAATACCTTTAATACCTGATGATCTTATCTTGTTAAAAGTTTTTAGAGAAATATTAATTTCTTGCATAAATAAAGTTAAATATCAAAGCAAATCACGAGTCAACAAGATCCTAGTAAGTGATATTGAGAATTCAAGGCATATTCCTCATAAGGTTATCTTCCTAATAGACATGAATAGTGTTAATTATCCAAAATTACCAAAGAGTGAAAACATTAATTTAATAAAAAATAAATATCATTTGGGTGATCCATCTGTTTTTGAAAGAGAGAAGTATGCATTTTTGGAGTTGTTAATTTCCTGCAGAGATAAATTTATAGTTACTTGGGTAAAAAATGATAAAGATAATAAAAAATTAGATGTTTCTTTTCCTATAAAAGAGTTAATTTCTTTTTTTGATAGTTTCTTAAACCAAAGCCAAAGAGAGCTAATAATTAAAGATTCTGATTTAAATAAAAATGAAATAATTAATCTTGATAAATCTAAGATTGTTAAAAGTAATTATTCTTTAATAGAAGATATAAATTGGAATCAAAAAAAATCTGATATTAAAAATTACAAATTATCAGAATTGATTTATTGGTTCAAGACTCCACAAAAATATTGGCTTAATAAAAACAATATTTCTCCCAAGGAAATATTTATTCATCATCCAGACGAGGAGTACGTAAGCAATCTGCAAAAGTCGCAATTAATTACAAAAATAATCCAGCAAGTAGAGATTGATAATCATAATATTATTGATGATTTAAATGAATTAAATATAAATGATCAATTGGCTGAAAATGGTATTATTATGCCCAAAAATAGTATTTTTACTAAAGAAAAAGAAATCAAAGACTTATTAAGCAGTCTTTCTGCAAGTTTGAGTCAACATAAAAAGATTAAAAAAATATATGTTAAGTTAAATGCGAATAAAGAAGAATATTTAATCGCTGATGACACCGTAATTGAATTAATTAATGCGAAGTTAAGTTTAACTCGTTTGACTGAGGCTTGGATAAAATTACTCTTTATTTCTTCTTTAAAGAGGAATATAAAAAGGACTAAAGTAATTTTTAGAAGAGAAAATAATTATAAATCGCAAATTATTGAATCACCCGGAGCAACTGAATCAAATCTAATTTTGGAGGAGTACATAAATATTTTTAAAAATTATTCTGAAAAATGTTTACCTCTTCCTCCAGAAAGTGCTTATAAATATGTAGAAGCAAAAATAAAATCAAAAAATGAAAAAAAAGCTTTTACCGATAGATGGATTGGTAATAAAAATTTTTCTAAAGGAGAAAGAGATAATATCGAAATGAGAATGTGTTTTGGTAATGAAAAAGAACCAGATTTCTTTCTTGGAAATAATAATTTTGATCAATTATCATACAGATTATATGGTCCTCTAATTAAAGCATTGAAGAAATAAAAAATGTCTAAATTTCAGTTAAAAAATTTTTTTAAAGATGCTTATGATCTAATGCTCGTTTTTTTACAGTTTTTTATTATTAGCCTTCATTTTTTTCAATGGGAATTTCTTCCACAAAAACAAATAATTCAAGCAAGTGCTTTTTCTTATTCCCTCGGTATTTTAATTATCATAATCGCTTGCATAATAATCTTAGTTTCAATTAAAGACTTAGGTAGGAATTTATCCCCTTTCCCAAGACCTATAAACAATAGCGATCTAGTTACTACAGGTATTTATCGATTTACTCGTCATCCTATGTACTATTCTTTAATATTTATTTCTATTGGATTTTTTATAATAAAATTATCTATTTATTATTTATTTTTGACAATAAGTTTGGCTTTAATAATTAAATTTAAGATTGCATTGGAAGAGAAATATTTAATGAATAAATTTAAGAATTACTTACTTTATAAAAATGAGGTCAAAGTTTAATTTAATAAAGAAATGGATATTAATCAAATTAAATTAGATAATAAATTTAAATTAGTAGAAGCAAGTGCAGGAACTGGTAAAAGTTTTACTTTGGCTCACATAGTTTTAAGAAATGTTTTGGAGAAAAAAGTTAAACCAGATGAGATACTCTTACTAAGTTTTACAAAAAATACTTGTTCTGAATTAAGAGATAAAATACTCTCGAGATTTCATAATTTAAAATTATATTTGCAAAGTCATAATGAAAGTAAGATAGATAATACTCTTAAGGATTGGTATCTAAATTTTAAGGATAAAGATAAATCTAAGGAAAAAATAATTTCCGAAATTGATGATTTTATAAATCAATTTTATAAGTTAAAAGTAACTACGTTCCATGCTTTTTGTAATAATATTATTGATGAATATAGTATTGAAATAGGTGTAACTCAAGATCCATATATTGAGAATAATATTGATAATTTGTATAAAGATGTAATAGATAATTTGT
>CACGBT010000025.1 GCA_902571335.1 uncultured Prochlorococcus sp. | reverse complement strand
TTTTGAATCTTTAAATCGAAATCTGCTGTTTTATTTAAAATCTTTAGTGATTGATTTAAAAAAGAATTTACTGACGGTTCATCATCACTGAAATTGTTTAAGTTTTTTAATGATGATTTAATTGAATTATTAATTTCAAGATTATTTACAAGTTTATTTTCTAATAACTCTAATTCTAAAATTTCTTCACTTGAATTTAAATCAGCTTCTTCTAAACTCTTCAACATATGTTTAATTGCCAAATTTTTTTCTTCTTGCTTCCTAGAAAATTCAATTTTTTCATCCATTAAGCCTTTTAAAACTTTAGTTTCTCCCCATATACTTTTAATCCTTGCACTAGTATCTTTTGACTCTTGGGAACATAAATCATCAATAATTAGTCTTCTCTTATCTAGAGAATCAAAAATAAAAGTATCAGATTGACCTGCAAAATCTATTAAAAATCCTCCAAGTTTTTCTAATAATTGTCTATTAATTGGTAAATCATTAAGGCTATATTTGGATAAGATTTTATTATTTTTTTTATAAGATTTTCTTTTAATTTGTAGTTCTGAAGAAGTTATTTCAAAACCATTACTAATTAACCAATTATTAATTTGAAAAGAAGAAGAAAATATCGCCTCAATAACGCAAAAATCATTTCCTGGACGTATTAAATGTTTTAGAGGTATATTAGTTCCACCAAATAGAGCATTTAAGGAATCCAAAATTAATGATTTTCCTGAACCTGAATCCCCAGTTATGATATTCAAACCTTTTTCGAAATTAATTTCTATAATTTCTATTAAGGCAATATTTTCTATTTTTAGTTGTATCAACATGATAATTCTTCCATATAGAAAAATTAACTTCTTTTTAAAAAAAATAAAGGTTTTAAATATATAAAGTTATGAAAGAAGATTTTACTGATTTTATTGAGGTCTCTGGACTCTTAAATTATGATCCTGATACAATTTCTAAAATATACAAAAAAAATCCTAAAAGACTTTTAAATAGACTTTGGCAAACACTCCTACCTATTTTTGCTTACATCTTTTCCGTTGGATGGGATAAATTAACTGGAAGACTTAAAAATGAACAGCAGGCAAGATTTAGAGCGAGAGAATTAACAAATTTGTTAGTAGAACTTGGACCTGCATTTGTTAAAGCAGGCCAAGCTTTATCCACAAGACCAGATATAATCCCAGGTATTCTCCTAGAAGAATTATCTGAATTGCAAGATCAGCTCCCTGGTTTTGATGGCGATAAAGCTATGGAATTAATAGAAGAAGATTTAGGAAACAAAATAGATGAGATTTTTTTAGAAATTGATAAAGAGCCAATTTCTGCTGCCTCTTTAGGTCAAGTGCATAAAGCTAAATTAAAAAATGAGGAGATCGTTGCAATAAAAGTACAACGGCCAGGTTTAAGAGAACAAATAACCTTAGACCTTTACATCGTAAGGAATATTGCTTATTGGCTAAAAAACAATATCGGATTAATAAGAAGTGATCTAGTTGCTTTGATTGATGAATTAGGCAAAAGAGTTTTTGAAGAGATGGATTATCTAAACGAAGCTGCAAATGCAGAAAAATTTAGAGATATGCATAAACATAACAAGATGATTGCCGTACCAAAAATTTATAAAGAAATAACTTCAAGAAGAGTTTTAGCAATGGAATGGATAGACGGTACAAAATTAACAAATTTAGACGACGTAAAAAAATTAGGAATTAATCCTGATGAGATGATTGATATAGGGGTGCAATGCAGTTTAGAACAGCTTTTAGAACATGGTTTTTTTCATGCAGACCCGCATCCAGGTAATTTATTAGCCCTAGAAGATGGAAGATTATGTTATCTAGATTTTGGAATGATGAGCGAGGTTTCCAGAGAATCTAGGTCAGGATTAATTCAAGCAGTAGTCCACTTAGTAAATAAAAACTTCGATAAATTGTCTCAAGATTTCGTAAAATTAGGATTTTTATCAGAGGAAGTTAATCTAGAACCCATTGTTCCAGCATTTCAAGATGTTTTTATTAACGCCGTTGAACAAGGAGTTTCGAAAATGGATTTTAAGAGCGTTACTGATGATATGTCTGGTGTTATGTATAAATTCCCTTTCAGGTTACCCCCTTATTATGCTCTTATAATTAGATCATTACTTACATTAGAAGGAATCGCTTTAAGCGTAGATCCAAACTTCAAAATATTAGGCGCAGCTTATCCCTATTTTGCAAGAAGATTAATGGAAGACCCTGATCCACAATTGAGGGAAAGCCTTAAGGAAATGCTTTTTGATAATAAAAAATTTAAATGGGATCGTTTAGAAGATCTTCTTTCTAACGCTGCAAAGCAAACAAACCTCGATTTAGAAAAACTTTTAGACGAAGTTATAAATCTTCTCTTTTCTTCAAATGGAGGATTTCTTAGAAATGAGATAGTTGAAGGTTTAACAAATCAGATAGATTTACTTAGTCTAAAAATATTGAAAAGTTTAAATAATTATCTTCCAAAATCAATTAAATTAAATACTATTAACGGAAATAATAACTTGAGTGACCTTATAATGTATGTTGAGCCATTGAGAAACTTTTTAGAGATTATACAAAAAGTGCCGGGGTATTCAATTGACATTTTTCTAAAGAGAGTGCCAAGACTTATTAATGAGCCTTATACAAAAGAAATGGGTATAAAAATTGCAAAAAAAGTAACTGAAAAAGGAGTAGTAAGACTTGTTAAGATTGCCGCTGGTGCAAATTTATAGATGAAATTCAGTAAATTTTTAAAATATAAAATATTTTTTATTTTAGTAATTTCTCCATTATTTTTTAATGTTCCAAAAGCTTATACTGCTGAAGAAATTAAAATCACCTACAGCATATTTTCTAGAACAATTAAAGTAAATTCTTTAAAAACTTTTGCTAAAGAAGGTAAATCTACAAGACAATTAAAAAGAATTTTAAGAGCAACTGGGTCTCCCGATAAAGAAATTAGAAAAGTTCTAAACAAAGATTTTGAAGTTCCTATTACCATTGCAAGCAAACTAGTATATTCTGAAATAGGAAATGTTTTTTTAACAAGACTTTCATCTATTATCCACCCACCCAGAGCAACTGATGAAAGAACGGGTATGCTGGCCCTTAGAGCAAGCGTAATTCAAGGAATTAACATAGGAAATGGAAAAATAAATCTAGTAAATTTTTTTGAAGGATATCCAACTAAAACTGTAATTTTAGATGTCAACGCTTTGAGCAAAGTTATGAATAAAGTAGAATCGATTTCAGAATTATTAACCTTTTTCACCAATTCCCCTCTAGAAAAAATCAAAACAAATTAAACAACCATGGTGTTATTCAATAAAATAAAAAATAAACTTCGTATTAATTACAGAAAAAAAAGATGGCCAGGTCTAATAGAAGCTTATAAACAATATCTTCCAGTTACCAAAAATACTCCTATTATTTCCCTAAATGAAGGAAATACACCACTAATTCTAAGCGAGTCAATTAGCAACTTAATTGGAAATGGAACAAAAGTTTTTTTAAAATATGATGGCCTTAATCCAACAGGATCTTTTAAAGATCGTGGAATGACTATGGCAATTAGCAAAGCAAAGGAAGAAGGCCGTGAAGCAGTAATTTGTGCAAGTACTGGAAATACCTCTGCTGCTGCTGCTGCATATGCTTCGAGAGGAGGATTAAAACCTTATGTTTTAATCCCAGAAGGATTTGTTGCACAAGGAAAGCTTGCGCAAGCATTAATGTATGGCGCTGAAATAATATCTATTAATGGAAACTTTGATAAGGCTCTTGAAATTGTTAGAGATTTATCCTCAGAACATCCTATAGAACTTGTTAATTCTGTTAATCCATATCGAATACAAGGACAAAAGACAGCAGCTTTTGAAATAGTTGATGACTTAGGTTATGCTCCTGATTGGCTTTGTATTCCAATGGGTAATGCAGGAAATATAACTGCTTATTGGATGGGATTTAAAGAATATTCAAAAATAAAAAGGAATTTGAAATTACCAGTTATGATGGGTTTTCAGTCCGAAGGCTCTGCGCCATTAGTAAAAAATATTATAGTTAAGAATCCAGAAACAATTGCAACTGCAATAAGAATTGGAAATCCTGTAAATAGAGAAAAAGCAAAAAAAGTAAGGAAAGAGAGTAAAGGAGACTTTCAATCAGTTACAGATGAAGAAATAATCAGTGCTTATAAAATCCTTGCCAAAGAAGGAGTATTTTGTGAACCTGCCAGTGCAGCATCGGTTGCCGGACTGATTAAAAATAAAAATAGAATTCAGAAAGAATCGAATATTGTTTGTGTTCTGACTGGAAATGGATTGAAAGATCCTGATTGCGCTATAGAAAACAACGATGCTATTTTTAGAAAAAATATTGAACCTTCATTAAAAAATATAACTAAAATCTTGGGATATTAAAATCCAAAAAAAATAGTGTCTGTGGAAATCAACTATAAACAAACCTCATTTGTTGAAAAGTACATAACAAAAAATTATATTTGTTGAATAAATTTAAAATTTTCGAAAGAAGTAAAAAATATTCAACAAATAAAAAATTTTTTACACATATTCTTTTCTTCGTAAACTGAATAGACAAGCTGTTTAATTGAAGAATTCCACAGTTCCCACAAAAACTACTACTACTAATTTTTTATTTTTATTATTTATTTTTATATTAGAAAAAGAGTAAAAATAAGTTTATTGAATTTAATTTACGAAAAAAGTATATTGTATTTGTAAAAAGTTCCAAATTCTGATGGAAATTATTTGTAATCAAAATGAATTAAATAATGCTATACAACTAGTAAGCAAAGCAGTTGCTTCAAGGCCCACACATCCAATTCTTGCAAACATACTTTTAACAGCTGACGAAGGAACTAATAAAATTAGCGTCACAGGATTTGACTTAAATTTAGGAATTCAAACTTCTTTTGATGGAACTGTCAAAAATAGTGGTGCTATTACTATACCTTCAAAACTTTTATCCGAAATAGTAAACAAACTACCTAATGAAACTCCTGTTTCTCTAGAAGTGGAAGAGAATTCAGATAATATCTTAATAAAAAGTGATAGAGGTTCTTTTAATCTGAAGGGGATCCCCTCTGATGATTATCCTAATTTGCCATTTGTTGAAAGCGGTACTTCTTTGAATATTGATCCTAGTTCTTTTTTAAAGGCTTTAAAATCTACTATTTTTGCCAGTAGTAATGATGATTCAAAGCAACTACTCACAGGTGTCAATTTTACTTTTAAACCAAATTATTTAGAGTCTGCTTCTACAGATGGTCATAGATTGGCTGTTGCCTTAATTGGTAATGAAGAACATATTGAAAATAAAGAAAACTTATCTTCAAATCTTGATGATTTATCGGTAACTATCCCAACTAGATCATTGAGAGAAATTGAAAAACTAGTATCTTTGAGAAGCTCAGAAAATTCAATTAAGCTGTTTTATGACAAAGGTCAAGTAGTATTTATATCTTCTAATCAAATAATTACTACAAGAACTTTAGAAGGTACTTATCCTAATTATTCACAATTAATTCCTGATTCTTTTTCTAAAATTCTAAATTTTAATACAAAAAAATTAATTGATTCATTAGAAAGAATTGCTGTTTTGGCTGATCAGCAAAGTAGTGTTGTAAAGATTAAATTAGATGATACAGATTTAGCTTCAATCAGCGCAGATGCTCAAGATATTGGAAATGCAAATGAATCAATACCTGTTTCTTATTCTGGAGAAAATTTTGATATTGCGTTTAACGTAAGATATTTGTTAGAGGGTTTAAAAGTTATTGCTTCTGAAAATGTACTTTTAAAGTGTAATATTGCAACTACTCCAGCGGTTTTTGTGCCAGAAGATAATATTAATTCTTTCACTTATTTAGTTATGCCTGTGCAGATTCGTTCTTAATTTGAAATTACCTAAAGAAATTTTATTAAGTGAATTATTAAATTATAGTGTTAAGGGTAATATGGTCCTTAATTATGGAAATGGTGAAAATGTTTGGATGCATCCTCCAGTTCACCGGATTCTAGGATGGTACTCTCGTCCTTCAAATTTTGATTTAAAAAGAAACGTTTGGCGATTAAATCAAATTACTCAAATAATAGATAATGAAATTTATGTCAAAGGCGATCCAGCTATTTCGGATTTAGCAACTTTAAATAGGTTTCCAACTTTAATAGAAGCTAATCTTATAAGTATAAATGGATCAAAAATAGGAGTTATTGCAGATTTTTTATTTGAAATGAAAACGGGAAAAATTAAATATTACTTAGTTTCTAGATCTAATCCTAAGATTCCAGGTTCAAGTAGATGGAAATTAACTATTGATAATATCAATGACCAACAACCGGGATTGGTATTCTGTGAAAGTAATTCTTTAGATGATTTACCTTTAATAAAATCAAGTATTAAAAATGAATTTATGCAAAAAGGAAAAAAAATTTTTGATAGATTTGATGATATGAAAAATATTGCTTCTAATAGATTAGAGGAATGGCTTGAAGAAGATGAAGATATTAGGCAAAACTTAGATTTTAAACAAAAAAGTTTTTATAATAATGACAGAACATCTACACCGTCTAGTGAAAAAAAAGAAGATGACCCTTGGATATAAATAATGATAAATCAAGAAAATAATGATCTATATGATCTTAATGAAGCACTACAAGTTGAAAATTTAACACTTAAAGATTACGAAGAAATTTGCAAAAGATTAAAGAGAAAACCTAACAGAACGGAATTAGGCATGTTTGGCGTTATGTGGTCCGAACATTGTTGTTATAGAAATTCAAAACCTTTACTATCAAAGTTTCCTACGAAAGGTAAAAATGTTTTAGTTGGACCTGGAGAAAATGCTGGCGTTATTGATGTTGGAAATAATCAAAAACTAGTTTTTAAAATAGAAAGTCATAATCATCCTTCTGCTATTGAACCTTTTCAAGGTGCAGCAACAGGTGTAGGAGGAATTTTAAGAGATATATTTACAATGGGTGCTAGGCCAATCGCAGTCTTGAATTCATTGAGATTCGGCAACCTTGATAAATCATCAAATGTTGATTTACTACGAGGAGTTGTATCCGGTATTTCACATTATGGGAATTGTGTAGGTGTGCCGACTGTTGGAGGTGAAATTGACTTCGATGATAGTTACTCTGGAAATCCTCTAGTGAATGTTATGGCTTTAGGACTCTTAGAGACTGAGGAAATCGTTTGTTCTGGAGCTAAAAATGTAGGATCACCAGTGTTATATGTTGGTAATACAACTGGCAGAGATGGTGTTGGTGGTGCTAGTTTTGCTAGTTCAGAATTAACTACAAATTCATTGGATGATAGACCTGCTGTCCAGGTAGGTGATCCATTTGTTGAGAAAAGTCTTATTGAAGCTTGTTTGGATGCTTTCAAGACAGGGGATGTAATTGCAGCTCAAGATATGGGTGCTGCAGGTTTAACATGCAGTAGCGCAGAAATGGCTGCAAATGGAAATTTAGGGATATCTATCGATTTAGATTTGGTCCCTTCTAGAGAAGATGATATGTCCTCATACCAGTATTTATTATCTGAATCGCAAGAAAGAATGTTGTTTGTCGTTAAAGAAGAAAAAATTAATGATCTTATTGAAAAATTTAATAAATGGGGATTATATGCCAGTGTTATTGGTGAAGTGATAGAAAATAATGAAGTAATTATTTCTCATAAAGGTAATATTGTGGCCCAAATACCTACTTCTGCTTTATCTGATGATACTCCTGTCAATTTTCATAATGCGATTAATAACCCACCAGATGATCTTTTAAATAAATGGGAATGGAAAGAAAATGATTTACCAGAAATTCATGAGCAAAAAATATTTTCATTGAAGGAAAATAAGAATTTTTCTTTTTCAGAAATCATTTTAAAACTACTCTCTAATCCATCAATAGCTTCTAAACGATGGATTTATAAACAATATGATTCTCAAGTTCAGGCAAATACAGTTTTTAAACCTGGAGAATCAGATGCAGCCGTAGTAAGACTAAGGGAACAAAATAAAAAAAGTAAAAGTAAAGTATTTTCTGGTGTTGCTGCTTCAGTTGATTGCAATAGTAGATGGGTTGCCCTTGATCCTTTTAGAGGATCTATCGCCGCCGTTGCAGAGTCCGCTAGAAATGTTAGTTGTGTTGGTGCTGAACCAGTAGCAATTACAAATAATTTAAATTTTTCTTCCCCTGAGAATGAAATAGGATATTGGCAACTTTCATCTTCATGTAATGGAATTGCTGAAGCCTGTAAAGCTTTAGAAACTCCTGTTACAGGTGGCAATGTATCTTTATATAATGAATCAAAAAATAAAGATAATCTAATTACTCCTATCAATCCTACACCTGTTATTGGAATGGTGGGAAAGATAGATAATGTCGAAAAAGCTATAAGTAGTGAATGGAAAAATATTGAGGATGAAATCTGGTTAATTGGCTCTTCAAAATCAGAAATAAAAATTGCAGCTAGTTCTTATCTTGAATATTTTCATGGAGAAATTACAGGTCGGCCTCCAAAAATAGATTTGTTGGATGAAAAGTTTTGCCAGAGTTTTTTAAGAAATGCGATTTTAAATAGTCTTGTAGTTTCTTCGCACGATATCAGCGATGGAGGTTTAGCTATAGCTTTAGCAGAGTCTTGCATTTTGTCTTCAAGGGGTGCAAGTATAGAATTAGAAAAAGATGTAAATAGAGTTGATAATTTGTTGTTTGCTGAAGGGGGGTCAAGAATTATTTTTTCAATTAGTAAAAGGAAACAAAATGAATGGTTTAATTATTTAAAACAAAATCAAATAAATTTCCCATCAAGTGTTTATGTAAAAAAAATAGGATACGTATCTAGTGACACGCTGAAGATAAAAATCAACGAAAAAAATATTTGCAATATAAGGGTTGAGGAATTAACCGAAAAATTTAATAATAGTATTTCAACTCACTTTTAAATATGAATAACAATTTTCAATTATTAAAATTTTTGAGAAATTAAATTATGTGCGGAATAGTTGGAATCGTTTCTTCAGACGATGTTAATCAACAAATTTACGATAGTCTTTTACTTCTCCAGCATAGAGGTCAAGACTCAACAGGTATAGCTACTATGGAAAACACGGTTTTTCATATACATAAAGCTAAAGGTCAGGTTAATACTGCTTATAGAACTAGAGATATGCGGAATTTAGTTGGTAAAACCGGATTGGGTCATGTTAGATATGCAACAAAGGGTTCAGCAGAAAGTGTAGAAGAAGCCCAGCCATTTTATGTGAATGCTCCTTATGGAATTGTTTTGATACATAATGGCAATTTAACGAATACCAGAGATTTAGAAAAACAATTATTTAATATTGATAAGCGCCATACTAATTCTTCAAGTGATACTGAAATGTTATTAAATGTATTTGCTACAGAATTGCAAGAACAAATTCATAATCAAGAATTAGAACCTGATATTATTTTTGATGCTGTCAAATCTTTACATAAAAGAATACAAGGATCTTATGCTTCAATAGCGTTAATTTCAGGACATGGCTTATTAGCATTCAGAGATCCTTTTGGCATTAGACCTTTAGTTATAGGAAAAAGAATTTCATCAACTACTAAAAAAAATGAGTGGATGATTGCTAGTGAATCTTTAGTGCTTGAGAATAACGATTATCAAGTAGTTAGAGATGTATATCCAGGAGAAGCTATTTTTATAAATCTAAATGGTGAATTTTTCTCTAAGCAATGTTCTGAAAATCCAGTGTTATGTCCTTGTGCTTTTGAATATGTTTATTTAGCTAGACCAGATTCAATTATGAATGGAATTTCAGTGTATAAAGCTCGTTTAAAAATGGGAGATTATTTGTCTGAAACAATTAAAGAGACTATTAACTCTGGAGAAGTAGATGTTGTAATGCCGATACCTGATTCCTCTCGACCTGCTGCTATGCAAGTTGCAAGACAGTTAGGTATCGAGTATAGAGAAGGTTTTTTTAAAAATAGATATGTTGGTAGAACTTTCATAATGCCTGGTCAGCAGAAACGTAAGAAATCTGTAAGACAAAAATTAAATGCTATGAGTGCAGAATTTAAAAATAAAAATGTATTAATTGTTGATGACTCAATAGTACGAGGTACAACTTCAAAAGAAATTGTTCAGATGGCTAAAGATGCAGGAGCAAATAAAGTTTTTTTCACTTCAGCGGCACCGCCCGTACGTTTTCCTCACGTTTATGGAATTAATATGCCAAATAAAGATGAATTGATAGCTCACGATAGAACAATAAGTGAAATTGCTGATAAACTTGAAATTGATAATCTTGTCTATCAAAGTGTTAAAAATTTACGGAAATCGATAATAAGTGATTCTCCAATTGAGAATTTAGAGATGAGTTGCTTTACTGGTTCTTATGTAACAGGAACAGTAAATCAAGAATACTTAAATTGGGTTGAAAATGAATATAAATCTTAGTCTAGAAGGTTTTTGAGACTAAAACAATTCGCAAGATGTTCTCCTTTATCTAAATTTAAAAAGTTAATTAAAAAATTTGTTGTATTAGATTTGAAACTTAATTTATCAAGATTTAATCTAGCAGATTTATTTCTATTAGTTTCAATATCAAGGTAATGTTTACTTGGTAAGACTTTTAGGAACGAATCTTTTTTAAGCTGGGTTTTTTCATTTAAGTACCCTAAACTGTATTCATTCGCGTAATAAATTTCATTTATATTTAAGCAAAAGATTTTTCCTAGTTTAGAAATTAAATAAATATTTTCTTCATTTTGATATGGGCAACAAGAAACAATCATTTCAGTCGGCAAAAGTTTTAAAAGCATTAATCCTTGAGATTGCTTAGTAGTTGGAGTTAAAAATTTATTTGATAAATTAAATTTAAAAATTCTGCCTATTGAAGTTAATATTATTA
>CACGBT010000024.1 GCA_902571335.1 uncultured Prochlorococcus sp. | reverse complement strand
GCTACTTGAACTGCATACCATCTTGCGATGCTTGTATTTGCTTTAGAAGAAGCAAGGTTTGTAGTTAATTCATTACTCATTTTTCTGGAAGCTTAATTAAGATCTTTATTAATGGATATTCGGGAGATAATTCAACCAAAAATTTGCGAGGCTGCCCATCCATAGAATCTGCTAACAGAAGCAATGGCTGCAGCAGAAAAAGATACCATAATTATAACTGCTACTGATTCGCTAAAAAGTTGTTGTTTGTTAGGCCACACGACAAGTTTAAGCTCATCGTAGGTAGATCTAAAAAAATTATTATTTTTTTTAGGCTCTTCAACTTCAGGAGAATCCTTTTTAAGAGGTTCTTTATTAGTAGTAGGACTTGTCACAAAATTTGTTTGAAATTAAGCTTTATGCTTTAGTTTTTATTTTAGCTTATTGATTTACTCCTCAGCTAGGTTTGAAAACGATCTCATCTTTTTTAGCAGGATTAAGTTTAATTGTTATATTTTTTTTATTTTTGAAGTTATCCTCTAAAAGTTTTGCAGCCAAAGGATTTTCTATTTGTCTTCTAAGTTCCCTGCTAAGTGGCCTAGCACCATATTCAGGTTCGTAAGAATCGTTTGCAATTTTGTTGATAACTTGTTTGTCTATAGCGATATTTATTTTCTGCTCAAGAAGCAGGTTCTTTAAATCTTCTGTTTGTAGAATAATTATTTTTTGAAGTTCATCAATAGATAATGGATCAAACTTTACCACTTCGTCAATTCTATTTAAAAATTCAGGTCTAAAAATTGAAGACAATGCATTACTAATTGAATCATCTAAAGTTTGTTGATCTTTTTCTAACTTTCCCTCACTTTTAGAAATCTTTTGTGAATACTCCAGTATAGATTTACCAGCTAGGTTACTTGTCATAATGATTACCGTATTTTTGAAATCTACGGTCCTTCCTTGAGAGTCAGTTAATCTTCCTTCATCTAAGACTTGCAAAAGGATATTAAATACTTCTGCATGTGCTTTTTCTATCTCATCAAGAAGTATTACTGAATAGGGTTTACGTCTTACAGCTTCAGTTAATTGACCTCCCTCTTCATAACCAACATAACCTGGGGGAGCTCCTAAAAGTCTTGCTACGGCATTTTTCTCCATATATTCACTCATGTCTAATCTTAAAAGTGCGTCTTCTTCATCAAATAAAACTGTTGCAAGAGATTTTGCTAATTCTGTTTTGCCAACACCAGTAGGACCCATAAATAAAAAAGATCCAATAGGTCTTTTAGGACTTTTCATACCAACTCGAGCTCTTCTAATTGCAGCAGAAACAGCTTCTATGGCTTTTTCTTGTCCAATAACTTTTTCACTTAGTTCTGTCTCTAGATTGACTAATTTCTTACGTTCATTTGAAACTACTTTAGAAATTGGAATTCCTGTGATTTTTGATATAACGTCTGCAATATCATCAGGTTCAACTTGATATTTAAAAGGGAAATTTCTATTTTTCTTTATTTTATTAAAGTTCTCTTCAAGTTTTTGTATATCATTCTCTATTTCACTTAACTCTTCTTCAAGCTTTTCTAAATAATCTAGATCATTTTCAATTTCGTGATTTGATTTATCTTTAATTTGTTTGGTTAGCTTATCTTCTTCCTTCATTAAAATAGATAATTCCTCCATTTCTTCACGTAAATTGTTCCAATTTTCCAAAAGAACGTTCAATTTTGCCTCTGATTGTTTTCTATTATTCAATAGTTTTTCTTGAGCTTCGATATTTTCTCCTTGCAAATTATTCAATTTTTCATCAATAGTTTTAAGTTTGTTTTCTTGTTGGAGAATGATTTGAGGCATATTATTAGACTCGATTTTCAACTGTGCAGCTGCTTCATCAATTAAATCTATTGCACTATCAGGGAGACATTTATCGCTGATGTATCTATCGGCCAATTTTGCGGAATAGTTTACAGCTTCTTCAGAAATTTTTATGCCATGATGTGATTCATATTTCTTTTTGATCCCTTGTAATATTTTTGCGCTTAATTCTACTGAAGGTTCATTAACAGCTATCTTTTGAAAGCAATTATTTAATGCCTGATCTTTTTCAATAGTTTCACGAAATTTCTCAGGTGTTGTTGTACCGATACATCTAAGTTCTCCTTCAGCTAGTAAAGGTTTTAAGATATTACTGATGTCGGTAGAAGATCTCTCAGAACTTAATATTGAGTGAATTTCATCAATAAATAGAATCATTCCTTGGTTTGGATTATTTAGTTCCTGCATTATTAAGCTTAGTCTTTCCTCTAGTTGACCTCTAAATTTGGTCCCAGAAACTAATGCACCTAAGTCAAGTGAAATAATTTTTAAGTCCTTTAAAGTATCAGGAACTTTTTTGTCTACAATTAATTGAGCAAGTAATTTTGCAATTGAGGTTTTACCAACTCCAGAATTACCAATAAGTATCGGGTTATTTTTGTTTCTTCTGCAGAGTACCCTCATTAAATTATTGATCTCATTTTCTCTTCCTAAAACTGGATCCAGTAAGCCTTTTTTAGCTGATTCTGTTAAATCTTTTCCATAAATTGAAAGAGCATTTTCATCTTTTCCAACTTGTTTTTTGGTTTCAATTTGAAGTTCACTTTTCGGTAATGGAACAATAGCTTTTTTAAATTTTTCTTCTTTTACAAAAGTCTCGTTAGTCTCGTTGTTTGATTCAAAATTAGATTGATTATTTATTTCAATTACATTCCCATAATTAAAAGAATCTTTTGATTGATTAATATTTGGGAAAAACTTTAATTCTTCCTCTAATTTTTCCATTGAAAGGTTTCCTTCTTCAAAAACATAATTTCCAATTCTTAAATCTCTTCCAAGAGCAATTAGTAAATGAGGGATTTCTATTAATCTCGATCCCCATTGAGTTTTAATCTGATTCGCGTTATCTAATAAAATTTCTAAATCTTCTCCGATAGTAAAAATATCTGACTCATTTGTTGGTGTCTCTTCTAAAAAATCTTCTGTTATGTCTAAAACTGTATCTTGGTCGATTGATAATTTTTCAATGAAGGCAAAGAATTCACTTGATGAGAACAATGTATGAATTATGTGTTCAATATTAAATTCGCTATGATCCCATTTTTTTGCGGTTTCTTCCCCTAATAAAAGAAGATTCCAACTAATATCGCTAAACAGTTCAGGACTGGATGTAAGTGTTTCTCTCATAAACTATAAAAACTATAGTTGATTATTAATTAATATTCTAAATAGGATCTGCATTAATAATCATCCAATAATTTTCAAATTGTAAGATGAATTTGAAAATTATTAAGATGAGAGGATTTGCCGGGACTTTAGAATAAAAAAAAAGTTAAATAATATCTAAGCTCTTATAAAATTAAAAATTATAGTTGGTTAACAAATATATTTCAGATATTAGCCAAATAGTTCAGCTATTAATAGGATTTAAATAGTAATAATTAAATTGTGAAAGAAACTATTGATTTTCTTATTGATACTGTTGAAGCAAGGCAAGTCCTTGATTCAAGAGGTAATCCGACTGTAGAGGCAGAAGTATTTTTGGAATGTGGGGCTAGTGGTAGAGCAATTGTTCCCAGCGGAGCCAGTACTGGCGCTCATGAGGCCCATGAACTAAGAGATGGTGGTTCAAAATATATGGGGAAAGGCGTTTTAAATGCTGTTAATAAAATTCATGAAACGATATCCCCGGCTTTATGTGGTTTGTCAGCGTTAGATCAAACTGCATTAGATAACTTAATGATTGAAATTGATGGAACTCCTAATAAGTCTAATCTTGGAGCAAATTCAATCCTTGCAGTAAGTCTTGCAACTGCCAGAGCATCAGCAAATGCTTTAGACATTCCTTTATATAGGTATCTTGGGGATCCATTATCCAATCTTCTACCAGTTCCGTTGATGAATGTAATAAATGGTGGTGCACATGCACCTAATAGTCTTGATTTTCAGGAATTTATGCTTGTTCCACATGGAGTAAATAATTTCAGTGAATCATTAAGAATGGGGACTGAAATTTTTCACTCATTAAAATCATTACTTGATCAAAAAGGTCTATCAACTGCTGTAGGCGATGAGGGTGGATTTGCTCCTAATTTGTCATCAAGCGAAGAAGCAGGGGACTTATTATTAGAAGCAATTCAAAAAGCAGGATTTAAGCCTGGTGAGCAGGTGTCTTTAGCTTTAGATGTTGCTAGCACTGAATTTTATAGTGATGGAATTTATAAATATGAAGGTAAAAGTTTAAATAGTTCTGAAATGATTTCATATCTTTCAAGATTAGTTTCTAATTATCCAATAGTTTCAATAGAGGATGGTTTAGCGGAGGATGATTGGGAGGGTTGGTCAGAATTAAACAAAGAATTAGGAAATAAAGTTCAGCTCGTAGGGGATGATTTATTCGTTACTAACACAGAAAGGTTAAGGAAAGGGATTATGGAAAAATCTGCCAATTCAATCCTAATAAAGGTAAATCAAATTGGAACATTAACTGAAACTTTGGAAGCTATTGAGTTAGCCAAAATGTCTGGTTTCACAAGTGTTATTAGTCATAGAAGTGGTGAGACTGAAGATACAACAATTGCTGATTTATCTGTCGCCACAAGATCGGGTCAGATTAAGACCGGCTCTTTGAGTAGAAGTGAAAGGATTGCAAAATATAATAGGCTTTTAAAAATTGAGGAGGAATTGGGAAATCAAGCAAGATTTGCTGGGGCTTTAGGTTTAGGTCCCAAAAATATATAGTTTAATTAGCGCTTAAGTTTTTCTAAACGTGAGCCTTTTCTCATACTTAATTGACATTTTATCCAATCAATACTTATTGGTAGTGCAAAAAAAAGTGGCAACAAAGCAAAATTATTTTGTTTATTGGTTACGAGTAAAGCAGATGCGATTGATAAGCTTCCTATAAGAATCGAATGGCCTAAAGTTTTTTGAGCAGTAAACATTTTTTTGAATTGCCTATCAGACTCTCCCATTCTTATTTGCAACTGTAAATCGCCCTGCTCTAATCTTTCTAAACTTTCATCTATTCTTTTGGGAATTCCAACAGCTTTCGATCCTAGTTCACCTACTTGCCTTCCAAATTGGTTAATTAAATCGTTAGGATTTTGATTATTTGAAGTCATAAGTTCTATTAAATAAGGCTTGGTAACTGATACAAGGTTAAACCCTGGATCAAGAATTCTACCAACTCCTTCAAAAGTTGATAAAGCTCTCATCACAAAGATTAAATCTACTGGTAGTTGAAATGGCGTTTCATAAACAAGTTCGTATAAATCTCCAGATAATTTTTCAATAATATTTGGGCTAAATGGTGGAGTTAAGGCTTCTTTAAGCATCAATCTGACTAATCTTCTTACTGGTCCTACATCAATATCTTTTGAAATTAGCCCAGCTTGTTGCAATTGACTAACAAGTGATGAGGCGTCTCTTAAAGCAGCAGCCTTAACCATCCCCCCTAATCTTGTTTGAAGATTATTTGAGATATTGCCCATCATCCCAAAATCATAAAAAATCAATTTACCTTCATTTGAAACTGCTAGATTCCCTGGATGAGGGTCTGCATGAAAAAAACCGTAATTTACTAATTGTTTTAAATAGCTGATTGCACCTATTTCTGCAATCTTAGATAAATCAATTTCTTGTGATTGTAATTTTTTTAAATCGCTTATTTTTGTTCCTTCTAAATAACTTAAACAAAGTACTTTTTCACTGCTCATATCCCAAATTACAGCAGGAACTTCAATATTCTCATCATCAAGAAATTGCTGTCTAAATCTTGCTGCATATTGTGCTTCACAATTAAAATCAAGCTCCTTCATGAGAACTTTCCTACACTCTTTAGCAATCTCAATCCAGTTTCTACCTTTACTCCAATTCTTATTTTTCTGCAACAATCCTGCTATTTGCTGCATTATGCCCAAATCGATAATAAATAATTCTTTTAAATTAGGTCTTTGAACTTTAAATACTACTTTTTTACCATCTTTTAAAGTCGCCCTATGAACCTGAGCTAGAGAGGCTGATCCAACCGGATCAGATATTATTTGATCTATTTCATTAAACTTAGATCCTAGTTCATTTCTTATAGTTTCTTTAACTTGCGCAAATGAAAAATTAGGAACTTGATCCTGCAATTTAGATAATTCTTGTATCCAGGTATTGGGAATTAAATCAGGTCTCGCTGATAATAATTGTCCAATTTTAATAAATGCTGAACCAAGTTTTATTAATTGATTAGTAAACCACCTGGCTCTTCTAATTTGGACCCTACTTTTTTCATTGCTCTTAGTTTGGAAAAATGTAAATCTAATATTATCTATCCATAAATTTATTAAAAGCGAAATCAGGGTTATCCAAATAAGAAAGGCCCTCTTCAATTTTTTTAAGCGATAATGAAGAATGTGATAACTCATTTAATTTGATTATTTATGGTTTTATTAAAAAGATCAATTTGCTTATTGATACCTTCAATTTCATTTAAAGCTTTTTTTATTTTGGAATCTTGATAAGTATTGGTGGTCTCATTTTCTTGAATATTTTCGGCCTTTTCCATTTTTGAGGCTTCTTCGATAATTGATTCTCTCAAACAATCAAATTCTTTTTTGAGAATTTCTGGAGCATCCTGAGCAATATTTGTTGCTTCTTCAATTTTTTCAACCAATATCTCGTTTATTTTTTCAGTTACTTTCTTAATGGCAGCTTTTAAAATGTAATCAGAGTTGGTCATGAAAAATATAATGTTTACACAGCAATTGATTTTTCGATATGACCTAATAATAGATCAATACAGAACATTTCACGTAACTAATAATTTTGATAATTAATTTTTTATTTTTTTCCTATGTAAGTTTGTTTCTATATTGTGCTATTTTCTCTTTTTTCTTTTAACTTATATCTATATAATGGTTAGGTATTTACATTAAAAATATCATCTAACCAATAGCTCATCTAATTAACCACTAAAAAGGAGTTTTATTAAATTGGAAATTATTGAGTCAGATGTAGTTATTATCGGAGGTGGTCCTGCAGGATGTACTTGCGCACTTTATACATCTCGTTCAAACTTAAAGACAGTAATTTTAGATAAAAATCCATCCGTTGGCGCTTTAGCAATAACTCATCAAATAGCTAATTATCCAGGAGTTCCAGTTGATATCAGTGGTGAGAAATTACTTACTCTAATGAGAGATCAGGCTGTGCAATACGGCACAGACTATAGAAGAGCACAAGTGTTTGGAATAGACGCTAGTGGAGAATGGAAAATTGTTTATACACCCGAAGGCACTTTTAAAGCTAAAGCACTTGTACTCGCAAGTGGAGCTATGGGTAGGCCTGCATCTTTTAAGGGGGAAGCGGATTTTCTTGGCAAAGGAGTAAGCTATTGTGCTACGTGTGATGGGGCTTTTTACAAAAATAGAGAAGTTGCCGTTGTTGGAGTTAACAAGGAGGCAATTGAAGAGGCAACTGTTCTAACTAAATTTGCATCAACTGTGCATTGGATTACATCAAGTGATCCTAAATCAGATAATGAAGAAGCTATGGAATTGATAGATAATTCAAATATAAAACATTGGAGTAGAACAAGATTATTGGAAATATTGGGAGATGATATGGGTGTTAATGGGGTTGTTGTAAAAAACAAGCAAGAAGAAAATCCTATTAATTTAAATTTAGATGGTGTCTTTGTCTATATGAGTGGTTCAAAGCCAATTACTGATTTCTTAGGTGATCAAATTGCTTTAAAAGAAGATGGAGGAGTTATTGTTGATGACTTTATGTCTACAAACTCTGATGGAGTATGGGCTATTGGAGATATAAGAAATACACCATTTAAGCAAGCAGTTGTTGCGGCTTCTGATGGATGTATTGCCGCAATGTCAATTGATAGATATCTAAATAGTAGAAAAAATATAAGAGTAGATTGGATTCATTCTTAAAAATAAATATTGCTTCTTAAACTTAAAGGGGTGTCGCTTCAGAAATATAAGCTACTCCTCCATAGTAACTTAGATCGTCCCTGATGTTATCTCTCATTTTATCAATTAGTTCTTGCTCACAAAAAACAATTACATGAGCATTTGCTCCTAATCCTGTAAATTCCATATCTTCAGTAACTACTCTTTCAGGTCCTCTTCCTGTTGCGTGTTTCATAATTGTATATCCAGGAACATTAGCTTTTTCTAATGTTTTAATAATTGCATCAAGTTCTCTTTCACTAAATATTAAGTCTAATCTTTTCATTTTTATAGAGGGGAGATTGGGATAACGGAATTTACTAAACTCATATATATGGGAATGCCGAGAACTATATTGAATGGAAAAGTTAGACCTAGTGTAGTTGAAATATAATAACTAGATTTAGCTTCTGGAACTGTCATCCTCATAGCTGCAGGAACTGCTAAATAAGAGGCGCTTGCACATAAAACCACAAATAAAAGTGCGTTGCCAGGTCCTAAAGATAAAAATCTTGCAACTAAAACACCAATAAATGCATTAAATAAAGGCATAAAAATGGCAAAGCCAATCAAGAACGAACCCGCATTCTTTAGTCTCGGTAATCTTTGAGCAGCGACTATTCCCATATCTAACAAGAAGAAGCATTCTGCTCCATAGAATAATTGTCCAGTAAAAGGCTCCATTTTCGAAATCCCTGAGGGATTACTGGAAGCAGTGAGAAATCCTACGATTAAGCTTGAGAGCAATAAATAAACTGATCCATTCAAAAGTGATTCGTGCAATATTGCGCTTAGATGCATTTTTCTTGATTTTGGTCTATTTTTGGGAGCTGCAAATTTCACAAGTAATAATCCAACAATAATTGCAGGAGATTCCATTAAAGCTAAGGCGCCAACCATAAACCCATCAAAAGCTATTTTTTGACTTTCCAAAAAACTTTCTGCGGAAATAAATGTAACAGCACTGATTGAACCGTATGCTGCTGCTATTGCGGCTGAATTAAAGACATCAAACTTAAATCTTAAAATTAAAAATCCAATCAGCGGGATTAATAGTGACATCAGTATTGCTGCACTTAAAGTCGGCAATACTTGATCTGTAAAACCACTTTTCTGTATCTCTATACCTCCTTTAAACCCAATAGCTAGAAGCAGATATAATGAGAAGAGTTTAGGTAATGGAGCTGGTATTTCTAAATCAGATTTAAAGAGTACTGATATTGCTCCAATCAAAAAGAAAAGAACTGGCGGGGCTAAAACATTTTGCAGAATTGGATTTATTTCCATAAATTACTAGGCTATTTCATTTAGAGCAGTTTCTAATGCTTCTTTTCTTGTTTCAATAATGCCTTCAACTCCAAACTTAGCTAATCTATCTTTTACTTTTTCATTAGCACCAGCAACAAATGCTTTTCTGGAATTATTTTTTGCTTCTTGCATCATATCCTCTATTGCCAGAGTCGCCGTCACTCCAAGTCGTGGTACATCAGTTATATCTAATATCAAAACTTTGTAGTTTCTAACAAGCATCATTCTCTCAGATATCCCTTTAGCTGCTCCAAAACTAAGTGGTCCTTTAAGTCTAAATAGCATTACCTCGCCTGAACATCTATCTAATAGTGCTTTTTCATCAGCAGGTAATGCATTTTTAGCTTGATCATCTCTTGATAAAGGATTATCTTCATCCATACCTTCTAGTTGAGTTTCAGTTATTGAATCAATAGTGAGCATATTTGCTATGAATACACCTACTAAAACTGCCCAAATTAAATCCCAAAAAACAGTCATTAAAAGTACGCCGTACATTACGACTGAAGTTTTTAAAGATAACTTGTGAGCCCTCCTCAAGAATCCCCAATCAATTATATCTAGACCAACTTTTATAAGAATTCCTGCCAGTAACGCAGTTGGTATTTGCTCAGCTAAAGGTCCTGCACCAACTAAAACTATCAACAACACAACTGAGTGAACCATACCAGAGATGGGAGTTGAGCCTCCAGATTTAACATTTATAACTGTCCTCATTGTTGCTCCTGCTCCAGGTAAACCAGAAAACAAACCTGCAACAGCATTTCCTATTCCTTGACCAATAAGTTCTCTATCAGAATTATGCTTTGTTTGTGAGATATTATCTGCCACGAGAGATGTCAGTAAAGAGTCAATTGCACCTAGTACTGCGAGAACTAATCCTGCCTTGAAAATAATTGGAAAATATTGATTAAAACTTGGGAAATTTAAAGATGGAACTCCCCTTGGAATCTCTCCAATTCTATCAATAGCTCCATCTCCAAAAATTAATATTGATATTGGAGTTACTATCAATAATGCCAAGAGAGGAGAAGGAACCCATTGACTTATTTTTCTAGGAGTTAGAAATACTATACCTAGTGTCATTATTGCTACTCCAATAGCAGCACCATTCGGCTGGAAATTTGAAAATACAGTAGATAAAGATTCGACTACTCCACCTCGAGTGCTAATTCCCAGTAATGGACCGATCTGAAGTGCAATGATTATTACTCCAATGCCAGACATAAATCCTGAAACAACAGAATATGGAACTAACGTAATGTATTTCCCTAGTTTTAGAATCCCGAATAATATTTGCAGTAAACCTCCAATTACTACAGCTGCCATCACTAAAGGTAAAATTTGTCCTGCAGACAGATCTCTTGGAACTCCTACAGCTGCTAAGCCTGCTACTACACCGGCAACAGTTACGCTCATGGGACCGGTAGGTCCACTAACTTGAGCAGGCGTCCCGCCAAATAATGCTGCTAAAAAACCAACTACTACCGCACCATATAGTCCATAAATTGCTCCACCAGGTCCTAACGCAGCATTACCAAAAGCAAGAGCGAGAGGTAAAGCCACCACTGCGGCAGTAATCCCTCCAAGAATATCGCCTCTTACATTCTCCAGGTGAAATCCATTAATTATTTTCAAAGATACTCTCCTTAAATCAATACTTAACTAAAAGATATTATCTCTTTATGACGTAAATTTGTTAAAAATGAAGTTTGTACAAAATATTTTTGTAACTTTTTTTCTTATTCTTTAAGATAATTAAGTTAATTTTCCTGAACAAAAGGAGTCTCTGATTGAATTAAGTGCGAGGTGAGCGATTAATGTAATAGATAAATATTTTTCAATTTAATAATATTCAAATGAATTCGATTATTCGTCCAAGAAGATTAAGAAGGACTGAGGCAATAAGAGAAATGGTTAGAGAAAACCATCTGAGGGCTTCAGACTTTATTTATCCATTATTCATTCATGAAAAAGATTTTAAAGAGGAAATTTCTGCAATGCCAGGAACTTTTAGATGGAATATGAATGGCTTAATAAAGGAGGTCACTAGAGCATGGGAATTAGGAATAAGATGTATTGTTCTTTTTCCAAAAATAGACGATAGCTTAAAGACTGAAGATGGAGCAGAGTGTTTTAATGAAGACGGTTTAATTCCTAAAGCTATTAGGATATTAAAAAAAGAGATACCAGAAATGGCAATAATGACAGATGTTGCCTTGGATCCATACTCTTGTGATGGACATGATGGATTAGTTGATGAAACTGGAAAAATATTGAATGATGAAACAATTGAAATTTTAAAAAAACAAGCTTTAACACAAGCTAGAGCAGGAGCAGATTTTATTGGCCCTAGTGACATGATGGATGGACGAGTTGGAGCAATTAGGTCTGCTCTTGATAGTCAAGGATTTTGTGATGTAGGAATTATTAGTTATACAGCAAAATATTCATCTGCTTACTATGGCCCGTTTAGAACTGCTTTAGATTCAGCTCCAAGAGAAAATAGTAAGAAAATAATTCCAGATAATAAATCTTCATATCAAATGGACCCTGCTAATTCAAAAGAGGCTTTAATTGAATCTGCATTGGATCAGTATGAAGGAGCAGATATTTTGATGGTAAAACCAGGAATTTCATATTTGGATATTGTTTATAGACTAAGTACTTTTTCAAATAAACCTATAGCTGCATACAACGTAAGTGGGGAGTATTCCATGGTAAAGTCTGCTGCTATGAAGAACTGGATTAACGAAAAAGATATTGTTTTAGAGACATTGCTTAGTTTTAAAAGAGCAGGAGCAAAATTAATACTCACTTATCATGCTTGTGATGCATCTCAATGGTTGCAGGATACTTAAAAACTCATTATTAACAAAAATTTGGTTTATTCTTAGATAAGTAATAGATTAATTGCTTTGTTTTGAAGTTTTCACAAGGAGTAAATAGGATTGGTCACATTGCACTTAGAGTAGAGAATCTCGAAAGGGCGAAATCTTTTTACATTAAGCTGGGTATGAATTTGGTTTGGGATGATAAAGATTGGTCTTATTTAGAGGCAGGTAAAGGTAAAGATGGACTTGCGTTGTTAGGCCCTAGCTACAAAGCTGCGGGACCTCACTTTGCTTTTCATTTTGAAAATAAAAAAGAAGTGGAAAATATTCAAAATGATTTAAAAAATTCTGGTGTAAAAGTTGGTCCCTTACATGAGCATAGAGATGGAACAGCATCTTTTTACATGAAAGATACTGAAGGAAACTGGCTTGAAATGCTTTATGTTCCTCCTGAAGGGATTCAATCGAATGTTTGATTCTTTTTTTTTGTATGCAAGAGAAAAGTTATTCTAAAAAATCATATTCAGATAACACCTTAGAAGAAGAATCTATAAACCTTTTAGAGTGGGATTCATTAAAAACGCATTTATCTTCATTCGCCTCAACGGAAATGGGTAAACGAGCAATTTTAAGTTTTGTTATACCTTCAGAATACGAGGCATCTAAAAGACTTTTGAATGAAACTATTGAAATAAATGAGCTAGAAAATAATTTAGATAAATCAATTAGTTTTTCTGGTGTTTTTGATATTAGTAGAAATATCGAAATTTGTTCCAAGGGAGGTGTAATTTCATCTTCTGAATTGTTAGAAATAGCGAAAACAATTGCTGCAGCAAGAAATTTAAAAAAAATCTTATTAGATTTTGAACAAAGGCCTTATATTTCATCATTCACAAAAAATTTAATTGACCATCAGAATATCGAAACGATTTTTAAAAAAGGCATTGAATCTAATGGAAGGATTTCAGACAATGCTAGTAATGAACTATCTATTCTTAGAAAAGAATTTTTATCTAAGAAACTTGAAAGAAAAGTATTAGTTGAGAAATTTATTCAAAAGAATTTAGCTTATTTGCAAGATACTACTATTGGAGATCGATATGGAAGGCCTGTTTTAGCAGTGAAAGTTAATTATGTAGATAAATTTAAAGGAATAATTCATGACTCTTCATCTTCAGGAAATACAGTATATTTTGAGCCTGAAAGTGTAGTAACTAGAGGTAATAAGATTGCTTCTTTAGAGGCTAGGATCATAGCAGAAGAATTTAAATTACTTAAGAAATGGTCTCAGGTTGTTAGTGATAATTCAAAAAATCTTATTGAAATGGCATCCATTTTATTAAGATTAGAAAATGCCCTAGCTCGTTCAAGATATTCGAAATGGATTGGAGGTAAAACTCCTACATTTGAGAAAAATCCTATTATTTCTTTAATTGGTTTTTCTCATCCATTATTGATTTGGGAACATAAGAAAAAAGGAGCCCCTCCACCAGTAGCTGTCGATTTTTATATAAATAGAAATATTAAGGTGGTAGCTATTACAGGTCCAAATACTGGAGGTAAAACAGCAGCTTTAAAGGGTTTGGGCTTGTCTTTACTTATGGCTAGAGCAGGATTGTTGATACCTTCAACTAATAATCCTATTATTCCTTTTTGTCCAAATATATATGTGGATATAGGAGATAATCAATCATTAGAAGAAAATTTATCTACCTTCAGTGGTCATATATCCCGCATAAAAGAGATATTAGATTCACTTGATTACAAGAAAGGATTATCAGTTGTATTGTTAGATGAGATTGGATCTGGCACAGATCCTCTTGAGGGAAGTGCTCTTGCGATGGCTTTATTAAAAGAATTTGCAAATAAATCTGATATCACTTTGGCAACTACACATTATGGAGATATTAAGGCTTTAAAATATAACGACTCAAGATTTGAAAACGTATCAGTTGCCTTTGATGAGGAATCTTTGAAGCCAAAATATATACTCAACTGGGGTATTCCTGGGAGAAGTAATGCTTTGTCAATTTCAAAGAGAATTGGTCTCGATGAAAGCATACTCAATGAAGCTGCAAATTATCTAAAGCCAAAAGAAGTTGATAATATTAACAGTATTATTAAAGGACTTGAGGAAGAGAGGATTAAACAACAAAATTCTGCAGAAGCTGCTGCAGAATTGATTGCAAGGACTGAAATATTACATGATGAACTGAAGAGAAATTATGAATATCAAAAAATAAATGCTCAAAAAATCCAGGAAATTGAAAGGTCTAAATTATCAAAACATATTATATCCGCTAAAAAAGAGGTGATAGATTTGATTAAAAAATTAAGAGATAAAAATGTTAATGGAGAGGATACGAGAATTATTGGAAAAAGACTAAAGGAAATTGAGAGGGAACATTTAACCCAGAAAAAATCTGAAAAGTCAGTATCATGGAATCCTCAGGTAGGCGATTTTGTAAAGATTAAAAGTCTAAATAGTACGGGACAAATTGTAGATTTAGATAAAAAAGGTGGTTTTTATGAAATTAAATGTGGCTCGTTTAGAAGCACATTATCTGTAAATGACTTTGAAGGTATTAATGGAGAAAAGCCTAATTTAAAAAGGTCAAAAATTGAGATCAAGTCTACAAGAGAAGATTTTTCTTTTTCTAAAATTAGAACGAGTAAAAATACAATTGACGTAAGAGGACTAAGAGTTCATGAAGCCGAAATAATTATTGAGGAGAAAATTAGAAAATTTCATGGACCGTTATGGATTGTTCATGGAATTGGCACAGGGAAATTAAAGAAAGGACTAAGAAATTGGTTATCAGGTTTAAATTATGTTGATAAGATTGAAGATGCAGCCAACAACGAGGGTGGCCCTGGTTGCAGTATTGCGTGGATAAAATAAAATTTAAAATACCTAGAAAACAATTTAATAAACGTTTTAAGTGCAATTTATTGATCAAGCCAACATTATTCTTAAAGCTGGTAAAGGTGGAAATGGAATAGTTTCATTTAGAAGAGAAAAATTCGTTCCTGCTGGAGGACCTTCGGGGGGAAATGGTGGCAGAGGGGGTTCAGTTATTTTGATGGCTGATAATAATCTTCAAACATTATTAGATTTCAAATTCAAACGTGAAATAATTGCTGAAGATGGATGCAAAGGTGGTCCTAATAAGAGATCAGGTGCTTCAGGTGAGGATACAATCCTTAAAGTACCCTGCGGTACAGAAATAAGGGATATTAAAACCGGCATTATTTTAGGAGACTTAACTAAAAATAAACAGTGTTTAACTATTGCCATTGGAGGGAGAGGTGGCCATGGTAATGCTTACTATTTAAGTAATCAAAATAGAGCCCCAGAATCATTCACTGAAGGAAAAGATGGCGAGATATGGGAGGTTCAATTAGAACTAAAACTTCTTGCAGAGGTTGGGATTATAGGTCTTCCAAATGCTGGGAAAAGTACCTTGATTTCTGTTGTATCATCTGCCCGTCCAAAAATCGCAAATTATCCTTTCACAACTCTAATACCTAACTTAGGTGTAGTAAGAAAAAATGATGGGAATGGTTGCCTTTTTGCGGATATTCCTGGATTAATATCAGGGGCAGCTGATGGAGTAGGTTTAGGCCATGATTTTTTAAGGCATATCCAAAGAACCAAGATACTTGTTCACTTAATTGATTCAATTGCAGAAAATCCTATACATGATTTTAAGATAATTGAGCAGGAATTAAAAAAATATGGAAAAGGTCTTTTAGATAAAGAAAGGATAATAGTATTGAATAAAATGGAGTTGGTAGATGATGATTATTTGAAAAAAATTTCAAAAAAGTTAGAAGATTTATCTAAAAAGAAAGTTTTAGTTATTTCTTCATCTTTAAAAAAAGGTTTATCTTCACTGCTTTCTGAAGTATGGAAAAGGATCTAACTTAAATTTAAAATTTTTTTGAAAAAAAAACACTTGATTTAATAATGAAAATTAGTCATAAATAAGATACCTCTTTAAACACAATATGAATTTCTATACTTGCTTTGATCAACAAGGAAAAATAATAGCTAGATGCCAAACCATTCAAGATATTGAGGTTTTGAAGAAAATGGGAAGACCAATTGTAGAAGTCAAGGAAATGAAAAATGAAGAGTCGGTTGTATGTTCACTTACAGGAAGTCCATCCGACTTTAATAGAGATTACTAATAGAATTAGTAAATAAAAAAAGGGCTTTTAGAGCCCTTTTTTTATTATGCATTATCAAAAGAAAACTTAATCATCATAAACAAGACATTCTGGTTCATCCGGGTTGGCATCGCAGAATAGTTCCAAAGCATTAGGGTCATGTTTATCTTCTGGATGATGATCCTTATACTCTTCGAGTTCTTTTAACTCTTCAGTTAAATGTCTGACCTTTGGAAGATTGCCCTCTGCTTTTGCAGATTCGATTTCCGATTGATCTTTTTGGATGTGTTCGTCAATGGATTTCATTTTAAGCTTTTCGTACTTTAGTAGACATACACAACATAGTTAATTTCTAATGAAATTGCATTATCTATGAACTAAATAAGTGTTCATTACAACATCATTTTTTTTTTGAAATTGATTTATTTATTTATTTAGGTCTCTACTTTCATTATTTCCTTTAGTGATGGTAAAACTGGGATTATTTGATTTGGGTTTAAAGGGAATAAAGCTTTGTAGTAATCTTTTTTCCATTCATTGTCGAAGCATGTCCTATTTACTTTAGATAATTTAAAAAATTTTAATCTCCATTCAATGATCTTTTCAAAACTTGATAGTTCTTGTTCAGTACATTTGAAAAGTTTGCTATATATCAATTCCCATCTTATGAGCGTTGGAAAAAGGTAAATATCTGCGTAGGTTAACTCTTCTCCAAAAATCCAGTCTCCTTTATTTTTCTGTAGTAAATTTTCAATTTCATTTATAGCTGCGAAAAGATTTTTACTTGCTTTTTCGTAAGCTGACTGGTTTCTAGCGAAACCACATTTATATACTCCATCATTAATGCTGTTATTAATTAAATCTAAAAATTTTTGATTACCATCTTTAATACTTAATGCCTGATATTTCGATTCACTTTTTATTGAATTGAGTAATCTTATAATTTGTGAACTTTCATTAGACAGAATATTTACTTCATCTTTCACAAAGCTAATTAGAAGAGGTAATGTCGCTCTAAAAATAATCTTTTTATTAGCTTTTTTGTAAAGGTCTGAAAGTCTTATACATCCCTTAATCTTTGTATTGAAAATCCATTCGCCATGCTCAACATCTGCCTTTAAAAAAATTACTTTAACTTTTTTAGACAAATCTTTTATTTCGTGTACGAGTAAAGTTCTTTGACACCATGGACAAGAATGACCTACTAATAAATAAATTTGTCCATTCTCATTATTAATATCGTATTCACTATAAATAGTTATACTTTTAGGCCTTTTATAATTACCATGTAAATCTGATGGCGCGAAGCCATTCATTAATTGGATCCAAAACCAAAACCAGAATTTTCTGGAGGCCTTTATAAGGTATTTATTTTGCATAAAATTTTATTTTTAAAGAAAAAATGACTGTTCAAAGAATACTTATCGTTTCAGGCACTCATGGGAATGAAATTAATCCTGTTTGGGCTGTTAAGCAATTTATTAATAGAAAGGAAAATAGTTTAAATAATGGTATTAAGTATGAGTACATCATAGGTAATCCTGCTGCCTATGAAAAAGGTTGTAGATATATAGATGTAGATTTAAATAGATCTTTTAAAGAAAGTGAGAATTTTGATCAACACAAGAATAGCTTTTATGAAACTAATAGAGCCAATTTTTTAGTAGATGAATTTGGAATTGAGGGATCTAAACCCTGTCAAATTGCAATAGATTTGCACACTACTACTGCAAATATGGGAACAAGCATTGTTATGTATGGGAGGAGATCCAAAGATTTTTGTTTAGCTGCATTACTGCAGAACAAATTTGGATTGCCTATTTATTTGCATGAAAAAGATAAATCCCAAACAGGCTTTCTTGTAGAAGCTTGGCCATGTGGTTTAGTTATTGAAATAGGAGCTGTCGCACAGAATTTTTATGACCAAAATATTATCAATAGATTCTCTATAATAATTAGCTCCCTAAGGGAAGAGATAGATAAATTAAAAAATAAACTTATAGAACTTCCAAAGGAAGTAGTGGTTCACGTTCATCAAGGGAGTATAGATTATCCAAGGGATGAAAAAGGAGATATTGATGGCATAATTCATCCTGAGAGAATAAACCAAGATTGGAAAATGATTAAAAAAGGAGATCCATTATTTCTGGATAGCCAAGGAATAATCCATAAATATGAACGGGACCAATTGATTTGGCCTGTTTTTATTGGAGAAGTTGCTTATAAGGAAAAAAAAATTGCCATGAGCTACACAAAAAAAGAAGTGATTTGTTCCAAAAAACAATGGGTTCAAGAGTTTGAAAGTTTTTAAATTAAGAAATAGGAACAATAAATCGTTGAAAATTAATAAGGATTTTTTATCTTATAGATAAGTTTATTTAATATTTAATAATTTTGTTTTTTTTTAATTTTTAAACCTTAAAAACCTAAATTCTTTCACTCCAATAAATGACAGCTCCAAAAGCCTCTAATTGCAGTCTTCTATGCTTAGCCTCTCTTAAGGAAACTACCTCTCTAGATCTTTTTCCGTTAAGAAGCCATTCGATTATTACCAAGTTGAATCCTCAATAACAAAGAAAATCTTAAGACATGGAAGCTCTTTTCTCCTGTTTTCCAAAAAATAAGTTTACTTAAAGAAAAAAAATTACACATTTTTAGCGATTTTGGTCTAAAATCTTCGAAGCGGAAT
>CACGBT010000023.1 GCA_902571335.1 uncultured Prochlorococcus sp. | reverse complement strand
TGGTTCAGGCTCTGGAAGAAAAGCTTTTATTGATCAGACAGTAAACTTTGGTGCTTCTGATGATCCTATGAAGGATAAAGATATAGCAAAGGTAACAAGAGGATTAGTACAGATTCCTATGGTTGGAGGAACTATTGCTTTTGGTTATAACTATGATTGTGATTTGAAACTTACTCAAGAGCAAGCAGTAAGAGTTGCTATGGGTATGGTTAAAAACTGGAAAGAATTAGGCTGTAAATCAGGTAAGTTAACTTGGGCACATCGTTCTGACGGATCAGGCACAACCAAAGCTTTTACTAACTCTATGGAAGCTTTTTCAAAAACTTGGACACTAGGAACAGGTAAATCAGTTAAGTGGCCAGCAGGCGTTGGAGCAAAAGGTAATTCAGGTGTAGCAGGTGTTATACAAAATACTCCTGGTGCAATTGGTTATGTTAACCAGTCTTACATAAAAGGTAATGTCAAAGCTGCTGCACTTCAGAATCTTTCTGGAGAATATGTAAAGCCTACAGTTGAGGCAGGAGCAAAAGCTCTTAATGGTATTACTCTAGATGAAAATCTTGCTGGTAAAAATCCTAACCCAACTGCAAAAGGAGCATACCCTATAGCTTCATTAACATGGATACTTGCTTACGAAAAAGGTAATGGTAGAAATACTAAAGCAATCAAAGAAGCCTTTAATACATTGTTAAGTGATGAGTATCAAGATAAAGCTCCATCACTTGGATTTGTCCCCTTAAAAGGAGATATTCTTGAGAAGTCAAGAGCTGCTGTAAAAAGAATCGGTAAATAAATCGTAAGACAATATTTAAAAGGAGGAATTTATTTCCTCCTTTTTTTTATGCAAACAAATATTTTGACAAGCCTAATATTAAAGAAAAAAGAATAAGTATGTATGTTGGAACTATTTTAAAAAAAGACAATAGTGTGGAGATTAAAACTATAAAAATAGAGCTAATTAAAAAGTATTTTGATGAAAAACTATCTTCAATTAAATTAAATCCAGAAAAAATAACTGCTCCTGGAATTGTATTGATTACTCCTTCGATAAAGTAATTAATTGAGTTAATTCTGTTTTTTATGAAGCCTTTCCCAAAAACAAAAATCAATAAAAAACTTGGTAAAAAAATTGCAAAAGTTGATATAAATGAATACTTTAAAGCTTCATTTATTCCTCCGACCGAAAACCCAGCTTTGTATCCAATAAAACTTGTAGTTAATAAGACAGGACCAGGTGTTATCTGGCCAATCATTATCCCATCTATAAATTCATTATTTGTTAACCATCCTTGTGAGACAACATAATCACTCATTAGAGGAATGATTACTAGTCCCCCTCCAAAAATAAAAAGTCCCGATTTGAAGAAGAAAAAAAACAGATTAAGATAATTTATTAAAAACTTTGAGTTTAAAGAATCCTTCAAGAAATTATAGAATTTAAAAATATCTAAAAAGAGTGTACTACTCAAAAATGAGGTTGTTGAAAATATAGATAAAGGGATCAAGCTGTAAAAATTATCTTTGAATTTCCGTAATAATATATTTATCAATCCTGCAATAGTAAGAATTGTTATGAGAGGAAATTGAATACTATTATATTTTGCAAATATAAGTAGAAATAATATTGAGCTAGAGAATAATATTCGATCAAACTTTAATCTTTTTTTTAATAGAACTAATGAAAATGAAAAAATTATTCCTGCAATAATAGGAGGATTAAAATAAATTAAATCATTTAGAAATTTTGATCCAGAATAAATTTGCCAAAAAAAACTGAGAGATAATACCGAAATGAATCCTGGGATAATGAAACATATACCGGATATCAATCCACCAAGATAACCATTAATTTTAAGACCTATATATATTGCTAATTGAGTGGATATTGGCCCTGGAAGCAATTGACATAAACCAATACCTTTTTCAAAAGATTGGGTTGAGATCAATTTTTTATTATTTATAAGTTCATCTTCGAATAAAGAAATATGAGCATATGGTCCTCCAAAACTGAAAATACCAATTTTTAGAAAAATTTTTGCAAGTTCAATTAAGGATATTTTTACCATTTAAATATTCTAATTTCTAAAAATTAGTTTTTATGGTGATAATAAGCTTTGTTTGATTGATGGTAATTTAAGACTCGAAATCCAAGATAATAATATTAGAAGTGATGAAAAATAAAGACAATATTGAAGACCAATACTCGGATTTCTCCCAATCATAAATAGTAAGCCAGATAGTAATGTTCCAACTAGTCTTCCTGCAGCATTTGCCATGTAATAGAAGCCAACATTTAAACTGACTTTTTCATTATCAGAGTAGGCCAAAATCATATAAGAATGTGTAGAGGAATTCATTGCAAAAACAAATCCAAAAATAGTAAGTCCTAAAATTATTGCTATCGATGGAGTACTTTCTCTCCATAATGCGACTCCTATCAAAGATGGTATGACCGTTAATACGGCACTCCAAAATTGGATAGCTTTACGATCTGGACTTTCTTTCTGGCCCCACATCTTTCTAATTGCTGGAGCCGAAGCCTGAACAATTCCATAACCTATTACCCAGGCCCCAAGAAATAATCCTATTTCCATGTAGTCCCAACCAAATGCCATATCTAGGAATACTGGAAGAGCTACAACAAACCAAACATCTCTTGCTCCAAAAAGAAAGAATCTTGCTGCTGAAAGAATATTTATTGCATTTGATTTTGAAAAAAGATCATTAAAAGCTGGTTTGGTTTTCATCTTGCCAATTTCTCCAGGCAAAATTAATGTCAATAAAAAGGCTAAGCAGAGTCCAAAACCCATAATTCCTACAGCATTATTGAATCCAAATAACTTATATAAAAGTCCACCCAAGAAAAAGCCAACTCCCTTAAGAGCATTTTTAGATCCAGTTAAAATAGCAACCCATTTAAAAAGTTGTTTTTGGCTAGTATCATTGCCATCATTTGTCTCTGGAACTACTGTCTTAACAGCACTTTTAGCACTCATTTTGTTTAAATCTTTTGCTATCCCACTAATTGCTTGAGCAACCATAACGTATGCGACACTAAAAATTACTGGCCAATCTTCCTTAACTGGAATAAGCATAAAAAGAGCGATGATTTGCAGGATAGTCCCAATCCATAAAGTAAGCCTTAAACCATATCTTGCTCCTATCCAACCACCATAAAGATTAGTAATTATTCCAAAAAACTCATAAAAAAGGAAAAGTAAAGCAATTTGTAGAGTTGTGTAACCTAGCTCATGAAAGTGACCAACAACTAATAATCTTAATGCGCCGTCAGTGAGAGTGAATGCCCAATAGTTTGCTGTTACAACACTATATTGTTGAATATTAGATAACTTCATAAAGACATAAATTAAATTTCTTTTTTGATTACATATTCAGTAAGATCTGCAAGTCTGCAGCTGTAACCCCACTCATTGTCATACCAAGCGTATATCTTTAATAAATTTGAATTAACCACCATCGTTGATAAACTATCAACTATTGAACTTCTAGAGTCATTTACATAATCTGCAGAAACTAAAGGTCTTTCTTCGTAGCCAAGAATTCCTTTTAAATAAGTTTCTGAAGCTTCCTTTAGTGCAATATTTACTTGTTCAGTTGTCACTTCTTTGTTTAATTCAAAAACTGCATCTGTTAAAGAACCATTAAGTAGAGGAACTCTTACTGCATGTCCATTTAATTTTCCTTTTAATTCTGGAAAGATCTCAGCGATAGCTTTAGCAGATCCAGTGGTAGTAGGTATTAAACTTTGCATACATCCTCTTGCTCTCCTCAAATCACTTTTATAAAAATCTACAGGAACTTGAGTGTTCGTGACATCGTGAATAGTTGTAATAGCACCGTGTTTAATTGAAAAATTTTCATTAATTACCTTTACTATCGGAGCTAAACAATTTGTAGTGCAGGATGCTGCAGTTACTAATTTATGTTTGGAAGGGTCATAAAGACTTTGATTTATGCCATAAACAACATTAAGTGATTCAGCTTCTGCAACTATTCCCTTTACTGGACAAGCTACTATTACTCTTTTCATCCCTAGAGAATCAAAATAGGGATTTAGTTTGTCTGGCTTTTTATTCTTTCCTGTACATTCCAAAATAATATCTACAGAAGATTTTTCCCAAGGAACATCAAGGTAATTTTTAAAAGATGTGTAAGCTAATTTCTTTCCATCAATTATTATTTCTTTTTCTTTAATCTTTATATCTTTCACCCATCTACCATGGACTGAATCGAATTCGAGTAGATGCGCAGCGGCATTCGAATCTCCTGCTATCTCATTTATATGAGTTATTTCTAAATCAGCTCTATCCCATAATGCTCTGAAAACTAATCTGCCAATTCTTCCAAAACCATTAATTCCAATTTTCATAACTTTGAAATTTCCTATTGAAATTATACATCAAAATATTTTGATGTATCAAGATGTTTTGATTAATGAAATCTTTTTTATTTAAGCTATATTTAAGAAAATTTAATTACTTTAAAATTGTTAAAAGATATTAGCAAAGTAAAAAAAGAAAATATATCTAAGTTGATGGTTTCATTTTCTGATCCTTTTAGGCTAGAAATAATTGACCTAATGATGGATGGAGAAGTTTGTGTTTGCGATATTATGAAATTAACTAATTTATCTCAATCAAGAATTTCATATCACATAAAAATTTTGAAGGAAGCTGGTCTTATCTCAGACAGACAAGAAGGTAGATGGGTGTACTACAGCCTAAATAAAGAAGTTCTCTTTTTGATCAAGGAATGGATAACTTCTTTGACAGATTTTTCTTCAAATAAAAAACGTTGCTGCGAATAAATTATATTTTAGATTTTATTAATTAACTTCTGATTCCCTGTCATAAGTCATTCCTGATTGTTCCATCCACTGAGCTTTAGTTTTGCAATTTTGTTTGTGATTAAAGATGTGAAAACCTTCAATAATAATCATTATGGATAAAAGCAAAACAGGAATAAAATATACAGGTGAAGATATTACTTCTTTGTATTTGATTTGAGCAATGAATTCCCTGTATTTAAACATCCCCACAATTTCTATTTAATAAATAATATTCATCTATGGTTAAGTAAAGTTAAAGAAAAAATTTTTTAAAAAATTAAGTTGAAGGATGTTTACTTTTCATGACTTTCTTATACCTTTAACCCCTCTTAAAGTCTTTTACAGCATTTAGTAGTAGATTTATAGAGATATTCTTTTTTTAATGGAAGAGAAATTAACTCTTTTCAAGAATCGTAAAAGATTCGGTATCGAAAAAAATATAGATATTATCTTCAAGAATACTGCTCTAGTCTTGTCTAGTTTCGTAGCAATAATACTTTTAGGAATTATTCTAGTAGTCTTTTTTCAGTCATTTGAATCCTTTTCAAGGTATGGCTTGAAGTTTCTAGTAACCTCTGAATGGAATCCTGTAAAAGATGAATACGGAGCTTTTACTGCAATATATGGCACATTAGTAACTTCATTTCTTTCGTTATTAATAACTATCCCTTTGGGCGTTGGAACTGCAATATTTATTACCGAGGACTTTGTACCGAAAGTTTTTAGAGAAATAATAGGTTCTTTTGTTGAATTATTAGCAGCAATTCCATCAGTTGTATTGGGACTTTGGGCAATATTTGTAATGGAACCTTTTTTTAGAGCCTTTTTTGTCTTTTTACATAATTTCTTTGGTTGGATACCTTTATTTAGTACAGAACCCACAGGTAGGAATTCCTTGTTAGCAATATTAATTTTAGTAGTAATGCTTTTGCCAATAGTGACCTCCATTGCAAGGGATTCACTTAATCAGGTTCCTAAAAAGTTAAGAAATGCAGCCTATGGAATTGGAGCTAGTAGATGGAAAACAATATTTTCTGTAATCTTGCCAGCAGCGTTATCAGGAATTATGGCAGGTGTTCTATTGGCTTTAGGAAGGGCAATGGGAGAAACAATGGCTGTCACAATGATTATTGGTAATTCTAATGCATTTAGTTGGTCTCTATTATCTCCTGGGTATACCATTTCCTCCATGCTTGCAAACCAGTTTGGTGAAGCTGATGGAAGTCAGGTTTCATCTCTTTTCTATGCGGCTTTTGTACTGATGATCCTATCTTTAGTGGTTAATATCTTTGCGCAATGGCTAGTTAAGAAATTTAGTCTCAAATATTAGATAATTATGAATTCACTCTATTACCAGAAAAGATTATCAAGAAATATAGGAGATAAATTCTTTACTTCTTTATCCATAATTTGTGCACTGATAGCAATACTTCCTCTGATTTTTCTTGTGACTTATATCCTTTACAAAGGTGGATCTCAAATCACTCCAGAATTATTTACTTTAGAACCAAATCCTCCTGGAGATGATTTAGATGCAGGAGGTATTAATCCTGCATTAATAGGGACATTAATAATCACTACCATTGCTTCAATTATTGCAATACCAGTAGGTGTCGGCGGTGGTATTTACTTAGCGGAATATTCTAAAGGCGGTGCTTTTTCAAGGTTTATTAGATTCGGAGTTAATGTTCTAGCGGGAGTCCCTTCAATAATTGCCGGTGTATTTATTTATGCCTTAATAGTTTCAACAAAGATCTTATTTGGAAGTATGTACAGTGGCTTGGCAGGAGGAATGGCGCTTTCAATATTAATGTTGCCAACTGTGATTAAGACGACTGATGAAGGTTTAAAGCTGGTGCCTAATGAGCTGAGATATGCTTCTCTTGGTGTTGGAGCAAGTATGTATACAACCATATTGAAAGTTACTTTGCCCTCTGCCTTTAGGTCTATTGCTACTGGCGTTGTACTTGGTATCGCAAGAGCTGCAGGTGAAACAGCACCCTTAATTTTTACTGCTTTATTCTCTTACTACTACATAACTGGTTTTGGAGACTTGTTTTATGAGATGGGTTCATTGGCCGTATTGATATATAACTTTGCTCTTGAACCTTATGATGCACAGAATAAATTAGCCTGGGCAGCTTCCTTTATTCTTGTTTTGTCGATACTATCAGTAAATATATTTTCAAGGATTTTGGCCGCTTTTACTGAGAAAACAAAGAGAGTATAAATGATTAAAACTAATAAAAAAATACCAAAGAATATCATCTTATCTCTTGAGAATGTCTCAATTAGCTATGGAACTTTTGAAGCTGTAAGAAATGTTTTTTGTAACTTCAAAAAAGGAAATATAACCTCTCTTATTGGACCTTCAGGTTGTGGTAAATCAACTGTTCTTAGATCATTAAATAGGATGAACGATTTAATTCCTAATTGTTCACTGAAAGGAACTGTCCTCTTTGATGGAACTAATATTTACGATAAAAGAGTGGATCCAGTTGAAGTAAGAAGAAGAATAGGAATGGTTTTTCAACAACCTAATCCTTTTCCTAAATCTATCTACGAAAATATTGCATTTGGAGCAAGAATTAATGGTTTTACTGGAAATATGGATGAACTAGTGGAGAGTTCACTTAGAAAAGCAGCTTTATGGGACGAATGTAAGGATAAATTAAATGATAGTGGTTACTCTTTATCAGGTGGACAGCAACAAAGATTATGCATTGCTCGAACCATCGCAATTGAACCTGAAATAATTCTCATGGATGAGCCATGCTCAGCATTAGATCCAATCTCTACTTTGAAAATAGAAGAAACGATGCACGAACTTAAGAAGAATTACACAATAATTATCGTTACTCATAATATGCAACAGGCATTAAGAGTTAGTGATATGACTGCATTCTTTAATGCTGTTGAATATGAAGATGGTGATGGAGGAAAAGTTGGCTATCTTGCCGAATTTAATTCTACAAAGAAAATTTTTAACTCTCCAAAAGAAAGAACTACTCAGGAATACATATCAGGTAAATTTGGCTGATGTTAAATATTTACCTTTAAAAGAAAAATTTTTATCTTTAAGACAGGCAAGGGGTAGACAAACAGTATAAATACCTATATAGTTATTTCGAATTAGTATGTTTATCTTTGAAAAACTACCCTTTTCTACCCTTCTTGATTTTTGCAGGGGCTCTTATCACAACTGCAACAATAGGATTACCTGTATTTACTTCATAATTTAAGAGTATTTATATTTCAGGTGATCTTATGGTTTCAATAATAAATAAAGAATTAATTGGAAGTCCTCATAAAACCTTAATAAAGGGGAATTTATTTGACTTTATAAAAAAAAGAGAGAATATGAATCTGTGTGTGAGTGAAAAATCTGTATTAAAACCATTTTTAAAAGTGGTTAATTTCTAATTTATTTATCATGGATAAAACTAAAGAACAGTTAGAAAAATTAAGAGAAGTAGCAGAAGCATCTCTTACAAAAACGGATGAACTTCAAAAAGTTCTTGCCCAAATAGAAGCTTTAATGTCTAGGGAAGAATCACAAACATTATCAAAGAAGAAATAAATATTTAAAAATAATTTTAGTTTTTGTACTTTTAATTACACCTCTACAATTTCTTTGTGGTTATTAATTGGTTATGCAGAACCGTTCCAAAGTTTTCTGTTAGGTCTCGAGGTCTTACCTTCTTTAAGTAAAAGACCTCTTTAATTTATCTTGTTTAATTATATTTTTATATCCTGCTTAATTAGTTGATTACTTTATAAACTTCTTTCAAACAGACATTTACATCGAAAGATTCTTTATTTACAACCTCTAAGCCTGTTTTTTCTGTGACTTCAACAGTGGCATTGCACTCGTCTTGTTTAAGAGCCATGTAACTTGGCTTTTTATCTTCCAGGTCTAATTCAATACTTGATTCAATATCTTCCTTATATTGCTCCATTACTAGTGTAAGTGCCTCTATCTCAACGGAAAAATTATCATTTGCTTTTGCCCCAAATGAGATGAAAAGAAATGGAAATAAAATCAAGCCTATAAATTTTTTCATTTCTATAATTAAGTGTTTATTTTTTTTATAACGTGGATTTTATTCTAAAGAAAGGGCAATTAGCTGTATAAATTTTTTATTATCTATTTTTACTTGTAAAAAATATACTTATAAAAATAAATTTAATTGATAAAAAAACTAAACGAGACTTTTAAGTATAAATTGGTATATCTAAATGAAAAATTTAAGTCACTTCAATAGGATTTCTCTTATGATTTTATTTTGATAATTTCTTCTTCAGAAACAATTGCCCATTTTTTAAATGACTTTTTGCAGGGATAACCGCCTGTTAAGTCTCCAAATGAAGGAAGATATAAAACATTTTTATTCATATCCATTGCAAAACACCTAAAAGATAATTTATCTCCATTGTTTTTTAAATAGATTTTTGGATGATAATGTCCACAAATATTCAAATTTTTTTTATCTGCTAAATTAACTGGCTCATGGCTAAAAGTAATATTTTTAATTTTTCTAATATCAAAAATTTTAATATTTTTTATATCACAACCTACATCATGATTTCCAAGGACAAGTTCAACATTAGTTTTTAGTAGTTCAGGTAGATCCTCAACTTTTTTTTGAAGAGTTTTATCTATTGAATATTTGCTGTGGAATAAATCACCTAATATTATTAACTTTTCAGGACTATATTTTTTTACTATTTTTTTTATTCTTGCGAAATTATTTTCATCTGAATTATTAGTAAGAGGGATACCATTTTGCTGAAAATACTCAGCTTTCCCAAGATGAATATCGCATATTAATAAATCTTTTGTTTCCGGTAAAAATAAGGCTCTTGAAGGAAGCATTTCTAATAATGTATCTTCCCAAAAAAATTTATAAGAACTTTTTTTCATTTAATCACTATATTTTTTTATAAGTTTTTCTACTCTTTTTTCTATTGCTTCATTGCTTAAGGTATTTTTAAGTCTCTCAACTAATAAAGGGAAAGCAAAAGGTGTTGGAGATTTTATCTCGTTTATTAGTATTTTTAAATTTTTTAATCTTTCTAATGATCTAGATATTCTTTTATTTTCTAATTGATATTCTTTTACTTCTTGATGCGATTGTTTTATCAAAAGATGGCCTTCTTCATATTTAGTAAAGACTTCATAGAAAAGACTTGAACTTATCTGAAGTTGAGAGGAAGTTTTTGTTTTGGTTGGATTATTTTGATTTACTAGTCCACTTATTTGGGCAATATTTTTAAATCTACGTTTTGTTAATTCTGAAAAATTAATTGCCTTTTCTAGATCTTCTTCTAATTTTTTGTTATCCAAAAAGTAATCAGCTTCTTTTTTTATTATGGAAAAATCATAATCTTCAGATGTAGTTAAGCTAAATCCAAAATCATTAGCAGTAATACTAAATGTAGATTGTTTTAATTTAGCTAATCTTAAAGCCCATAGAAATGCAATTCCTTCATTTACAAATTTGCCGTCAAGTGTAAAAACAAAAAGATTTGATAAATCGTTGGTTTTATATATTTCTATAAGGAATTCATCTTTCTTTGGAATATTTGAAAGGACCTTTTGTTTCTTCAATATTGGGCGTAATGATTTTAGTTCAGGATTTAAGTAATCATAATTTTCTAATTCGTTGCATATATCTATTTCTTTTCTCAAACTTTCACAAAGTAGATCAGAAATTGCCATTTGACCTCCAACCCATGCTGGAATTAGAGAACTTTTATTTGTTGATTTTTTAACGTATAAAATCATATCTCTTATTCTTACAAATTGAAGCATTTTGCCGGCAAAGTAAAATGTATCTCCAGGATTTAATTTTGAAGCAAAACTCTCCTCTAAATTTCCTAAGGATTTACCTTTCATATATTTAACATTCACAAATTTGTCACTTGTTATTGTCCCAATATTGAACTTATGCATTCTTATTAAAGATTTGTCTTTTACAAAATATTTAAAGTTTTCATTATTATTTTGTGATTCTTCTTTAACTATCTTTTTATATTTTGGGTATGCTTTAAGACATTTTCCTCCATATTCTAAAAAGTCAAGACACCAATTCCAATCTTGATCTTTTAAGTTTCTATAACTCCAGCAATTTTTAATTCTTTCTTTCTCAATTTTCGGATCAAAGCCATTACCGCATGCCAAACTTATTAGGTGTTGTAGAAGCACATCATAAGATAATTCAGGAAGTCTAATTTCCTCAGATATACCACTTTTTATTATTCTTCTCATTGCACTAATCTCTAATAACTCTAAAGAATTAGTAGGCATAAAAATTATTTTTGATTTTCCGCCTGGTCTATGAGCACTTCTTCCCGCTCTTTGGATAAGTCTAGCTAAATTCTTTGCACTACCAATTTGAACTATTTGATCTACAGGTTGGAAGTCAACTCCTAAATCTAATGAACTGGTGCAGACTACCCATTTTATTAATCCGTCTTTAACCCCTTCTTCAACTCTTTTTCTATCTTCTTTATCGAGGGATCCGTGATGAATTGCGATTTTGTCTTCCATTTCTGGCAGAAAAAATTTAAGACATTGATACCATCTTTCAGATTGGTTTCTTGTATTAGTGAATAATAAAGTGCTGTTATTTTTATCTAGGATTTTTAAAAGTGAAGAATGACTTCTGATTCCTAGATGGCCACTCCATGGAAAGGTCGTTTCCTCCTCTGGCAAAACGCTTATAATTTCTATCTCTTTTTGAATATTTGTACTTATAATTTTGGGTTTAATAGCGCTCATCCCAACTATTGCTCTTACTGCTTCTTCAATATTTCCAATAGTTGCGGACATTGCCCAAATTTGTAAATTTTTTATATTTCCTCTTAGCCAACTTAAAGATAACTCGCATTGGTTTCCTCTCTTACTACCCATCAATTCATGCCACTCGTCAATAATTATTGATGACAACTCCTTGAACAGATTATTAGATTCTTTATTAGAAAGTAAAAGAGATAAAGACTCTGGAGTGGTAATAAGAATATTAGGTGGTTTAGCTAGTTGCTTTTTCTTTTCATATGGGGTTGTATCACCATTCCTAATTTCAACAGTGATTTCTTTATTAAAGTGTAAAGCTGCTAATTGTATGGAATTTTGTAGATCTCTACTTAGTGCTTTTAAAGGCGTTATTAATAATATTTGCACACTTTTATTATTTTTGGGATCTTTTATCTGTGATAAAGGTCCCATTAATGCAGCGTAAGTTTTACCGCATCCAGTAGGAACTTGTATTATTCCGTTTTCCCCATTTAAAAATGCTTTCCAAGATTCTAATTGGTAAGGTAATGGCTCCCATCCATTTGAGAAGAAAAACTTTTTAATTTTAGAAATTAAATTATTTTGCTTACTATTTTTCGTAATGTTTTTCATGATATTTTTCTCATTAGTTCATAAGCATTATCTAGGCTATCTGCATCATAGATTTTCTTATCTTTTCTCCATTTTGTTATTCTTGGAAATCTTACTGCTATGCCTGACTTATGACGTTTTGAAATTTGTATTTTCTCAAAAGATATTTCGAAAACCATTTCTGGTTTTAAAGATCGAACAGGACCATATTTTCCAATTGTATTTTTCCTTATCCATTTATCTAGCTCTTTAATCTCAATATTCGTTAAACCAGAATATGCACTTGCAAATTTAATTAATTCTTTGTCTTTCCACAATGCAAAACTATAATCTGTGTACAGACCAGCTCTTTTACCGCTACCGCCCTTAGCGTAAATTAGAACAGCATCAAGTTGCATAGGATCAACTTTATATTTCCACCAAATACCTTTTTTTCTCCCAGACGCGTATATGGAAGTCTTTTTCTTAATTATTAATCCTTCAGTATTATTTTCTCGAGATTTTTCTTTATAAGTTAAAGCATCAGGCCAATCTTTAGGATAGATTAAATCACATATTTTGAAAATATCTGAGATATTATTCTCAGTTTTATTTTGCCATTTTGAAAAATATTTTTCTAATTCAATTCTTCTATTTTCTAACTTAATGTCTCTTATATCTTTCCCATTAATCTCTAAAAGATCATAAGCAATAAAAATAATTGGATATTTTATTTGGATTGATCTAGTAGGCGATTTTCTATTTATTCTTTTCTGAAGTAAAGAAAAATCTAAGGCAATTTGTTCTTTAAAGTTCCAAACTAATAATTCTCCATCAAGAACAAAATCATCTTTTATATAAGACATTTTCTCTACTAATTCTGGGAAAGATTCATTTACTAATTCTTGTCCTCTTGTCCATAACGAAACATTGCCTGATCTTTTAATTAATTGCATCCTAATACCGTCATATTTCCATTCAAATTGAAAATCATTTATTGAATTTTTGAAGATTTTATCTTCAATGGTGTTTGCTAGAAGAAATGGAAATGGTTTGGAATTTAACTCTTGAAGATTGATATTCTTGTTAATTAAAAATTCATATGAATCAATTGAAGGCTCAAAATTCCCCATCAACCTATGGGAAATAATCTCTTCATCAATATTAATTAGTTTTGATATTGATTTTGTGATTAATCCGATAGAGACTCCTACTCTGAACGTTCCTGTAAGAATTTTATTAAAAATTAGATGGTTATCTTCAGGTAATGTTTCCCAAATATTTTTAATTTGTAAATTTTTCTCCTCCTCATTAAGTTTTGATAAATTAGGTATTGTTTTGCTTAGTAATTCATTGAGACTTATATTTGATAATTTCTTTTTTCTGGTAGTACTTTTTTTTTTAAGTAATAACGTTATTACTTCAGCAGAATCGCCAACTTTTAAATAACATGTATCAATTAACCATTGAGGATATTCATATATTTGAGAAAAAAGATTTTTTAAATATCTTCCACTAATAAATCTCTTATTGCTTTTTCCTGTTAGTAGATATATTGCCCAAGAGTTATCTATTGGTTCATTTGATAAAAAATATCTTTTTAAAACTTCAATTTTATTATTTGTACTATTAATTGAATCTAGATCACTAAATAATTCTGAAAATCTTTTTAGGCTCATATTTATTTACCGAAGAAAAGAACATTTATTGATTCCTTTTCAATTAAATATTTACTTAAGGCTTCACTATCTCCATGATGAAAAAAAACATTTTTTGCTTCAGACTTTTTTACTACCTCCAAAATCCCATCCCAATCTGCATGATCAGAGATTGCAAATCCTTTGTCATATCCTGATCTTTTTCTTAGAGCTCTTATTGACATCCATCCACTCGCAAAAGCTGTTTGAATATTTTTAAAATTTTTTAGATAAGAGCCTTTACTTAAAGATGGTGGTAATAATATTAGACTTCCTCTAAGTTCATCAATCATTTTTTTATTTTCAATCTTTATAGTATCTTTAATATTAATTCCAAGTTCCTTATAACAATTGTTCATTTTATAAATACTGCCATGGGAATAAATTTTACCTTTAAAATTTGTTTGACTAATTTCGTTTAACAATCTTTGAGCTTTTCCAAGTGAATAGCAGAAAAGTAAAGAAGTTTTTTCTGGCGAATTATTTATCCATTTTGAAATATCATTTGCTATCTTATTAGTCTCATCCCACTTAAATATAGGTAAACCAAAAGTACATTCGCTTATTAAATAATCAGTTTTTACTATTTCATATTGTTTACAAGTCTTATCTTTTTGAAGCTTGAAGTCACCTGAAATTAGCCATTTTTCTTCAGCAAAAATAAACCTTATTTGACTAGATCCAAGGATATGACCCGAAGGATGAAAAGAAATTTTAATGCCATTTATCTTAAATTCTTCTCCATATTCAAAAGTCTTAATTTTGATATTATCTCCAATTCTTTCTTTTAGAAGTATCTCAGTCTCCCTAGTAGTAATGTATTCTTCACAGCCAAATGTAAAGTGATCAAAATGAGCATGAGTTATTAATGCGTTTTTTACTGGCTTGCTTGGATCAATCCAAATATCAGCAAGTTCGCAATAAAGATTTCCATCTTTATATCTAATTAAATATTCTTGTTTAGTTCTCAAAACTACATCTATTACAATAAAGCTAATTTAGCTAATTATGCCCATGCTTGTTTTGATAAAGCTATGGCTGAAATTGTTAGTAAAGTAATAACTACAGCTTTGTTACTCCAATTAATCATGAATGAACTAATTTTGTTAAAAAAAACTCTATTAGATGGCACAATCATTTTCTGATTTAAAATGTGATAATTTTCATTATTTTTTAAGTAGTTTAAATTTTTAATCTCACTTATTAATTTGGATTCGCAAGTTGAGAGTTGTTCTACTTGATTTAATAAATCAATATCCTCTGGTCTTAATAAAGCGTTTAATTCTTTAATTTGTCTTTCGTTTTTAATAAGAAATTCATTAACTATCTCATCAGTTCCTAATCCCTTCTTTATGTTTAAAAGAATGTCATCTCTTTCCCAAGATTTTTCAAGAGAATTTAAAATTTTACTTATGCTCATTTTAAGTATTTTTACTTATGTTAAATTATTATTTTTTTCTTCTGTGGCTTATTCGTTTAAGTAATTAGAAAAAATTATTTTTTTTTAAGATTTACGAATAAGTCTGTTTGTAAAATATTTTATTTTTACCTTTTCTACAATTTTTTTAGAACTGCTCTTTATTTTAACTTTATTTAAATTGATCACTTCATCTGAAACATTTTTGCCCTTTTCAAAATAACTTTTAATTTTTTCTAATTCTTCTTCATTTAATCTTTTTGTGGCACCTTTTGCGTTGATTCCAAGTTTCTTGCAGGCTAGTAATATTCTATTACTTTCGACATTAAGATCTTTGGCAATACTGAAAATAGGTGTGTTGATAGACATTATTTTCTTTACGATGTAATTTATTATTTATAGTATATTTATAAGTTAGAAAATAAATATATTTTTAACTATTATTAATTTCAAAAACTTTTTTTAATTAGGCTACTTCCTCTTCGAAATTATTTAAATCATTAAACTTTTTCTTCATGGTTGGGTTATTTCTAGTTAATTTCTTTACTGTTAAATCCTGAGATTTACTGTCAGCGGATAAAAGATGTTTTTTTGAAAGAATTAAAGCTTCCTTAGTTTTTTGTAAATGGGTTATTGATTTATCAATTTCTGAAATTGCATCATTAAATCTATCTTGGGCAAGTGAAACATTTTTGCCAACTGCATTTTTAAATTGCTCAAGTGTACTTTCAAAATTAGTTATATCGTAATTCTCGCGTTTCATTAAATCAATTTGTGATTTGTATTTTAAAGTTTCCATAGATGCATTTCTAAGTAAAGAAATAATCGGCAAGAAAAATTGTGGTCTTATGACGTACATCTTTGGAAATCTATGTGACACATCTACTATGCCAGCATTATATAGTTCACTATCTGGTTCTAGAAGTGAAACTAGTACTGCGTACTCACAAGATTTTTGTCTTCTATCTTTATCTAATTCTTTTAAAAAATCTTCGTTTTTTCTTTTATTAGTTCCATTTAAACTTTCATTCTTCATTTCAAACATTATGGATACTACCTCGGTTTTATTTTCATCTAATTCTCTAAATATATAGTCACCTTTACTTCCTGAAGTGGCATCATTATCCTTTTCGAAATATGAGTTTTTAAATGCAGAGGCACGATTCAGATTAAATTGGGTTTCGCAATGTATTTCTAAGGTTTCCCCAACCATCTTTGTAGATAATCTAGATTTCATTTCTCTTAACTCCTGAATAGTAAGATCCCTTTCACTAATTTTGTTTTTAAACTTTTCTTCAATTAATTTTTCATTAATTGCATGTTCAAGCCGCATCTTTTCAATGGAATTTGTTAATGATGAGTTCTCTTTTTCTAAATTAGTAACAGCTTCACTGACCTTGTTTTTTAAAGATAATTCTGAAATTAAAGACTGGTTTTTAATTTCATCCTTTAACTTGATTAATTCATTATTCAGTAAATTAATTTTATTTGTTGCTTGATTTTTTAAATCATTAAGGGCATTTGCTTTTTTTTCTTCAGCTATTTTTAATTTAGATTCAAGAGTTTGGATCTCATACTCTTTAACGCGATTTTGCTCTATTAACTTTATTTTTAACTCACTTTTTAAAATTTCCAAAGCTTTTTTATTATCTTCTTCAGCCAAAATAAGTCTTTCTTTTATTTGTTTGTTGAATTCTTCGTCTTTTATCTGCAGAAGTATTTCTTCAAAGCTGCTGGGATCAATTCGGAAAGTTTTGCCGCAAGACGGACATTTAATATCTTTCATTTTTAATTACAACATCAATATTTAGAAAGGATTTAATATTCTACTTAAGTAAAAAGAATATTATTCTTGACTAAGAATAAACAAAGATTCATTTTTATGCATTAAAAACTTAAATATGTGATGTACTTAATAGAAGTTATATTAATCCAGATTCTTTGAGAATATTAATTTTATTTGCTAATTCAATATCTGCTGATGATATGGCGCGATCTAATTTTTTGTGAGACGCAACGGTATAACCACTATCATCAACGAACTCATCTTCTGGATCTTCAAAATTCATATTCTCATTTTGAACATCTTTATAATTATCAGATTTGTATGAATTTGATTTACTAATATTGCTATATCCAAAATTAGCAATTCCTCTGGCATCTAATGCTTCTTCTACTAATATCCCAACAACTTTAGATCTACTTATGGATTCGCTTTTGGATATTTCATCAATAATTTCAAGAACCCTTTTCCTAGGTAGATATCCTATCCTTTTAACTTTATTTTCCATGAAATTAACCTTTTGACGTTATTGTAACACTTCTGTCAAATATGATCAGATTTTGATCGATTTTGTTTAATTTTGACTAACTCTAAAGTTATCTCAGGAAAAAAATTATGATATATAAAACCGTTAAAAATAAAGTTATTTATTTATTAATTTAGATATTTTTGAATGATTCTTCTAATTACTTTCTAAAATAAAGATAAATTCTGAAATTTTTAAATTTAAATCCAAATCTTATGAATAATAAACTTTATGATAATGCTGACAGCTTTGCAATGTCATTTGATGAGGAATGGGAGAAAATTGCTTGTGATGATTTACGATTAAAAATAGATAAAGTATTTGAGCTTTTATCTGACCATCCCTTTTTATTATCTAATCCAGAGAATGCGAGGAAAATGGCAGAATTTAGAATATTTTCATTGAAAAAATTTCGATAATTATTTAAATAATTTAATTAAAAATAACTATTAATTTTAAAATAAATACTTAAGATTTACATATTTGGAGAATTAAAAAACCCCTTGCTGTATAAAAATATTGTTATACCTATAATTGGCCCTAGCCCGAATACAAAAAGTACTAATTTTGCAGAATTTTTTGTTTGTCCTAATTCTTTATTTTTTTTATTCGACTGAGTTTTAATTTTATTAGATTTTTTCTTTTTCATAAAAACATATTACTACATTGCATCCTTAATAATTTTGATACTTTATTAAATCTCGAATATTTTTTTTATTTAGTCAACTTTATTTAGTAATCAAAAAACTCAATGTTGTATAATGAAATGAATAAAAAGCGGATATGAGTGCACTTAAGAGAGAAGAAGTAAGTTCTCATCTAAGATATATAAGGTTAGAACTTAGAGAAATGCATCAAATGCTTATCAAAGATGATCTTTTGCCAGATTTAAATGAAGCAAAGGAAGTACATGCACAACTTGATGCTTTACTGGATTTATTATCAGAAAAAAGAGTAAAGAAGGTAAAAAGTCAATTTTGAAACTTTTAATTCATTCAATAAACTATAGATAATTAGTAGCAGATTCTATTCTTTTTCGATTGTCATGCATCTGTTCCAATTTATTGTAAATTTCTTTAATTTGTATTTGTATAAGATCTGTTGAATTTATATTACTTAAAGCATCCATTGCTGATATCAGACTTTCCTTGGCTTCTATTAAATGTCTGCATTCTTTACTTCCTGCTTCGTAGGACATAATATTTAAAAATTTTATTATCACAAATATATAAAAAATTCTTCCGTATTGCTTGATACTCTTATCAAATAAAATATTATTAATGTTATTTAGAATACAGCATAACTAATCATTTTAACTACGATTAAAAAAAACCTTATGCAAGAAAGTACTAAAGATTATAAATTTTGCATTAAACTGGCTTTGGATAATGCAAAAAAAAGAATCAAATTACTAGATAATTCAAATAAAAAGTGTGTTTTAGATGAATATAGAGAGTGGATAAATGATGGTTTAAATAAACATACTGTTTTACTACTTAGAGAGGACCCAATTATATAAAAGAGTCTAGAAACTATTTTTAATTATTTGTATTCGAAGTAACCTTGAATAAAAAATAAATACTCACGATAAATGTAATAATTAGAACAATAGTTAGAAAAGAAAAATTATACATAAATCATGAACACAATATTGATTTAGTATAACAGTTTTCTTTATATTTCTATTAAATTCATTTTCCTTTTAGAAGTGAAAAAATAAATTTTTTAAAATTTTCTTTTTCTAAAAATATTTTTTTTGCTTTATAGTTTTCCAATTTTCTAAAAATTAAATCAATTAAATATTCTGATTTTGGAGTCATGATATTTAGTTATTTTTCTAATAAATAAATTTTCTCTTCACCAATTTTATCTGGCTTTGTTATTTTACACCCTTTATCTTTTTCCATATCACAATCTCTTGTAGCAGGAACTGATTTCCAAGTACAAATCTTTTCTTGTGATTCTTCTCTTAAGATCATCCATCCATTATCTAAGTATTCCGAGATACCATCCTCTCCACAAGAAAACTTAATTTCCATTCTTTTCTTTTCTGCATAAGTTTTCTCATTAAGATTTTCGTCTGTATTATTTTTAGGATATTCTTTATTTATTGAGGCACTACAAGAACTTAAGAAAATTGCTATAAAGAGTATTTGTGGAAATTGTTTTATTTTTTTCATATTTAATATTTTATCATTCAAATTTAATTAAATAATAGGTTATTTTTATTCTATTAATTTTAATAGTTGATCCATTTTGTTCATCAATTTTTTTACATCCTCTGGTTTTGGTAATATTAA
>CACGBT010000022.1 GCA_902571335.1 uncultured Prochlorococcus sp. | reverse complement strand
TATCTATTCTGGATATTATTTTTGGCTTTATGGGCAATAGTTCCATTAATGATTATTAAAGGAAGAGCTGATGAATCTCCTAAAATGAAAACTACTCCAGAAGTGAAAGCTAAGAAAAAAGGTTGGTTTAGTTAATAATCTTTTACTTTAATTAATAATTACTTGCAAAATAAATCATGAGTTTTAAGTATTTTATATAGTGAAAACAGTAGAAAAAATACATCTTTTTTTGGTTGTTCTTGGGGGAAGAGCAAAAAATGCTAATGTAGAATTACATGATGTTAGGTGGGTTGTAGGCTCAAAAATTGAGGATACATATGATGTACTAAAAAGGGATTGGTTTGGCACTTATGAGGGATTACATATTGATAGTTATAAAAAAATAAAGTATGTAAATGGTTATAAAATAAACCTAAAAAATATTGAAAATCAGAAATTAAAAAATAAAAAAATTTTTAACGGAAACAATAATAAAAAGAATTTATGGTTCGTCAATATTGGAGGCTATGATCCAAGTTCTATGCAAGAAAAACATCAATTTGGTTTAGTTGTGGCTAAAACTAAATTAGAGGCAAAAAATATAGCAAAAGCAAAATGGCTTATGGGCTGTAAAAAAAAGCATAAAGACGATATTGCCTCTCTAAAAATATTAATCGGTTGTGATGATTGTCAACTTATAAGAACGATAGGCAATTGGGAAATAGAACTAATTCTCGAAAATAATTATATTGATGAAACCAATAAACCTGATTGGTTTGGTTATAAAAGAATAGACACGATTTAGAAAAATATCCAACTTTTTGATGATAACTAATTTTTTAATTTTCTCTTAAATAAAATAGTCAGAGTATCTAAATAAAGATTAAATTTAATTTGATTTTCTTAAGAAATAAAATCCACCACTAAGAGAAATTACTACTGGAAACCAAGCTGCAATTATTGGAGGAAGTACCCCCTTAACGCCAAAAGAACTGCATATAAATGAAATCACGTAATAAAATAATATCAGAATTACACTTAATCCAAAGCCCTGACTTTTTGAAGATCTTAAATTAGATTTAGATCCTAAAATACTTCCTATCAATCCAAAAACTAAACATGCACAAGGTAAAGTAAATTTTTCTTGGATTCGTACTTGAATCTTTCTAATATTTTTAAGCTCTCCTATTTTTTTATATATTATTTCAGCTTCTAAGGCTTCTTTCAGAGACATATCCCTTGCATCCTTTGGAACTTTTGCAAGATCTAATGGGCCTTCAACAAAAGGATATAAATATTTTTTGAATTGAATACTTGTTGTTTGACCAGTAGAGTCAGTTGAAACAATACTTCCATCAGTGAATATCCAAGAAGAATTCTCTTTATCAAAGATGGCACTATTTGCAGTAAGAATTTGCTTTATATTTTCTCTGGAAAAGTCTAAAACTGTAACTTCTTTCATAGTATTGTTTTCAAAACGAGAAGCATAGAAAATATGAGTAAGGTAAGTATTTGTTTTTGTTGGTTTATTAGTACCATCTATTCTTGATCCTTTTCTAGAAAAAATAATGTTATTTTTACTTTTCCCTTGATTGAAAGAACTTCCTATCCCTGATCTTAAGGTAGATTCAGCCAGCTTATTACTGTTGGGAACTAAATTATCATTGAAATAAAAAGTCAAGCCCGTCATGAATATTGAAACTGCAATAGCTGGGGCTATAATTCTAGCGGTTGGAATCCCTAGTGACCTTAAGGCTAATAATTCAGAATTAGCTGATAGTTTTCCGTAAGATAATAGTGTTGACAATAAAACAGCCATTGGAAATGATAAAACTAAAAAGCTAGGAAGGCTATAAATTAAAGCTTGTAAAGCTTTTATTAAAGGCAATCCATATTCAACTATTTTTCTTATCAAATCAAACATTACACCTACCGAAAGAGAAATCACAGTGAAAGCTGAAATGGCAAAAATCATAGGAGGAATTATTTGCCCCAATAACCATCTATCTATTAAAGCTATTGAATACCAAGGAGTGATTATTTGGCTAAAAATTCTTTTGATTATTGATTGATTTGAAAATTTCAAGAGGCGTTTATTTAATTTTGTGCTTTCTTTTCTTACATTATAAAATATCAATGATTTAGAAACCAAAATAAGATTTGTACTATTGAGGCTTTTTTACAGCGTTAATCTTGATAATTAATCAAAAAAAATTTACAAATACTTTTACAAATTCTTGTATCAAAATAAATTATTAGGTTTCTTTAAAAGAAAGATGATATTAATGAAAAAAAATTTTCTTTTAAACTAAAGTAAATGTGTATATTATCAAAAAAAATTTGAACAAATTAATAATTCAAGATGATATTGGGGCAGTATAATTATAAGTAAAAATTGAGCCTAGTTTATTTGCTTCCTTTAATTTTCAACCAACTTGAAGATTAAGTTTTAAATCTATTACAAATAAATAAAAATTGTTAGAGGTTTACACTAAATAATCTATTAAAAGTTTTTAAATTACTTAGCTTTTTGATTCCTTTTGTAAATTCTATTTTCTCTATTAAAAAGAAAAATAATAATAAAAATACAAAAAGGTATGAGAATAAAATCTAAGGACATACATTTTGATCATTATACTTTCTATTTAGCAATAAATGTATGGATTGACTTTTTATAATTACGAAAAAATTAAATTTTTAAAAATTAATGTTCTATTCGTTTAGTTTAATTAATTGCTTTTAAATTTGAAAGAGCTTGCAAGTATCCCACAGGCAAGCTCATGACGAACTAGTTAAATTCAGATTTTCTGATAATAACCAGCTAAGCACTTCCTAAATGCTATATTCATTTTAATAAGTAGAATTACTTAGTGTGAGTATAAATGCTTATTTTTTTTAATAACTGTAATTTTGCTGACAATAAAGGAATAAAAAAATTATTTAATTCTAATTTTTGAGCAAAAATGTTACATTTTGATCTATAAGTGATAGTAATTTAAGTATAAGTGGCTTCAGGTTTACATAAGTTAATATTTGTGTTACTTTAATTAACAATTATTATTTTTTTAATGACTAAAACTGGAGTTACAACAGAATCAGGTGGTAGACAAAATATGTTTCCATCAGAAACTAGACCTTATATTGATGATTCGGTTTCTTATGATGGATATCCTCAAAATGCAGAAAAAGTAAACGGTAGATGGGCTATGGTTGGTTTCGTTGCATTATTTGGTGCGTACATAACAACGGGTCAGATTATTCCAGGGATTTTTTAGTTTTTAAATTACTTTTTTTTAAACATTTTGTTAAATTTGTCGATATTAAATTTTTAGATAGTCTATTAGTAATTAATTAAAATCATTTAATTATCCTTTATATCGACAATCTATTTACCTTAAGTTTGAGAATAAAAAAAACCAAATAAACGTTATAGCATTAAGACAAAATATTATTCCTAGGAATAGATATGCAAATTTTTTTCCAATAAATGCTGTTTCAGGTTCAAGTTTTACTCTCATAATATTATTTGAATTATCTTGATTAAGATATCATTATTTATAAATACATTTTAATTTTTTCAAAAAGATTAGTTTAATTTTTATGAAATTATTTTTCTTTTATTAATATTCCATTTTCCGTTTCTTCAATTGTAACTTGCAGGAAATTTGCGCTTAGTTGTTTTTTCAGATCTAATTTTATTTTAGTTAATGTTGCACCAAAATAATTTGTTCCAAATATGCGCTTGAAATGTAGTCAGTCTCAAATAGATACGGAAAATTCAATCTTATATTAATATTAAGGCTGAATTTTTTAATGATTTTATAAAAGTTACTTATATTCAATCAGAAAAACTAAAATTAATTTGCTGCAAAAAAAAGAACCTAGTTTAAATAAATTAGGTTCTTAGATTAATTTTTTAAATTTTAGTTAAATAAAACCTGGAATGATTTGACCTGTTGTTAGATATGCTCCAATGAGAGCTATAAAACCTAACATTGCAAACCTTCCATTAAGCTTCTCAGCTACAATTTTTTCTTTTTCAATAATTTTCGGTTCAGTTTTATTCATTAGAACCAACCTGGAATAATTTGTCCTGTTGTTACATAAGCTCCGACTGCTGCAACAAATCCTAACATTGCTGCCCAACCGTTAAAACGTTCTGCTTCTGGTGTCATTTTTATTAAGTTTAATTGTAAACAAATATAACATAATTATTTACTTATGTAAAGAAAAATATGAAATTTTGACGAAATTGCTATTTGAAAATCATTAATGCAACAAATCTGTATCAGGTTATACGGCATTAGCAACATTTTCTATAGAATCGATATTTTAAATTAGACAAACAAAATATAAGCTAAAAGCTTTTCTTTTTAGGGGTAAATCAAATCCTCATTTAGAAATATTTTAAATTATCATGTTGTCAAGGGTCAGCTAGTAGGGATACAGGCTGACTCTTCCCAATTAGAGTACTATTTTTTAATAAAAGTAGTTTTTTTGATATCAAATAATTGCTATTAATAGACTAAATATAAACCAATCAATGTCATTAGCAACCTATTACTTGCATATGATTTTTGCAAGTATTCCTTCTCTATTAAGTACAGATTCAATTCTGTATATTGTTCCTGCCCTTACAATTTCAGTATTATTCTTTAGCTTAAGAATAATGTTTTTTAAGACCCCTAAATTAAGAAAAAATTAAATAACCAAGGATCTCAGAATAATTTTTACTGCATGTCTAAATTTATTTTTTTTGGATAAAAGACTTTTTTTCGGCTACTCAAAGAAATAGAGACTTCATCGGAGATGTACTATCAAGAATCATAAAAAATGATGGTTTAATATTGGAAATTGGAAGTGGAAGTGGTGAGCATGGCGTAGTCTTTCAAAAACGGTTTCCTGAAATCATTTGGCGAACAAGTGATCCAGACTTAAGGCATAGAAAAAGTATAGTTTCTTGGATTGAGTATGAAGAATTAAATAATAAGATGCAAAAACCTCTTGAGCTTGATGTAGAAAATATTCCATGGAATATTCCATTGAAGCTAGCCCATTCTTTTCAAGGCATAGTTTCTATAAATATAATTCATGTAGCTAAATGGACTTCTACAATAGCGCTCTTTAAGGAATCAGGTAAATTACTTAAGAGTGGACGATTTTTGATATTATATGGGCCATTTAAAATTGGTAATAAGCATATAAGTCAAAGTAATTATTTTTTTGATAATTCATTAAAAATGAAAAATGAATCTTGGGGTATCAGAAATCTTGAGGAAGTTAACGATGAAGCCAAAAAATGGTTTTTTTCAAGAAGATATTATTAGGATGCCAGCAAATAATTTTTCCATAATTTACAGAAAGGTTATTGTTAAATGAAATTTGAATATTAGTGATTTATTAAATGGAATTTTAATAACTTTTCATCCTGAAAGCTTTCTACTCCACTCTTTATGTTTTTCATCTAAATCTGAAACTTTTTCTCTTAAACTCAACTGTCTTTCTAACAATTCCATTTTTGTAAGTGTTATTTTTTCTGAATAAAATTTAATAGGCTGCTTGCCATGTAGGTTGTCTCCACTCATAAAAAAAAAAATTCCATAACTTTTTTAAGATGAAATTTGCAATACGGCTGATTCTTTTATATTTTTTTCAGGTTTTCGTAAATTAATGTGATAAAAGATTGATATGTATTATGTTTTTAATTCTGCTTTATTGTATGAAGATTGCCAGATATATTCCCCTTTATTGGTTTCTGACTTCACAGCAACACAATTACAAGCTACATTCCAGAGGGCTTTGTGTATTGGATCAGGATTAAAAAGATATGCTTTTTTAAAGGCTTTCCTAATTAAGACAGTAGCCTTTGTTGCATGATAATGAGGAATGGTTGGACAGACATGATGAACAACATGACTAGAGCCTATATTATGATGCAGAAAATTAAGGATTGCACCGTACGGCCTATCAATAGATAGAAAAGCTCCTCTCATAAAAGAAAATTCCGTATTTGAAAGATGTGGTACATCTGAATCTGTATGGTGGAGCCATGTATAAACTACTAACCAACAATTAATTACTAATAAGGGACCAAAATACATAGCAATTACTGGAAATAATCCAATCTTTAAAATAAAATAAATAGTACCCAATAATGTTAAAGCCACCCCCATATCTGATATCCAAACTTTCCTAGTCCATATTGATGGCCATAATGCTTTTGAAAATGGTTTGATTGGCCAAAAATGATTTGAAGTTCCATACTTAACACCTCCTGTACTGCCTGTAAGCAAATAAGCAGGCCAACCAAATATTAGATGCAAAACAAGTTGAAGAATTCCGTAATTTTTCCTACCTAAGAGATTTGAAAAATGTAATTCTTTCTCGCCTCCTACTTTTTCTGTTACTCCATTTCCATTAATTACCAAAGGAACATGTGTTTCACCATTGGTTACATTATTTGTAAATCGATGATGAATCGCATGTGAACGCTGCCAAGAAAAATAAGGAACTAGTAATAAAGAATGTAGTAAATAACCGGTTATGGTTTCTAATGTCTTGTTTCTAGAGAATGCTCCATGCCCACATTCATGGGCAATTACCCAAAATCCCATTGCAGTGGTACCAGATAGTAATGAGTAAACAATCCAAATTGGGATCATTTGTGGGGTGAATGGAATAGACAACCCTATAGCAATAACTATTGATTGAATTAAAGCTGATTGTAAAAGATACCTCAAAGAAGTTTTGGTATTGCTCTTAAAGTAGTGATCCGGGATAATATCCTGAAATTCTTTCATGCTTGGAATATCTTTGTCTTCTATTACAAGCGCTTTGCCTTTAAGGCCTGAAAAGTTTATATTACTCAAATTTTTGTTAGGTAAGAATTTAATTAAATAAAATTAGATTTATATATACTATTATCCATCACAGGACCACATAATGAAAAAAATTTATAGTTTTCTTTTTTAATAGAACATGTAAAAGTTAGATTTTATCTTCAAATAAATAAATTTGAGTCTAATATTTTTGATTTTATTCGTTTTAACAATATCGTTATTTATCAATGAAATTGGCTTTTTTACTCTGATTGTCTTTGCGCATCTTTAAAGCTCATTTAATTCAAAGTCCGCGTATGTATCTCTTTGGGATAACAGATTGTTTACGTGGCTTTACTAAAATAGGCAAAACAATAACTCCTACAGTGAAAAGACAGATTGGAGCAACGACCATCAATATAGATTCTAAAGACATAAGAAATTTTATTTTATTAATAAATAGCAGGATTTTTTTTAAAAGTCATGCGTATTTATATCTAAAAAAGTGAGAATTAATTCAAAACTTTTATAGATTATTAAGCAAAAAAGAAAAAAAGATTAAAAAACATCAATTTTTTTATAGTTCGTCCTAAATAATTAACCATTACTTGATTTGAAATACCAGATTATGGATGAAGAAAAAAATTGGATGCTTATTACCTATTATTGCCCAACACATGGTGATTCAGGTTTTATAAAACCCATTCAACTAACAAAAAAAGAAACTAGTAAACAATTCTTAAAAAAAGGAAGGAGTTCTAAAAATTAATTTTTAGAATAACAACTTTGACGAAAAGGTTTTAAATCTCGATTAAAGATCTAGTTAATTAAAGATTATTATTTTACAAACCCCCCTCTTTTAATTTGTAGCAGCAGCATGGATAAAAATATTAAAAAAAAAATTTTTAAATCTATTTTTAAATTCAAAGTATGAAAATTGCAGCATATTAGGATTATTTTAAATTTTAAAAATAATCACTAAAAATATATTTATTTGGATGCTAGTTTTTTTATTTGCGTAATTAAAAATTTAAAAAGTTCTATAAATAATAAATTTTAAACTTGATCACAATCGCATGTTAAGTCACATTGATTCAGATCATCAGATGATATTTTCTCTAAAATTCTTAACATATCAATTTCCGAAAGTTCTCCATTCGAATGCCATTTTAAAGTTGTTTTCCTTTGTGGTGAATTTTTTTTATTCATTTTGATCATCCCCTTTTAAGTGAATTTCTAAACAACGAGTAATACATTCTTGATGACCATTCAGAATACTGCATTCAGTAATACATTCAAAATATGAATTAACAGAATCTATTTCTGTATGCTGGTTGGTAGAAACAAATGAATCATTCATAATATTGTTAGGTTTATTTGGAATAGAGATATAGCACAAATTTATGTTCAAGAATTTAATTTATTAAGTGAATTAGAAAAAATAAGTATTATTTACTAAATTTATTTTGCAGCTGGTTTACCTTTTAAAAGGCAGTAATAAAATTCTTTAAAAACAGAAAGGGAAAAAATAATTTTATAAAGTAATCTTCCAAAAAAATCAGCATAAAGACCGATTTACTTTTCAGTAATCTAGTTAGATGATAAAAAAGTACACTTTTAGATTTTCAAATGAAATCAGTAATTAATTGGCTTTCGAAAATGTTAGAGAGTATGGCAAATGCTTTTATACATCCTCTAAAGAATGACTTGCCTCCATCCATTGGTACTCATGCATATAGCAGTATCCCTCTAAAAAGAAAATTGAGAAGAAGGTTAAATTAGGTATTAACTGATTGGGATTAGTTTCTCATTCTTTTTATCCCAAATAATATATTTAAAGCAGTTTGAAAAATCGCTTAATTTTAAGAACTTTGATTCTTGGAGCAAATGAATATTTGCTTTATGACAAGCTTTTAAATTGTAATTAGGTATTCTCTCAGATAGATGATGAATACTGTGAAATGATATGTCTGCTAAAAACCAATTTAGCCAACTAGGGATATCTAAATTGCTACTACCTAAAACTGCTCCATCGATGAGATCCCAATTTTTTGTGTTTTTAGCATATGCATTCTCATAGTTATGTTGTACGAAAAAAACACATATTAAAATTGCTGCTGATAAGGTTAATACAATGGAATAAAATGATAAGAAAAAAACTAGCCCGAACCATTTACACATAAAAATCCACCCTATTATTACTATGATGTTATTGATTATTAATTCACATAGTTCACTTAAATTATCTCCATAATCAGAAAAAGGTGGTTTGACTCTTGAATTAAGAGCTAGAATTTGACTAAATTTTCTGTTTTTGATTTTTATAAAAGTCTCTTCTAGTATATCTTTACAGAAATTAAGAATTACAATAACAAGTCCTAATCTAGGTTTTAAAACTAAGTAAAAAAAACCACCAGGAAAAAGCATGATCCAGTTTCTACTTACTCTATAAAATATTTGCTCTCTTTTTGTTAGAGATTCATATTCTTCGAGACTTAAAACATCTATCGGCCCTTTGTAAATTTCCCAATTTCCATTATTTCTATGATGGAATGCATGATCTATTGACCATGACTTCTGTGGAATACCATTAACTAAGCCAAGTAAAAATCCAAAAAAGCGGTTTAATTTCCTTTTTGTAAAAAGAGAATTATGTCCGCAATCGTGCATTAATGAGAATGTTCGAGAAGAGAATAGAGTTAGAAGAACGATAAAAGGTACTAATAGAAATCCTTTAATCAATAATAAATAAGGTTTATTTATTATTTGGTGGACGATTAACCAAATAGAAATTATTGGGAATATGGTAGAAATAATTTGATAAGAAGCTCTAATATTATTTCTTTTTAGAAATGGCTTTATTAAAAAATCACTTCTATTTACTTTAAGCATATTTCACTTATTTTTTTGATATTAACAATTTTTAAAAAGTATTGATTATTTAAGAAAACAATAAAATATTTTAGAAATGATACTAAAGAATAAATTCTTTAGACATAGTCCTCAATTGATCTAGATTTAACCTTTCTAAGTAATTTTTAAAGTCAATAAGATCCTTAGTAGAGTTAGAATTTTTACTCTCATAAAGAAGGCTATTAGAAATTAACTCAATAAGATGATCTTTATCCATAACCCCTTATAGACCAAAATTCCTGTTTAAAAAATTAAGGTCTTGAATTCGAGATCATTAACTAATCTCTATTGAGAGTGATTTTTATAAATTTTTTAAATCTTGTTCTATTTTTTCTAATCTTTCATTTAATTCTTTTTGTACCTTAATTAAGGATTTTTTCTTTTCTGCACGCTCTTTGTTCAAAGGCGAATTGAAATATTTTTGGTAAGAGACAAAAAAACTACTATTGCGACTGAAATGCCAAGAGCACCAATTATTAAAATTGGAGACGATGGAAATTCATAAAATGGAATTGGCAATGTACTTTTAAAAAAGGAATTCTAACTATCTCATAAACAAAAAATGATTAATAAATACTTATTCTTCAAGAAGCTTTATGGGAAATTATGCTAGTTATTTTGCAAAAAATTAATATAGTTTATCTTTATTTAAATTTTAAAAATAAGTAATTGTACAGCTGTCAAAGAATGAATAACTAATAATGATTAAACTAGTAAAAAATTTTTTATGAAGAAAATCATAAATAAAAAAAATAATAAAAATGAACCATGGTTTAAATGGTTAACGAGAGAACTTAATTCTTATGAAGCTTTTCAGTATTTCGAATCAGGCAAGAATCCACAAGATGTTGCTGAGGATTTTATTTCTAGAAATAGTATTGCTATTTCAGAAGTTTTCGAAAATTTTGATGAAGAAGATAAAGATACACTTGATCAGTTTCTTAAATTAACCGAATGTGAGATGCATGTGTTTAGAATTCTTGAAAAACAAATAGAGTTAAGAAACAAGATAAGATTTGTAGATTTTAAAAAAAGAAAAAAATGAAAAGTTAATTTCTATATAAGTTTATTTTTTCCACTACCGGTCTTACCAAAGCCTAGCCATATAAACCACAAGATCCATCCTAAGATAGGTATTAAATTAATAAAGATCCATTTCCAATCTTTTCCAAAATCTCTGATTCTTCTTACATCAATAGCTATTTGAGGAATGATACAAACTATTCCATAAGCATTGAATCCAAACGTTTTTATAAATATTGGGATAGTTAGCAAAGAAATTATAAGATTAGCTAATTGAACCAACCACCAGTCCGATCGAGATGTGAATCCTTTAAAGTTTGTAGCTTCTATCCAAAACTCTTTATATGCATTTAAAAAGTCATTAAGCATAAATTAAAAATTCAAAGAATTTAAAATTGTCAATTTAACCTTCAATTTAACAAAATGTCATTTATTTACTTAATAGGATCAAATAAATTCATATCATTTGAATTTTGTTTTGGGGTTTTATCTTGATTTGGTAATGAACAGAATCCGTCTTTGCAAATCATCTTTTCTTTTGAAATACTTGTAGTCTCTGAGAATATATTTTTGTTATTGTTGTTTGAAGATTCTTTCAGCATTTATTTAAGAAAATTAAATCCAATATTAAATTAATAACTAAATTTATTTTGATAAGCAACAAAATTAATAATAATTATTTATTTACTTTTTTTGATTTGGCAAGTCTCTCCAAAATAGCGCCATTATGTAAATGAATAAAGATATGGAACAAATATAAAGTAAAGAATTTAGATGCATGTTTATCTATAAAAGTAATTAATGAAAGGGCACCTTTCAAAAAAAAGGGGTATCAATAAATTGGTAATTGTTATATTTAACAATCGTACAAATTCTAGTATTTATTTAAGTTTTTTATGCTTTCCTAAAAATTTCAGAAGGAAAAGCTTTTTAATTTTGGGAATATATCTTTTTAGTTAGTCAGACTTATAAATCAAATAATTTATAAATCTAATGAAAATTCTCTATTAAATGATTTTTAAGATATTAAGATCTATCCTTATTTATTTCTGTTAAAGCTTGTCTACCTTCTTTAAGAGTTCTTAATATCAGCCAAGAGAGTGAGGAAATTATAAGAATGGTTAGTGTAATTAAGGAAATGAGAGTAGAATCAAAGTTGTTAGTCAATTTACTGAAAATCTTTTTGAGTTTGTAATTTAAAATTCAAAAAAATTTCAACCATTAGATTTGGAGTAAGCAGGTATAAGCATTCCACCATCTTGGTCGTCGTTATTATCATCATCAAAACCACCCCCTAGTAGTAATTCAATAATTACAAGAACAGCAATGGGATAAAGGCACCATAATATTGCTGTAAAAGGACTTACTGAGGAAGAAGCTGAGTATAAATCTGTCATAACTGGATGTTAATCTAAAGAAACAATAATTGTGGATCCAATAGGTAGTGTTATTCAATATTTCTATAAATATTTTTAAAAACTTTTCTCTTTCGCACGAATAGAACTTTGGTATCTATTGATATTTTTATTCTTCAATATGAATTTGATTAATAATTTAATTGAACCTAATGAGAAACTGATAATGACATAATGAATCGCGCGATTGTTATTTTTTATACTTAACAATAATTGTACAATTTTGATTCAAAAACTATTATTTATCTTGATTTTATAAATTCTATGTTTTCTTTCACTTTTGATCCTTTGGCTGCAATATTTGGTATATCAGGAATTGTAGGCTTCTTTTTCTTTGTTTCTGCTGCTAAAGGAACTTCCAGCATTAATACAAAACCAAAAAAAGAATTAGATTAGAACTGGTTCTGTCTGAAAATTAAATTGAAATTTCAAATTTAGTATTTAAAAAGGCTTGTTAATTATTACTTATTCCATTGTTTAGAAATAAACTCAAGAAAATCTTTTAGATCCTCTTCAGGACAATTCGTTTCTTTTTGTAATTCAATGCAAATTTGCTTAATATTTTCAAAGGCCTTTTTTACTATTTCGTTTTTTTCGATAACCTCAAAATATTCTTGATCAGTAAAAGGCATAATATTAGTTTCCCTTTTGAAAATTATTTATTAACCATATTTTATCGGCATTGACTTAACAGTAAAGAAAGAAAAAATATTTTTCTTGAATTTAGCTACCCAATCGATAATGTTTTTTTATACTTTTGGTTACCTCCCATTCGCAGTAAAGTCCAGCAGGAAACTCAACTAGATCTCCAGCTTTAATAACATAAATGTCACCGTTTTTAGTACTTATTTTCGCTTCGCCTTCAATAATTAAGCAAATTTCCTTATCATCGTAATTCCATTGAAATTTACTTGGCTCACATTCCCAAATAGGCCAACTTTTTATTCCATACTGAATTATTACGCTTGCACTACAGGGGGAAGATATTAGAACTTTCACGAAATAGTTCGGATGTGTTTTTTTATTTTACAAATAAAAGAAATTTTTATTTTCGAGAATGTGTATTTCTTTACTGTCTTTTATTTTTTTTGGTTTATCATAAAAAAAAATTTCTAATTTATGGATGAGCTTTCGGTATTGTCAATTTCGCTATCTATAGCTTCTCTAGGGATATTTTTTTTATTTTTTGCTTCAAATGATGATGATGACCAAGATGGAGGTAAATTGATTAAATCATTAGAAAGAATTAATTAATTCGAAGTAAATAAAAAATTTAATAGAGATTTATAACCTATAAAGCCTGCATAAATGCAACTTAGAAAAATAAAATAAACTTCCAATGTACCGAGTCTTTTTTTCTTTAAAATTTTCATTGTTTTGAGTGCTTATAGGGTAATTTTATTTAATCTGATTTCTATTAACATGAGTATTTTTTACATTAACTCAGTGATTAAAGAATTATTAATGTCAAGCCAAAAAATAAAAAACAAGTAAAAAATATTATTTTTTTGGTAATTTCTCTTTCCTCATTCTTAGCAAAAAATAGGGAAATTACTGGAGATGTGCTTAATAAAGCCCATCCTACTCCTATGGGAAGGGTTTTAAAAACAACTTGTTGTAGCAATATTCCTATATTTGTTCCAAGAAATATTGAGAGCAAAAATCGTTTTTGTTGTTTTTTTTCTATGTTTTTTAAGAAAAAATTAATCTTAAAACCTTTTAGACTAATCAAAAAAATTATTGCACCTAATAATCTTATTTCAGTTGTAAGGAAAGGAGATAAATTGCTTTGAAGAAAAACCATCCTTGATAAAAGACCTCCAAGAACAGCACATAAAACTGATAAAAAAGGAAAAGCAAAAATCTTAAAGCTATTTTTTTCTGAGAAAGAGGAGTTTTCTTCTTTAAAATCGTTACCTTTTCTGAGAATTATGAATAGCGAAATCGTTACTATAATTATTCCAACCCATGATTTAGTGGTTAAATTTTCATTAATAAAAAATTCCCCTGATAAAGCTGCCATTAACGGAGAAAGAGTTTCTATAGATAAAGTTTTTCTTGTGCCAATTGTTTGTAGTGACTTTAAATAGAAAGTATCACCTAAACCAATACCTATTATTCCACTAATTAGTAGGATAAATATGTTTTTTAATTCAGTTGTAGAACTTAGATTGATAAAAGCAGGTATAAAAATTAAAAAAGCTATTATATTTTTTATTAAATTAATATCTATTGATTTATATTTTTGAGTTTGCGAGCGCCAAATAAAGCACGCATATGTCCAAGATGTAGCAGCTCCAAAAGCAGAAAGGATTCCAATCAAAACGAATAATTTTTAAAAATTTATTTTATAAATTGAGTAAATGCTAAAAAGAATACATAAATAAGAATTAAAATCCCCGGTAAGTACTGAATTAGTGATTTGAAATTATTTTTTTTCATATTTTCTAAAATAGTTATTTTAAACAGTTTTTTTATTAGTAGGGTACAAACTCTCCAACTTTTTTCTTCTTTGAACTTTCGCATTAATTCTTTCTTCTTTTTCTTTTTTCTTGATCTCATCATTTATCTTATTTTGTCTATATCCAAACCAAAGTAGAACCCAAATAACAGAAGTTATTAAAAGAAGAGCAGTATATTGACCAGTCATAGGAAAACTGGCCTCAGAATATTTAACGTAAGAAAATAAGAAACTCATTTAATTAACTTAAAGCATAATAATAACGACTGTGTTGATTTTTCTAGAAATTTAAAAATTAGCGAATCGTAGCTATTTATTATGTAGTTTTAAAGTTTTATATTTAATTTTTTATGGTTTTTGGACTAATTTTTCTTTATAACTACTTGCTATTATCAGATTGAATCAAATTTAATTATAGTTTTTGGAACCTTTTGATTTGGCAGTTGTTGGAGGCGGTGCAGCTGGTTTTATGACAGCAATAACTGCTGCTGAAAATGGAGTAAAAAGAATAATAATTCTTGAAGGAACTTCAAAACTTATGGAGAAAGTAAGGATTAGTGGAGGGGGAAGATGTAACGTCACTAATGCGACATGGATACCGAATGACCTAATTGAGAATTACCCAAGAGGTGGCATTCAGCTCTTGGAATCATTTAATCGTTTTGCTGCTGGAGATGTATATGATTGGTTTGAGAAAAAAGGGTTAAAATTAAAAATTGAGGAAGATCTAAGAGTATTCCCAGTCTCTGATTCTTCTTCAGATGTTATTGATTGTTTGAGAAAAAGTGCTTTATCAAAAAACGTAGAGATACTAACAAAATTTTTTGTAAAAGAAATTTCAAAAACTCCAGATAATATATTCAATATTTTTAGTCTTAAAAAAGAAAAGGTAACTGCAAAAAAAATTATTCTTTCAACTGGAGGAAATCCAAGCGGATATAAATTAGCTCAAAATCTTGGACACACCATTGTTAAACCTGTACCATCGCTTTTTACTTTTTCTACAAAAGAACCAAATTTGGATGAATGTAGTGGGGTATCGATAAGGGGCATAGATATAGAAATTAACTTAAACAATAAGAATTTTAAAAATAGAGGCGATTTACTAATAACGCATTGGGGGTTTAGTGGGCCAGCAGTATTAAAACTTTCATCAATTGCAGCAAGGGAACTTTATAGCCAAAAATATAAATTTAATTTAATCATTAAATGGTCTTCTTTAAGTTATGAGGAGATAAAAGAAAAAATTAATTTTTTAAGATTAAATAAAGGCAAGGTGAATCTTATTAATAGTAGACCTGTTCCATTATTAACGAAAAGATTATGGATTTTTTTATTAAAGAAAATAGGTATTGAAAAAGAGAAAAAGTGGGCTGATTTACTGGCGGATGAAAGAGAGAAAATGATAAATACTCTAATGAGGGATAAATATATAATTTCGGGCAAAGGTCCATTTGGAGAGGAATTTGTTACTTCTGGAGGCGTAAAAATTAATGAGGTTAATTTTAAAAGTATGGAGAGCTTAATTTGTCCAGGGTTATTTTTTTCTGGAGAAGTTTTGGATGTTGATGGGATCACTGGTGGGTTTAATTTCCAACATTGTTGGACAAGTGGATGGATCGCTGGGATGGCAGTCTCAAAGTTAAATCAATCAATAATAAATTAATAAGTAATAAATCAGTAAGTAACAATTCAATAAGTTTATCTTTTTTTTATTAAGTATTAGACGGAAAAAGTTTTTTGGAGAAACTTTAATTTTAAAGTTTTAATTATTGGTGAAGATTAATGCAGAATCTTATATCAAAAAAAGAAGAAGAGGAAAGAAGATTAAAAGCTTTAGCAGAATATAGGATTTTGGGAACCAAGCCAGAATCATGTTATGACGATATTACAAAAATTGCTGCTACAACCTGTAATGTGCCTATTTCTTTAATGACTTTGGTAGACAAAGATAAACAATGGTTTAAATCCAAAATAGGACTTCAAATATCAGAAACTAAAAGAGATTGGTCTTTTTGTACCCATGCAATAAAAGAAAATAGTCCATTAATTATTCATGATGCTTTCCAAGATGAAAGGTTTATAAATAATCCATTGGTAACAGGAGACCCCAAGATTCGTTTTTACGCAGGTTTTCCCCTTAGAAATAGTGATGGTAATAAACTTGGAACTCTTTGTGTAATAGACAGAAAGCCAGGAAATCTAACTACACAACAATTCAATATTATGGAATTATTATCCAAGCAAATAGTTTCATTTTTAGAGCTTAGAAAAAAGTCATTGAACTTGCTAGATGCTTTGTCTAACTTGCACAAACAGGAAGGTATTTTATCTGTCTGTTCATATTGCAGAGAAGTGAAAAATAAGGAGGGCGATTGGATGCATTTAGAAAAATATCTTTCGAAAATTAGTGATATTAGATTCAGTCATGGGGTTTGTGATAATTGTATGGAAAAACATTTCCCAGATGTAATCGAAGTATGGAATAAAAAGGATTTCTTTGAAGATGGTCAAAAAAGGTTTTTAGAGTCCTAGATTCAATACCTGACTTTTTATTGTTTAATTTATTTTCTAAACAAATTCTTTATTTGGTGGTTAGTATTGTATAAATTTTGACTTGAAAATGTTATTAGGAACTTTATTGACAGGTGAAATTGCTAAAAGTGCATTAGTAGCATATGTTCATTATTTAGGAATAATATTGTGTTTCGGTTCTCTTTTGTTTGAAAGATTGACTCTAAAAGTAGGTCTTAATAGAAATGAGACGATCTCAATGATAATTGCAGATGTTGTTTATGGTTTAGCAGGAGTTGCGATATTAGTTACTGGGATTTTGCGTGTTAAGTATTTTGGTCAAGGAGGGGATTTCTATACAGGTAATCCTGTGTTTTGGATAAAGGTTTCTCTTTATATTCTTGTGGGATTACTTTCTTTATACCCAACAACAACCTATATCTTATGGGCCATTCCATTAAGTAAGAATAAATTACCTGAAATATCTGAAAATCTAGTCAAGAGATTCAGACTTATCATTACTACTGAATTAGTGGGCTTTGCAACAATACCTTTGTTTGCAACTCTAATGGCTAGAGGTGTAGGTTTAGGTTGAATAATTTATTTCTAGAAAGAAATTGTTTAATTAGTGCAAACAAACTATATAGATGGAGTTTAAGTTATAAGATTTCTAAATCTAAAACAGAGATTATCTTTATTGGTTTAAATCCCTCATTATCGGATGAAGTTTTTTTGGACAACACAACAAAAAAGATAATCAAAATTTCGAAAAACAATAATTATGGCAAAGTAAAATTAATAAATCTATTTGCTCTTATTTCAAGCAAACCAGAAAAACTTTTTAAACATAAAAACCCTGTGGGCTATCTAAACAATAATCATATTTATAAAAACTTAAAACACTGGTCTGAAAGTAAAAATTGTGATTTATGGTTAGGTTGGGGTAACAAAGGTAAATTTCTAAATAGAAATAAAAGAATATCAAAAAAAATAATGCAATATAACTCAATTAGGAAAAATAATTTTGATAATCCTCTTGGACCGCTTTTAATTAAGAAAACAATCAAAGATAATCCAATACACCCTCTATATTGTTCTGATTATTCCATCCTCCAATCTTATTTTTAGGTAGTAAGGCTCAAATGCAAACCAGTATTTTTAGCTATTCCAGTAAATATGTGTTAATTTCTATTTGTTAAGTTAACCTAATATGAAAATTTCAAAGCAATTAAATAAACTAAAAAACTTGAATGTTGAGGCAGAAAAATGTTCTACAAGAGAAGAAGCAAAAAAAATAATTAATAAAGCAAATAAAGCACAAAGTAAAATCAACAAATAAATAAAAGTAATTTCACTTATTCATAAATTATAATTTTCAAAAACATTTAATTTACACAAATACACCATATTTATTTCTTAGTATTTATGTCTTTGAAAATAATTAAAGTAAGGAAATCGCACGAAAGATTTAGATCGACTAGAGAATGGCTAAATTCGATGCATTCATTTTCTTTCGCAGAGCATAGAGATCCAAAATGGGATAATTTTGGGAAAATTAGAGTTATAAACGAAGATATTATTTCTCCTAATGCAGGATTTAATACACATTCTCATGCAAATATGGAAATAATTACTGTAGTAACAAAAGGAGCAATAACTCATAGAGACTCTTTAAACAATCTTGGGAAAATTCACAAAGATGAAGTACAAGTTATGTCTGCAGGTACTGGAATCTCTCATAGTGAGAAGAATGAAGAAAATGAGAACTGTAAGTTGTTCCAGATTTGGATATACCCTCAAAAAGAAAATATCAAACCTCGATATGATCAAATTTCATTAAATGAAAAGTTGTGGGACAATCTTATTTTTAATTACAAAGATGGTAAAAATAATAAGCTTTTTCTAAATCAAAGTATCTCTTTATGGCGTTGTAAATATAAGCCAATTAAAGAAAAAAAATTGCCATTAAAAATCGATAAATATAATTGGATACAAATAATAGAAGGTAACCTTTTATTAAACAGTAAAGACTCTAATTCAAATATATTTCTCGAATCTGGAGATGGCTTGGGTTTTGAAGTTAATTATTATGATGATGTCTCTATAGATACTGAAAAAAAAGTGGATTTCCTCTTATTTTCCATGCCTTCCTTATAATGTATCTTTTATTTTACCCATCAACTCCTTTATTAAATGCATTTAAGGCTTGCAAAGCCATATTAAGGTGAACTTCCATAGCACCAAGTGCAATTAAAGAATTTGGTGATTTATCTTTTAGTAAATTCTCTTTTCTTTTTGATAACTCATTAATAACCTTCTTAGTTGAAGTTTCCCAATTGTTGATTAACTCTTCAAATTCTCTTTTTTCAGGGCTTTCTATTTCTGCTAATTCATCAGAAAAATGAGAATCTTTTTGTGCCTTAAGCATCAAGTAACTTAATTTTTTATGACTTATTGCTTGAGGTAAATTATTAGATTCACTCATTACTAATGGTTGATTTATAGTCAAAATCTAACTAATTAAGTGAATATTTGCTAGAGGGTAAACGGTTGTGATGACCGACCTGAAAATTACGAAATGATACTTGAACAAAAAATGGATTTATTAACCTTTAATTTTTCACTTATTAGTTTCTTGAAATAATCTCCACGCTCTTCATAATTTTTAAATTGATCAAAACTAGAGCAAGAAGGTGAGAATAATAATGTTCCAACTCTATTATTTTGTAAATAATGAAAAACAAAATTTAAAAGCTCTTTTAGTTCTGAAAATTCAAAAATATTTTTTTTAAATCCTCCATTAATAAGCGCCATTTTTAGGACTTTTGAGCTTTCTCCAAAAAGGAAAACACATTTAACTTTTTTCTTTAAAACTTTTATCCACTCACTATATTCATTGCCTTTTAATCTACCCCCAGCAATGATTATTATTTGACCTTCAATTGAACTTATTCCCGCAATAGATGAGTCAAAATTTGTAGCTTTACTATCATTAATGATTTCCAGATCATTATTTTTATAAATTGTTTCCATCCTATGTGGTAATTGTTTGTAATTAGATAAAGAATCTTTAATCTTATTGCCAGATAATCCAACTTTTCTTGCTGCTGCAATTACCAATAAAAGATTTTGAAGATTATGCATTCCTTTTAAAGAAAAATGTTCAAGTTTGAATAATTTCTTCCCTCTCTCAACAATGCACGCTTGTTCATCTATCCAATAATCGCAATGAATAAAATTTGATTTATCGAAACTAGTTGTTATCCAAACCCCTCTTGATAGCGAACTGTAGTGATTTCTTAGGTTTTTATCGTCATAATTATAAATTCTAAAATCAGATTTTTCTAACAAGCTTTTTTTTATGTTGAAATAGTTTTCAAGTGTTTTATGTCTTTCAAGATGATCTTCTGTGAAGGTTGTCCATATTCCAATATTAGGTTTTACTTCTGGAGATATTTCTATTTGATAACTGCTTAATTCAGCTACAACCCAATCAATTTTGTCATTTTTTTTGGAGTGAGCATACTTACATAAAGGCGTACCAATATTTCCAGCAAAAGGAGCATATAAGCCATTATCACAGAGTATATGGCTTAGTAGATGAGTAACAGTAGTCTTGCCATTAGTGCCAGTAATACCTATCCAATTTGTGTCTTTTAAAATTTCCCATGCAACATTAATTTCTCCAATTACTTTAATTCCCTTTTTTGATAATTGAATAAAACTATCATGGTTTTCATTTACAAAGCGCTCAGCAATCTGAGATGGAGTTAAACCCTGTTCAATTAATTCACCTGGAGCATTTTTCTCCCATTTTTCATAAAACCAAGA
>CACGBT010000021.1 GCA_902571335.1 uncultured Prochlorococcus sp. | reverse complement strand
AAAACGTTTTTTTTTTTTTTTAATTAAAGTTTAATTAAAAGCATTTTAATTGTGTCTTTAAATAAATCTGAAACTTGGAAGTGGAAAAATTGGGAAATTTCTTGGTCATTATCAAAAGAATCCATTTCTAAAAAAAATATTAAAATTTTATTAGTTCATGGATTTGGGGCATCAAAAAACCACTGGAGACATAATCAAGATTTTCTTGGAGAATTTTCTAACTGCTACGCAATTGACTTATTAGGATTTGGAAAAAGCAGTCAGCCTAGTGCTTTATTAGATTATGAATCTAATAAAGAAAACTCAATTAAATATTCATTTGACTTATGGGGTAATCAAATATCAACATTTTGTACAGAGGTAATAAAATCCCCTGTTTACTTGGTAGGAAATTCAATTGGTGGTGTTATTGCATTGAAAGCTGCTGAAATCCTCAAAGATAAATGCAAAGGCGTCATTTTGATTGATTGTGCACAAAGAACTATGGATGATAAACGTTTAAAAAAAAGTGATGTCTTAATGAATCTACTGAGACCCGTTCTTAAAACGATAGTAAGACAAAGAGTAATTAGCAATACACTTTTTACAAGAGCTGCTAATCCAAAAGTTATTAAGAAAATACTTGAACAAGCTTACCCCACAGGGAAAAATATCGATAAAGAATTAATTGAAATACTTTATAAACCCTCTCAAAGGAAAAGCTCTAAGGAAGCATTTCGTGGTTTTATTAACTTATTTGATGACTATCTAGCTACTGACCTTTTCAATAAGATAGATGCTCCAATCCAACTGATTTGGGGAGAAAAAGATCCTTGGGAATCTTTAAATGAAGCAAAAGATTGGATGAAAAAATTCAGGAATATTAAAAGATTAGATATTATTAATGGGGCTGGTCATTGTCCACATGATGAAGAACCTGAAAAAACAAATAAATTAATAAGTGAATTTATTCAAGAAACAAAGTAAGCTTCAACATTATCACTAAGTCTTCTCAAGCCTCTCAATCCATCTCGTTCTAGATTTCTTACTCGATCTCTACTTATCCCTAGTACCCTTCCTATACCTGTAAGAGACATTGGCTCATCACCATCCATTCCGTATCTCATTCTTAAAACTCTACATTGCAGATCAGGCAATTGATGTAAAAGAGAATGCAGATCACCTCTCATACAATCCATCTCTATTTGTTCATCTGGTAAATCCTCGCCCCCTGCCAGTAAATCTAATAAAACAGTATCTTCGCCATCGCCAACTTTAGTTTCAAGACTAACTGGCTGCCCAGCTTTGCACATCAAGTCTTTAACATCATCTTCAGGAAGCTCAACGTATTTCGCAAGTTCAGTTACAGTGGGTGTTCTAGACATTTCTTGACTCAGCTCTCTTTGACCTTTTTTTAACTTATTCAACATTTCAGTTATGTGAATTGGTAGTCTGATCGCCCGACTTTTTTCAGCTATAGCTCTTGTAATACCTTGTCTAATCCACCAGTATGCATATGTTGAAAACTTATAACCTCTTGCTGGATCAAATTTTTCAACTCCTCTGACTAGACCTATAGTTCCCTCCTGAATTAAATCTAAAAGTTCCATATTTCTTTTTGTATATTTTTTTGCAACGCTTACTACCAATCTTAAATTTGCTGCCACCATTCTTTCTTTAGCTCTTTGTCCGGCTCGCAATCTTTTTTTAATTATGGAATTAGATAAATTTAATTTGGTGGATAATTCATCAATACTAGGCTTATCTCCTGTTAACTCGATAATTTCTAATTCTGCTCTTTCAACTTGCATGTACTCTTGAACCTGGCGACCTAGAGTAATTTCTTGTTCATGCGATAGTAATGGGACTCTTCCTATATCCCTTAAGTATGATCGAACGAGATCTACATCATTACTAGATTTTATACTTGCGATTGAAGCTAGTTTATTTTCACTTATTGTTTCTGAAGACATGTAGGTTAAATGATGTTCTGTAAACAATACCATTAAGAAATGTAAAGTTAAACATAAAAATCCACATTTTTACAAAAATGAGAATAAATACCTAGTTAATTTATACTAATGAAGTATTTAATAGCCATTTTGCTGTACTGAGATAAATAAATACACCAGCAATATCGGTAACGGTTGTAATGAAAGGAGAGGACATTAAGGCTGGATCTAATTTCATTCTGTCAAACAACAAAGGGAGGATGGCTCCTGTTGTAGCAGCTAAGGTTGTTATGGATATTAAACTTATTCCCACCGCAGAGGCGATTAAAGGCCCTTCTCCTTGCCACCAAGCGAAGGGAAATACTACAAGCATCATGAAAACACCTAAAAGAGCGCCTGTTATTGCCTCCTTAACTACTGCCTTAAATGCACCAAGAGACTTCAACTTTTGAGTACTTAAACCTCGAATCACAACCGTTGAACTCTGAGCTCCAACATTCCCCCCAGTACCTATAAGTAGTGGAATAAATGCAGCTAATAAAACTATTTCTTTTAATATTTGATCATTCATAGCTATAACTTTTGTCGTTAAACCATTTGCAAAAACCAAAATTAGTAACCATAAAATTCTTCTTCGAGCAATCGTAAACAAACTACTTTGGAAATAATCATCTTCATCACCAGGTTGTACTGCCCCCGCTGCATAAATGTCTCTTGTTGCTTCTTGTTCTATGACATCAATTAAATCATCGACGGTCACTATCCCAACAAGTCTTTTTTCCTTATCAACGACTGGGAGAGCTAAAAAATCATATCTTTGTATTGCTCGAGCAACTTCTTCTTGATTCGTATTAGTAGAGATATTAACTACATCTCTTGTCATTACGTCTCCAATTGGCTTGGAAGGATCAGCCGTTACAAGGTCTCTTAAAGAGAGAATGCCAGTTAAATGTCTTTCTTTATCTGTAACATATAAGCTGTAGATGGTTTCAGTAAATGGGGCCCTTTTTCTAACTAAAGAAAGTGCTTCAGCTGCTGTTTGCATCTCTTTAAGATCTATAAATTCAGTTGTCATTAATCTTCCAGCAGTTTCAGGCTCATATCCAAGTAATTCAGCTGTTACTTTCCTTTCACCAGGACTAAGTGCAGATAAAAATTTTCGTACAACTTTTGCAGGTAATTCATCAAAAAGTTGAACCCTATCATCAGGAGACATTTTTTCAACGATTTCTAAAACTTCTCCTGAACGAAGTCTTTCTAATAAAGTTTGTTGAACTAATGGATCTAAATATTCATAAACCTCAATTGCTTCATTTTTCTTTAATAATCGAAATGCCAATGCCTGCAAGATTTGTGGAAGGCTTCCTATAGCATCTGCAATATCAACAGGTTGGGATGGCTCTAAAAGTAACTTTGCCTCATCATAATTTCCCGCGATGAGCAATTCCTCAAGTTGAAAAGTAATATTTTCTCGTGTACTTAAATCTGAAGATAAAGATGTAACTGTCTCAAGATTATCTTCGTTCATAAATATCATCCCTTATCAAAGTAACACCACCATTATATGAAATTTAAGTAATTTTTCTACTTATCAAAAACCCGATAAACATTGTGAATAAATTTACGATAATGATTAAATTAAAAAAAATCATAAATTTTATCCACTCCCCTTCATTTAAAATTTTGTAAAGAAAATATATAAATCCGCTAAAGGATGTAAAGCAAGCAAAAAAACCACTCAATAAAAGTTTTTCCATTGAATAACTTAATCTTTTACTGATTAAAAAACCAACTAAAAATGATCCAATTAGTGAAGTAAAAAAGTTATTATTTATAAATAATCTTAAAAAAGTAGCTAGGTAAGCAGCTAAAAGAATATAGATCAAATTATTTTTTTTCACTTTAAAAAAACTGAACAAGAAAATAACCTAAGTAAAAGAAAAGGAATGAAAAAACTATTACTTCGATGTAGTGAAAAAATAATCTTAGAAATTTTCTCTTTTTTAATAGAATAAATAGTTGATATATAAAAGAAGAAAATGTACTAAAACATCCTAAAAAACCGCCATAAAATAAAACCAATATTTCGTTATTAATAAAATTTAAAGCTACTAAAATTCCTAAAAAAAAAGACGATAAAAAATTCACTATTGAAGTATTTTGGATATCAAAACCAATACTATTTCTAAAATTATTTTGTATGAATATTCTCAGTATTAATCCAAAAGTACTGCCGATCAAAATTATACTTACTGAACTAAAATCCAAAATTTACATTTTTATCCAGCCTTTTGAAATCTTATTAGGATCATCTAAAAATTTATTAGAAGCTAATTCAACCCTTACCCAAGTTTCACTTTTGCTTACTTTCCAACTACGTAATACTGATAAAGTTGTACCTACATCAAGAACTAATAATTCCTTAGCATAAATTTCAGGGAAAGAATAGAGAGAAGTATTTGAACTCAAAATAATTTCTTTTATATGATGAGGGAACTTATTTTGATTTAAACTTTTTTGAATTCCCCCAGCAGGTAATGTAATTGGAGCTATTAATGCAAAAGTAATTAAGCAAAAATTCTTGAGAAGATTATTAATCATATATCTAAAGTTGCCAAATCTAAGTTACTACTATGAGTTTCAATAAATTCTCTTCTTGGTGCAACTTTATCACCCATTAAAATATTGAATATTCTGTCAGCCTCAAGTGCATCTTCAATCTCAACCCTTTTCATCATCCTAGTTTGAGGATTCATAGTTGTATCCCATAATTGTTTTGGCATCATCTCACCTAATCCCTTAAATCTTTGGATATTATAATTTGCTTTTTCTCCAAAACCTTCGATTGTATCCTTTAATTGATTCTCGTTATAACAGTAATTATGATTCTTACCTCTTTCAACTTTATATAAAGGGGGACAAGCAATATATATAAAGCCTTTATCAACAAGTTCTCGTTGGTATCTATAAAAAAATGTCAATAATAAAGTTCTTATATGAGCACCGTCAACATCAGCATCGGTCATAATTACAACTCTATGATATCTCAAAGAGCTCTCGTCAAACTCCTCACCTTTTATTCCTAATCCTAGAGCTGTTATTAATGACTGTATTTCTGTATTTTTATAAATTTTAGTATCGTCAGTCTTTTCAATATTAAGAATTTTACCCCTGAGAGGCAAAATAGCCTGAAACTTTCTATCTCTTCCTTGTTTTGCGGAACCTCCAGCTGAATCACCTTCAACTATGTAAATTTCTGATTCTGAGGGATCTCTAGAACTACAATCTGCTAATTTACCCGGTAAGGTAGAGCTCTCTAGAACACTTTTTCTTCTTACTAATTCTCTGGCCCTTCTGGCAGCTTCTGCTGCATTAAATGATTGAATTGCTTTTTCAAGAATCAAATCCAAAATTCCAGGATTGAATTCCATATATTTTGTGAGAGCCTCACCAATCAGAGAATCCACAATTCCTCTTACTTCGGTATTTCCTAATTTTGTTTTTGTTTGCCCTTCAAATTCAGGATCTGGAACTTTTACCGATAAAACAACAGTCAAGCCTTCTCTAATATTTTCGCCAGCTAAATTTTTTTCAACATCTTTTCTTTTACCTCTCTTTTTTGCAAGATTATTGAAAGTTCTTGTCAGAACTGTTTTTAGCCCTTCTATATGAGTTCCTCCATCAATAGTTCTAATATTATTTGCAAATCCCAAGATATTATCTGAATATACATCTGAACACCATTGCAAAGCTGCTTCTACATAGACATTTTCTTTCTGTGAGTCAACATAAATTATTTCAGGATGAATAGACTCTTTTTCAGCATTCATGTATTCAACATATTCTTTAATACCTCCTTGATATAAGTAAATTTCTTCTTTAAAAGAACCATCTGAAAATTGATTTCTTTCATCTCTAAAGACAATTTTTACTCCGCCATTAAGGTAAGCTAGTTCTCTCAATCTAGATGAAAGAAGAGCATATTCAAATTCAATTCCTCCAGAAAAAATCTCTTTGTCGGGTTTAAAGCAAATAGTTGTACCTTTCTTAGATGTTTTGTCAGTCTGCTTTTTACTTTGCAATTCACCCTTTGACACCCCTTTTTCAAATCTTTGATTAAATTCGTGACCATCTCTATAGACAGTCACATTAACCCATTCGCTTAAAGCATTAACTACAGATATTCCTACTCCATGCAAACCACCTGAAACTTTATAACCACCACTTCCAAATTTACCTCCTGCATGAAGAACAGTTAGTACAGTTTCTAAAGCACTTTTTCCTGTTCTTGGATGAATATCTGTTGGAATACCTCGTCCATTATCAGAAATCAAAGCAGAACCATCTGCTCTAAGGACTATTTCTATATGATCACAATGTCCTGCAAGTGCTTCATCTACAGAGTTATCAACTACCTCATATACTAAGTGATGTAATCCCCTAGGCCCTGTAGAACCTATATACATCCCAGGACGTTTACGAACTGGCTCTAACCCTTCTAAAACCTGAATCTGATCCGCGCCATAATCATTTGAGATTTTATTAGATCTTTTGTCCTCACTCATTTAATATAAAAAAAATATCAAACTTTTAAAATGTTATTTTTAAAAGGTCTTTCGTTAAACTTACCACTGCAATAAGATAAAGGCTCGTAGTCAATGAAAAATTTAATCACTTTAATTATATAGCTAATACTATTTTTCTTCAGAAATTCATATGTCTTCATATCCGCCTCATGTAATAATTTTAATTGGACCTACTGCAAGTGGCAAAACTGAATTAGCTATTGAAATTGCAGAATATTTTAAAACTCGTATACACAATATCGATTCAAGACAAATTTATAAGTCTATGGATATTGGAACAGCCAAGCCATCTAAAAAACAACAAAAAAAAATAAAACATTTTTTAATAGATATTGAGGAGCCAATCCATCCAATTAATGTAAAACAATTTCAAGAAATTGCCCAAAAATCTATTAAGAGAGAAATTAAACAAAATAAATTACCTTTTCTTGTTGGAGGGAGTGGGTTATATATGAACTCAATAACAAAAGGATTTTTTGTACCAGATGTCCCTCCTCAAAAAAATTTGAGAATACAATTAGAAGAACTTGGTCAGGAAAAATGTTGGGACTTGTTAAAAAATTGTGATCCATTATCAACAAAAAAAATCAATTTTGCTGACCACATTAGAACAATAAGAGCTTTAGAAGTCTTTTATGTAACAGGTAAACCTTTGTCAAATCTGAAAGTTCAACAACCGCCTGAATGGAGGATACTAGAGCTTGGATTAGAAAGAGATAATTTAAAAGAAAGAATTTTACAAAGAACAAAAAATATGTTTTTATCTGGAATTATTGAGGAGACAAACCATCTTATCTGCAAATACGGATTTGATTTACCAATATTAGAAACTATAGGTTATCGAGAAGCTAGGGATGTTTTAAATAACCATTTAACAATTGACAAAGCGATTGAGTTAACCACTACAAAAACGATCCAATTTGCAAAAAGACAAAAGACTTGGTTTCGTAATAAAAATAATCCTCATTGGCTTAATAACAAAAACCTGCTAAAAGATGCAATAATCAAGATAGAGTCTTTTTTAGGCTAACTTTATAAAATAGATTTTTGTTCACTACTAATCAATTTATTAACTAATCTGAATGCCACCACGCCCACGCTTTGACCGACGCGCTCCTGTTAGAGAGCTTCCAAATATTAATGAAAGAATAAAATACCCTCAATTGAGAGTCGTTGATTCAGATGGAAAACAACTTGGCGTTTTAGATAGATTGAAAGCATTAGAAATAGCTTCTCAAAGAGAACTTGATTTAGTTTTGGTCAGTGAAAAGGCAAATCCACCTGTTTGTAGAGTTATGGACTATGGAAAATATAAATTTGAACAAGAAAAGAAAGCAAAAGAAGCAAGAAAAAAATCCCATCAAACAGAAGTAAAAGAAGTAAAAATGAGGTACAAAATTGATAAACATGATTATGATGTCAGAATCGGTCAAGCTATTAAATTTTTAAAATCTGGAGATAAAGTAAAATGCACTGTAATTTTTAGGGGTAGAGAAATTCAACACTCAAATTTAGCAGAAACACTCCTTTTGAGAATGGCTAATGATTTAGAAGAACAATCAGAAGTGCAACAAAAGCCAAAAAGAGAAGGGAGAAACATGATTATGTTTTTAAGTCCTAGAAAAACTCCACTAATTAAGAAAGTTGAAGAGTAAAAAATATTTTTCGAAAAATTATGCCAAATGTTAAAGTGTCACTATAGTTAAAAATTAATTAATTAGGATTTTTCTACAGTGAGATTCCATATTCAACAAGAAAGTGATATACCTGCATCGACACAACTTTATAATCAAATATGCTTTGCAATAGCTGCAAGGCATTATCCTCCTGGTCACAGACTACCCAGCACGAGACAACTTGCAATGCAGACTGGACTCCACAGAAATACTATAAGTAAAGTTTACAGGCAACTTGAGATTGATGGTGTTGTGGAGGCGATAGCTGGATCAGGTATCTATGTAAGGGATAATGTTACTAAACGAAGCTTTAAAAAATCAATTTACTCAAAAAATAAAATAAGTAATCTACCAGATCAAGAAGCAAAAAAAACTATTGATAACTTTATAAATCTTGGTTACACCTTACAAGAAGCGAGAAAAATTTTAACCAATGAAATTGATTGGCGTATTAAATGCGGCTCAAGAATTATAGTAAGTACTCCTAGAGAGGATATTGGGGCATCAATGTTAATAGCAGAAGAGCTCTCTCCAAAAATTAATGTGCCAGTCGAAGTAGTTCCTATGGAGGAATTAGAAAAAGTTCTGAGTAATTCTAATAATGGAACTATTGTCACAAGCAGATATTTTTTACAGCCTCTTGAAAAAATTGCTAAACAACATGGGGTTCGAGCTATCGCAGTTGACTTAAGCGACTTTCAAAAAGAACTAAAAATTATTAAAGAATTAAATGCAGGGATTTGCATAGGTATTGTAAGTATTAGTCCTGGTTTATTAAGGGCAGCAGAAGTTATTATACACAGCATGAGAGGTGGAGAGTTAATGCTAATGACAGCAATCTCAGATAACAATAATAGATTACTATCCCTTTTAAAGTCGTCCAGCCACATAGTGTGTGATGGTCCTAGTCAATCAGTTGTAGAAAACACATTATTAAAAAATCGATCTCAACTTATGAGATTACCTCAAATAATTTGTGCTAAAAATTACTTAAGCATTGACACGATAAATCAATTAAAAAAAGAAATTGGAGTTATTAATTAGGCCATCATGCTAAAAAATTTTAAATCCGATATAGAAATTATTAAAGAGAAAGATCCAGCTGCTAGGGGAATATTAGAGATTTTTCTTTGTTACCCAGGCTTTCAATCAATAGTTCTTCATAGATTTACTCATAGGTTATGGCAATTAAAAATTCCTCTTCTTCCCCGCTTGTTAAGTCATGTCAATAGGCTAATAACAGGCATTGAAATTCATCCTGGAGCAAAGATTGGTAAACGAGTTTTCATAGATCATGGGATGGGAGTCGTCATTGGTGAAACAGCTGAAATAGGTAATAATTGTTTGCTTTATCAGGGAGTAACTTTAGGAGGAACCGGAAAAAGTCATGGGAAAAGACATCCAACCTTAATGGAAAATGTTGTAGTTGGAGCAGGTGCAAAAGTTCTAGGATCAATCACAGTAGGATCTAACACCCGTATTGGTGCTGGTTCAGTAGTTGTTCGCGATGTAGAGGGGAATAGTACTGTTGTTGGAGTTCCCGGGAGAGTTGTGCATCAAAGTGGAGTTAAAGTAAATCCACTGGCTCACTCTGCCTTACCAGATGCAGAAGCTAATGTTATAAAAAATTTAATGGATAGAATAGATTTGCTTGAAAATGAAATTCTTAAATTACAAAAAACTCTACAGTGTTTAGCTAACTCGGAATCTATAGATACTTCAAAACTGGGAGATGCACAAAATCTTAAAGACAAAGAAATTATAGAATTTCTTGGAGATAATTAAAGTTTAATTTTAATTTTTATCATCAGTATCAGTTTTAGGTTGAAACATAAACATTGAATAAATAACATTTCGTCTCATATTCGTCATCATTTCTAGAAACATATCATATCCTTCATTTTTATACTCAATTAAAGGATCTTTTTGGCCATAACCTCTCAATCCAACTGATTCCCTTAAGGAATCCATAGATTGAAGATGTTCTCGCCATAAATTATCAATTTGCTGCAAAATGAAGAATCTTTCAGCTTCTCTCATTAATCCTGGACGAATATTTTCTATCTGCGATTCCTTTAAATCATAAGCTATACGCAACTGTTCTTGCAGATAATTTTTTAATTCTTCTACTGATAATTGATTTATATCATTAGCGTTAAGATCATCTAATAAATATATAAATTCTTTGACTTTAGAAATTAATTGATCAATATTCCATTCTTCAGGAGGAAGATCAGGATTAATATAAGCTTCCACAATTTCACTCATTGTTCTTTCTCCATATCCTATAACTTGTTTCTTTAAATCAATCCCTTTCAAGACTCTTAATCTTTCACTATATACTGCTTTTCTTTGATTGTTCATTACCTCATCATATTCAAAAACTTGTTTTCTAATATCATAATAATAGGTCTCTACTTTCTTTTGAGCACTTTCTAAAGACCTAGTGAGCATGCCTGACTCGATAGGCATATCTTCATCAACCCTAAATGCATTCATTAAATTTGCTACTCTATCTCCTCCAAAAATTCTTAAAAGATTATCTTCTAAAGATAAAAAGAATCTAGTACTCCCAAGATCACCTTGTCTTCCTGCTCTACCTCGAAGTTGATTATCCACTCTTCTTGATTCATGTCTCTCAGTACCAATGACATGTAAACCTCCGGCCTCTCTTACTTTTTTCTCTTCATGAATCAAAACTTTTTCGTATTCATCTTTTACATCTGTTAGAGATTCTCTCAAAAGCTTTATCAAATTATCTTCAGTTGGTGCTTTTTCTGCAGCTGTAGCTATATGGTCATCTAGCTCCAAGACAGAAAGTTGTCTATCTCCCCAATTTTCAACAAGTTTTTTAGATAAAAAAGAAAGTTTGTTTTCAATTTCTTCATTAAGTTTGCAAGGGAAAAGATTAGTTGAAGAATCTGAAATATTCTTTTTCTCATTTGAACCAACTTTTGAAGAAAAACCACCCTTAGCTCTCGAAGTTCTTTGTTTAGGAATTGGCGGCTTATGTTCATTATCTGGCTTTACTAACAAAGGAACTAAAATTTCTTTTAATTTAAGTCTTGCCATATAGTCACTATTGCCGCCAAGAATTATATCTGTTCCCCTCCCAGCCATATTAGTCGCGATAGTAACAGCACCTGCTCTACCTGCCTGAGCAACAATTTCCGCCTCACGTTCAACATTTTCTGGTTTAGCATTTAACAAATTATGTGGGATTCTTTCTTCAGATAAAAGTGAACTTAATAACTCACTTTTTTCAACACTTGTAGTACCAACTAAAACTGGTCTACCATCTCTATGAATTTGTGCAGTTTCTTTAGCTACGGCTTTCCATTTACCTATCTCTGTTTTAAATACTTGATCGGACCAATCTTGTCTCTTCCTTATTCGATTTGTCGGTATAACTGTTGATTCTAATTTATAAGTTTTTTCAAACTCAACCTCCTCTGTTTTTGCAGTTCCAGTCATACCTGCTAGTCCAGGATATAAAAGAAAAAAATTCTGATAAGTAATGGATGCTAATGTTTGAGTTTCAGGCTGAATTTTAAGATTCTCTTTTGCTTCTATTGCCTGATGCTGTCCGTCACTCCAACGCCTTCCAGGCATTACCCTGCCCGTAAATTCATCCACAATGACTGCCTCATCATTTTTAATAATATAATTTACATCTCTAATAAATAATTCTTTAGCCTTTAAAGCATTGGTTATATAGTGTGCCCAAGGATCCTGAGGATTATATAAATCATCAATTCCCAAATAATCTTCACATTTAGCGAAACCCTGATCAGTTAATATGCAACTTCTCTGCTTTTCATCAACTTCATAATCACCTTCTGGATCAATCCCATCTTTACTTAATTCTTTTGCTTTGATTAATGCCAAAGATAATTCTGAAGCTTTTTGGTATTTTTCTTGGGGTCTCTCAATTTGACCAGAAATAATTAGAGGTGTTCTCGCTTCATCAATTAATATTGAATCAACCTCGTCAATCACACAATAACTGAATTTTCTTTGTACCACCTCTTTAATATCAGTGGACATATTATCTCTTAAATAATCAAATCCTAATTCGGAGTTAGTGGCATAAGTTATATCACAATCGTAATTTTTCTTTCTCTCAGCTGGGCTCATATCCTGCTGAATCAAACCAACGGATAAGCCTAAAAAACGATGAACTTGTCCCATCCACTCAGCATCTCTTCTAGCTAAATAATCATTGACTGTAACAACATGTACACCTTTTCCAGTTAAAGCATTTAAATAACAAGGTAATGTTGCAACAAGAGTTTTCCCTTCTCCTGTCTTCATCTCAGCAATTTGACACTCATGTAAAACCATACCGCCTATTAACTGAACATCGAAATGTCTCATATCAAGAACACGTTTACTTGCTTCTCTGACGATTGCGAAGGCTTTAGGAAGAAAATCTTCTAAGAGTTCTTTTTGTTTTTTGATATCTAATTCTGCTGATATTTTTGATTTAAGATGATGAGTTTCTTGTCTTAACTCATCATCATTTAATTTAGAAATTGCTTCTTCTAAAAAATTTATCTCTTCCACTATTGGTTGATAGCGCTTTAACTTTCGTGTATTCGGATCTCCCAACAAAAGTTTTAGCATAAGTTTCAATCCTCTAAAAAATTTATCTTATTACAAACATTATAAATTAGTGCGTTACAACAGAATGCAGAAAAACAATATCTCTTTATTTTATAGAAATGATCGACTAAGGTATTTAGATTGAAATCACAAAGATAACCCAACTATCTTTAACTTTTCTAAAACCTTTTTAACAAATGCAAGAGATATCTCTAATCAAACATACCAAAGGAGCTTTAGGATTAAGGGTTTTTGGATTAGGTCCTGACCTTACACCGACAAATGGATTAATTAAGTTACAAAAATTACTTGATAATAATGCCTTCTGGGCAAAAAATAGAACAATTAATGATCTAAAAAAATGTCTTGCTAACAGTGATGTCATAATAAGTCTTTGGGTTGGTAAGGAAATAGTCGGTTTTGGTAGAGCTTTGACAGATGGGATTTACCGCGGAGTGCTTTGGGATATTGTTATAGATCAAAATCACCAAGGCAAAGGATTTGGTTCATTAATCGTAAAAAATCTTTTATCTTCTAAAAAAATTAAAAATACAAAAAAATTATATTTAATGACGACAAATAAAAAATTATTTTATACTCAACTAGATTTTAAAGAAGTTACTTCTCAAAATTTATTAATTCGCGAAATATAAAGCACTATTTTCCTGAAGAGAACAAAATTAAGATACAAATTTACTATAGAGCCATCTTATAAAGGGCCCTAAAATAGGTACTGGTCCAAAAGTTGGCCCACAAAAATCAAAATAATCTCTGTGCTCTTGTATTAATCCATTTTCGCCAAATAATAAACGAGTAGTTCCAGGATAAATAAATTCTTTACCCATAATTTTTAAACCCATTGTCCATTCAACGAAACCACAATTTCCACTTATAGAGATCGCATGAGTTTCTAAAAAAACATCATCACATCTTTTAACTAGTTTTTCTTGAGCTTTGATATAAGAATCTAAACCCTCTGTTTCCTGCGTTGGGTCAATGAAAATAACATTTTTATTATAAAATTCAGCCCATCTTTCTTTGGTTGGTGCTTCTGTACCATAAGGTTTAGTAAATAATCCCTTTAAATCCTCAATAGAAATTGCTCTTGTCATTATGGAATTGTCGTTGAGAATTCTTTGAAAGATACAAAAATTAAAAGCGGATGAAGAGATTCGAACTCTCGACATTCTCCTTGGCAAGGAGATGCTCTACCACTGAGCTACATCCGCATAACTTTTTTATTTTATCTCAAAGAAGGGATCAATGATAAAAATAATTAAAATTTTTTCAATTAATTTAAATTTTTAATTAAGGATCCCATCTCAATTGCTTGTAAAGCATAATTCCAACCAAGATTATTTTTAATCCCTGCTCTTTCTAAAGCCTGCTGCATAGTATCCGTAGTTAAAACTCCAAAAATAATTGGAACATTATTTTCATTTGAAACTTGAGAAATACCTTTACTAGCCTCAGATATAACTACATCATAGTGGGAAGTTTCACCACGGATTACAGCCCCAAGAGCAATTACAACGTCATAACTCTTTTTTTTCATGAGGGTTTTAGCTGCGATTGGTAATTCGAATGAACCTGGAACCCAAACTATATCTACTTGATTGCTTAATTCAGAAGTATCTAAACCATGTCTTTTTAAACAATCAAGACAACCAGATAGAATTTTATTTGTAATTAAATCATTAAATCTTGCTATTACAATCCCAACTTTTAAAGTAGAGGCATTAGTAAAAGAGCCCTCAAAAATAGCCATTAAATTTTACTTAGATATATTAATAGACTCTCACGAAAAGGTATTAAGTTCAAACTAATGAAGAAACTATCCCTGTAACGAAAACCAAAACAACCCAAACAGCAGCAATAGAATAAATTTTTCTCCTACTTTCTCGCTGTCCTTCTTCAGTAGAAGGTTGAGTCACATATAAAACGGGTACTCCAACTACCGCAATTAAAGAAGCAAATAATAGAGCATTTACGAAGAAAAAGTTAACAGCCTGCATAATTCAGTCTTAGGTTTCAAATATTATAAATAATATAATCTCATGAAAATGATAATTTTTAGAGAAAATTTACATACTTTAGCCACTTTAAATGCAAAAAAAAAATTTCTACCTAATATCTATTTAGGAATTAAAAAAATATGCAAGAAGATACGATAATTCAAAAGAATTTATTTGCAATTGGTAATGATAATAATGAACAAAAAGAAATAACAAAAATTCCAGAAGATTTATCTTTAGAAGATTTAAAAAAAGAATCGCAAAAAAGACCCAGACAAAGAAAAAATTCAACTAATTTAATAAATAAATTCAAGACTGATTTAATTGCAAATAACAAAAATGTTTGCATCAATGAAGAATCTTATAGCTATAAAACAGTTTCAAAACAGAAATTAACTCCTGTAATGAAGCATTATGTAACTCTAAAAGAAGAAAATAAAGATAGGTTATTACTTTATAGATTAGGAGATTTTTTTGAATGTTTTTTTGAGGACGCTGTATTAATATCTAACCTTTTAGAAATAACGCTTACCAGTAAAGATGCTGGCAAAGAGATTGGTAAGATCCCTATGGCAGGGGTTCCCCATCATGCAATGGAGAGATACTGTGCTGATTTAATTAAAAAAAATTATTCTGTGGTTATATGCGATCAATTAGAAAAAAGTTCTGGAAATTATGGGACTCCAATTAAAAGAGGAATAACAAGAATAATTACTCCTGGAACTGTAATTGAAGAGGGAATGTTGATAGCAAAGAAAAATAATTGGATTACTGCTATTTACTTATCAGAAGAAAACTCAGATGAATCTTATGAATGGGGTATATCAAAAGCTGATGTAAGCACAGGAGAATTAATAACTTTAGAGGGCCTATCTCTGTCCAAACTATTTGATGAAATTATTAAATTAGAATCTTCAGAAATCATTGTAGGAAGCAATGCAGTAAGAAATTTATTAATTAAAGGAAATAGTCAAATTACATATACTGTTTCTCAAGAGACTAATTTTGGAATTAATGAAGCAAATTATCTAATAAAAAATTATTTCCAAATTGCAAACCTAGAAGGAATAGGGCTTAAAAATTTAAACAATGCAACTAGATCACTTGGAGGTTTATTAAATTATTTAGAAAAAATTAATCCTTCAAATTTAGATAAAGACTCTTCTCTAAAAATCTCATTAGACTTTCCACAAATCCAATATGGTCAAAACAAATTAATTATTGATTATCAAACTCAAAAAAACTTAGAAATCAAAAGTACACAACGAGAAAACAATTATATAGGTTCGCTACTATGGAGTATTGATAGAACTTATACTTGCATGGGTGCAAGGTGTTTAAGAAGGTGGATAGATTCACCACTATTAAACGTTAATGAAATTTATAAAAGACAAAATATAATTACAAACTTTCTTGAATCTAAAAAATTACGTACAGATACCCAAAATTTACTTAGAGCAATGGGGGATTTAGAAAGACTTGCAGGTAGAGCATGTGCAGGTCATGCAAGTCCCAGAGACTTAATTGCGATAGCTGAAGGTTTAAAAAAATTGCCTAGACTAAAATCCACAATTGAATTATTTAAATATGATCTCCCAGATTGGACTGATCAATTAAAAAATATTGATGAAGGACTCTTAGAATTAGCTGATACTATAAGTTTTAAACTTGTAGAAAATCCTCCTCTTAATATTAGTGAAGGAGGAATGATCCACGATGGTGTTGACAATATATTAGATGGTTTACGCAATTTAATGGATGATTACTCTGAGTGGCTAAATAAAGAGGAATTAAAGGAAAGGAAAATTAGCAAAATTTCAAACCTAAAAATTCAATTTCATAAAAATTTTGGTTATTACATTTCTATAAATAAATCAAAAGTTAACTTAGCTCCACAACATTGGATCAAAAGGCAAACACTTACTAATGAAGAAAGGTATATCACTTCAGAAATTAAAAATAAAGAAAATAAGATTTTCCAAATAAAAAGTAGAGCTTCATCAAAAGAATATGAAATTTTCTGCGAATTAAGAAATATAGTTGCTGAAAAAACAAAACAAATAAGATCAATCGCAAAATCCATAGCATCTCTTGATGCACTACTTGCTTTATCAATTACTGCAGTAGAAAACAATTTTATAAAACCTTCATTAATACCAATAAATGATTCAATGACAAAAAATAGTACAAAAATTATCGCAGGAAGAAATCCAATTGTAGAGCAATTGTTAAGTGATAAAAATTTTGTAGCAAACGATATCTCTTTTGAGGATAATCAAAAATTAATTATATTAACGGGTCCCAATGCAAGCGGAAAAAGTTGCTTTATAAGACAACTTGGTTTAATACAAATTCTCACACAAATTGGTAGCTTTGTTCCAGCTAATAATGCTGAAATCAAAATTGCAGATAGGATTTTCACAAGAATTGGGGCAGTTGATGATCAATCATCTGGACAATCAACATTTATGGTAGAAATGTCTGAAACTGCATCAATTCTAAATCAGGCAACTTCTAGCTCACTAGTTTTACTTGATGAGATAGGCAGAGGGACATCTACTTTTGATGGACTTTCAATAGCTTGGTCAGTAAGTGAATATCTTGCAAAAAAAATTCAATGTAATACTATTTTTGCTACACACTATCATGAGCTGAATTATTTAAAAAATTCACATAAGAATATACAAAATTTTCAAGTTTTAGTAGAACAAAATAACGATCAGCTAATCTTTAGTCACAGGATTGTTAAAGGGGGCTCAAACAAAAGCTATGGCATAGAAGCAGCTAAATTAGCAGGAGTTCCAAAAGAAGTTATAGAAAAAGCAAAATCAGTTTTAAATTCTTTAGAAGAAAACAACAAATTAAATTATGATATTAGGTAGATTTTTGTAACTTTTATAAAATAAATACTTTTTAAATTGTTTCCCTCAATAAGGCGTTAACCGCAGCAGCTGCCATGGCAGCACCTCCTCTAGTTGAATTCAAAACAATTCTAGGAAGATTGGTGGAAATCAGTTTGTTTTTGCTTTTCTCTACTCCAATAAATCCAACAGGCATTCCGATAATTAAACTAGGTAAATCTTTTGCATTTTCTAAAATATCAATTAAATAAGTTAATGCTGTAGGCGAACTGCCAATAACTACAATAGGAGATTTGCTTCCAGAATTTATAGCGGATAACTCCTTCCAACCTTCACTTAAGCCATATGCAGTTTTAGTTAAGTTTGTATGATTATTTTTTCCAAACCACATTCTAGCGGTTAATACTTTATTCCTAGTAGTATTTTCTGCCATGGATTTTATTGCTGCTGCTGCCATATCGGTATCAGTTAAAATAGGAGCACCATTTTTAAGTGCTTGAAGACCCTTTTCACAAGCACCTTCACTAAAATTCACAAGATTTTGAACTGTAAAATCTCCTGAAGTATGGATTAATCTCTCTAAAACTTTTTTTTCCAAATAATTTAGATCATTGGCTACTAAACGAGATCTTATGAATCTGATGCTTTCCAAAAAAATTGGATGATCTATTACCATTAAATTTAATTTGTGTTAGAAGTAATCATAGTTAATATATGATTTTTATTGAGCGATTATGCCAATACAAATATTATGGGGTAATGATCTAAATGCTCAAAATACATTTATTCAAAAATTAATTGATCAGGAAGTATCCAAAGAATGGAAAGAAATAAACGTAACTAATTTAAATGGGGATGATGATGAGCAAGTCAATAAAGCTTTTGATGAAGTTCTTACACCTCCTTTTGGAGATGGATACAGAATAGTTACATTGAAAAATAATCCCATTTTTACTGCCAAAAATGAAGATCTAAGAACTAAATTTGAAAAAATTCATGACAATATACCTCAAAATACTTATTTCATTTTGCAAAATACAAAAAAACCAGACTCAAGACTAAAGAGTACTAAATTTTTACAAAAACTTATCAAAAATAATTTAGCCAAAGAAAAATCATTTTCTTTACCAGAAATCTGGGATTATGAGGGTCAAAAAAGATTTTTAGAAGATGCAGCAAATACAATGAATATCAAAATTGATAAAAATGCAGCTGAATTAATTATTGATTCAGTTGGTAATGACAGCTTTAAACTAATAAATGAATTAGCCAAAGCAAAAACATACCTCTCTGCAGTATCAAGTGATTCGAATTCACAACTTTTTCTTAAAAGTATTGATGTAAAAAAAATATTTAGTGATCATCAATCCAATATTTTCAAAATCATTGATCTTCTCTTACAAAAAAATATTAATGAAAGCCTCATTGAAATAAATTATTCTTTACAGAAAGGAGAACCTGCTTTAAGACTAAATGCAGGTTTAATTAGTCAAATAAGAATTAATACCATTGTAAAACTAGCAGTTAATTCAGGTAACGATAATGCAGAAAAGATTTGTAATCTTGCAGGCATTTCTAATCCAAAAAGAATTTTTTTTATTCGAAAAAAAATCAAAAGTGTATCTCAAGAATATTTAATTAATTTAATGAGTAACTTACTAGATATTGAATCATTACTAAAACAAGGTAATAATCCTATAAATGTTTTTACAGAGAAATTAATTAATTTAAGTTAACCAAATTATGAGTTTAAGAATTTACATTATGATTTAAGTATGGCTTTACTAGTAAAAAAATTTGGCGGTACTTCTGTCGGTGATATTAAAAAAATTAAAAATATTGCAAGTAGTATTTGTCAAAGTAAAGAAGCAGGGAATGAAATTGTCGTAGTTGTCTCTGCAATGGGCCAAACTACAGATGATTTAAATTGTTTAGCGGAATCAATTAGTAAAAATCCTAATCGAAGAGAATTGGATATGCTTCTCTCAACTGGAGAGCAGGTAACCATAGCTCTTCTTTCAATGGCATTAAACGAATACGGAATACCTGCAATTTCAATGACTGGTAGCCAGGTTGGAATTATTACTGAATCAATTCATGGGAAAGCGAGAATTCTGGATATTAAAACAGAAAGGATCCAAAATTATTTAAATCAGGGTTTTGTAGTTGTCGTGGCTGGATTTCAAGGAACAACATTAAGCCATACGGGTTCAATGGAAATTACAACTTTGGGTAGAGGTGGTTCAGATACTTCCGCGGTAGCTTTATCAACAGCTTTAGGAGCTGAGACTTGCGAAATTTATACAGACGTTCCAGGGGTTCTTACTACTGATCCAAGGATTGTTCCTAATGCAAAACTCTTAGATGAAATTAGCTGCGAGGAAATGCTTGAACTTGCAAGCGTCGGTGCTTCAGTTCTGCATCCAAGAGCAGTAGAAATTGCTCGCAATTATGGAATTAAATTGTGTGTCAAATCAAGCCAAAGTGACTCCAGTGGGACTCTCTTAGAAAGTCAAATCCAACCTCTCCCGCTAAAAAGAGGAAGCTTAGAATTAACAAAAACAGTCAATAGTCTTGAAGTATTAGAAAACCAAGCAGTATTCAGTCTCTCAAATATTCCTGATAGGCCTGGGATTGCTGCGCAAATATTTGAAAAACTTTCAGAAGCAAGTATTAACGTAGATCTAATAATACAAGCGACAAATGATGGAAATAAAAATGATATTACATTTACTGTTGGTGAATTAGAAATAAAAAAGACTGAAGAACAATGTGAACTTATAACTAGTCAATTAGGGGGAGAATTTAACTTAAAAACCAACATGACTAAATTAAGTATTCAAGGAGCAGGCATTATGGGCAGACCTAGTGTTTCAGCTGATTTATTTGATACTTTATCTCAAGCGAATATTAATGTAAGGTTAATAGCTACTAGTGAAATTAAAGTCAGTTGTGTAATTGAAATTAGTAATATACCAAAAGCTATTAGATTTGTTGCCGAGAAATTTAAGTTATCCGATACACAAATATTTGTTAATCCAATCAATGAAAAACAAGATCAACCTGAAGTAAGAGGAATTGCATTAGATAAAAACCAAGTTCAGGTAAGCTTTCGAAAACTGCCTGATCGTCCAGGTGTAGCAGCATCGATATGTTTAGCATTAGCTGAAAATAATTTACTTATCGATACTATTGTTCAGTCTGAAAGAATTTCCTCTTTAAAAACTAAGGATATTAGTCTTACAATGAATAAACAAGATAGAGAAAAAGCTAACTTAGTTTTTGAGGCCTTAACAAAAAAATTACCCGGATCATACATTGAAGATGGCCCTGCTATAGCAAAAGTAAGTACTGTAGGAGCAGGAATGGCATTTAAGGTTGGGACGGCTGGAAAAATATTTAGAGCATTGGCTGACCAAAATATCAATATTGAAATGATTGCCACGAGTGAAATTAGGACTTCATGTATTGTCTTAGAAAAAGATTGTGACAAAGCAGTTAATGCGATTCATAATCATTTCGAATTAGAAAAATAAGTTCTTTTTAATTATTTCTTGCCAATTTTTGTCTTAATTTTTTGATTCTATCCCTCAAATTTGCTGCTTCTTCAAAATTTAACTCTTTTGCAGCGTCTTTCATTTTAATTTCTAACTTTTCTATTAAGTCAGGCAATTCTTCGAGCAAACATTGATTATCACTAGAACTGAGAATTGCGTCAGTTTTGTTGTTAACTATATTTATTAAATCTTTAGATAAACCACCAGCATCTAGTTTTCTGGAAAGTTCTAGAAAAGATAATATTGAATTTTCTATTTTTTTGCCTGCAGGTTTTGGAGTAATACCATTGACTTGGTTATATTTTTTTTGAATAATTCTTCTTCTTTCAGTTTCAGATATTGCTCTTTTCATTGAATCTGTGAAGTTATCTGCATAAAGCAAGGCAACACCTTCAACATGTCTGGCAGCTCTTCCTATTGTTTGAATCAATGACCTTTCTGCCCTCAGAAAACCTTCTTTATCAGCATCTAAAATGGCGACTAAGGATACTTCTGGTAGATCTAGTCCCTCTCTTAATAAATTAACTCCTACCAAAACATCATATTCGCCCATTCTAAGGTCTTGAATAATTTCAATTCTTTCAATTGAATGGATTTCGGAATGCAAATATCTAACTCTTACTTTATTTTCAGATAAAAAATCAGTTAGATCTTCAGCCATTCTCTTAGTAAGTGTTGTCACAAGCACTCTTTGATT
>CACGBT010000020.1 GCA_902571335.1 uncultured Prochlorococcus sp. | reverse complement strand
TATTCCTTTTTCTCAATCAATAAATAAAATATCTGGAGATATTATTTGCCCTTATCCTCCTGGAATACCTCTACTAGTTCCTGGAGAAAGAATTGATATCAACAGATTTAATTGGATAAATAATCAAAGTTTATGCAACAAGGATCTGTTAAATTTTAATATAAGAGTCATAAAATCATAGAAATTTGATATGAGATTGAAAAGCGGATTACTTATAGGAATATTTGGATTAATTGTTGTTTTGTTAGGGGGATGGTTTTTCACATTAGCAGCAGCCTTGCTTACTTATTTAGCTTTATTAGAATTTTTTAGGATGGCTGAATTTAAAGGAATAAAACCAGCTACTAAAACCACATTATTTTCATCTTTCGTTATTATAATTTCTACTTATCTTGAGACCATAGGTTTTATTGAAGGAGAAATATCAAATTCAATTTTGCCTATCTGTTCAGTCGTAATATGCACTTGGTTACTTTTGCAACCAAAGCCTGGAACAATCTCCGATATTGCAGCTTCTATTTTTGGTTTATTCTATTTAGGTTTTTTACCTAGTTACTGGATTAAGTTAAGGGGATTAGAATCAGTGATAATAAGTTCAAATCAAGGTTTTATTTCATTTGAAAACTTATCTAACACCACAGGTCTTCACTTAACTTTAACCTCTTGTTTTTTAATTGTAGCTAGTGATATTGGTTCTTATTTCATTGGTAAGTCATTTGGTAAAAAATCTCTTTCTCCAATATCTCCAAGCAAAACAATAGAAGGTTTAATTGGAGGAATATCCTGTTCAATTTTATTAGCGATATTTTTCGCATTTTTACTTAACTGGGAAAATCCATTATTAGTTGGAATTTTATATGGTATTTTAATTTCACTTATGGCATTAGTTGGAGATTTAATCGAATCAATGATGAAGAGAGATGCAAAAATAAAAGATTCAGGAACTTTTTTACCAGGTCATGGAGGCATTCTTGACAGAATTGATAGCTACATTTTTACTCCATCTGTTTTGTATTACATTTTTATAATTCTCAAGTATCTAAATTGATTATGAAATTTTTATTCCAAAAAATAATCTTGAATAATTTTACTAGATAATGATGGTAAATCTACATGAGGAAGATGACCACAATTTTGCAACCCTATAAAATTTAATTTACCAATTTTTCTTATATTTTTAATCTCTTTTTTCCCAAGAATGCGATCATTTTCTCCACATACTGCTTTGATTGGAATATTTTGAATATATTTCTGTGTTCCAGCGAACCCTCCACTTTTTGCAAAGGAAGCAAGTGAATTCCTCCATCCTTTACAGCCTAAATGAATTGAAGCAATTTGCTCTTCCATTTCACCAACACATTCATCTGGGTAAGCAAATGCTTGCCTACAAAGACTTTTTCTGACCTGCTGCAATCCTAGAAATGAGGCCCCTATTTGGTTCAAAGGGAAAGGTATACTCTTAGGTTCTCCAAACAATCCGGCGGGAGATAAAAGTATAATTTTATCAATAGAATCAGGGATTTCAAAAGAAAGTTTTAAAGCTGTTGATCCTCCCATAGAGGCACCAATAATTTTTAAATTCTTTGTTATTTGTAAGGTCTTAAGGAGATCAATTAAATATGAAATTATTTTAGAGGGGTTGTATTCATTCGTTGCGCACCTAGGACTAAAACCAAATCCTAATAGATCAGGGATTATGACTTGGAAATTTCTTTTTAATGATTGATATACTCTTCTAAACTCTAAAAAACTACTGTCAAAGCCATGGAGAAGAAGTATAGGTTGACCTTGTCCTCCCATAACCACAGGGAATTTCAAAGAGTTCCAGTTCTCATTAAGTTTGATCCACCGAACATCATTTGCTAAATAAAGACCTAAAGGGTCCAATAGCGAATTTTTGGCACTCTCAAAAAAGTCTACATTCAAATTACTAAGTTGTTCGAAGTGAGATTTAGTCAAAAAATTGATTATATTTTAATTTCTTGTTGTTCAAAATTCGCAATAACCTCTATTATGTCCTGTTTATAAATTTCAAAAGGCAAAAAGTGTATCTCAGATTTTTCTCTCAAAGTAAACTCAGCAATTTTCTCTAAATTATTATCTTCAAAAACATTTATTCCAAGTTCTGCAATGGTAGTTGGCAAATTCAATTCTTTCATAAGTACCAACAATTGTTTAATTGATTGATCAGCTAATTTATTATTATTTTTCATTTCTTCTAGTCTTAATTGCAATAATAATCCAACCCCAACAATCTCTCCATGTAAGAATTTATTTGGGGTAATTATCTGAGTAATTGAATTATGAATAGCATGTGCTGCAGCAGTCCTACACTTTTCTCCCCCAATACCACCTACTAATCCTGCTGTAAGACCACAAGCCTCTACAGTATTTCGCCAAGAAGGATTATTTTCATATTGCCCCTTAAATGCTTTTTCTCCTTCTATCAAGAGTTGATCTCTTAAAACTCTTGATATCTGAATCGCTTGTTGAACAAGGCCATCATCTATAGTTGAACTTGTTATTGAGGATTCGTACCATTTTGCCAAAGCGTCTGCTATGCCACTAGCAAGTGTTCTTGGTGGAGCTGTTTGAATGAATTTATGATCATATACTAGGACTTTTGGACAACAACCTAGTGCAACATCCTTTATGAATTGGCCATCTTTTGTATAAATATTCGATAGGGCTGTCCAACCTGCACATGTAGAGGCGCTAAAAGGGACTGTAATACAAGGAATATCAAGACTCGCGGCTATATATTTTCCAGAATCTAGTACTTTGCCACCTCCAGCTGCGATAACAGAATCATTCTTATTCTTTAAAACAATATTCTTTACTCTTGAAATATCTTCATAACAACAATCAAATTGTAAATTAGCAGAGTTAACATTAAGTTTATTATTTTCTAAATCACTACAAATTATATTTCTCAGATTATTAGTATGAATACCTCTACCTAAAATTAATGGACTTTTTGTTAATTTAGTTATCTGAGGTAAAGATTTTTGCCAAGCATTATTACCCCTGAATATAGTTTCTGGAGAGATTGACTGCATATTAACTTAGAATAACTAAAAGTTAGCACCAGCCAACTCTTGAGGAGATTCTTCAGAAGAAATATTAATCGTAACTTTTTTATCATCATCTATATCCACTAAAGCCTTATCTCCATCTTTTATTCTTCCAGAAAGGACTTCTTCAGCCAAACTATCCTCTAATAACCTCATAACAGCTCTTCTTAATGGTCTAGCTCCATAAGAAGGATTATATCCTTCTTCAACGAGTCTTTCTTTGAAAGCATCTGTTACATCTAATTTAATACCTTTATCTTGTAATCTTGTAAAAACCTCTTGCAACATTATTTCGGCAATTTCTTTAACCTCATTTTTAGATAGTTGCCTAAATACAATAATTTCATCAAGTCTATTTAAAAATTCAGGTCTGAAGTACTGCTTTAGTTCTTCATTAACTAAAGATTTAATTCTATTGTATTGGCTATCTTCAACTGAATCTCCTGAAAATTCAAACCCTAAACCACCACCACCTTTCTCTATGACTTTTGAACCAATATTAGAAGTCATTATTAATAAAGTATTTTTAAAGTCAACAGTTCTCCCCTTGGAGTCTGTTAATCTACCGTCCTCAAGAAGTTGCAATAATAAATTGAATACATCTGGATGAGCTTTTTCTACTTCATCAAATAATACAACCGTATAAGGTCTTCTTCTTACCGCTTCAGTAAGTTGACCACCTTCATTAAAACCAACATATCCAGGAGGCGAACCTATAAGTTTACTAACTGTATGTCTTTCCATAAATTCTGACATATCTAATCTGATCATTGCTTCTTCGCTTCCAAAGAAATATGAAGCTAGTGATTTAGTCAATTCAGTTTTACCTACACCAGTAGGTCCAGAAAAGATAAAACTAGCAATAGGTCTATTAGGATTTTTTAGCCCAACTCTTGCTCTTCTTATAGCTCTAGAAACAGCTTTAACAGCTTCATCTTGTCCAATAAGTCTTTGGTGGAGTGTTTCCTCCATATTGAGAAGTTTGACTGATTCTGTTTCAGTTAATTTTTGAACAGGTACACCCGTCCAAGATGCAACAATATGGGCTACGTCTTCTTCACAAACCATAGGGCTTTGTATAAGTTTTGATTCATTAATTTCAGAATTCACTTCTTTATTAGATTCATCCTGTGCTGAGGATTCTTTATTATTTTCAAGTACCTCTTTTATTTTCGCGGACAATTCAATCTCTTTTTCTCTTAATTGACCTGCTTGATCAAAATTTTGGTCCCTAACAGATTCTTCTTTTTGTTTTTGAATCTGTCTTAGTTCTTTATCTATTTGTTTAGCTTCAGGTGGAAGTTTAGAGTTTATTAAACGAACTCTACTACCTGCCTCATCTATTAGATCAATAGCCTTATCAGGTAAAAATCTATCAGATATATATCGGTCGCCAAGATGAGCTGCAGCCTCTAGTGCGTCATCAGTTATTTTGAGGCGATGATGTTGTTCATAACGCTCTCGAAGACCCTTCAAGATTTCGATTGTATCTTCAATAGAAGGTTCTCCAACCATGACAGGCTGGAATCTTCTTTCCAAAGCAGCATCTCTCTCAATATGTTTTCTATATTCATCAAGAGTTGTTGCTCCAATGCATTGGAGTTCTCCTCTGGCTAATGCTGGTTTTAGAATATTTGCAGCATCTATAGCTCCTTCGGCAGCTCCTGCTCCAATTAAAGTATGTACTTCGTCGATAACTAGAATCACGTTGCCAGCAGATTTAATTTCTTCCATTATTTTTTTTAACCTTTCTTCAAACTCCCCTCTATACTTAGTTCCAGCAACCAAAAGTCCAATATCAAGAGTTAAAACTCTTTTGTCTTCAAGAATATCTGGTATGTCTCCCATCTGTATTCTTTGTGCTAAACCTTCTGCAATAGCCGTTTTACCTACGCCTGGTTCTCCAATAAGAACAGGATTGTTTTTTGTCCTTCTACCCAAAATTTGAACGACACGATCTATTTCTGCATAACGACCGACGACTGGATCTAGTTTTGATTCACTAGCAAGTTTTGTCAAATTCGTTCCAAATTCATCAAGAGTAGCAGTTTTTAAATTACTCTTACTTGCATTACCACCACTACTAACTTCAGCTGTTTCACCTAACATCCTTATTACTTGAGTTCTCACTTTGGTAAGGTCAATACTGAGATTTTCAAGAACTCTTGCAGCTACGCCTTCTCCTTCCCTTATTAGTCCTAAAAGTAAATGTTCAGTACCTATGTAGTTGTGTCCTAATTGACGTGCTTCTTCAAGAGATAACTCTAAAACTCTTTTCGCCCTTGGGGTAAAAGGAATTTCTACGGCTACAAAACCTGAACCTCTACCTATTATTTTTTCTACCTCGATTCTTGAGTCTTTTAGATTAACTCCAAGAGATTTAAGAACTTTAGCAGCTACACCTGTACCTTCTCCAATTAAACCTAATAGAATTTGTTCTGTTCCAACGAAATTATGACCAAGTCTCCTAGCTTCCTCTTGAGCAAGCATTATGACTTTTATTGCTTTTTCTGTAAATCTCTCGAACATTTGAAGATAAATTCCTACTAATAACCTACCAGTAATAAGTGAATTTTGTGTTCAGAATGAGCTTTTGTGAATACCCAAAAGTATATTTTATTCACTTTAAATTAACTTTTTTTGTGATATAGCAATAAATTATAGTAATTTCAAGCGTTCTGGTTATCCGAACAATTAAATTTTTAAATTATTTTGTTGTTAAAATTTTTTCTTTTAAAAGAGCATTTGAACCATCTCTGTAATAATTTCTTCTAATTCCAACAGTGAAAAAATCAAAACTAGCATAAAATTTTTCAGCTTTAATATTAGTCTGTGATACTTCCAAAAATAATTTATTAACACTAAATTTCTCGCAATATTCAATTATAGAACTCATAAGATATGATCCAAAACCTTTTTCTCTATATTTTTGGTTTATCACAAAATAATTTATTTGAGCTTCATCTTTGATTATTTGAAAGACACATATTCCTATTACCGAATTTGCATGTGATAGTCCGAAAATTTTTATATCTTTTTTTCTAAATTCGTTGGCCCATTGCTTTTTGCTCCATAAGGAGATCGTATTAGCATCTAGTTCATAACATAAATCAATATCTTTATCATTTATTTGAATAACAGATATCATTTATATTAGACAAATAATAAAATATTATATTTAAAAGTCATTATAGAATATGACAGTCTTACCATATATCTAGTTAAAATTCTTTTATGGAAGAAAAAAATTCGTTTTTAAAAGAAAAAATTGACCTAAAAAGTCCTAATAAAAATATCGTCCCTATTAGCACATCTATAGGGGAAGATGGAAAATTATCAATTGGGGGATGTTCAATTGAAGAATTAGTTAAAAAATATGATTCCCCTCTCTATATCCTAGACGAAATAACTTTAAGAAACTCTTGTAGAGCATATAAACAAGCATTAGAAAAATATTATCCTGGGGAATCGCTTCCCATATATGCCTCTAAGGCAAATAGTTCTCTATTTATGAGTAAACTTGTATCATCAGAAGGTTTAGGACTCGATGCAGTGTCAGAAGGAGAACTATTAACTGCTCTTAAAGGTGGAGTCCCAAATGAGAAAATTGTTTTTCACGGAAATAATAAATCAGATAAAGAAATAGAGTTTGCGGTTAGGAATAATATAAATGTAATTGTAGATAATGATTATGACTTAGATAGATTAGAAAAGCTTTCAAATTTATCTAATAATGAGTTAGAAATAATGATTCGTTTTACTCCTGGAATAGAATGTCACACTCACGAATATATAAAAACAGGATCATTTGATAGCAAATTTGGTTTCGGCATTGAATACTTAGAAACTTTATTTTCCAGAATCAATAAAACAAAACATCTAAAATTAAAAGGGTTACATGCTCATATTGGTTCCCAGATTTTTGAACTAGACCCTCATAAAGATCTGGGCGAAATAATGGTTAAAGTTATTTTAGAAGCTAAAAAATATGGCCATAACATAGATAAATTAAATGTAGGTGGCGGATTAGGTATTAAATATACTGAAAATGACGACCCTCCTTCAATTGATGAATGGGTAAGAACAATTTCCACCTCTGTTACTAAAGCTTGTAAAAAACATAATCTAGATTTACCTATACTAATGTGTGAGCCAGGAAGATCCATTGTATCTACAGCAGGAATAACAATTTATAAAATAGGAGCTTTTAAAAAAATCCCTGGGATCAGAACATACTTATCTGTCGATGGTGGGATGAGTGATAATCCAAGACCAATAACCTATCAATCAAATTACTCTGCATGTTTAGTAGGTAACCCCTTAAATATCAATTCCAAAAATAAATATACTATTGCTGGCAAACACTGCGAATCAGGAGATGTATTGTTTAAAGAGATAGAACTATCTGATTGTAAAACAGGAGATCTTATATGTGTCTTCGGTACTGGTGCATATAATATTTCAATGAGTTCTAACTACAACAGAATTCCAAGGCCTGCTGCTCTCTTAGTTTGTGATGGTGAAGCAGAGATTATTCAAAAAAGAGAAAGTCCATCTGATCTTTTAAAATATGATGTTTTACCTGATCGCTTTATTAAACAAAGTTAGGTACATTTAAATTAATTTTGTATTTAATGTGAATTTCTGGGGGATTATAAATTTAAAGCTTTTATTAGATGTCTTATTTGCTGTTGGTTTCGGAATTTTATTGTTTTCTAGGGTAAAAGAGCAGAGAACATTATGGCTTTTAAGAGGATATTTGTTTTTAGTTTCATCCGCATGGTTTATACAAAGATATTCATCCCTTCCATTAACATCAAAATTAATTGATGCTGTAGTCTTGGCTTGTTCTCTATCTCTAGCGATTCTTTGGCAAGGTGAGTTAAGAAGATTAATGGAATTATTAGGCACTGGTAGATTAGCTGTAATACTAGGAAATCCACCAAAGGAATTTAGAGCAGCATCAACTACTATAACTCAGTTAGTTGATACTGCAGGTAGATTATCTCAAAATAGAAGAGGTGCATTAATAGTTGTGGATTTAGGGAGTGATTTAAGGCCCGAAGATTTTTTATATTCAGGTACAAAGATTGAGGCACTATTATCAACTGACCTTTTAATAAATCTATTTGCAACAGATACACCTTTACATGATGGAGCAGTTCTTGTGAAAGGTAACAAAATAATATCTGCTGGTGTAATACTTCCTCTTTCTAGACAAGGAATTAGTAGATACGGGACAAGACATTTAGCTGCATTAGGAATTACAGAAAGATTTGATAGGTGTATTTGTATTGTTGTTTCTGAAGAGACAGGAACATTATCTTTAGCAAACCAAGGAAAACTTGAAAGACCAATTACTAGCAGCAGGTTACAGGAACTTCTTGTAAATTTGATTGGGAATCAAAACTCTAAAGGTACAAGTAAAGCATCTTTAAGTAAAATTACTATATCCCAAACGACAAGTCAAAATGATAGTAATATCAATGAAAAAGAGCCTAATAAATCAGAAATTTTTATTAACAAAAATGATTAACTAATGGGATTAGAAAAAATAATAGACAAAAAAAATAATGACTTATCCAAAAAAATAGATAAGCAAAGAGTGCCAGAACATGTTGCAATAATTATGGACGGTAATGGGCGATGGGCTACTAAAAAAGGCTTACCTCGATCATTTGGCCATAACAAAGGAGTTAGTACATTAAAAGAAATACTTAAAGCATCAAAAAGGTTAGGTTGTAAGGTACTTACTGTTTATGCTTTTTCAACTGAAAATTGGACAAGGCCAAGAAAAGAAGTTAATTTTCTCATAAATCTTTTTAGCGATGTTTTGCAAAACGAAATTAATGGGATTCATGAAGAATCAACAAAAATAAAATTTATCGGAGATCTATCCCCTTTTCCAGAAACTTTAAAAAAGATAATCTCTAGTTCAGAATCATTAACTAAAAAAAACAATGAATTTCTATTCAATGTTTGTGTCAATTACGGAGGTAGACAAGAAATAGTAAAAGTTGCAAGAAAACTTGCATTAAAATCCTTTTCTGGAGAAATAAAACCAAGTGAAGTAGATGAAGAATTATTTAATTCAGAGCTATTAACTCAAGGGATTAAGGATCCAGAATTACTAATAAGAACAAGTGGAGAAAAAAGGCTCAGTAATTTTCTTTTATGGCAATTAGCTTATTCAGAAATTTATATATCTGACTTACTATGGCCAGACTTCAATGAGTATGAATTTCTCAAAGCAATAGTTGATTACCAATCAAGGAATAGACGTTTCGGAGGTATAGAATCATTAAATAATAAATCTTTTGAAGATTCTCAACATTCTTCCTAACAAAATGGCTAATTCGAATAATCAATTACTAAGAGAAATTAGGTTCGATTGGGATAAAGAGGAGATATTGGAAGTATTAAATATGCCTCTGATTGATTTAATGTGGCAATCACAAATAATTCACAGGAAATTCAATAAGTACAACATTCAATTAGCTTCTTTGTTCAGTGTAAAAACTGGTGGATGTGAGGAAAATTGTTCATATTGTAGCCAATCAATTTATAGTGCTAGCGAAATCAAAAGTCATCCACAATTTCAAGTTGAAGAGGTTTTAGCAAGAGCTCGAATAGCAAAAAATGAGGGTGCAGATAGGTTTTGTATGGGTTGGGCATGGAGAGAAATTAGAGATGGGAAACATTTTAATGAAATGTTAGAGATGGTTAGCGGTGTAAGAGATTTAGGAATGGAAGCATGCGTTACTGCTGGGATGCTTACAGAAGAACAAGCTTCCAGACTGGCTGATGCAGGTTTGACTGCGTATAATCACAATCTAGATACGAGTCCTGAGCATTATAAAAATATTATTACTACTAGAACTTATCAAGACAGATTAGATACTATCAAAAGAGTAAGAAATGCAGGAATAAATGTTTGTTGTGGAGGAATAATAGGTTTAGGTGAGACTAATGGTGATAGAGCATCTCTTTTGGAAGTACTTTCAAACATGAATCCACATCCTGAAAGTGTTCCTATTAATTCTTTAGTAGCTATTGAAGGTACTGGTTTAGAAGATAATCAAGAAATTGATTCTGTTGAGATGATAAGGATGATAGCTACAGCAAGAATTCTTATGCCTAAAAGTAAAATAAGATTAAGTGCAGGGCGAGAAAAGCTCTCAAAAGAAGCCCAAATTTTATGTTTTCAATGTGGTGCAAATTCAATTTTTTACGGAGATGAATTACTCACAACCTCAAATCCATCTTTTCAATCAGACAGAAAACTTCTTAAAGAGGTTGGAATATCATTTAATAAAGATTTTGAAACTTGTGAAAAAACATTATCTTCTGCATGAAAAGCAAAAATTATAAAATAATTTCTCTTTATTCTTTCTTTCCATTTCAAGAAAACTTGATTTTCGATCTCAAAAATAAATTATTAGAAATCGAAAATAAAAATGATCTTTCAGGTTTATTAATCTTTGCAAGTGAGGGTATTAATGGAACTATATGTGCTGATAAAAATGTAATTGATATGGTGCTCAATTTACTTAAAAAATATATAGATAATAGAAATATGAATATAAAAGTAAACTTTTCAAAAAAGAAAGTCTTTAAAAAATTAAAAATAAAAATCAAGAAAGAGATTGTTACAATGGGAGTTCCTGAAATAAATCCTTCACAAGATAATGGAACTTATATTAACTCATCTAATTGGAATAAGTTAATTAAAAATCAAAATACAATAGTCATTGATACTAGAAATCATTATGAAGTTTCTATAGGAACATTTCATAATTCTATAAACCCAAATACAAGAAACTTTAGCGAATTCCCTAAGTGGGTAGATGATCATTTAGATAGCCACTTAGAAAATAAAGAGTCTACAAATATAGCCATGTTTTGTACCGGAGGTATCAGATGTGAAAAAGCTACAAGTTTACTGAAAAAGAAAGGTTATAAAAATATTTATCACCTACAGGGCGGAATATTACAATACCTAGATGATATTCCAGAAGAAAAAAACTTATTTGAAGGTGAATGTTTTGTTTTTGATAAAAGAGTTGCTTTAGATCATGAATTAGAAAAAGGTTCCTATTCCATTTGTCATGCGTGTGGAATGCCAGTTTCAATTCAAGATCAAAAAAGAAAAGAATATAGAGAGGGTATTCAATGTCATTTCTGCATAAATCAATTCAGTGATGATGATAGAAAAAGATTTGAAGAAAGACAAAAACAGATAGATAGATCAAAAGTGGAGAATAATAAATCTATCAAGACTAATTTTCCAAAATCATGAAAGTTGAAGAATTAGAAAAGTTAGCAGTTACCATTGGATTATTAATTAAAATTCAAGTTAGAGAAACTCTAGGATTATGTTTCTTTAGAATCGTCGTAGCAGAACAGAAAGACAACATCATTAAGATTTGGGCCGAAATGAAAGGTTGGACTTATTTAGATAAAAAAGGTATTCAGCTTGATACATTAAGAATCCTTAGTAAAGCTCCCGCTTTTGTTTCAGAATTAATATGGGCAACAACTATGGCTTGGGCAATTGAAAAAAAATCAAGCAACAAAGCAAGACTTTTAGCGATTTTTGATAGTGAAGGTTATAGTAAAAAGCTTGTAAGATATTTCAAGTTAATAGGCTTCAAAATTGTGAAAGAAGTTGGTTCTAGCCCCGTAGACCTTTTATTAAGATTGGTCTGGGGAGGTGCAGGTACACTTATGAACGGGGAATGTATTTCCATATTAAAAAAACTTGAAAATAAACTTTCTTTAATTGAAGAAAGTTAACCCGCATGATAACTACTTCTAACTAAGGGGCCAGAAGATACTTTCTTGAATCCTAATTCCTTAGAGAAGAGATACAAATATTCAAACTCTGATGGATCCCAATATTTCTTAACTGCCAAATGATTGAATGAGGGCCTTAAATATTGGCCGATTGTAATTTGATCACAATCTATTTTTTTAAGATCATAAATTGTATTTTTTATTTCATCCAATGTTTCTCCAAGACCTAACATAATGCCTGATTTAGTTTGAATATGAGGCGCAATATCTTTTGACTTTTTTAGTAAACTAAGAGATTTTTTATAATTTGCACCTCTCCTAACCTCTTTTTGCAGTCTTTCAACAGTTTCAAGATTATGATTAAAGCATATTGGATCTTTTTCTAAAATCATCTTCAATCTATCAGTCTGAAGGTTATTGGTTTCATCAAAATTTTTGCCTCCACCCCATAAATCAGGAGTTAAAACCTCTATTTTTATTGTTGAATCAATTTTTCTAATCTCATCAATTGTAGATATAAATAAATTTGCGCCATGATCAGGAAGATCATCTCGAGCGACAGATGTCAAAACAACATATTTTAAATTTAGTACTTTCACTGCTTCAGCGACTTGAGTACATTCATCAATATTGATAGAACTAGGTCTACCTTTATTTACCTGACAAAAAGCACATGAACGAGAACATATCGATCCACCCAGTAAGAAAGTGGCAGTTCCTGAGGCATAACATTCTGCTCTATTTGGACATCTTGCTTCTTCACAAATAGTATGAATATTTGATTTTTTGATGAGTGTTTGTATTCTTTCGAATTCTGAAGCTTTACTAATAGGAAATTTAATCCAAGAGGGAAGTCTTAGTATTTTTTCTTTCTTGATTAGATTATTCTCTCTCATTGTCTAATTTAGTTTTGTTCTTCCTTCTAAAGCCCTTGCAAGTGTAACTTCATCCACATATTCAAGTTCACTACCCATTGGGAGGCCATATGCAATCCTCGTAACTTTAGTAAAAGGGGCTAACAATTTTCCAATATAAAGACTTGTTGTATCTCCCTCAACACTTGGGGTCAATGCCAATATGATCTCATCTATTTCAGACTTACTAACTCTTTCTACCAAACTTCTTATTTCTAAGAGTTCGGGGCCAACAGAATCCATTGGGGATATTAAACCACCAATAACATGGTAAACACCTTTAAATTCTCTGGCGCGCTCCAACGCAAGCAAATCTTTAGTTTCTGCTACTACACAGATTAGTTTTTGATTTCTTTCAGTATTTTTACAAATTTCACATTCATCTTCTGAAGTTAAATTGAAACATTTTTTGCAACGACCAACATTACTATGTGCCTCTAACAAAGCCTTTGAAAAATCCCTTATTGTACTTTCAGGTTGTTTTAAAATAAACAGGGCTAATCGTTGCGCTGTTCTTGGACCAATCCCTGGGAATTTCTCAAAATGACCAATTAATTTTGAAAGCGGTTTGGTATAAGTAATCAAAATCAAACTATTTCTAGGGACAATTTAGACGCAAAATTCTGAATTGCCATAATTGTTTGCTTTTAATGTCTTATTATGTCTTTAGTTAGTAATTTCAAACAAAATGAAAAATATTAAATTTAACCCTTTCAAATATTTATTTTTGATTTTTTTGTGTTTAACACTGAGTGCTTGTAGTGGCGGACTAAATGCAGGATTAGAAGCTTATCAAAGTCCAGATGGAAGATATGCCTTTTTGTATCCAACAGGATGGACTAGGGTAAAAGTCGATGGAGGACCTGAAATTATTTATCATGATCTAATAAATAGTAATGAGACCTTAAGTTTAGTTATTTCTGATGTAAATAAAGAGGTTCAATTAGAGCAATTAGGAAGCCCAAGTGAAGTAGGTCAAACATTAATTGATAAAGTTATTGCTCCCGAAGGTTCAGGTAGAGAAGTAAAACTTATAAATGCCAATAAGAGGGAAGCATCCAAACATATTTTCTATGATTTAGAGTATGAATTAAATTTAAATGAACAGGTCAGACACGAATTAGCTACAGTAGTAATTGATAGAGGAACACTTTACACTTTTGCTGTGGGAACAAATGAAGAGAGATGGAATAAAGTTGACGGTATGTTTAGTAATGTAATTGAATCATTTAACTTTTTAATATAGTTTAGAAATTCAATACTAGATTCCTACTTGAACATTCCATAAATCAGCATATATTTTGTTCTGATCTAATAGTCTTTCATGTTTTCCGCTTTCAACTATTTTACCTTTATCAATAACAACAATATTATCCGCATTTTTTATAGTGCTTAATCTATGAGCTATTACTATAGTTGTTCTTTCTTTGGTGATTTTAGATAATGATTTTTGAATTAAAGCCTCTGTTTCATTATCAACTGAGGCTGTAGCTTCATCTAATATTAATATTGGTGCATCCTTTAAAACAGCTCTCGCCAAGGCAATTCTTTGACGTTGTCCGCCTGAGAGCCTTTGGCCCCTTTCCCCTACTATAGTTTTATAACCATCTGGTAATTGTTCAATAAATTTATGAGCTTCCGCAATCTTTGAAGCTTGAATGATATCTTTAAGACTTGGGTTGATTGAGCCATAAGCAATATTTTCTTGTACACTGCCATGGAATAAATAGGTTTCTTGACTTACTAAAGAAATACACTTTCTTAAATCCCTCAAATTCATTTCTTTAATAGAAATGCCATCCAAGGTTATTGACCCATTATTACTATCATAAATCCTAAGGAGTAATTTTATAATGGTACTTTTCCCAGAACCTGTTAAACCAACAATTCCTAATGTTGAGTTATTTTCAATTTTAAAATTTATGTTTTTTAAAGTTAAATCTCGTCCAGGATAATTAAAATTAACATTATTAAAAGTAATGTCTCCTTTCATATATTTAGGTTCAATTTTTATTTTTCCATCCTTTATTTTTATAGGCGTATCTATGAGATCAATTACTCTATTTATTGAAGCCATAGATCTCTGAAAATCATCTAAAACATGCCCCAAAGTTGTTAAAGGCCATAATAGTCTTTGTGTAATAAACACTAAAAAACTATAAGTTCCTACATCAAGTGTTTTATTCCAAGTTTGGAAACCTCCAATTAATAAAATCGCTATAAAAGCAAATAAAATTGCGAATCTTATAAGAGGTATAAAAGCTGAGGATAATTTTATTGCAGCCTTGTTACTTCTTTGATAATCGAGACTTTCTTCATTTAATCTATTTAGTTCCCATTTTTCTTTAGTAAAACTTTTTATGGTTAGAATTCCACTTAAATTATTATTAAGTCTTGATGCCAATAGTCCAGCTTTATTTCTAACATCTCTATATTTTGGAGCAAGCTTTCTTTGAAATTTAATTGATCCTAAAAATATAATTGGAATAGGAAAGAAAGCAAATAAAGCGATTTTTGGAGCGACAAAAATCATAGTGCCCCCAATTATTAAGACAGTTATAAATAACTGAATAATCTGATTAGCCCCTTGGTCTAGAAATCTCTCGAGTTGATTTATATCATCATTCAAAATAGATAATAGCCTTCCAGTATTATCATTTTCAAAAAAATCCATATCTAATTCCTGGATATGCTCATAAGCTTTTATTCTTAATTTATGTTGCGATAGCTGAGCTAAATTTCTCCATAAAATCGAATATAAATATTCAAAGGAGGATTCACCAGACCAAACTATTCCTGAAGCAAATGCAAGAAAAAACAATTGTGCTGGAACTTCTTTTATTCCAAAACCAGCAATCCATGAATTCTGTTCCTTAACAACGATATCCACCGCAAGACCAATTATTACAGGGGGTGCTAAATCTAATATTTTATTAATTATGGAACTAAGAAAAGCAAAAAATAGTAACCTTCTTTCTTCAATCAGATTTAAATAAAGTCTAATTATTGGATTTTGGGTGTTCTTAGACCTCATAAAAATAATAATTAAATTTTTCTATAATGATTTAAATTTTCTTTAGTTTCTAATTTACATTTTGTTTTTGCATCTTTATGACTTGCAGTTTGCATAAATTCTTCGTAATAACAATCACAAGTTTCTTTTGCAATTTCTTCACTATATACCATTTCTGCTTTCATCATCTCCTCTTTGACACTCTGAAGACAAAATAATTTTATGATTGAATTTTGTTTAGTTTGAGCTAAATAATAACTATTAAAAGAGTTGAATAGTATTACCAGATTCAAAAAAATAAAGAATTTATATTTGCTAGCTTTCATTCTCTATCCCTAGTTTCTGACTTTAATTTTTTTTAATTTATTTTTAGTTTCTCTATGAAGATCTCTGGGTAAATCTACCAAACTATAATCATTAAAAATCTGTATCTTACCTATGGATCTTCCATTTATATTAGTTGAATTACAGATTGAGGATATAATATTTGCGACTCTAACTCCATCAAATTTACCAAAGTTAAATTTGTAGGTTTCAAAAGAATCATTTTGATAATTATTTCTTCTATTTGAATTTCTCATACGATTATTACTATTTCTATTTGATCTATTTCGATCAGTATTATTTTGTTTATTAATCCAAGAATCATCGTCATTAACAAAAAATGATTTATTACCTATTACTAAATTAATCGCCGCCATCGCAATATTTGAGTCATCCATAGAGTATTTTTCTTTTAAATTATCCAGTACATCAATAATCAAAGCTTTATTTTCTTCATTTTCATCTTTAGCTAAAGAACTCTCATTAACATTATCTATAAGTTTCTCCATCCTTTTTTCATTTATTATTTTATTACTTGGTATATTAATTTCTTCAATCTTGGTTCTTGTTGAGTTTTCTAAGTTTCTTAGAAAATGTTTTTCTCTTTGATTGACAAATAAAATTGCTTCTCCTGATCTGCCTGCCCTTCCAGTTCTTCCAATTCTATGAGTATATGTTTCCTTGTCAAAAGGAAAATCGTAATTAACAACAAGTTTTATCCTCTCAACATCTAATCCTCTAGCTGCGACATCAGTTGCAACAAGGACATTAATAAATCCTTTTTTCAATCTATCTACAGTATTTTCTCTTTGATTTTGAGGTATATCTCCATTAAGTACTGCCACAGTATGACCTGAATTCTCTAAAGCTTCAGCTATTGAAGTAGTAAGTAGTTTTGTCCTAACAAAAATAATTACTCCCTCGTTATTAAGTTCTAGTATTCTTTTTAAAGCATCTAACTTATGATGCCTTTGTACATATAGAAATTTTTGCGAAATTAATTGAGTTTCTTTTTTGACACTCTTGATTAATATTTCAGCGGGATCATTTAGATATTTTTTTGCTATATTTCTTATCTCACTAGGCATTGTTGCTGAAAACAAAACCATCTGCTTATTTTCCGGAAGTTGATCAATTATCCATTCAATATCTTCAAGAAAACCCATATTTAACATTTCATCTGCCTCATCTAAAACAAGACAATTTATATCTTTAATTTTAAAAGTCCCCTGCCTTATATGATCCATTATTCGGCCTGGGGTCCCAACTACTACGTCAACTTTTCTTTTTAATGCAGAAATTTGATTTCGATAGTCGGTACCTCCATATATGGCAACAGTCTTAAAATTACTAGATTCAGAACTATAACTTTTAAAAGATTCTGCCACTTGAGTTGCCAATTCTCTTGTAGGAGTCATAACTAAAACCTTGGCATTTAATTCATTATTATCTGTAAGTTTTTCTATTAAGGGTAATGCGAAAGCTGCAGTCTTTCCTGTTCCTGTTTGTGCTTGGCCTAGTAAATCCCTGCCTAACATTAGTTCGGGAATTGCAGCTTTTTGGATAGGAGTTGGATTTTTATATCCTTTTTTTATTAACGAGTTTAATATCGATTGATTAAACCCAAAAGCGAGAAATCCATTCTCATTATCATCTCCTTTAGATACTTTTAATAGTTGAGATTCAATTTCTTTTTTGTTATCTAAGGTCTTTAACTCTAGTAGGGAAGAATCTTCATTCTGAGACTTATCCTGCTCACTACCCAAAGAGTTACTATCTTTTTTTAAAGCCATTTTAAATGCCTAATAATCTTCTGATTAGGCATTCAACAAATATCTAAATTAACTTAAATTGTTGATTAGCCTTACAGAGCCGAATTATTAATCTAACATCTTGGGGTTAAGATATTACAAATTTCTCAAAAATAAAATTTAATTTAAATAATATATATTTAAAGATTTTTTCGCTCTTGTAACAGCAGTATAAAATAACCTTCTTTCAAAATTATCTCTGCAAAAGAAATTTTGATTATCTTTTTTTTCTTTTACAGCATATTGATTTCTTCTATAATTTTGGGACCACAAAATGTTTACTTTTTCAGATTCACTTCCTTGAGATTTATGAATAGTAATGGCTATTGCTGGCACAACATTTTCTAAATTAGATGGATCAATTAATGTGACAATTTCTTCGTTATTATCATTAAATTTTCTAAAAAGATATTTTCTTTTATTTTTTAAACCTATAAGTACTCCGATATCCCCATTTGACAATCCAAGTTCATTATTATTTTTTGTACACATGATCGGGACACCCTCTTTAAGAGTTTTCAGGTCATAGGGTTTTTTTTGACCAAAAACAATTTCATTCAAATATTCAACACTCCATATTCCGGAATTTTTTTCGCATAAAATCAAGTGACTTTGTAAATCTAGAAATATCTTATCTACTAAATCTTTTTCATTAAGCAATAAATTATCAATACTCTCATCAAATATATATTTTTTTTTACTTAAATTTGAAGTTGAAATATTTAACTGTTTTAGATGATTTGTAATCGAAAATAATAGATCTTTTGGAATATCTTTTTCTCTACTCTTTGAAATAGTAATTTCTTTTGAATTATTATCTTTTTCTAATTCTTTGATCTTTTGATTAAGTAAAGAAAAATCATTATTAAATATTAAACTACTAATTAATGCTATATCTCCAATATTTCTATAAGTTTTTTCTAAATTTACAACACAAGATTTAATTGAACTATTATCTGAATATTCAAACAAATAATTCCATATCGAACAGTTATTTACTGGAGACAATTGATTTTTATCTCCAACTAAAATAATTTTACAGTCCTTTGCTAGCAAATTTAAAACTGATTCAATCAAATCGATATTAACCATTGACATTTCATCGATTATGAAAATATCAAGCTCTTTAAGTTTAAATTTCAACTTAAGAGATTTATTTTGAGAATTTAAAATCCATCTATGTAAAGTTTGAAATTCTATTTGGTCTAAAAATTTGCTAAAGGAAATATTTTTCTTATCATTAAGAGCTTCTTTTAAACGAGCTGTAGCTTTACCAGTTGGAGCAGACAAACCAATATTTAAAAAGTTATCAATTTGAAGGAGTTCTAGTATTAACTTTATTATTAAAGTGGTTTTACCCGTACCTGGTCCTCCTTGAAGGAAAACTAAGTTTGAATATTTAAATATATTTTTAATTTGATCAATTTTATTATCATCTTTATGAATTATTGAGTTCATTAAATTATCGGTATCTATGTTTTTTAGAAATGAATTAATTACTCTTTCTATCTTTTTTGACCATTTTGATAAGGATAATTTTCTATTTACTAATACGAATGGAGAATGAAGGGAACCAATCAAACCTATATTTTTTAGAACATCTATATGTTTATTGGGCCAGCCATCTTCTAATAATTCAAAGTTTATTAAACTATTATCAACATCAATAATAGTCTCACCATTTTTTTCAAACTCTAATAAAATTCTTATTACATCTTTTACAAAATTTCCATATTTTTTTTCACTAAATTTGAAAATACCTAAGATTAAATTAAATATATGATCGTATTGGAACTTTTCAATATCTATAGTAGTTTTAGTCATTCTAAAAAAGGTTATCTAAATAATTAATTCTTTTTAAAGGTGCTTTGCTAATAAAAATACCTGGAGATATATCTTCATAATTAGATTTTTCAAATAATTCAAAATCTGGTAATCCCTTTAAAAACAAATAAATATATCCTCCTAGATGTTTATGTGGTTGATAATTTTTAAGTCGCCACTTTAATAATCTATGCAATGCTAATAAATAAAGATGAGATTGCAATGGATAATGATGTTTAATCATTTCATTTCTCATGTTTTCATAGTTATAGTTTCTTGGTAAACAATCAATATTATCACTACCAGAAATCAAATTACTTTTCCAATCAATTACCCACCATTTACTATCTTCTAATTTATTTCCTACAGGGAAAACACAATCAATACATCCTGAATGAAAGCCTTTATTCATAATTTGAAGATCATTTATTTTATTTGCATATTCTTTCCCAAATTCATATTCCTGATCTAAAAAAAAGCAATTTGATATATCATTAGAATTAATATTTCTACCTTCATAAGATAGGGTTAAATCATATTTAAGTTCCTTAATTAAGTATTCATTTGGAATATCAACTAGTTTCTTATTTTGTAATTCTCTTCCTAAAGATATATTTATGATTCTTAAAATCGCATCTTTTACTTTAAAAGCCAAAGAAGTATCGATCTGATGAAAGTTCAATTCCTCAATAATTAAATCAATTAGTTCTTGATTATTATCGTTTCTAAATTCAAATCTTTCTATTATTTTGTGCAGGCAAGTTCCAGCAATAGTTCCTTTTGGAAATTCACTTAATGGATTTGGATAAGAAAAATAATTAGGATAATTCTTTGAATTCTTAAAATTAGAATCTTTGATAATTGATATATTATCTTCATAATCCTTATACTGATTATTGACTGCATCAATATTTTTATCTTTACGTATCCAAGAAGAATAACTTGAATAAGAAATAAATTGATCAGAATTAAATACATTAGATATTTTTTTATTAACGTTATTGATTTTCCAAAGATTATTATTCAATAGGTTGGTTTGGAACTTAGAAAACATTTCTTTTATTTTCTCTTTTTCTATCATGACTTCAGAATTAGACTTATAAAAATTGATATTTTCCAAATTATTAAGTAAATCATTATTTAAAATATTATTTGTATCGTCTAAATCATTAAAAACAATAAGTTTATATTTGCTCCTAGTAAGTGCTACATAAATCAACCTCTCACTCTCTTTAAATAAATCTTCTTCTTCAATTAATTTAAATTTTTCAACCTTCGCGTAATTATTAGAAATATTAACGTATATATTTCTATCAATATTTGATTTCCAAAGAGGTCCTTTAATTTTATTTGACTTATTTGAAATAATTGAGAGATATGGACATAGGACTATTTCAAATTCGAGGCCCTTACTACTATGAATGGTAGAAAGATTTATTCCATTTTGAAGATTATAATCTTTCGTCAAAAAATCTTCTCCAGTAGAAATTCTTAAAATATGATCCAACTGATTTTTATACCAGTTGAAGACTATATTGAGATCAAAATCATTATTTATTAATTCTATTTCAACAAGTTCTGAAATTTGAAATAAATTTGAATTTAAATCTGCATCTTGAATAATCGAAGATGTCTTGTAATTTATAAGTAGTTCATTAACAATGTTTAAAAAACCTTTTTCTCTTAGTTCTTGGGACCAAGTAATGCATTTATTAATTAAAACTTCTAAATTATTACTAATTCCATGATCAAGTAAATCTCCTAATTTTATTTCTATAAACTTTGAAGTAGCAAGCAAAGTTATATTTTTTAAAGACCTCGGATTTAATAAACATTCAATGAATAAAAATAGTAGAGAACTTGCTTCTGTATCAAAAATATTTTGTTTATTTTGAATTTTGCATGGAAGGTTAAACTGATTTAATTTTTTTTTAAAATCTATGCATTGCGAATTATTTAATGTAAGAATCGCAATTTTATTAATATCAATTTCTTTATTATTTAAAATAAAGTTAACTATGTAATGAGTTACAACATCCTCTATATCAGTCTCTTTGTTTGAAAATTCTACAATTTCAAATACATCCTTAAATTTAAATTCAGGATTAATATTTTCATTAATTCTTGAGGTTAATTTACTATAGTTTAGCTTTGATTGTTTAAGACCATTTTTATAAAGTTTATTAAAAACATCTATTAACTTTTTTGAGGATCTATAGTTATCTGTAAGACTAAAAACTTCGATTGCATTAGATCTTGCATCTAAGTAAGTTTCAATATCTCCACCTCTAAATTTGTAAATCGCTTGTTTTGGATCACCTACGCAAAGTAAAAAATGATTTTTTGTATTAAAGAACTTTTTTATTAAATTCCACTGAGTAATATCTGTATCTTGGAACTCATCAACTAAGACACAATTAAATCTTTTTTGAATTTTGGATAAAGTATTACTATTAGTAATTTCCGAATCTAGAAATTTATTTTCTACAGTCTTTATAAGATCATTGAAGTTGAAAATAGAAAAACTTTTCTTTAATTCAATTAATTTTATATAAGCTAATTGGGTAAATATCCTTACAAATTCAGTAAAGAAACCTTCTTTTATTTTATAAATTTTATCTTGTAATAAATTAAATTTTGTAAAATCTAGTTTTAGATTATGTTTTTTAATTTCTTTAGATATATTTTCAATATAAAAATATTTATATAAAAGATCATCCTTAGAAATATCATATATAAAATCAATAACATTTTTAGAATTAAGCCTTGTGTTAATCTTTTCAATCCAACAATTTATTTGATCAAACTTATCATT
>CACGBT010000019.1 GCA_902571335.1 uncultured Prochlorococcus sp. | reverse complement strand
GCACTCATGAATTTTTAGGAAATCATAGTTTTCCAGAATTTATTATTGGATATCTATTTGGTGCTGCATTAATAATTGGAGCTCCTACTGTTTTCTTACTACTTGCCTTCGTAAGTGCTTTAATGAAAACAAATGGGAAAATGGGTGGATATAGAGAATATGAAACTTACGGTGAATCATCTCTAAATGATGCCCCTCCTTTCTTATTACCAGATCCAACTAATCCCAAATTAAGTAAATAATTAAATTTATAGAAAAAAAAATTGGACTTTGAGAATAGTTTTTTAAACCTTTTTCTTACAAAATCTTTAACAAATAATAATGAGAGGAACAGGTCAAAGTGAAAATAAATTATCAGATTCGATGACTTTTAGTGATCATTTAGAGGAGCTTCGTCAAAGGATACTAAACTCAATTTACTCAATACTTATTTCAATATTTTTTAGTTTTCTCATCATAAAGCCATTAATATCTTTTTTAGAAATCCCGGCTGGTGATATTCATTTGCTACAACTTGCTCCAGGAGAGTTTTTATTTGTCGCTATTAAAGTTGCAGGTTACAGCGGATTGATAGTTTCTATGCCTTATATTTTTTATCAAATAATATTATTCATTTCCCCTGGTTTAACAAAACAAGAAAAAAGCCTTATCTTGCCGGCAGTTTTTGGTTCAGGTCTTCTGTTTTTTTTAGGATTAATTTTTTCATGGTGGATATTAGTCCCTGCAGCAATAAATTTCTTTATTACTTTTGGTGCTGATATTGTTGAACCAACTTGGTCTATTGAAAGATATTTTGATTTTGTTCTCTTATTAATGTCTAGCACTGCTATAGCTTTTCAATTGCCAGTATTACAATTTATCCTTGGTTCTCTTGGAATAATTACAACTGAAAAAATGATTTCAAATTGGAAGATAGTTGTAATCTCCTCCGCAATCTTATCTGCAGTAATTACCCCTTCAACAGACCCATTGACAATGTCATTGCTATCTATATCGATTGTGTTTTTATTTTTTGTGGGCACTGGATTAACTTACTTATCAGAAAATCTTAAGTCAAAAACTCTTTCATCTTCTCATTAAGATTTAATTTCAAGCTGACAGCTCTACCTAACCTTGGCTTTGCATTGACTTTCTTTAGCCATTCCCTTACTTCATCTGAATATCCACATCTATTTAAAATCTCGATTTTATCAGCTATCGATTTCTTATATTCATCTTCATTTAAAGGAAATGATTCCTGTCCAAGAAAACCCCACATCATTTGTAAATACACAAATTTACCTCTTCTAAAGAGTCTAAAATCATATTTTTTACCCCAGCGATGAATCAAATAATGGATAACTTCATCTACTAGCAATGGGTTCATTTAAATCAATTAATTAAGACTTCCTAAACTTTTACTTTAAATTATTAAAAGTCCTATCTATTTGCAACAGAAATTGAACAATTTGCTCCATAATAACTAATAAATAACAGAACCTAGTAGCGAATGACTCAATTAAGTTCCAATGATGTCCCTTCAATGGGTCGAAGGCAATTTATGAATCTTCTTACATTTGGTACTGCAACTGGTGTAGCGTTAGGAGCCCTTTACCCCGTAGCAAATTATTTCATGCCTTTAAGAGCAGGTGGTGGTGGTGGTGGAACTTCTGCTAAAGATGAATTAGGTAATCCAATAACTAAGACAGGTTGGTTAGCTACCCATCAATCAGGAGACCGAAGTCTAGTTCAGGGTCTAAAGGGAGATCCAACTTATTTAATAGTTAATGAGGGTGGAGAAATAGGAGAATTTGGTTTAAATGCAATTTGTACTCATTTAGGTTGCGTTGTTCCATGGGATAGTGGTGCTAATAAATTTATATGTCCTTGTCATGGCAGTCAGTACGATACAAATGGGAAAGTAGTCAGAGGGCCTGCTCCTTTATCTTTAGCGCTAGCACATGTCGATATTGAAGATGATGCTGTACTCGTCAAACAATGGTCAGAAACTGATTTTAGAACTAATGAAAATCCATGGTGGGCATAAAAAATGAAAGGTCTTAAAAATCAAATCATGAAAAAAACAAGTTTATTTATCTGTACTCTGCTTTTCATTTCGAGCATTGTATTTTATCCAAAAATCACTTTTGCCTATCCATTTTGGGCTCAGCAAAACTATGAATCACCAAGAGAAGCCACAGGAAAGATAGTCTGTGCAAATTGTCATCTAGCTCAGATGCCTACAATTGCAGAAGTTCCTCAATCTGTTGGAGCAGACAGTGTTTTCAAAGCTGTAGTCAAAATACCCTACAAAAATGACTTAAAAGAGATCGGTGCCGATGGTTCTGAAGTCCCATTACAAGTTGGTGCTGTGGTAATGCTTCCTGATGGCTTTAAACTTGCTCCACAAGAAAGATGGACCGAAGAAATCAAAGAGGAGACTGAAGGGGTGTATTTTACTAATTACAGTGAAGAGAAAGATAACATAATAATTGTGGGACCTTTACCTGGCGATACTAATAAAGAAATCGTTTTTCCTGTACTTTCCCCTGATCCATCCACTAATAAAGAATATCACTATGGAAAATACTCCTTACATATAGGAGGCAATAGAGGTAGAGGTCAGGTATACCCAACTGGAGACAAAAGCAACAATGTATTGTTCACTTCTTCCTCCTCAGGAACAATAAATTCAATAGAAACAATTGAAGATGGTAGCTATAAGGTCAATATAGAAAACGATAATGGAGAGATAATTACTGAAGAAGTGCCTGTTGGTCCTCAACTTATAGTAAAAGCACAAGACAAAATTAATGTAGGTGACCCTCTTACTAATGATCCCAACGTTGGCGGCTTTGGGCAATTAGATGCTGAGGTTGTACTTCAGAGCCCTTACAGAGTAATTGGATTGATTGCATTCTTCATTGGAGTAGGCCTAACGCAAATACTTTTAGTATTAAAGAAAAAACAAGTAGAAAAAGTGCAAGCAGCAGAGGGTATCTAACTTTCTTTAAATGCTTATAATTCAAGCTTTTATACAATCTCCAGGAGAAACTTTTTTAAATTTAGGATTTATAACTATTAGATGGTATGGACTGCTTATTTCAGTTTCAGTTTTAATAGGCCTATTTGTCTCTAAAAAACTAGCAAAGGCAAGAAATATTAACCCAGAGTACATTAGTGAAATACTTCCATCATTAATAATCTCTTCAATAATTGGAGCTAGAACTTATTACGTAATTTTTGAGTGGAGGCAATATAGCGGAGAGAACTTTTTTACTTCTTTTGAACTATTCAATAACAGCATTCAAATACCTTCTTTTCTCGCAGTATGGGAAGGAGGCATAGCAATCCATGGAGGTCTAATTGGAGGATTAATATCTATTATCTATTTCTGTAAGTCGAAAAAAATTAATTTAAAAACTTTTATAGATATATTAATACCCTCGATTATTCTCGGACAATCAATAGGAAGGTGGGGAAATTTTTTTAATAATGAAGCCTTTGGAGTTCCTACAAATTTGCCTTGGAAATTATTTATACCTATCCAAAATAGGCCTTTAGAATTTCTTAATTATGAATTTTTTCATCCTACATTTCTCTATGAGTCATTGTGGAATCTTTTAATTTTCATCGTCCTTATTATTACCTTTAATAAACAAAATAAAACAGAGTTTTTAAGGCCTGGCTTTATTAGCTGTCTTTATTTAATAAGTTATAGCTTTGGAAGATTCTGGATTGAAGGTTTAAGAACTGACCCACTATGCATTGGTGGACTTCCACCTTTCTGTGATGGTGGTATAAGAATGGCTCAATTTATAAGTATTTTTCTATTTTCTTCTGGATTAATTGGAGTATTTTTTTTAAGATTAAGAACATATAGTGGAAAAAATAGAAAGAATGGATAATAAAATATCCTTTATTGGAGCTGGTCCAGGAGATCCAGAATTATTAACTCTAAAAGCATTAAAAAAGATAAAAATTGCAGATGTCATTATTTGGACTGATTCTCTAATTCCTGAAAAGATTTTAGATTTTGCTAAAGAAGGTTCTGAAAAAATTAAAACGAGTTCGCTCAACTTAGAGCAAATCACCTCAATTATGATAAAAAAATTTCAAGCGGGGAAAACTGTTATAAGATTGCATGATGGAGACCCTTGTCTTTTTGGAGCGATTAAAGAACAAATAGAAATTTTAAAAAAAGAAAAAATTGAAATCGAAGTCATTCCAGGTGTAAGTGCTTTTCAAGTTGCTGCAGCATATCATGAAGCTGAGTTAACTATCCCTGACGTAACACAAACAATAATTTTAACTAGAGCAGGAGGACGAACAGGGATGCCCAAAAAAGAATCTCTGAAAGATCTTGCGAAACACAATTCCTCTTTATGCCTTTATCTAAGTGCTAGGCATGTAAAAAGATCTCAAGAAACTTTACTAGAGTTTTATCCCCCAGAAACTAAAGTTATTGTTGGATTCAGAGTATCTTGGGATGATGGTTGGACATCATTAATAGAATTAAAAGATATGGCAAATTTCTCTATTGAAAAAAAATTAATTAGAACAACTATTTACATAATTAGCCCAGCAATTAATACTTCTCAAAACAGGTCTAATCTATACAATCCTTCATATAAACATCTCTTTAGAAATAATAAATAATAGTAAAGTTGATAGAAAAATATTAATCACTATAATTTAGTAAAAGTTTGTTTGCTTTGAAAGAAATAAAATCTAATCCAGAAGACAATACCAAAAGAGAACAATCTTCTCTAAAAAGAATTGGAAACTTTATTAAAGAGGCAAGGTTAAGTAGAGATCAATCTGTTGAAGAATTGGCATCTGATTTAAAAATTGGATCTCATCAACTTAAAGCCATTGAAGAAGGCAATGAAGAAGAGCTTCCTGAAAAAGTATTTGTAAAAGCAATGATTCGTAGAATTTCTCAAAAGCTTAAACTTGATACAGAATTTTTAATGAATGAATTCAAGATAGAGAGGCAAGAAATAAAAATTGAAGAAATAGTTGAAGAAGTTTCTAAAAAAACTAATAAAAGTAGACAATCTACGGATCTAAGTCCAGTAGGTTTCTGGATATTTATTTTAATTTCAGGCTTGCTCGGACTAATTGCCTCATCCTTCATCTTCAATTTATTTTCCGAGTCTTTTCAGAATCAAACTCCAAAACAAGAACTTATTAAAAACTAAATAACTTTTAAATCCAAATTCTTTATTTCTTTTATTACATTACGGCATAATCCTAAGCTCCATTTTTCAAGTAGAAGATCATGGTTTCTATTTAAGGGTAACAGTTCAAATATAAGAATATTTTCCTGCAATTTTATTTGAACTGAGGAGATTACCTTATTAGGTCTTTGATCAAGAGATGCTGCTAGTCTCAAAATTAATGACATTTCAAGAACTAATGTTTTATCTTCTTTGGATATTAAATTTTGCCAAGACTCATGTCTTTTCTTGGGAAGAGTCTTTCTATGGTATCTAGCGATCGAAGCAATAATATTTGTTTCTGCTTCAGAATATCCCAACAACTCACAATTTTTTATTAAGTACCAAGAGTGTTTGTGATATGAACCAATATTTACGTATTTCCCACAATTATAAAGATTAGAAGCTGCCCAAAGAAGTTCTTTAGCTTTAGATTCATTATCGCTATGAAAGATATTTTTAGTCTGATCATAGATTTGAAAGGCAATATCGATAACTTTCTCAGCTCTTTTATTATCTACTCCAAACTTTCTAGCCTGATGAATTATGGTTGTTTTTCTAATATTGCTTTGAATATTAAACTCGTTTTTTATTATCCCTTTACGAAGCATCCAATCAACAACTAAACCCTCTCTAAGCGCTCTCTCACTAATTATTAATTCATTAAAGTTCAACATTTCCATTGCAGTATTTAATATCAATGCCCCTGGAATAATTATTTCTGCTCTTCTCTCACTTAATGAAGGTATTTTCTTGATTTCCGAGACTGGCATTTTGATAAGTTTTTCCAATAAATTCATTAAATTTTCCCTTTTAAATTTATAACCATGCAACTTTTGTTTAGATTCTCCTAAAGCATCTGAAATCAAATTTCCTAATGAGGTTGCAGTGCCACTTGTTGCAATCATAGATAAAGGCTTATCCACATTAGATCTACTCTTAATTTTTCGAACGGATGGTTCTAAAGAACCTTGAATAAAAGTTTTTAGAAACTTCGATCTTTCTGAATTTATAGACTCTTTATTTAAAAAATCATTCTTAAGTCTTACTGCACCAATTCTTGAACTAGTAAGAGCTATTGCATCTTTTTTATCTGCAAGTATTAACTCTGTAGATCCTCCTCCAATATCAATGATTACATAAGACTGATCTTCAAAAGCCATACCAGAAAGAACACCAAGGTAAATTAATCTGGCTTCCTCAGAACCACTTATCATTTCTATTTGAATATCAATTTCATCAAAAACTCTTTTAATAAAATTTTGACCGTTTGGAGCTTCCCTAACTGCACTTGTTGCTGCTGTTACTATTTGTTTTACTCCATTACTTTTACAATATTCTTTAAATCGCTTAAGAGTAACTAATGCTCTTTGGATTGATTCTTCAGTAAGATTACCCTCCTCATCTCTTTCTCCAAGACGAGTGGTTGATTTATCCGTGAATTTTATTGAAAATGATTTTAATTCTAGATTAATTTCTGCTACCAAGAGATGTGTAGAGTTAGTTCCAATATCTATCGAAGCTACTAAAATTTGCTTTTCTTGAAAATATCTTAGATCTTGTTTCTCAATCATTTCTTTTTATAAGATTCAAATATCTTTAATCCATAAATAAATATACTCAAAATTGATTATTCAATATTAGAAATCACTTAATCCTTGTAAGATTATTTAAAGTTATGAAATATACAGTATGTTATATGAAAAATAAAAATCGACAAATCAAATTAAGTATTTTTTTTGAATTATTGAGGTGGAATAAGCCAACTGGAAGGATGATCTTACTTATTCCTGCTGGATGGAGTTTATATTTAACACCAGATGCTAATCCAACATTTTTAATGTTGTTAAGAATATTCCTAGGAGGAATTCTAGTAAGTGGATTAGGTTGCGTGGTTAATGATATTTGGGATAAAAAAATTGATCAACGAGTTTTTAGGACAAAAAATAGACCTCTAGCTGCAAATAAAATCAGTCTTAAAACGGCTTATTCAATTCTTTTCTTTTTAATTTTATGTAGTTTCTTTTTAACTTTGTCACTACCTCAACCTGGAAGGATACTTTCGATTTCACTTTCTTTTTTAGCCTTACCTATTATCTTAATTTATCCTTCTGCCAAAAGATGGTTTAAATATCCTCAATTGATCTTATCCATATGCTGGGGTTTTGCTGTCTTAATTCCCTGGGCCGCAAATGAAGGCAATTTGAATAGTATTGTTTTATTGTTTTGCTGGCTAGCTACCATTTTTTGGACTTTTGGCTTTGACACTATTTATGCTTTAGCAGATAAAAAATACGATATCAAAATTGGAATAAATAGTTCCGCTGTTAACCTCCAGAAAAATACAAGAATAACTATTCAAATTTGTTATTTTTTAACTTCTATTTTTCTCGCATTATGCGGATTTATAAATCAAATGGATTTTATTTTTTGGCCAATTTGGCTTACAACGTCAATCTTAATGCAAAAAGATATACTAAAGGTATTTCCTGAGGAAAAGCAATCAATACAAAATATCGGCAATCACTTCAAAAATCAATCAATTTATGGAGGAGTCCTTTTAATAGGAATTATTATTGCCTCATAAATTCGAAATATGGTTTTTAGATTAAAAAAAGGTGATCTAATAGATATTTTAGCTCCAGGCTCCTTTATCGATGAAGAAGAAAATCTTCAAAAAGGCATAGAAATCTTAAAAAACTGGGGCTTGATAATTAATGAAAATAATTCTCTATCAAAAAAAATTGGTTATTTTGCAGGTGATGATGCGACTAGATTTGAAGTACTGGAAAAAGCACAAAATAGTAAGTTAATCATTTTTGCAAAAGGAGGCTGGGGTTCAGCAAGGCTATTAGAAAAGGAACCTTCTTGGCAGAATGGTTTAATGCTTGGATTTTCAGATACATGTTCTTTATTACTATCTAAATATTCACAAGGATTTATAGGTTCTATTCATGGGCCCATGGTTACTGGCCTTTTCAAAGAGCCAGAGTGGAGTCTTGAGAGATTAAGAAATTTACTTTTTGAGGGATATGTTGAGGATATAAGAGGAATTCCTTTAAGAGGTGGGAAAGCTAAAGGAGAAATTATCGTTTCTAACTTAACAATTGCTACTTTTTTAATTGGTACGAATCACTTTCCAAATTGCAAAGGAAAAATAATAATTTTTGAAGATATTAATGAAGATATTTATAAAATTGATCGCATGTTGACTTACCTAAGGATGACTAAAACACTTACTGAAATTGCGGGCATTGGATTTGGAAGTTTTTCTAATGATTCCTCCGATCATGAATGGAAAGATTTACTAAAGAACTGCATTATTGAAAGACTCCAAGAATTTGATTTTCCTATTCTTTTTGACCTCCCCATAGGCCACTTATCAGGGAATGCATGCATCCCGTTAGGATATGAAGCAACCCTAAATGGTAATAACGGCATTCTTAGTATCGATAAACCTTTTTAACTAGGAGTTCTTCACAAAAAGTTTTGCTATTTTCAAGTCTATAGGAGATGTAATTTTTATATTTGAATAAGTTCCTTCAATAATTTTTACTTTCCAATTAAGCATTTCAAATAGTGAGGCATCATCTGTGACTTCCCAGTTTTTAGCAATTGCCATTGTATGAGCTTTTTTTAATCTAGTTACTAAAAAGCCTTGAGGAGTTTGTGCTGCCCACAAATAATTTCTATCTGGTGTTTCTTTAATAAAACCTTCATTATCAACAATCTTTATTGTGTCAGTTACCTTAGTAGCCAAAATAACAGCTTCATTTTCATCTAATTGCCTGGCGCATTGGTCTATCAATTCAGGATTAATTAGACATCTAGCACCATCATGTATTAAAACTTTTTTAGCATCTTTTGGCAGCGCTTTTAAACCATTAAACACTGACTGTTGTCTGGTTTCACCACCATTAATCCAATGAACTTTATTGGCAAAAGCCTTTGCTGAATTTAATAATAATTCTTTATCTTTAGGTTGCCCAATTATTCCAACCCAATTTGTTGAACTTGCAGAAAATACAGCTTTAAGTGTCCAATAAATCAAAGATTCTCCCTCTAAATCAATAAGTAATTTATTTTTTCCAGCCTTCATTCTGCTACCACTCCCTGCAGCTGGTATTAAAAAGTGCACGATAAAAGGTCTTAATATTTTCTAGACAATTATAAATAAAAGTAATATCTTTACACAAATAGTACTACGATTGAAAATTATAAAATTTCATAATGTTCAATACAGATTCATTATCAGGCAAAGTTGCTTTAATCACTGGAGCTAGCAGAGGAATTGGTAAAGAAATTGCTTTAGAACTAAGTCGCTTAGGCGCAGAAGTTTTTATTAATTACTCTTCATCCGATGAAAAAGCTGAAGAAGTTGTAAATTTAATAAAAAATTCGGGAGGTAAAGCTCATAAATTGAAATTTGATGTTTCAAAAGAGGATTGCGTCAGTTCAGCTTTTGAAGAAATCATAAAAATTAATGGCACCATTGATATCCTTATTAACAATGCTGGTATCACTAGAGATGGACTATTGATGAGAATGAAATCCGAACAATGGGATGACGTATTGAATACAAACTTAAAAGGAGTTTTTCTATGTACAAAATATGCTTCAAAATTTATGATGAAAAAAAGAAGTGGTAGTATCGTTAATATTTCATCAGTTGTTGGATTAATTGGTAATCCTGGTCAAGCAAATTATTCTGCAGCCAAAGCTGGAGTTATTGGATTCACCAAAACTTGCGCTAAAGAATTTGCTTCAAGAGGCATAAACGTAAATGCAATAGCTCCGGGCTTTATAGAAACAGAGATGACTGAAAAACTAAATACTGAAGATATTCTTAAAGTTATTCCTTTAGGGAGATTAGGAAGTTGTTCTCAAATTGCAAACTTAGTATCATTTTTAGTTTCAAGTAATTCTGGAAGTTACATTACAGGACAAACAATTAGTATTGACGGGGGTATGAGTATTTGACTATGTACTTTCGTAAGGTTGGCCCAATTCATCTCTCAACCTTCTAATTTTTTGTAAAAGTTTTAGTCTTCGACTTCTAGCAGTTAAAGTCAAGAAAAACCTTAGAGGAAAATATATTAGTGTCATAGCAATCGCAAGGATTGCGGTAAGAGTAAAAATAAGATTATTTGTTTCATTCATATTTTAAAGATACTCTTATTTGAATTAATTTGTATGTCTCATTAAAAGAAATTCGGCTTTCCCCACTTAATTAAATATCCCTTAAAAATGATTCTATGGGAGATTAGAATAAGATAAAGACTAAATAAACATGCCAAAACAGTTAAGTTTTTCTAATGAATCAAGAGAAGCGCTAGAAAAAGGTGTAAATTTCGTCGCAAATGCAGTAAAGGTTACTATTGGGCCGAAGGCAAAAAACGTAGTAATAGAGAGAAAATTTGGTTCGCCAGACATAGTTAGAGATGGATCCACTGTTGCTAAAGAGATTGAGATTGAAAGCCCTATTTCTAACTTAGGTGCGAAATTAATAGAACAAGTTGCATCCAAGACAAAAGAGAGTGCTGGTGATGGAACAACAACAGCAACTATTTTGACTCAGAAGATGGTTCAGGAGGGATTAAAAAATATTGCTTCTGGTGCAAGTCCTGTAGAGTTAAAAAAAGGTATGGAGGTTGGCCTAGATTTTGTTTTAGAAAAATTAAGTTCGAAAAGTATTTCATTAAGTGGCTCCGATATACAAAAAGTTGCAACAGTAAGTGCTGGAGGTGATGAAGAAATTGGATCTATAATTTCGAAAGCAATGGATATTGTTACTTCTGATGGTGTAATAACTGTTGAAGAATCTCAATCACTAGAAACAGAATTAGATATAACTGAAGGAATGTCTTTTGACCGAGGTTATAGTTCTCCATATTTCGTAACGGACCAAGAAAGACAAGTTTGTGAGCTTGAAAATCCTAAAATATTAATAACTGATCAAAAAATTTCAACTTTAGTTGATCTGGTTCCAATACTTGAAGAAATTCAGAAATCAGGCTTACCTTTTCTAATTCTTGCTGAAGATATCGAAGGAGAGGCTTTAACTACCTTGGTTTTGAATAAGAATAGTGGAGTTTTAAATGTAGCTTCTGTAAGAGCTCCGTTATTTGGCGAGAGAAGAAAAGCTGCCCTTGAAGATATTGCTATTCTTACTGGAGCTAAGTTAATTAGTGAAGATAAATCGATGACACTTGATAAAGTATCGATTAATGATTTAGGCAAAGCAAAAAAAATAACTATCACGAAGGACAAAACTACAATTGTTGCCTTCGAAGACACTAAAGATTTGGTTAAAGCGCGAGTAGAAAAATTAAAGAGAGAAGTTGAAATAACAGACTCAGAGTATGATCAGGACAAAATCAATGAAAGGATAGCAAAACTAGCTGGAGGCGTAGCACTTATCAAAGTTGGAGCTGCTACAGAAACAGAGATGAAGTACAAAAAGTTAAGAATCGAAGATTCCCTTAATGCTACGAAAGCCGCTATTGAAGAAGGTGTAGTTTCTGGAGGTGGACAAACTTTAATTGAAATATCAGATGACCTTTTAAATTTAAGTCAAAAATCTTCCGATGATTTAAGAACAGGGATAAATATAGTAAAAGAAGCCCTTTTGGAACCTACTAAACAAATAGCAAAAAATGCTGGTTTTAATGGTGATGTAGTTGTCTCTGAAATTAAAAGACTTAACAAAGGCTTTAATGCTAATTCAGGGAAATATGAGGATTTAAAAGATTCAGGAATATTAGATCCAACCAAAGTAATAAGATTAGCTCTTCAAGATTCAGTATCTATTGCAGCTATGCTCCTCACAACAGAAGTTGCGATGGCCGACATTCCAGAGCCTGAAGCCGCCGCCCCCGGAGGACCAGGTGGAGATCCAATGGGAGGAATGGGTGGCATGGGAATGCCAGGAATGGGTGGCATGGGAATGCCAGGAATGGGTGGTATGGGAATGCCAGGAATGGGTGGCATGGGAATGCCAGGAATGGGTGGCATGGGAATGCCAGGTATGATGTAAAAGCTAACTAGCTTTTTTATCGTTATTAATCCACTTTCTTAAATTTTTAATATAGGGTAGGGGTAATTTTGGGTTTTCAGTAAATTGATTTATTTTATTAGAATTCAGATTTTTGTTAGATATTTGATTACTGCTAGCGGTTTCAGGACCATTTGATTTCCACTTTGTTTCTTCAATATTTTCAAAAGTTTTTGATAATTCAAGCTTAATTTGTTCTTGATTTTCTTCATGCACTTCATCAATTAAAGATATATTTTCTTGATTTTCTTCTTCACGCTGATTTTCTTTTTGTAGTGAACTATGGATTAATAAATCATTCAATGAATCAATCCCAAATCTATGGACCCACTTAAGAACAACATTTTCTTTAAGCAAAAAATTATTTTCTGAAGAGGCTTTTTTAAAAACTTCTATTAAATGATTTTTTAAAAGCATAAAATTTCTAATTTAACTTTCTATTTAACAGAGGTCTTATAATAATCAAGGATAAAACTGTTAAAGAAAATAAAATTATGATACAACTCTTACAAGTTAAATCACCATATGGGGCATGTAAAGCCACTAATTCTAAATCCATAGTTTGTGTATAGGCAGTCCTAATAGGTTCAATAGCAAAAGTTAATGGATTTAATGAAGCTAACCAGCCCAGCCAATTTGGCATAAAAGAGATTGGAGCTAAAGCAGTACTCGCAAATAAAAGAGGTAAATTTATTACGAATATAAGAGCAATTAATTCAATATGTCCTGGCAAAACAAACGCTAAACATAAACTTATTGATGTCACAAAAAGAACTAATAAAATTAGTGTTGTAAATACAATTCCTAAACCATATAAGTTGGGCCATCCATAACCCAAAATGTATGAAACAATCATTATTACGATACTCTGAACAAAGCTCAGGATTGTTATGTAAAAAAAAGAAGATAAAACTATGGATAATCTACTGGTTAAAGGAGCCACAAGTAATCTATTAAGGAATCCAAACTCTCTATCAAACATTAAAGGAAGACCAGAATTTAGGGCTCCGCTAAAAGCAGTAAAAACAATAAGTCCTGCTCCTAAAAAATTCCCATAAGAATCAACTCCAGGTAAAAAACCTTCAGGGGCTTTAGAAAATAATGCCCCAAATAAAAAAAGCCAAATTATAGGTTGTAATATTCCAGCTAAAAGAGTTGATGGTCTTCTTTTTAATTGAATAAATAATCTCTTTGTTAAGGCAAATGTTTCTTGATATAAAAAAAATAAATTATACTGTTGTAACTCCATAATTAGCAGTAATTAATTCATATTATAGTTAGTCAACCAAAATTTTTTATCGCATTGATTGCTTTGATTCTTTTTTAAGGTCTCTTTTCCCTGCCATAGAAATTTCGGCATCCAATAATGTTTTCCCGGTTGCCTGAAGATATACATCATCTAAGCTTGGCTGACTTTGGGTAAGGGAAAAAATTTCAAACTTTGAGAAGGCCAATTCCACTTTGAGCTTCGTAAGTAAATCTTTTTCCTTATCTGCTACAAAATTTATCGAGAAACCTTGAGCTTCATTTATGATAATCTGACTAATTCCATCTATTGAAGATAAAATTTGGCATATATTTTTTGCTTCTTCCTGATTACTAAATTCTCTTACTTTCAAAGTAACTCTATCTCCTCCTAATTTATTTTTTAGTTCTGTAGGAGCGCCTTGTGCTATAACTCTTCCATCATCAATTATCACTAATTTGTCTGCCAATTTATCTATTTCATCAAGATAGTGACTGCTTAAAATAATTGTCATTCCATTATTTCTCAAATCTTTCAAAAGTTGCCATATGATATTTCTACTTTCAATATCTAAACCAACTGTAGGTTCATCCAATATTAATACTTGGGGCAAATGTAATAGTCCAGCTGCAAGATCTATTCTTCTTTTCATTCCCCCTGAATAAGTTCCGCACTTACGATCAATCCAATCATTCATTTCTAATTGATCTATTAATTTCTTTATCCTTTCAAATTTTGTGTTTTTGTTGATGTGATATAAATCTGATTGAAAATCCAAAAGCTCTCTTCCAGTTAATATTTTATCAAGTGCAATGTCCTGGGCAACATAACCAATTAATTCTCTAATTTTCCTTGAATTTTTTATCAGATTAATATTATTTATAAAAACTTCTCCACCATCAGGCTCTATTAAAGTAGCGAGTATTTTTATTAGTGTTGATTTGCCAGCACCATTGGGACCAAGTATTCCGAATAATGTTCCAGCTTCAATTTCCATTGATAAATTTTTTAAAGCCTTGATTTCTGAATAAGATTTTGAGAGCCCTTTAACTTTTATATAATGCATCAAACTTACTATCTGTTAAAAAACATTTTACATCTAATTTAATTACTAAGGAGGGATACTATAGATAAAAATATTTGCATAGATTGCTGCTCAAATTCTACAGATAGTTGGGTTCTGGAGATTAATAACAAAAGACAAATACCAAACATATAGAGAATAGACCACCTAAAAAGAGACTTTGCTCTTGAAAGATCATCAGGAGATTTCTTTAATTCATTTATTAATTGCAAAAGTCTTCCATTAAATGGCAATAACATAATTCCGTATAACAGACCCCCTTCAGGTAAAGCGAAGACTCCCATAATACTCATTAAAACTGTTGCCCATCCGTAACGAGAAATCGCTTTAGCAGTGAAAACAGATCCCTTAACAGAAGGGAGCATAGGAATACCAACAGATGCGTAATCGTCCTTTAATAAAATTGCAAGTGCCCAAAAATGAGCTGGAGTCCATAACATTACTAAACCAAACAACCACCAACCACTTAGGCCTACATGCCCTGTGGCAGCAGATGCACCAACTAGAGGTGGTATCGCGCCAGCAACTCCTCCGAAAACAATATTTTTTGTTGTACGAGGTTTCAAAATAACTGTATATAAAATTACATAGCTAAATAAACCAAGAAGAGTTAATCCCGCAGCTAAATAATTTACACCACTTACTAAAAGCATCGAAGCTGCCAAAGTACATGATACGGCAGCTAAAAATACAGTCTCAGATGACAATTTTCCTGCTGGCAAGGCTCTTTTGCTAGTTCTTGTCATCCTCTTATCTAATTCCATTTCCCACAAGCAATTAAGAGCTCCTGCTGCTGCTGCTGCCAAAGCGCCGCCTCCTAAAGTGCAGATAAGCTTAGGTGAAGACAAAGGCCATTCCTCTGTTAAAGCCATTCCTCCTAAAGTTGTTGCCAGTAAAAGTGGGATTAATCTAGGTTTTGCCACTTCAAGCCAAGGTGGCAAAGTTAATCTTTTTCTTGAAGGTACAACTTCTTCCCTAATTGAAGATTTATAGTTCAAGTTTTCTAAGTTACTACTGTTCATGAATTGACACCAACCATTTGGGAATTAAGGGAGTTGTTTAGACCTTTTTTGGTAAAAGGATTTCTAAAAATTAATGTAGTTAATATCGCAATAAATAAAGAGGCGTTAAGTTGATGACCAATAATAAAAATAGGTTCATTTAAATTTGTTTTAAGACTTAAAACACCCAAAGCAATTTGAGAAAACAAGAGAAAAATAAGTGCTGAGAGATATTTCCAATTTTCATTAAGCAAATCTCTCTTATAAATTGCAGTAGCAATTATTAATAGAATTGAAAAAGCAATTGGAAAAGCAAATAATTTATGAGTATTTAAAATTAGACATTGTTTATTAAAAGATAAGCAAATATGTGCTGACCAAGTTGATGAAAGCCTTACTCCAATAAAAGATTGAATCAGGGTAAGTAAAAGAGGAATAAACAACAATAATCTCCACCAAATTAATGGCTCTTCTATGTCCTCATTTTCTAAATTTTGATTTATTGAAATTGTTGTGATGAGAAGTAGAAAAGCTATTAAAAGATGTCCAGTAACGGTATATGAATCAAGGAGGTTTATGACTGTTAAAGCTCCAAAAGATCCTTGGACAATAACGAGAAAAAGTAATAATGAATAAACTTTAGGTAACCAATTAGGAATTTCATTTTTCCAAATAATTGAAAGAGCAAATTTAAAAAGAATTAATATTCCAACCAGAAAAGCATCTAGACGATGAAACCACTCTAGAAATACTCTTAGGTTCATATGATTAAAAGGCAAAAAAGATCCATAACACAATGGCCAATCTGGGCAGGCAAGTCCCGCCTCCATGACTCTCGTAGCACCTCCAATTACGATTAGTGCGATAAGTGCAAGCACACTATGACTTCCCAACCTTTTAAAAATTGTCAGATATTTTGATTTATATAATTGGTTATTAATCAAATGAATAGAACCTATTATTTTGCATAATAAATTAGATTCAAAAACCAAACATTAATTAAAAATTAATATGTTTAATTTAAAAAATAATTTACTAATTTAATCTTTTTTCCCTGACAATTAACTCTAAAAAGTTATTAATAATACGCCTTTTATTTCATAAATCTTAAGAAGTTGTGAATTTAAATGTTTTTCTTTTAACAAAGGATGCAGGATTAAAAAAATTGAATATCTTGAGGATATAAGTCCAATTTTTCAAGGGATCAATTGTTAAATAAAAACATTTATTTAATTCTAATTATATCGCTTGTTTTTGCTATATCTTTTTGGATTGGTTTCAATGTAAATTTGCTCCCAGCGGAAGCAAGTATTAATGCACCAATTTACGATGAACTTTTTAAAATTCTTTTCATTATTGGATTAATTATTTTTATAGGAATGACAATAGCAGTTATTTATAGCTTATTTAAATTTAGGAAAAGAAATGATCAAATTGGCGATGGAATAGCTTTAGAGGGAAATTTAAGCTTAGAAATTATATGGACAATTATCCCTTCAATAATTGTTTTATTAATAGGTCTCTATAGCTACAACATCTACGATCGAATGGGAGGGATGAAAGAACTAAATCATAACCATGAAATGATGAGTTCTAACACTGAAAAAATATGGGCTGGAATAAGTCAAACTACTGATAATGAAATAGCAATAAATAATTTATCTATTGAAGTTTCAGCTATGCAATTTGCATTTCTATTCAATTATCCCAAGGGCAATTTCATATCAGGAGAACTACACGTTCCTGTTGATCAAAAAGTATCAATGAAAATGGAATCCAAAGATGTCATTCATGCTTTTTGGGTCCCAGAGTTCAGAATTAAGCAGGATATTATTCCTGGACAACCGACTATCCTAAATTTCACTCCTACAAAAGTAGGGAAATATCCGATAATTTGTGCAGAATTATGTGGCCCATATCATGGAGGAATGAGAGCCTCGATAATTGTTGAAGAAGAATCTGATTACAACGAATGGTTTAACAAAAATAAAAAACCAGAGGTAAATTTATGACAATATCAATTGATCCACAAAAAACTAATAATGAAAGTCTTCAACCCAAAGGCTGGCTTAGATACTTTAGTTTTAGCCTTGATCATAAAGTTATTGGGATTCAATACTTGGTTTGCGGTTTTCTCTTCTATTTAATAGGAGGAACCTTAGCGAGCGCTATAAGAATTGAATTGGCCAGCCCGATGTCTGATTTTATGCCAAGAGATGTTTATAACCAAGTTTTAACTTTACACGGAACAATAATGATATTCCTTTGGATAGTTCCTGTAGTTAACGGTGCTTTTGGAAATTATTTAATTCCATTTTATGTAGGTGCGAGAGATATGGCATTCCCAAGATTAAATGCAGTAGCTTTTTGGTTAATTCCTCCTTCAGGTTTGATGCTGGTAGCAAGCTATTTTGTTGATGGTGCTGCTCAGGCTGGATGGACTGCTTATCCACCTTTGAGCATAACTACTCCTCAATCGGGACAAATTATTTGGATTCTGAGCGTTCTATTACTTGGAGGCAGTTCTATATTTGGTGGAATAAACTTTATCGCGACCATTATCAAATTAAGAAGGCCGGGATTAAAACTTATGCAATTGCCAATGTATTGTTGGGCAATGCTTGGAACAAGTCTATTAGTTGTTTTGTCAACTCCTGTATTAGCTGGGACTTTAATTCTACTTAGCTTCGATATCATCGCTAATACAGGGTTTTTCAATCCTGTCTTGGGTGGCAATGTCGTAGTTTATCAGCATTTATTTTGGTTTTATTCTCATCCAGCTGTATACATTATGGTCCTTCCTGCCTTTGGTTTAGTTAGTGAAATACTTCCTGTACATGCTAGAAAACCACTTTTTGGATATACAACAATGGTTTTTTCAATAATGGGGATAGTAGTTTTAGGTTTAGTTGTTTGGGCGCATCACATGTTTACGAGTGGAACGCCCCCTTGGATGAGATTGTTCTTTACTATTGCCACGGCATTTATTGCTGTTCCAACTGGTATAAAATTTTTCAATTGGGTTGCAACATTATGGGGAGGTAAAATTTCCATCAATAGTGCAATGTTATTCTCTTGCGGATTTATTATAAATTTTGTTTTTGGAGGTATCACAGGAGTTGCTTTGGCACAGGTACCTTTCGATATTCACGTACATGATACCTATTTCGTTGTAGCCCATTTTCATTACATAGTTTATGGAGGGACTGTTTTTATTATTTTCTCTTCAATTTATCATTGGTTCCCCAAAGTCACTGGGAAAATGCTCAATGAAAAATTAGGAATTTTACATTTTATCATTACCTTTATTGGATTTAACTTGTGCTTTGCTCCTCAACATTGGCTTGGTTTAAATGGAATGCCAAGAAGAGTTGCAGAATATGATCCTCAATTCCAGTTAGTGAATCAAATTAGTAGCCTTGGGGCTCTTTTGATGGCTTTAAGTACAATTCCTTTTCTAATTAATGTATTCCTTAGTGTGAGGAATGGAAAAGATGCTGGAGATAACCCTTGGAATGCTCTTACACCTGAATGGTTAACATCTTCTCCACCTCCAGTTGAAAATTGGGAAGGAGAAGCTCCATTAGTTGAAGAACCATATGGTTATGGTAAAGAAATTTCTGAACGAACATAAAAACATATGACAACTCTAGATAGCTCAAAAGAAATTCAAAATAATAATTCTGAAGCCACTGAAGCACATGAAGACTTCAGAATGTTTGGTCTTATAACTTTCCTAATTGCGGACGGGATGACTTTTGCTGGATTCTTTGCTGCTTATTTAACTTATAAAGCAGTAAATCCATTACCTGATGGTGCTATTTATGAATTAGAACTACCAATACCTACACTCAATACAATTTTGTTACTTATTAGTAGTGCAACTTTCCATAAAGCAGGCAAAGCACTTTTAAAAGATAAAAACTCTGAATCCCAAAAATGGTTATTTCTTACTGCTTTTCTTGGAATTATATTTTTAATATGTCAATTATTTGAATATTTTCATTTACCTTTTGGATTAACCGATAATTTATTTGCAAGTACTTTTTATGCTCTAACTGGTTTTCATGGATTACATGTCACTTTAGGCACTTTAATGATTTTAATTATTGCTTGGCAATCGAGAATCAAGGGGGGAAGATTAACTAGTCAAAATATGTTCCCTTTGGAAGCTGTTGAATTGTACTGGCATTTTGTAGATGGAATATGGGTAATTTTGTTTATTATTTTGTATCTTTTATAAAAAACTAAATTTTAAAAATTAAATATATTTTTTATTAATTTATATTGCCACAGTTCTCCTTTTTAGTAAGAATATATAATTAGAAATTTGTCAGATAATGCTAGAAGGAAAAGAACTTCTTGAAAAAGCAAAATTATTAAGTAAAAAATCTGAAGATGAGATAGCAAAAGGTTGTGGTTACGTAGGTCCAAGCGGAAGAATCTTAAGAAAAAGTTTTTATAGAGCGCTTATTGAAGCTAAGGGTTACAAAATAGGAAATGGTCGTCAGGGGAAAAATGGTAATAGAGCTTCAAGAGGCAGACAGACAGAATTCAAAACTAAAGTTCATGGCAATGGGAACCTATTAATTGGTCATGCCTACACCAAAAAATTAGGTCTAGAGCCTGGTCAGGAATTTAAAATCGATCTTAAAAAAGAATCAAAAACAATCTATCTGATTCCATTAAATTAAAAAATATATTTTACCAACCGTTTTCTTTAAGCCACTCGGAAGAAATATTATTTGAAGATAAATCTTGATTACCTCTTTTATTAAATAAAAGTAATTTCTCTACATATTTAATTAGTGCATCTGCCTCAAGGTTTACGCTGTCACCGATATTTAATTTATTTAGATTTGTGTTATGCCAAGTATGAGGAATTATCGCAATAGTAAATATTTCTCCTTCCTGCTCATATTTTGCAATCGTAAGACTTATACCATTTACACAAATACTCCCTTTATTAACTACATATTTTGAAAAATTATTATTTTTCCACTTTATTGATAAGAGCCAAGATTTCTCTAATTTTTCTATATTCTCGACCGTTCCAAGGCCATCAACATGTCCGCTGACTATATGCCCTCCTAGACGGTCAGACACCCTAAGAGCAGGCTCCAAATTAACAATCTGATTCAGGTTCGACTTTACTCCTAAAGTTGTTTTTTTTAATGTCTCCTCACTAACATCAACAGTAAATTTATTTTGAAAAATCTCTTTAACTGTCAAACAAATTCCATCAACAGCTATGCTGTCACCGATTGCCATATCAAATAAATTATCTAGAATTTCAATTTCTAAAATATTTTTTTCTTGTCTTAGTTTTCCAACTGATTGAATTATTCCTGTAAACATAGATTTAAGAAAAATATTTTTGCAAAATTTTGTATTCACTTTAATTTACTTTAAATGATTTTCAACTATAAATAAATTAAAGATTAAATAAAAAGAAATTGATCATATTTAGATGATTATTAATTCACAAAAAAGATCATTTGGTAAAGGGGCGAAAGTGAGCTTATTCACTTTAGGGACAATGCGAGCAACTGAAAGTCTCGAAAAAATGTATAGCATAATAAAAAATGCATATTATGTAGGTATTAACCACATAGAAACAGCACCCTCTTATGGTGATGCTGAATCACTTATTGGAAATTCAATAAAAAAATTAGCAACAGAAGAGAATATAAAAGAAAAAAATTGGGTGATTACTTCCAAAGTTTTACCAAAGGGTGATTTTGACTTTTTAAAAAATAACTTTAAAAAGTCTCTTAAAAATTTAAATCGCGAGAAAATTAATAATCTTGCAATTCACGGACTCAACTTAAAACAACATCTAGATTGGGTTCTTGCTGGAGAGGGTAAGAAATTCATATCTTGGATACTTGAGAAGGAACTAGTTGATCAAGTCGGTTTTAGTTCTCACGGAAGTTATTCACTAATTCAAGATGCAATTAACTGTGAAGTTTTTACTTTTTGTAGTCTTCATTTACATTATTTAGATCAATCTAAGATTGCTTTAGCAGAGGAAGCTATAAAAAAAGGTATGGGAGTTTTAGCAATATCACCTGCAGATAAAGGCGGTAGATTGTATTCTCCAAGTGATATTTTGATAGAGGCCTCAAAGCCTTTTCATCCATTAGAATTAGCGTATAGATTTCTTCTAGCAAAAGGCATTACAACTTTATCCTTGGGGGCGACAACCAAAAAAGATTTTGAATTTGCGCATAAACTTAGAAACTCATTCGAGAATCTAACAAAACTTGAAAAAAGCGCCCTTAATAAAATTGAGGAAGTTTCTAATGAAAGATTAAACTCAACCAAATGTGAACAATGTAGATCTTGTCTTCCATGTCCAAATGAAGTGCCTATTCCAGAAATACTTCGTTTAAGGAATATATCTCTTGGTTTTGGCCAATTAGAATTTTCAAAAGAAAGATACAATTTAATAGGAAAAGCTGGCCACTGGTGGGAAGAAAAAAATGCATCATTTTGTCAAGAGTGTAATAAATGTGTTCCTAAATGTCCTAGTAAATTAGATATACCAAATTTGTTAAAGCAAACCCATAACTTATTAATTGAAACTCCTACAAAAAGATTATGGGGTTAAAGATTCATTCCAGATATTTTTAAGATTAATTTTTTGTTCATTTGTTAAGACAGGGAAAGACCAACTATTTTCCCAACATGTCTCAGAAGGTCCTGAGATGGGGAGCATTTCAGTTTTATATTTACTTTGCAAATAATCACTATTGAATGGAAGATACCAACCCTGGCTTACTAATTTATCTACTATTGATTTATTTTCTAAAGATTTAATCCATTTCATTAATATTGCATTATTTAGATTTGATCGAATAAGTAGAAAATGCCACATCAAAGGTACGCCTTGGCTAGGGAAAACTAAAGAAAGCCTTGGATCTATTTTTAAATATTTTGAACACAGGCTGTAAGGAACTATTGCGACAATAGCATCAGAATTAATCAACCAATTGAGCATATTTTTATCATCAAATAACATAGCTTGGCTTTTGAGTTTTTTTAAAGAATTAGATGAATTAATTTTTTGAGCAATTGACAATATTATTCTGGGACTTTGAGGAAAAATAATTTTCCCCGTTAATTTTTCAGAAAGAAGAAAATCCCAAGATGTTCTTGCTGAAGTTATTAATTCTTTATTATTTTTAATGATGATTGTATAGGGTACTACGCCAATAGGAAATAATTTACTCCTCAGATTTTGATCAAAGCTCCCCAAAAAATCTATCGATCTCTTATCCAAATTTTCGAACAGTGCATATTCATTTATTTTTTCAAATTCTGAAAAATCTATACTAGAAATCCATCCATCATTTATTAAAGTAAAGTCAGAATTGAAAATTGTGTTTCTATTTTTTTGTAGCTGAATATTTTCAAAATTAATTTTTTCCTGCTTCCAATCTTTTGGAATAGTATCTTTAAAAGATTCTGGATAAAAAGTATTTTGTAATGCAATTTTTACTTTATTAGGTAGATTACTACAAGAGTTTAAGAAAAATAAAAGCGAAAGCTTACAACAATTTAAAAATTCTCTTCTGGTTGCAAATTTTGAAAACATTCAGCATTCCTTCCCTAAAGAAATTTGACCTAGGCCCTTCATCATTTCCAGATTTTGTTGACACAATGAAACTATTTCTTCATTTTTAAATCCATCTAAGAAAGCAAGCAATGATATTCCACCAGCACCTACACCTTCTTTTACATGACCTAATTCATAATCCTTCAATTCTTTGTATTTTGAAGATTTGAAATTTAAAGGACTGGCTAAACCTAATAATTTGATATCATATTTTTCATTAATTAGATTTACTAAATCATTAAGAGAATTATCTTTCACAAGCCACCCAGTTGTCGCAATAAAAACATCTTCAATAAATTCATCTTTATTTTTTTCACCTAAAAATTCTAATACAAGCAAAATGACTGCTAACATCTGACTTCCTCCAGACAATATTACAGGTTGTTTTGCTAACCTGGCACCAATTAATAGACCCATTGAAAAAGCTTGGAAAGGATCACCAACTGCCGCGACAACATCAAAAGAGTCGGAATCAGCCTTAAAATTCGCATTTAAAAGTCCTCTGTTAATCACTTGTCTTCTTAGTTCTCTTGGAGCTTTAAATAAACTACTCCCTACTAAATTAGATACCTGCAAACCAAAAGCTTCCATTACTGCCTGAGCAGTTGTGGTGCCCCCAGGTACAGATTCAGAAATTAAAACTGGTTGTTTTAAGGATTTTCCTATCGCAAGACCTTTTTCATAGAGATTTAAAACTCTCTCTTTAGTCATCGATTTACCAGTAGTAAGACAATTTGATGGGCCAAAATTTCTATCTTCTACAACCAAATGATTAAAATAAGGCTTTGCTCCTATTCCCAGAGGAACAATAACTGGATAAGTATTTATAAGCTTTGAACAAACATGACTGATTAGGGCCGGAGTTACTCCTGCATTGAGAAGAGGCAATTTATATTTATGATCTTTTGAAGCACCCTCAAGCAAAAATTCAGCATCTGCGAGCGCAGTTGTTCTCCTCGATTTTGGATTAATACCTGCTGCGGAAATTCCTGGAATTTGAGATGTATTAGTGCCAGCAATTATAAGAAATATTTTTAAATTTTTAATATTCTTTTTCAGTATTTCTATCTTATTGAGTCTTCTTTTTTTATTGGATTCATTACCAAAAAAATTTATCCCTAATTCTGTACTGTACATTCTTACTTTTTTAATTATTAAAATCAACCAAGCTATTTAACAATCTTGGAGGATCTGGGATGGTTAATTTAAATCTAGGAAACAGAGAATAGGCAACTACATGTACAGTTAAAACATAAACTATTTCTTGAAAAATTATTAATAAAATTGCACCTAGTTGTATACTCAAAATTGAGGGATATAAAGGTAAATTAAATAATCCAATTAACTTTTCTATTAGACCATAACTCGCTCTAGTAATTAACACCCAAAGATTATCTCCAACCAACGTAGATAATGCTATTACTCTTATTAAGAAGCCAAGGGTTCCAATAAAAACTCCCCCAGTTAAACTAAGTTTCCAACTCTTTTCTTTAAACCAACACCAACCTAACCAAAAAGCCAAAATCCCATAAGGAAATAAAAATAAAGTTCCTCTAACAGGACCCATAATTATGAATAAAAGTAGAAATTGTATTAAAAGTCCTTCCAATGCAATTTTAGTTCCTCTTCTCAAGTGCAACAAGATCATTGGGAGGGGTAAAATCAACCTTAATAAAGCTCCCCCAATTGGCAGATAATATAATGCAACCCATAATAACGACGAAAGAGATGCTAAATAAGAGGTCTCGACAATATTTAATGCTTCAGTTTTTGTTGTTATTTTCATTTTTTGTTGAATATTTTTAATTAATTTTTATTCATACTTTTATTTTTTGAATCTAAGATACGTTCAATCTTTTCTATTTCAAAATTTACCTCAGAATTACTCAATATGGAACTCAACTCTTCCGTGGGATCTTTAGGATCTACATCTTTTAAAATTAATATTATTTTATAAGATTGAAGCTCAATTTTTCTTTTTTTTGAAAGATTCTTAATTTTTTTATTTTTTTTATCATCAAATTTTTTATTTTCTTTTTCTAAATTTATATCGTTTTTATTTTCTGGAACATTTTTTGGCTTTTCTACCTTTTTAATT
>CACGBT010000018.1 GCA_902571335.1 uncultured Prochlorococcus sp. | reverse complement strand
CCTGCAATAAAACAATTAGCACCAGCATCAGCACATTGTGAAATAGTCCAATTTGCTTTTATGCCCCCATCAACTTCAATGTCTACATTTAAGTTATTTTTGATAACAAAGCTTCTTATTTCTCTTATTTTATTAAGCATTGTTGGTATGTAAGCTTGTCCACCAAAGCCTGGATTAACTGTCATAACCAAAACATGATCAACCATATCCATAATGTTCTTAATCATTTCAAAAGGAGTATGAGGGTTTAATGCAACAGAAGGAGATCCTCCTAGGTCTCTAATTCTTCCGAGAACTCTATGCAAATGAATATTTGCTTCGGCATGAGCAATTACTACTCCTGGTTCCCCATTGGACCCTTTTGTAGCGTTTACATAAGATTCAAGCATGGTTTCGCAGTTGTATTGACTAACCATTAATTGAGTTTCAAAAGGGACATTGCAATATTTCCTGCACGCCGCAATCATTTCAGGACCGAATGTAAGATTTGGCACGAAATTCCCATCCATTACATCAAATTGAATTCTATCTACCCCAGCTTCCTCGAGCTCTTTCACACATGCCCCCATATTTGCCCAATCTGCTGGTAAAACTGAAGGAATTATTTGAATTGGTCTATTAACACCAGCTAAATTTGTTTGATTTGACTCAGTCATTTAATTTTTAAAAATATTTAATAAAGATACTATATTTAGTTGTTTATTCCTAATTTCAAGTCACGGCCTGATAAAGTATCACCTGTAAAGAGTTAAAAAAAGCTTACTAGCATAATAATTCTTATAAAAAATGACATTTTTTATGAGATCATACTCAAAAACCTTTAAGAAAATCCTCAAAATTTAATTGTGAATCAAACTTTAATTCAAGAAATTCTCGAAGTTGTCGAGCAAGCAGCTATTGCATCAGCAAAACTAACAGGACTTGGTCAAAAAGATGAAGCTGATGCTGCAGCTGTAGAAGCAATGAGATTGCGAATGGGCAAAATTGAAATGAAAGGGAAAATTGTTATTGGAGAAGGTGAAAGAGATGAAGCACCTATGCTTTATATAGGAGAAGAGGTTGGTAGTGGAAATGGCCCAGGGGTTGACTTTGCAGTAGATCCTTGTGAAGGAACAAATCTTTGTGCGAATAATCAAAGAGGTTCTATGGCGGTTTTAGCTGCCTCTGATACTGGTGGTCTTTTCAATGCTCCTGATTTTTACATGAACAAATTAGCAGCGCCTCCTGCTGCCAAAGGTAAGGTTGATATTAGAAATTCAGCTACTGAAAACTTGAAGATACTAAGTGATTGCTTGGGCCTTTCTATTGATGAGCTTACTGTAGTTGTAATGGATAGAACTAGACATAAAGATTTAATTAAAGAGATTCGAGGATGTGGTGCAAAAGTACAACCTATTTCTGATGGTGATGTTCAAGCTGCGATTGCATGCGGTTTTGCAGGAACTGGAACACATTGCTTGATGGGTATAGGTGCAGCTCCAGAGGGTGTTATCTCAGCAGCTGCAATGAGAGCTCTCGGCGGACACTTTCAAGGACAACTAGTTTATGATCCGGCAATCGCTCAAACTTCTGAATGGGCTGATTACACAAAAGAAGGAAATATAAAACGTCTTAATGAAATGGGCATAACAGATATAGATAAAATCTATGAAGCAAATGAATTGGCATCGGGAGAAAATGTTGTTTTCGCTGGAAGTGGAATAACTGATGGATTATTATTTGACGGAGTTAAATTTGAAAGGGATTGTGTTAGAACAAGTAGTCTAGTTATTAGTACATTAGATAGTACTGCAAGGTTTACAAATACTGTCCATATAAAAGATGGTGCTAAGAGTATCAGCCTTTAAAAATTTACTTTTGATTTTATGCATATTGTTGTCGTCGGACTGAGTCATCGCACGGCACCTGTCGAAGTGCGTGAGAAGTTAAGTATTCCTGACCAATCCATAACAGAGTCATTAAAAGCATTAAAAGCTTTCTCTGATGTATTAGAGGTGTCAATTCTAAGTACTTGTAATAGGCTGGAAATATATGCGCTAGTAAAGGAAAAAAATACTGGAATTTCATCTATTAAAGAATTCATATCAGAATATTCTGGAATTATTTTTGATGATTTAAATCCACATCTTTTTTGTTTTAGACAGGAAGAAGCAGTTTTGCATTTGATGAAAGTCTCGGCAGGACTCGATAGCCTCGTTTTAGGGGAAGGACAAATCCTTTCACAGGTAAAAAAAATGATGAGACTAGGTCAAGAGAATCAATCTACTGGACCAATTCTTAATAGATTATTAACTCAATCAGTTAGTACAGGAAAAAAAGTAAGATCCGAAACAAATTTAGGAACTGGAGCTGTGTCAATCAGTTCAGCAGCGGTAGAACTAGCTCAATTAAAAATTGGACAAGAAAAGGGTTTTGATACTCTTGTAAGTTTGGAATCAGAGAACGTTCTTGTTGTTGGTGCCGGACGAATGAGTAGGCTTTTAATAACTCATTTAAAATCAAAAGGATGTCATAAACTTATCCTTATAAATAGAAATATTGATAGAGCATTAAATCTTGCTCAAGACTTCCCTGATTTAGAGATTGTTTGTAAAGGGTTAAACGAATTAGACGAAAACATATCATTATCTTCGCTTGTTTTCACCAGCACTGCTTCTGAAGAGCCAATTATTGATCTTACAAAAATTGAAAAAATAAATTTGAATAATAGACTTAAATTTATTGATATTGGTGTACCGAGAAATATATCTAATGATGTCAAACAACATGAATTCGTAAAATCATTTGATGTTGATGACTTACAAGAGGTCGTTTCAAGAAATCAAGAATTTAGACAGAAAATAGCAAAGGAAGCGGAATCTTTAGTAGAAGAAGAAAGGATCATTTTTCTAGAATGGTGGGCAAGTTTAGAGGCCGTTCCAGTAATTAATAAACTTAGATCAGATTTGGAGTTAATTAGAAAAGAGGAATTGCAAAAAGCACTTAGCAGAATGGGACCAGATTTTTCGGCTCGAGAAAGAAAAGTTGTGGAAGCTCTGACTAAAGGAATAATTAATAAAATACTTCATACGCCGGTCACCAAGTTGAGAAGTCCTCAATCAAGAGAAGAAAGACAAGTTTCTTTGAAAATCGTTGAAAAATTGTTTTCTTTGGTAGAAGAGAATAAAAATAACTAACTTTTTTTGATTTATATTAAGTTTTTCCAGTGATTTATCGAAATACCTTTGTAAACTGACCATTTGTATTTCTAAATATGCCCATAATCAGTTACTTTAAATAGTTGTATATCTACCTCCATTAGTTTGAATGAAGCGTGTGTTGGCCATAATCCTCGGAGGAGGAAAAGGTTCTAGACTTTACCCTCTAACAAAAATGAGGGCTAAACCTGCTGTGCCATTGGCAGGTAAGTATCGTTTGATAGATATTCCGATTAGTAATTGTATAAATTCAGGCATTGAAAAAATGTACGTATTGACCCAGTTCAATAGTGCATCTTTAAATAGACACATAGGAAGAACCTATAATTTAAATGGCCCTTTCGGGCAAGGATTTGTGGAGGTTTTAGCGGCACAACAGACTCCTGATAGTCCGAAGTGGTTTGAAGGTACTGCTGATGCTGTAAGAAAATACCAATGGTTATTTCAAGAATGGGATGTTGATGAATATTTAATATTGTCAGGTGATCAACTGTACAGAATGGACTACAGTTTATTTGTTCAACATCATAGAGATAACGGTGCTGATTTAACTGTTGCAGCTTTGCCTGTTGATGAAGCTCAAGCAGAAGGTTTTGGCCTAATGAGAACCGATGATGTAGGAAATATAAAAGAATTTAGTGAAAAGCCTACTGGAGAGAAGTTGAAGGCTATGGCAGTAGATACTTCAAAATTTGGATTAAGTAAGGAGTCAGCTGCCGAAAAACCATATCTAGCCTCTATGGGGATTTACGTTTTTAGCAGAAATACTCTCTTCGATCTTCTAAATAAATTTCCTAATTATACGGATTTTGGTAAGGACATAATTCCAGAAGCCCTCAATAGAGGCGATACTCTTAAAAGTTATGTATTCGATGATTATTGGGAGGATATCGGCACAATTGGGGCATTCTTTGAGTCAAACCTTGCATTGACTGAGCAACCAAAACCTCCATTTAGTTTTTATGATGAGAAATTTCCAATTTATACTAGACCTAGATTTTTACCCCCTTCTAAACTTGTAGATGCTCAAATTACTGATTCAATTGTTTGTGAAGGCACAATATTGAAGTCATGCAGTATTTTACATTGTGTTTTAGGTGTAAGAAGCAGGATTGAAAGTGATTCGGTTCTTGAGGATACTCTTGTTATGGGGGCAGATTTCTTTGAATCGCCTGAAGAGAGGATTGAATTAAGAAAAGGAGGCGGAACACCTCTTGGAGTAGGTGAAGGAACAACTGTAAAAAGGGCAATTCTTGATAAGAATACAAGGATTGGGGATAATGTTGTGATAATTAATAAAGATCGAGTAGAAGAAGCAGATAAGCCAGAATTAGGCTTCTATATAAGAAATGGAATTGTTGTAGTTGTTAAAAATGCAACTATTGCAAACGGAACTGTTATTTAATTTTTTTCGATCATTTTTCGCTGACATAAGTATTTTTTTTGAGCAATTTTGTTTAGTTGCATGCACACTATATTTATTGAGTTTTTTAATTTTTTATGTCCAAGGCACATTTTGGTTTAGTAGGTCTTGGTGTTATGGGCGAAAATTTAGTTCTTAACGCAGAGAGAAATGGATTTTCTAGTGTAGTTTTTAATAGAACTTACTCAAAAACTGAAGAATTCTTACAGGGTCGAGGGCTTGGGAAGAATATAGAAGGAGCTGAAACTCTTCAGGAATTTGTTAACAAGTTAGAGAGACCTAGAAGAATTCTTATGATGGTTAAAGCTGGGCCAGCAACAGATGCTGTCATTGATAATATTTCTGGATATCTCGAGGAAGGAGATTTATTAATAGATGGCGGTAACTCTCAATTTAAAGATACAGAAAGAAGGGTGAATACTCTTGAAAGTAAAAGTTTTGGATACATCGGAATGGGAGTCTCAGGGGGTGCCAAAGGAGCTCTAGAGGGTCCAAGCATGATGCCCGGTGGTACTAAGGCTTCATATGATGCAATAGAGAGCTTACTAACAAAAATGGCTGCCAAAGTTGAAGACGGACCATGTGTTGCATATGTTGGCCCAGGCGGCTCAGGTCATTTTGTAAAAACTGTTCATAACGGAATTGAATATGGAATTGAACAAATACTTGCAGAAGCTTATGACCTTATGAAGAGAGTCAAAGGTATGAATGGAGAGCAGATGTCAGAGGTATTTGGTATTTGGAATAATACTGATGAATTAGCTTCTTATCTTGTTGAGATAACAGAGATTTGTCTAAATACAAAAGATGATATAACTGGAGATGATGTCGTGGAAAAAATATTAGATAAAGCTGGCCAGAAAGGTACAGGTTTATGGACTGTTGTGAGTGCTCTAGAACTGGGGGTATCAGTCCCAACTATTTATGCATCTTTAAATGCAAGAGTAATGAGTTCTTTAAAAGAGCAACGTAGTGAGATTGAAAAAACTATTCCATCTAAAGAGATAGAGGATTTTGATTTAGGAAATGTATCAGATGGAATGAAACCTTTATTTGATGCTGTAGTCCTTGCCACAATTGCTAGCTATGCCCAAGGTATGGATATTTTAAGAGAAGCATCTGCAGTATATAACTATGGTTTGAATATGCCGTCAATTGCACAAATATGGAAAGGTGGTTGCATAATTAGATCAAAATTATTAAGTAAAATTCAAGATGCTTATAACAAAGATCCTGATCTAAAAAATTTAATTTTTGATGATTGGTTTAATAATGAAATTGCGACAAGATTAGATAACTTAGCTAAGGTAGTTTCTCTATCCACAAAGGCAGGTATACCAGTCCCATGTTTATCCAGTACTTTAGATTATTTTAATAGTTATAGAACCAATAGACTTCCTCAGAATCTTGTGCAGGCAATGAGAGACTGTTTTGGCTCTCATACATATGAAAGAATTGATAGGGAAGGTAGTTTTCATACTGAATGGATGAAATGATTGAAAAGGTCAAAAATGGATACACCTTAAATATATACAAAGACAAGTTAGAACTATCAACAGCGGTTTTTAAGTTTATTCAAAGCCATATCATTCATACTTTAAAAAAGAAAGATAGATTCAAATTTTGTGTAAGTGGAGGTTCAACTCCTAAATCTGTGTATCATCTCTTATCTAATAATGATCTTCAATGGGATATGGTTGATGTCTTTTTAGGAGATGAAAGATGTGTTGATCCAAATTCAGAATTAAGTAACTCGTTAATGTTGAGAAATTCTTTGCTAACTAATTTTGGATCTAAAGCTTATTTTTATGAAATTTTCAATGATTTAAACGCTGATGATGAAACTACTAAAAATCAATTTATTTCTAAATTATTTGAAAAATGCGGATCAAACCCTCCAACTTTTGATTTAACATTATTAGGTCTTGGAGATGATGGCCATACAGCCTCACTATTCCCTTATCAAAAAAATAATAATGTAGATGATTTTGTTATTTTTAATGAAGGTAAAGGTTTAAAAAGAATTTCATTAACTCCAAAGGTTCTTTCAGCTTCTTCAAAGATAGTATTTTTAGTTAGTGGAGCTTCTAAAAGAATTGCTCTTGAGAGGTTATTAGATGAAAAAGAGCCACCAGATAGAACACCATCAAAATTAATAAAATCTATTAATCAAATTTCAATATTTTGTGATCAGGAATCAGCAAAAGAATTAGAAATTTAGTTAAAGTCTATTAATAATCTAAATTATTTAATGAGTAAGAAAAAATTTTTATTCCAGAAAAAGGAGTTCGATGGTTGGAAAACATTAAATGATACTGTTATGGGCGGATCAAGTTCAGCTTTTTGTGAAACCTCAAATTCGGGTTTGATATTAAAGGGTAATATTGTCGAGAAAGCAGGAGGATTTGTTAGTTGTAGATCTTCTATATATAAACCTTCTTTAAATGTATCTGAGTATTCATCCTTTGAATTAAATATTGATGGACAAGGAAGAACTTTTAAATTTGCTGTCGCTTGTGAAGATGATCTATTAGGACTAACCGAATTTATTCCTGGTGGACTTAGATGGATTAAATCATTTCCAACAAAAAAATTCGGGACAACAAATGTTCAAATTCCTTTTAGTGTGTTAAAACCTTCAGTAAGAGCTAATAAAGTACGTTTTCCATTTAAATTCAAGCCATCTAAAATTAAAAGATTGCAACTACTACACTCTAAGTTCGGTGATGATGGATTACTTAATAATGAGTTTAAACAGGGTTCAATAAAAGTTTTAATTAAATCAATAAGTGTTATTTGAAAATCCACCTAAAAATATAGAGAGCTTAATCGCTAAGTCAGCAGATTTAACAAATAAACCTTTTGTGCATTCTGTCGTAAAAATAAATGGTGAATACGAATTCAAAGATGAAGATATTGATCTAACAGTTAATATCTTATGTAGAGATAAAGAAGGTAAAAGATTAGAAATTTATGATCTTGAATTAGAACTTTTTAAATCAAATAAAGAGTTGGTTTTAGTAATCTCTAAGCTTAACTTCCCTGATGAACCAATATTATGGTGTGGAGTTAAAACATTATGGATGGATAGCAATAATGGGAAAAAATGCAATTCACCAAAATACAGCGCTAGATTGGAAAATTTAGCAAATAGGATAAAAAGTTTTATTGATTAAAAAAAATTTTTGAGCTGATTTATAAATCAGTAACAGCCCCTAAACTTGATGTGCTTACGATTCTCGAATATTTTGAAAGAATTCCTCTTTTATATTTTTGAATAGGTTTCTCCCAATCTTTTTTTCTTTTTTCTAATTCTTCGTCCGATAAATCAACTTCAATTAGTTGTTTTACCGCATCTACTGTAATTAAATCACCTTGTTTTATTAGAGCAATATTTCCTCCTACAGCAGCCTCTGGAGCTATGTGACCCACAACAAGACCATAGGTACCGCCGCTAAATCTGCCATCGGTAATTAAAGCCACCTTCTCTCCTAGCCCTTGACCAACAATTGCAGATGTTGGAGCTAACATCTCTCTCATCCCTGGTCCTCCTACAGGACCTTCGTTTCTAATAACAACAACATCACCAGCTTTTATATCGTTATTTAATATCGATTTTAAACAATCCTCTTCACTTTCAAAAATCTTTGCGGGACCAGTTAATACAGGGTTTTTTACTCCGCTAATTTTGGCTACAGAACCTTCGCTCGCTAAGTTACCTTTTAATATCGCTAGATGTCCTTTTTTATAAAGAGGGTCATCTATGTCTCTTATGACATTTTGATTTGTTGGAGGCTTATCTGGAATATTTTGTAAGTATTCTGAGATGGTTTTTCCTTCAATGTTTTTGCAATCGCCATGAATTAATCCTGCATTCAAAAGTATTTTCATTACTTGTGGAATCCCACCTGCCTTATGAAGATCCACCGTCACATATTTACCACTCGGTTTAAGGTCACAAATAACGGGAACTTTTTGTCTGATTCTCTCAAAATCATTAATGTTGATATCTATTCCTGCAGTATTCGCGATAGCTAAGATGTGCAATACCGCATTTGTTGATCCTCCAATTGCCATAATTACTGATATTGCATTTTCAAATGCTTTCTTAGTCATTAGGTCTAGAGGTCTTATATCTTTTTCTATTGCAGAGACTAATATCTCAGCACTTTTGTCTGCACTTAGTTCTTTTTCAAGATCTTCAGCAGCCATAGTGGAACTGTGAGGAAGACTTAACCCTAATACTTCAATAACCGCAGACATTGTATTAGCTGTAAACATTCCTCCACAGCTACCAGCACCAGGAATACAATTTTTCTCAACTTGGATTAGCCTTTCTTCATTAATTTTGCCTGATGTTAATTGTCCAACAGCTTCAAATGCGCTAACAACAGTAAGATCTTCTCCATGCAATTTCCCAGGCTTTATTGTCCCTCCATAAATGAAAATTGAGGGAATATTCATTCTTGCAATCGCAATCATGGCACCCGGCATATTTTTATCACATCCACCTATAGCAAGTACTCCATCCATACTCTGAGCATTGCATGCTGTTTCAATTGAATCAGCAATAACTTCTCTTGAAACTAGGGAATATTTCATGCCCTCTGTTCCCATAGAAATCCCATCACTTACTGTTATAGTCCCAAACATCTGAGGCATCCCACCTGATCTTTTTATAGACTCTTCAGCTTTTAGAGCTAACTTATTTAAACCCATATTGCATGGTGTTATGGTGCTGTATCCATTTGCAACTCCAATAATAGGTTTATTAAAATCTTCATCATTAAATCCAACAGCTCTTAACATCGATCTGTTAGGTGATCTTTGCACACCTTGGGTTATTGCAGATGATCTGAGTTTATTCATATTATTTGAGAACCTTTTTTATTCTATTGCCCCAACTCTTCAAGTTGCTTCCTAACATCAGCAATTGCAGAATTAAGTTGCTCAACTTTCTTCTCCAGATTCTCTCCTTCAACTTCATTTATATTTTCATTTGAATCAATCGCTTCTGAGCCGTCTTGAATTCTGGAGGAATACATCATTGCTTTTTGTTTTTTTTCCTCTTTTCTTTTGTCTGCTTCGGATATTAACCACCATGCTAGACCTGCTGCTCCAATAAAAGCACCACTTATTAATGATAAAAGATTATTTGAAGACGAATCTCTGTATTCAGACATTGGTAAAATATTTACTCCTATATTCTATATTAGTTCTTATCTTGAAATATAGTACTTAAACGCGATAAAGGATTCCCAATACCGGGTACCAATAATGGTGTTTTTTCGTCTTCCTCATCTATGCAAGAAGTGTAAATTACCTGATTCGGGAACAATTTCGCAATTTCATTTAACCCTTTATTTGAGCAAATAGCAGTTATTAAAAGAATCCTATTTGAATCAACACCTAATTCCTTTAATTTAATTAAGGTTTCTAATGTGGTTGATTTTGTCGTTATTTGTTCTGAATAAAATATAACTCCTTCATTTGATTCAATAGTTTTAGGAAGTTCTCCTAATGAGAGGGTTGAATTAGGAATTACTTCTTTAGATCCAAACCAAAGAGATAACCCTTCGGGCAACATAGCGAGCACTTTTATTGGATAATCATTATTAATAAAGAATCCATCTGTGTCCCCATTATCAGTATTTACTATTTCTTTTTTATATGGCAGCCAATTACGTAATGCTTCATATGTAAGCCATTTCCCTAATTGCTCATATCCTGTTGAGTACAAAATATCTGGAGTATTTTTTTCTCGCAATATTGAAAGCCAATGTTTTATTAATGGATGAGGAGGAACAATAACCTTTAGTGACATTGCCATATATTTTCCTTTAAGATACTCTTACAAACTTTAAATACTTAAGTTCTAAAATACAGTCTTATTATGATTAAATCAATTGTTTTCCCCTCACTAAAGAATGCATTAATTACTTTGTTGTTCGTTGGGATTTTATTTTTTAATTCTGTAAATTCTGCATGGGCTAAACGACCTCCTGAGATTAGAAACCAGCAAGACCTTAATTTAGAGCCAGATATGCATGGTCAAGATTTAAGCGGTAACGAATACGTTAAGTTTGATTTGAATGGGTTTAATTTTAGTGAAAGTAATTTAGAAGGCGCGGTGTTCAATAATAGTAAATTGCAAAATTCAAAGTTTAATGGAGCCAATTTAAGAGATGCACTAGCTTATGCAACAGATTTTACAGATGCAGATCTTTCGGATGTTAATTTTACAAATGCTTTATTAATGGAGAGTAATTTTGAAGGAGCAAAAATAGATGGTGCAGATTTTACAGATGCAGTTCTTAGTCGTACACAACAAAAACAATTATGTGCGATTGCTAATGGCACAAATAGTTCTACAGGAGAGAGTACAGAATATAGCTTAGGTTGTTAATCATAAAAAATGAAAAAAAAAATACCAGTTATAGTTGTTTCAGGATTTCTTGGTTCAGGTAAAACAACTTTTCTAAGATATTTATTAAAAGAGAGTAATAAAAAATTTGGTTTAATAATTAATGAATTTGGTGATGTTGGAATTGACGGTGATTTGATTAAAAGTTGTGATAAATGTGATGAATCTGAAGACGACTGCGTAATCGAATTAAACAATGGATGTTTATGTTGTACTGTTCAAGATGATTTTGTTCCATCAATAAAAGCTCTCCTAGAATTTAATCCTCCTATCGAATCAATAATTATCGAAACAAGTGGCTTGGCACTGCCAATTCCCTTAATTCAAGCACTTAACTGGCCTGAAATTAGGTCTTCCATTTACCTTGATGTTGTTGTTGGTATCGTTAATGGAGAATCAATGCTTAATGGTTCACCAATTAATGATTTAAATAAAATAATAAAACAATATAATGAAACAGATAAAATTGATCACAACGCCACTATAGATGAACTTTTTGAGGAGCAACTAGAAGTTTCTGATATCGTTTTAGTCTCTAGGTCAGATATCTTAAATGATGATCAGTTTGACGTTGTAAAACATAAAATTAAAGTAAGTCTAAACTCATCTACACCAGTCCTTAAATCCAATAATGGCAAAATTGATTTGAACTATCTATTTGATTTTAATTTTAAAAAAGAGACTTATAAAGAGTTTTTAACTGAAGAACATGACCATAATCATGTTGAACTTGTATCAGATTCAATTAAATTAAATTATTTCCTTGAAAAAAATGACTTTGAAAAGGAGATGTCAAAAATCTTGGATGAATTAAACATTCTTCGAATAAAAGGACGTATTTGGATACCAAACAAATCATTACCTTTACAAATACAAATTGTTGGAAAGAAAATTAATACTTGGTTTGAAGAAGCTCCAGACAATTGTTGGAGACCAAATGATAATGCTGGGCTTGAATTAGTAATAATTTCCTTTGATGAAAAATCTATAAAAACTTTCAATAAAAAAATTAAAGAGAAATTTAAGATTTTAAGTGAACCAAAAATAGCAATTTGACATTATAGTTAGCTGTCGGGATACTTAAACAGTAGACAGCCCAAGATGGAAAATTCAAAAATTGCTTTAAAACAAATAATCTCTGACAAAGTTACATCAATTGATAAAATAAAATGTTCAAAATGTGGCGGGGCAGGAAATTTTAAAACACCTGAAAATTCAAGAAGAACTTGCTTAGTTTGTTTTGGTAGAGGCTACATAAATATCTAATAACTCAGAAAACCTTAAGGTAAAAATATTTGTTTATTAATCAATAGTACTGTTTATTAAAATTTAAACTATTCTTCTAGTAGAAATTAATTTTTAATTGGACCAATTTGCTGTAAAAGTTTTTGTAAGACTAAGACCCTCAGTTTTAGATCCAGCAGGAGAAGCTACCAAATCTGCCTCTATAAAACTTGGAGCCAAGGGAATAAAATCATTGCGTATAGGAAAAATGATTGAGGTGAAAATAGAAGGTAATGGTGAAAATGAAGTAAGAGAAAAAATTGATTTATTGTGTGATAGGTTATTTGCAAATACTGTTATAGAAGATTATGAGTATTCACTAGAAAAATTATAAGATGGATAATTTTACTGTAGGAGTTGTTGTCTTTCCTGGTTCTAATTGTGATCGTGATGTTTCATGGGCATTGGAAGGTTGTTTAGACATAAGAACCAAATACTTGTGGCATGAGTCTTCAGATTTAAGTGATGTAGATGCAATAGTTTTACCTGGAGGATTTAGCTATGGTGATTATTTAAGATGCGGAGCAATTGCGAGATTCTCTCCATTAATAAATGCCTTAGATGAGTTTGTTAAAAGCGGGAAAAGAGTTTTAGGAATTTGTAATGGGTTTCAAATTTTGACAGAATCAGGATTTTTGCCTGGCGCTCTTGTTGCAAATAAAAATCTTAATTTTATCTGTGATGACGTCGAACTGGATATCGTTTCTTCCAAAGGAGGTTGGTTTAATAATGTAGATGAAAGACAAACTATTAAGTTGCCAATAGCGCATGGAGAAGGAAGATATCATTGTGATTCTGATACTTTAAAAAAACTTGTAGATAATGAATTGATCGCTTTGAGATATAAAAATAATCCCAATGGATCTTCATTCGATATTGCAGGTATAACTAATAAAAAGGGAAATGTTCTAGGTTTAATGCCTCATCCAGAGCGAGCATGTGACGAAACAATTGGTGGTACGGATGGTCTCTTTACATTAAAATCATTAATATTGAAGTAAAAAAAAGACCCCAAATTTTGGAGGTCTTTTTTTTATTTAATTTGGGAAGAAATTAAACAGTAGCTTTTACTTTTGGATCTAAATCGCCTTTTGCGTAAAGATCAGCAAAATAATTAGTGCTGTTTTGTTTGATCTTACTTGCTTGACCTTCGCACCAGAACTGCTTGTATCTATCAAGACAAACTTGCTTCATATATTTTCTAGCAGGCTTGTTGAAATGTCTTGGGTCAAAGTTTGCTTTATCAGCAAATGCTGCCTCTCTAACCGCGGCAGTGAAAGCAAGTCTGTTATCGGTATCGATGTTGACTTTTCTAACTCCATTTCTTATTCCCTCTTGAATCTCTTCAACAGGAACACCATATGTTTGAGGGATTTCACCACCATATTTGTTAATGATATCCAACCATTCTTGAGGAACTGAACTAGAACCATGCATTACAAGATGGGTATTTGGAAGTGCTTTATGAATTTCAGCAATTCTGCTTATTGCAAGAACTTCTCCTGTAGGTTTCCTTGTGAATTTATAAGCACCATGACTTGTACCTATAGCAATAGCTAATGCATCAACTTTTGTTTTAGCAACAAAATCTGCAGCTTCTTCAGGATCAGTCAAAAGCATGTCAGTAGAAAGTTCACCTTCAAATCCATGACCATCTTCTGCTTCACCTTTCCCTGTTTCTAATGAACCTAAGCAACCTAATTCTCCTTCAACACTAACTCCAACTGAATGAGCAAAATCTACAACTTTTTTAGTAACAGCAACATTATATTCGTAACTAGCGGGTGTTTTTGCATCTGCCTCTAGAGAACCATCCATCATTACTGATGTGAAACCATTTATTGCAGCTGAATAGCATGTTGATGGCTCATTACCATGGTCTTGGTGCATTACCACTGGAATATTAGGATATGTTTCTGTAGCGGCAAGTATTAGATGACGTAAGAAAATTTCTCCTGCATAATTTCTTGCCCCTCTTGAAGCTTGGAGGATAACTGGACTATCTGTTTCATATGCTGCTTCCATGATTGCTTGAACTTGCTCAAGGTTATTAACATTGAATGCTGGAATACCGTAACCATTCTCAGCAGCGTGATCTAAAAGTAGTCTTAGTGGAACGAGGGCCATAATTAAAATAAGTTAAATGCTATAAAAAGCATATGTTTCCGCGAGTTTAGTATAAAGAGGTATCAAATGTCACGTCATTAGATATACAAAATACTAAATTAAAGAAACTAATTTTATGACCCAGAGTATATTTTTAGAGTTTTTTGATTAGTAAGTGTAGCCTGCTACAAACAATTGCTCATCAGATGAAGGTTGAGATCCTGCTACGTAGGCACCTTTTGAAGCTTCAGAGTTTGCTTGAGCTCTTGCTATTAATGCTTTTTGACCTCCTTCAACGTCGCTTCCTTTCCAAGCCTTTAAGCATGAATGCTGTAATGCTCTTCCATATGAGAATGAAACATTCCATAAAGCTTTCCTGTAAAGAGTGTTCATATTATTTAAATAAACAGAAGCAGCTTCTTCGCTTAACCCTCCTGATAAGAAAACTATTCCAGGAACAGATGCAGGAACGCATCTTTCCATAGTTCTGATGGTCATTTCAGCAACTTCCATAGGATCAGCCTTTGTTGGACAATCTGCTCCATTGACTGTCATAGAGGGTTTTAATAACGTTCCTTCTAGAAAAACTCCATTTGCTTGACAGGCAATATAAACCTGCTTTATTACCTCTTCTTGGACTTCAGCAGTTTTTTCAATAGTATGATCGCCGTCCATTAAGATTTCAGGTTCAATAATTGGTACCAAACCAGATTCTTGAACTGATCTTGCATACCTTGCTAATCCCCAAGCATTTTCTTGAATTGATAGTTTTGAAGGACAACCATCATTTGTAATTTGGAGAACTGCTCTCCACTTTGCAAATCTTGCACCTTGTTCATAATATTTTGCGGCTCTTTCAACTAACCCATCTAGGCCAGAGCAAAAAGTTTCTACTTCCCCTCCTCCAGGAAGTGGATTTAGGCCTTTATCGACCTTTATACCTGGAATAATACCTAAGTCATTTAGCTTTTTAACCATTGACTCACCATCTTGGTGATTCTGATAAAGAGTTTCTTCAAATAGGATTGCTCCACTTATATACTTACCAAGACCTTCTGTCGTAAAAAGCATTCCTCTATATGCCTTCCTATTGTCTTCAGTATTCTCAACGCCAATTCCAGCGAGTCTTTTACCTACTGTTTTAGTGGATTCATCTACCGCTAATATCCCTTTTCCTTTAGAAGCTAGTAATTGAGCATTTTCTTTAAGCTCATTTTTGTAATAATTTAAAGCCATTCTTTAATAAATCAGTTCAATTGATTTTTCCAGAATATGAAAAAAAAATAAAATTAATCCAATACTTTATCGGGTGATAATTGCTACTTATAGATGTATAGTCTTAAATTTTGATCCTTAATCCGCTTTTCGAAGATTCTTTTATGGCTTCGCAAACTTTATGACTAGCAAGTCCTTCGCACAATCCTGGGATTACGGGTGTTTTGTTAATTATACTCTCAGCCCATAAATTTTGAATTCTCAAAACTGGAGCTATCCTCCCATCAGTCCATGTTTTTTCAAAATTAAAAATTGAATCTGCAGTTAAATTTTGGATTTTATTTTCGTTGTTTGAATATTTCAAATTAAAACCATGGACATAATCTTTTTGGTTCTCGCTTTTAAGAATTAGTGAACCTTCGCTTCCATATATTTCTAAACTAAATCCTCTACCGTTTTTAGAAATCGATGATAAAGATACCTGACATGGAATAAGATTGGAGCTGTAGTTTGATATTTCTATATTAGCCAGACAAACATCCTCGCTAGTAACATCATTTAAATCAGATGAATTAGGTAAAGGTCTTTTTTTGATTGATGTTGCTAACTTACCAGATACATTTATTGATTCTCCAAAAAACCAATTCAACATGTCGAATGCATGTGTACCTAAAGCGCCAATAACTCCTCCACCTTTTTCTTCCAGAGAATACCAATTCCAAGCTCTTTTGGGATCGGATCTGCTCCCCATTAACCAATCTAATTTGACTAAATATATTTCTCCTAAAATATTTTCATCAATAAGTTTTTTTGTCTGAAGGAAAAGAGGTACTGCTCTATATTCAAAATCAACACATACGCTTAAATTATTAATTAAAGATATTCTCTGAAGCTCTTCAATTTCTGAGGAGGATATTGAAACGGGTTTTTCTAATAGCAAATTTTTATTGTTCTCAAGTGCGCTTTTTGCTAATTTAAATCTTGATTCAGGAGGGGTAGCAATAATGATCCCATCAATTTCTGGAGATTTAATTAAGTCATACCAATCATGAAAAAAATCTAAGCCCGTTTCTTTTTCTAATATCGATTTTTGCTTTTTCTCGTAATGATAAATAGCTACAGGAGTTAAGTAATCAGACTCTTTTAATGCCTCTAAATGAACTTTTTTACCAAACCCTAGTCCAGCGATTGCTATTTTTAATTTTTTATTTTTAGAATTCATTCTTATCCATTTATGAACTCTGAACAGCTATTTTCAATAACTACATCTATTAGTTCATCATTATTAGAAGTTTGCCATTTTGAATTGAATTGTGGAATTCCATTTATTGATGTATCTTTGAACTTTTTTTCATTGCAATTAATTCTCATTACATAAAGTGATAACTCTCCATCATCATCAGAATTAGTTGGATTCTTAAAGAACTTTGTTAATACACTTATTTCACCATTTGGGAGCGACTTAATACTCCCTTTATCAAGCCATTCTTTCCCATCATCATTCTCTTTTAGTAGGACCCAGTCAACATTTCCTATCGCATATGAATAGGAGGCAAAGTTAAAAATAAAGAGTAGAAGACTTAAAGAAAAATAAAAGAAATTAGAAATAATACTCATTTTATGTGTTTGCTTTTACAAGTTCTTTTACACCATGAATTTTTAAAATTTTAGTCAGAGTATCCTTGAGATCTTTCCTTTTAACTATTACATCAACAAAACCATGCTCAAGCAGATATTCAGCTGTTTGAAAATTATCTGGTAATTTTTCTCTTAATGTTTGTTCTATAACCCTTCTTCCCGCAAATCCAATAAGAGCTTTAGGTTCAGCCAAAATTAAATCACCTAACATTGCAAAGCTTGCTGTTACCCCCCCAGTGGTTGGATGAGTTAATAAGGGCATATAAAGAAGATTTTTCTCTTTATGTTTTTTTAGTGCTCCGGATATTTTTGCCATTTGCATGAGACTTAACATGCCTTCTTGCATCCTTGCTCCTCCTGATGCGCAAACAATAAGAATTGGAAAATTTTCTAAAGTTGCTCTCTCAATTATCCTTGTAATTTTTTCACCAACTACTGAACCCATGGATCCTCCCATAAATCTAAAATCCATAACAGCTAATGCTAAAGGAATTGAATTTACAGAACAGATACCAGTTACAACTCCATCTCTTAAACCTGTGCCTGCTTGACTTTCTTTAATTCGATCAGCATATGATCTTCTATCTTTGAAACCTAAAGGATCTGTGGGACTTAGTGAACTATCAAACTCTTCGAATGAATTTTTGTCAGCAATTATATTTATCCTTTCATCGCTATTAATCCTATTGTGATGTCCACAATTACTACAAACATTGAAATTTGAAATTAGGTCTTTTCTATAGGCTACCTGCGAACATTCTGAACATTTAACCCACAAACCATCTCCTTCATCAGTATCTTGCGAAACTTTCCCAACAAATTGATCTTTACGCCTCGCGGCAAACCAGTCGATTAATGACACAACTTTTCCTGTTTTTTCTATTTAAATCTAAATAAGGTACTTTTATCAAGAAAGATATATAAAAATTTGAGATCCTCTAAATTTAAAACTCCTCAAAGTAAAAAAATATAATGATTTGAGTTGATAATCGAAAATTAATTATTATTTATTTTTTTCCTCAATCATTTTATGAATTATTGGAGTGAGAATTAATTCCATTGCGAAACCCATTTTCCCTCCATTTACAACGATACTTGTTGGACTTGACATAAATGAATCGTTGATCATTCCAAGCAAGTATTGAAAATCAATCCCCCATTTCTCTCTTGCCCCTTTTCTGAAATGTATGATCACAAAGCTTTCATCAGGAGTTGGGATATTCCTGCATATGAAAGGATTAGAAGTGTCAATTGTGGGAACTCTTTGGAAATTAATATCGGTTTTGCTGAATTGTGGGCAAATGTGATTTATATAATCAGGCATTCTTCTTAATATCGTATCAACAATGGTTTCCGCTGAGTAACCTCTTTCTGCGTTATCTCTATGAATTTTTTGAATCCACTCTAAATTAGTTATTGGAACAACACCAACAAGTAAATCAGCATAAGATGCCACATTGTATCCATCACCTTCTACCCCGCCATGCAAACCTTCATAAAAAAGTACGTCTGTTCCCTCAGGAATATCTTCCCATGGAGTAAATTGTCCAGGTTCTAAGGATGTACCAAGTCTTGCATTATGTTCTTCTGCTTCTTCAAGACTATGTAGATAATATCTTTTCTTTCCTCCTCCAGTTTCACCATAGATTTTAAAAAGTTCTTCTAGCTTGTCAAAAAGATTAGCCTCTGGACCAAAATGAGAGAAATTTTCACCTTTTGAAAGAGCGTCTGCCATGGCTTTTTTCATAGGCATTCTTTCAAATCTGTGGTAACTATCACCTTCTACAACTGCGGGAACAATATCTTCTCTGGCAAAAATATGCTCAAAAGCTCTTTTTACTGTACTTGTTCCTGCTCCTGAAGATCCTGTTACAGCGACTACTGGATGACGTTTTGACATTTTTTAAAAACAATATTTAATGATTCTGACAGGTCATATGCCAACTTTATGTTTTACTTAAAAATATTTTTTTATTTATTAATTTTTTTTTAAATTTCATCCATTATTTTATCTCCGATTTCACTGCAAGATAAAACTTCAGAAGACCCATCAGCTAAATCTGCTGTTCTAAATCCTTTTGATAAAACTTTATCGATGGCAGTTTCTAAATTTTTTGCAGCTTCTTCTTCATTTAATCCAATTTTTAACATCATGGAAGCAGATAAAAGCATTGCTATAGGATTCGCTATGTTTTTACCAGCTATATCAGGAGCCGAACCATGAACAGGTTCAAAAACTCCTGGACCATTATTGTTTAGAGAAGCAGATGGAAGCATACCAATAGAACCAGTTAACATTGCGGCTAAGTCACTTAAAATATCTCCAAATAAATTACTTGTTAAAATTACATCAAATTGACCAGGATCTCTAACTAATTGCATTGCTGCATTATCAACGTACATATTGCTTAGAGATATATTTTTATCTTTTGAGGTAATATTTAAAACTGTGTCTCTCCACAATTGACTAACCTCAAGAACGTTTGATTTATCAACAGAACATATTTTTTTATTTCTTTGGTCAGCAATTTTTATTGCTATTTCAGTTATTCTTTCTATTTCAGCCGAATCATAAACCATCGTATTAAAAGCTTTTGGGATTTTTGTGTTTGTTATATGTCCTCTTGGTTTCCCAAAATAAATTCCCCCTATTAATTCTCTTACGACAATAAGATCTACATGCTCAACGATTTCTTTTTTTAATGTACTTGCATCTAGTAGAGATTTTCTTATTTTGACAGGCCTGATATTTGCGAAAAGGTTTAGGGCAGATCTTAACTTTAGTAACCCACTTTCTGGCCTTAATTCTCTTGCAAGAGAGTCATATTTAATATCTCCTACACATGCTAAAAGTACAGCATCACTTTTTTTGCATTGATCTAGTGTCTCATCTGGAGCAGGAGTCCCATATTTTTCATAAGCTATCCCTCCAAATAATTTTTCAATAATCTCAATATCGAAATTATTCTTTTTTGAAAGCTTTTTTAAAACTTTCTTTGAAACTTCTGAAATCTCTGGTCCAATTCCGTCTCCTGACAATAAAACAATCTTATATTTCTTCATTTAAATTTTTGTTTAATAGAACAATAAATTATTGCTTGTCTAATTGTCTAAGTTTTTTTGCTAATTCTGGTAATTTTTTAAAAATACTTGAACTCCTTAGCCATGATTTATTTTCCATAGCGGGGAAACCACTAATTACCTTGCCATCTTCTACGTTACAATGAATTCCGCATTTTGAACTCGCTATAACATTATTACCAACTTTTACTCTATTATTGACTCCTACTTGCCCTGCCAAAATAACACCATCTCCAATATTTGCTCCTCCAGCGATACCAACTTGAGCTGCAAATGCACAATTCTTTCCAATTTTTACTCCATGACCTATTTGTATTAAATTATCCAACTTTGTTCCCTCATCAATAAAAGTAAATCCAACTGCGGGTCTATCAATACAACAATTCGCTCCAATTTCTACAAAACTCATTATTTTTACACCACCTTTTTGAGGCATTTTTACCCATTTGCCATTTTTAGGAATAAAACCAAATCCCTCTGATCCAATAACAGAATTTGAATTAATTACACAATTATTTTTTAGAGTGGTATTTTCGTAAATAACACAATTTGGATGAATTATATTATTATTTCCTATTCGAACATTTCCTAAAATTGATGATCCAGGAAGAATATGATTATTGTCACCAATTAAAGTATTCTCTCCAATATAGACATTAGGTCCAATATGGCAATCTGCTCCAATTATTGCTGTTTTATCTATAACCGCTGAATCATGAATTCCTGGTTTGAAATTGATTGTTTTATATAGACATTCCAATACTTCTGCAAATGCAATTCTTGGATTTTTAACGATTATGTTTGATATATTGAATTTCTTTAGGGCACTAACGATTTCATCGTTGTTAGTAGTTATGATTGCTGATGCTTTAGTTTGATCTAATTTTTCTTTAAGTATATTATTATCTTCTAAAAAAGATATTTGATGTTTAACTGCAGCATCTAATGAGGCTGCATCATCTATATTTAAATCTTCGAAAATATTGGCACAAATATAATTTGAATTTCCTTTTTTTATTAGATCAACTAAATCACTTAAAAGCATTTTTCAATTTTAATTTTTTTCTAAGAGAGAGCAAGAACATCTCTATGCACGACAATTATCGAGGAGTTGTTATTTTCTTTATTATTTAAGATACTTCTTAATTTGTCGCTACTTATTGATACTAAACCTTTTGCAACTTCTTTATCATTTGAATTTACGATTTTAACTGCCTGATTAATTGTAAAGTTTCCTTCTACATTCTTTACCCCAACCGCTAAAAGAGAGGCACCTTTTTGCTTAATTGCAAAAGAGGCGCCATCATCTAAAGTGATTTTCCCTACTGTATGTATTGCATGAGAAAGCCAACTTTTTTTGTTTCCTATAGGGTTTTCTACTGGATAAAATAAAGTTCCAATTTTATTATCATTAAAAATTTCAATTAAGTTTTTTTTATTAGTTCCATCAACTAGTTGGACTTCAACTCCTCCCTTTGTTGCTATTTCTGCAGAAATTAGTTTTGTAGAAATTCCTCCTGTTCCCCATTCATTATTTGAGTTTTGAACATTTTTATCTTTAATTTCTTTTAATTCACTATTATGGACTTCTTTAATAGGTTGCGCATCTTTATTATTACGTGGATCTTTTGAGTATAGATTTTCAATATCGGTTAATAAAATAAGCTTGTTAGCATTTATAGCTAAGGCAACTAAAGCAGATAGGGTATCATTATCTCCATATTTAAGCTCTTCATTTGCTACGGTATCATTTTCATTTACTATTGGAATAACATTCAAATCGATTAATTTCCTTAAAGTTTTAGAAGCGTTATTAAAGGATTCTCGTGAATTAAAATCAGCTTTAGTTATCAAAATTTGAGCAATATTATGACCTAATTTATCAAATACTTTATCGTATAAGGACATTAAATTAACTTGACCTACTGCAGCAGTAGCTTGAAGGGTACTTAAATCATTTGGTCTCTTTTTAATATTTAATTTTTGGCAACCTAATCCAACGGCTCCACTAGTTACTAAAATTAATTTGTTCCCTTTTGAAAGAAAACTTGTAAAGGATCTAGAAAGGGTTTCAATAACTTCTTCTGTAGATGTTTCCTCTGTTCCTCTTAAAATACTAGTACCAATTTTTATAACCCAAGTTTTCATTTTATAAAATGAGAAATTAATTTTTCTATTGTCAAAGTTAAATTAAATTTTATAGGCAAGCCATCTCTATTTAATCTCTTAACTAATATTGTTTTTATATTACATCTATTCCCAACAATAATATCTGTAAAAATTCTGTCGCCAATAATTGCTATATTTTTTGGCTCTCTGCCAATTTCTTTGATAGCATACAAAGTTGCTTTTTTTCTTGGTTTTGATGCATTGTATGAATACCTTAAATTTAATTCTTTCGCAATTTTTGCGATTCTTTTTTTTGATGGATTATTACTTATTAAATATAAGGAGAAAAGTTTTTTAGATTCTATGATCCAATTTTTTACAGATTTTGGAATAATATTTGATTTTCGATTTACTAGAGTTCCATCCACGTCAAGTAATAAACAATGAATTTCTTTTTTTTGTAATTCAGATTGAGAAATCTCATATATAGGTAAATTCGAATCCCAATTAATTTTTAGGATAGATCTCATTAATTTTAAGAACTACTTTTTTCAAGCTCGGATTCAATTAAAGGTTGAATTTTGTCAAACTCATCATCTTCAATCAAAAAAGCACCTTTTTCTTTTAATTTACCCACAATAAAAAAAGGATCTAGTGGAATATATAAGCCATATTCTTGGTCAAAAAGATTAAAGTTAACAAGCAATTCATAACTCTCACTATCGTCATCGACGCAATCTTCTTCCAATTCATCGTAAATGGATTCTTCAAGTTCTCCTGATACTGTTAATGTAACTGCTGATCGTATTAGCTTTAAATCATGTTCTTGAAGAACTGCTTCAGCATTCTTTAGTAATTGTTCATTTTTATCTATTTTATCAATTAGTTCAGGTTCATCTTTTTCATTTATCTTGAAAAGACTAACTGGAGTATCTACTGGTGTTAATAATGCATATTCTTCTCCTTCAACACTAACTAATTGTTCAAGATAACAAAATAGCTCGTTCCCATTTGAGTCATTTAATATTAGCGTCTGGGCATCATAATTATCATTTAGGCTGGTTTCTTTCATTTAAAAAATCATCTATATTTTTAATACTAATATTTTATATGATCTTTACCAGCTAATTCTTCTAATTCAGGACCTTCTTCGATCCATTGTTCAAGTATTATTTTTGCTGAAAAACTATCAATCAATCCAGATTTGTCTTTTTTAATTCTAAATCTATTTGAAGATTCCCATGTTGAACTATGTTCGTTGACGTAAGTAAATGGAAGCTTTAGTTCATTTGAAAGTAATTTGCCGTATTTTTTACAGTCAATAGCTTGTGTGGTCATTTGACCTTTCTCATCAAGTGGAAGGCCAACAATAAAACCAGTCAAATTAAATTCATTTATATGATTTTTAATGATTTTAAGCTCTTGATTATTTTCAAACCTTTTTACTGCTGGAAGTATATTTGATGTTATGCATAAGGGGTCACAATAAGCCAATCCTATTCTTTTGATACCTATATCAAGACTCAAGATTGATCTAGGTTTAGGTTTGCAAAATTTCACTTTGTTTTTAGTGGAAAAGGAGATGGATATGGATTACCTTGTGGACTTAATTTTTCAAAGATTGTCTCCAAAGATTGATTTATTTTATTTATTTGTTTGGCTTCATTCTTAACTATTGTGTTCCTTATGAGAATAATTTCTTGATTTTTTTCTTTCAGGTTACATTCTTCGAGAAAAAGATTTAGTTCAGAATTTTCTTTATAGGTTTTTAAATAGGATAAAGGAGATTTTTCGAAAAAACTTTTTATAAATTCTTTCAGGATAGGATTGAATCTATTATCCCAAAATCTACTTAAAGTTAAAGTATAAATTTCTTCGTTTTGATAATTTATATCTTTTAAAATTGTACATAAAACAGAATTTTCATATATTAAGGCACCACTTTTATAGTTGTTTCTTTTCAGAATATCGTCTTGATCAAAATCTAAAATATTTCTTATTAAGGGTGATTGATTTGATCTTATAAAATTCAATATTTTCAATATATTTTGTTTGTTAATATTTTGGAATTCACTAATTAATTTAAAACCTTTACTATTTTGCTTTAAGGATTTATTAAGATGACAACCATCCCAAACTATTATCTCTCCTAACGGTTGGAAGCCTAGTTCTCTTGAGTTTGATATTAGATCTACATTATTTATATCAGCGTTAATTATCCAACTTGAAGTTTTGATGTCTGTTATTGAGATGGATTTTTTTATCAATCCTAAAGTTAATTGTTTATTTGTTAAAAAACAATTGTTGATAATTAACTTGGGCTTAGATATTTTTAAACAAGTCTCTTTTTTGTTTAAAGGAAAAATATTCAAATAACCAATAATTTCGTTTCCAGAAATAGCAATTATGCATTTATTTTTATTTTTCTTGAGATTATTTAAAAAAATTTTCAAATCATCAAAGGTATTTATAATTGCCATCTTTAAGAACCAATTATTCAACTCCTTATTTTTGATATCTATTAAAAGGTTAAGGTGCCTTATATGGAGTTCTTCAAAAGTTACTTCAATTCCTTTTGTAGATTGAAAAGAATCAGAGGTACTTTTTTTCATTTACTTTTTTTCTCTTATTAACACTATAGGAGTTTTTTCATCTCCATTGCCAGCTGGATTTGAGATTAGGTTTCTTTTGAGTATTTTATTTATTGTCTTATTTGAACTAGCTAATACTTTTACACCTCCAAGATCATTAACATCTACTACTGCAACATCTATATTTAGATTTTCCGAGACCTCCTTACAAAATAAATCAGCATTGATAGGACCCATAACTATACTTTTGTCGTAAGGGGTGACTGTACCGCTTATATCATCAATGAGAGATGATTCTGTACCAGTTAATCTATAAAACATACCTTTAATACCGACTAATTTGAAGAGAAATCCAACAAATAGTGCAAAGGTTATTCTTGTGACTCCGATTCTATTTATCAATAATTGCATTCCGCAAGCTGTAGCGAGACTGCTTGTAGGGTGAAAAAAATAACATAAAGCTTTCGAAAATAAACTATATTCCAAATTTTGAGGGGAAATATATCTATTTTGCATGATCGCCAGGGGACTCTCACCGATTGTTAAAATATCATTTTTTTCTATAATTCCTTTGCAGTATTCAATCACAGTATCTACTGGGTTATCAAAGCAACCAAGTAAATCAGTTTTAATAGCAAAAGCTTTATATTTATTATTTATTGGAATTTCAAAAACTTCTTTCGGCCTTTGTTTTTGACCATCTAAATTAATTAATAAACAATCCTTATTATTTGAAAT
>CACGBT010000017.1 GCA_902571335.1 uncultured Prochlorococcus sp. | reverse complement strand
AAGTCTGGAAAGATAAAAAAATACTGGTACCTATTCCTCCAATCCCAAAAAGTCCTAAAATCACAGTACTTCTTATTGCACACTCTAATCGATATAAACCAAAGTTTTTAAATGTATTTATTATTGGATTCCATATTAAAGTTAGTAAAGAAGAAAATTTAGGTGCATTTATTTGATTTATAGATTCAAAACTTTTGTAGTCAATAGTTTCTAATTGTTCAGCAAAAACTTTTGAATTTACAGCAATATAAGGTATACATATAGCTATTATTCCTATCGAAAAATTTATTCCATATATTTGCATTAATATTATTCCCCAAACCACTTCGTGTATAGATCTAATTATTGTTAGAAAAAACCTTATTATGCGGTAGAAAAAATTTGGAATATTAAAGATTTTATAAAAAATATTTGAGGAAATTGTTCCAAAAATTGCTCCAAAAATAATACTTACTAACCAACTAAAAAAACCAATTAAAATAGTTTCATTTAATCGCTTAATTACTGTAATAATAATTTCATTATCGATCTTGGGATTAAATGCAGAAATTAATAATTCTTGGAATAATTTAAATCCTCCAAAATGAATATTGTTTATTAATTGATACCCTAGAGGTATGCATACCAAAATTGGAAGAAAAGATAATGAGGTATAGTTTAATTTTAATTTGTTCAACTAATTAATATATTTTCTCTAAATGAATCTTCTTTAAGTTATTTCTTTTGATATTGAAAAAAATTTTACCATCCCTTATTCCAATAACTTTATCGAAATCGTTCAGCAAATCTAATCTATGTAATGCAACTAATGCTGTCTTTGGGGATTTTTTTGTATTATTTTTATCTAAATTTTCTAGCAGAAGGTTTTTAATTGTTGTTATCAATTTGGGATCTAGATTATTAAAAGGCTCATCTGCAAGTAATATATTTGATTCTTGAATTAATGATCTTGCTATAGCCACCCTTTGTTTTTGCCCCCCAGATAGTTTTCTGATTTTTTTGTCGTAAATAGAGTCATGAAGTCTACATAATTTCATATATTTATGCGCCTTCTTAAAAGAACTTATATTTAGTAAATTTTTAAAAGCAAAATAAAAATTGTTTTCCGCTAGTAGTCCACAATTAACATTTTGTTCTGCAGAGAGATCTTCTATTAATCTTAAATCTTGCCATATAGTTGTTATTTTACTTTTCTGCTTTCTATTTAATTCCTCGAAACTTTCATTGAATAATTTAACCTCACCTTGAGTTGGCTTTATAGTGCCATTAAGTACTGATATAAGTGTAGTTTTTCCTGCACCGCTTTTACCTAAAAGTGCAATTTTTTCCCCAGAATTTATTTTTAAATTTATTTTATTTAGGATCAGATCATTTTTGTATTTATAAGATATATTTTCTAATTCTAAGACAGTATTATTCATCTAATTTTATTTAATTTCCTCCCGATTTCCTCTATATTTTTATATTGTTTTGATTCTGCCTTTATAAATCTTTTTGCATTGAACATATCTAATATCTGTTTATGTGATTTTTGCTTTATATCTAAATTTAGAATTACTGATTTAAGTTCTTTTGTAAACCCTTCCCCGAATCTATTTTCAAGATCACCTTGAGCTACCCAATGATAGTCAACATATTCTGGTGTGATCCAGAATAATTCTAAATTACTTGTTCTTTTGGGATTATTTTTAAGATCGTTTTCCCAAACCTGTTTATTTAAAGCTCCAGCATCAAATGCTCCACTATTAACTAAAGCTATAGTGGCATCATGACTCCCACTAAAACCTGCTTTTTTTCCTTTAAAATGTTTAATTTCTACCCCTGCTTGATTTAAAAAATATTCTGGCATTAATCTTCCAGAAGTTGAGTTTTCAGAGCCAAAAGTAAATCTTAAATTCTTTAGTTTTTTAAGTCCTTTAATGTTTGAAATTGAGTTAAGTTCTAAATTTTTGTTTACTATAAAAACACTTTTAAATTCCTTATCGATATCTCTTTGAGCTATGACAATTGAATTAGGCGTTTGTAATCTTGCTTGAACTCCTGATAAACCGCCAAACCAAACTAAATCTAAATCTTTAGTTCTAAATCCAGTTACTGCTGCAACATAATTAATAACAGGAATGTATTTAACTTCTACATCAAGTTGTTTGGATAATTCTTTTGAAAATAAATTAAATCTTTTGTCCAAAACATCTTGGTTTTGATCAGGTATTGCTCCAACTTTTAAAACTTTGGGATTTGAAAATACAGGTGATGAAAAAACAGAAAATAATAGAGATGAACTTAGTAGGAAATTCTTTAAATTAAACATAAATTAGTTAATAGTATTCAAAGATTGCTTTTTCAATCCTCTTTAGTCCATCTTTTATTTTAATCTCTGAAGCTGCACAAGATATTCTTATACATTGATCAGCTCCAAAAGCTTTTCCAGGTACAACAACTAATCCGTAATCTTGAAGAGCTTTATTGCAGAAATCAAAAGAAGTAATTGAGGAGTTGGGTAATTTTGGAAATGCGTAAAATGCTCCGTTAGGTTCTTCAATATAAATCCCATTTATATTATTAAGGCCCTCATAGAGAAGTCTTCTTCTTTGATCATAATGGCTATTTATCATTGAGAAAAACTCATTATTAATTTTTAAAGCCTCTAAAGCACCTTTTTGAACAAAAGAGCAAACATTACTTGTACTTTGACTTTGTAATGCTGAGGATGCTTTGATTACATCTTTGGGACCTACTAAATAACCTATCCTCCAGCCGGTCATAGCCCATCCTTTCGCAAACCCATTTATTATAAAAATTCTATCTTTTAAGTCATTTGCTAATGAAGATAAACTGTAGTGTTTAAATTCTTTTTTAAGGATTAGTTCGTAAATCTCATCAGAAAGAATATTGATATTTGGATTTTCTCTAGCTAAATCGGCAAGTTGTAATAATTCTTCCTTTGACATAACTCTTCCAGTAGGGTTATTAGGAGAATTGATAATTATAAATTTAGTTTTTGAAGAGATTTTAGACTTCAAATCTTCTATATTTATTTTGAATCCATCTTCTGCAGAAGAATTTGTAAAAATTGGCTTCCCACCCGCCAATCTAACCATCTGGGGATAACTTAACCAATATGGGGAAGGAATAATAACTTCGTCTCCAGTATTTAACAATACTTGGAAAAGATTATATATTGCTTGCTTAGCACCATTTGTGACCATTACATTTTCAAATTCATAATTTAAATCGTTTTGAATTTGAAGTTTATTTGCAATTGCTTTTCGGAGATCTAAATTCCCCGCTGCGGGCCCGTACTTTGTAAATCCATCAAATATAGCTTTACTTGTAGCCTCTATAACTTCTTTTGGGGCATCAAATTCAGGTTCACCTGCACTTAAATTGCAAATATCTACTCCTTCTGCAGATAATTGATTTGCTTTAGCACTTATCTGCAATGTAAGAGAAGGCTCAATTGAAAGTGCCCGATCAGATAAATTAACTTGACTCATTGACTTATGACTTTTCAAATATGAATTTTTAATAATGACAAATGCATAAATTAAGAATAAATAAAACTATCACACTATGGTTTAATTTAGTTCATTTTCTTAATCTATTTTATTTTCATGTTTTGAGTTCTTAAGATAAAAATATTTAAAGTTTTATTTTCGGTGAAAAGGTTAGTAATTGGGAGAGGAAGTGTATTTGCAGATTTGTTAGTAATTGGGGAGGCACCTGGAGCCCAGGAAGATTTAGAAGGAAAACCTTATGTAGGTAAATCTGGTAAGTTATTAAACGAATTATTAGTACAAGCTGGAATTGATTATAAGAAGGATGTTTATTTTTGTAATGTAATTAAATGTCGTCCACCAAATAATAGAAAACCCACTGCTAGAGAAATTAATATTCATAAACCTTGGTTATTACAGCAAATAAAGTTAGTCGATCCAAAATTTATATTACTTACTGGTTCTACTGCTATGAGAGCTATTTTAGAAGTTAAAGATCCTATAAGTAATTTAAGAGGTCAATGGATTAAAAAAGATGGGAGAGAAATTATGGTAATTTTTCATCCATCTTATTTGTTGAGATTTCCTTCAAAAGAAATCAATAAACCTTACCATCTAACTTTGAAAGACCTAGAGAATGTAAGTGGTAAACTATATGCCGTATAATTTAGTGAAATCCTTTTTGAATATCAAGAATTTTAATGTCATTAACTCAATCTAAAGAGGTTAATAGTCTCTCCAAAAGATATTCAACTCATATTGAGAGAAGGATAACTAGAACAGTAATGGTGGGTGATATAGCTATTGGAAGTGATTATCCAGTAAGAGTTCAATCGATGATAAATGAAGATACTATGGATGTCGAAAATGCTTACTTAGCTATCAAAAGACTTCATGATGTGGGTTGTGAAATAGTAAGGTTAACTGTCCCTTCATTAGCACATGCCAAAGCAGTAGGAGATATAAAGGCAAAATTACTAGAAAATAATATCAATACTCCCTTGGTGGCTGATGTTCACCATAATGGTATGAAAATTGCAATGGAAGTTGCAAAACATGTTGATAAAGTAAGAATTAATCCTGGATTGTTTGTTTTTGAAAAATCAGACCCTACAAGAACTGAATATACAGATGAGGAATTTGAAACTATTAAGCAAACAATACTTAAAAGATTTACCCCTTTAGTTGAAGTATTAAAGGCTGAAAACAAAGCTCTAAGGATTGGAGTTAATCATGGGTCTCTATCTGAGAGGATGCTTTTTACTTATGGAGATACGCCATTAGGAATGACAGAATCTGCGATGGAGTTCGTCAAAATTTGTGATGAGCTTGATTTTCATAACATAATTATTTCTATGAAAGCTTCTAGGGCTCCGGTCATGATGGCAGCTTACAGAATGATTGCAGATAGGCTTGACTCAGAAGGATATAACTATCCTTTACATTTAGGAGTAACCGAAGCTGGGGATGGTGATTATGGAAGGATTAAAAGTACTGCTGGAATTGGAACGCTTTTAGCAGAGGGATTAGGAGATACCATCAGGGTTTCCTTAACAGAAGCTCCAGAAAAGGAAATACCAGTGTGCTATTCAATTTTGCAATCTTTAGGATTAAGAAAAACAATGGTTGAATACATCAGTTGCCCCAGTTGTGGTAGAACACTTTTCAATCTAGAAGAAGTTGTAGATAAAGTTAGGAACGCTACCTCACATTTGACGGGTCTAGATATAGCAATAATGGGATGTATTGTTAATGGGCCAGGAGAAATGGCAGATGCTGATTATGGTTATGTTGGAAAAGGTAAAGGAACTATTGCCTTATATAGAAGAAAAGAAGAGATAAAAAGAGTACCTGAAGATGAGGGTGTTAATGCTTTAATCCAACTTATTAAGGATGATGGGAAGTGGATTGATCCTTAAGGATTTGTCAAATTTTTGAATTATAAATAAATTCTTTTTATAATAAAAAATATCGAATTATTTGAAGATAAGAAAATTGCTTAAAAAAAAATATATATTTCTGTTTGCGACATCCTTTTCTGGGTTATTTTTAAATAATTTTGCAGAGGCAACAGTTTTAAATAATAGTTATAAAGAAGTAATTGATCATGTTTGGCAAATTGTATATAGAGATTTTCTTGATTCAAACGGCAAATTTCAAAAGTCCAATTGGATTAATCTAAGAAAAGAAGTTTTATCAAAAACATATTCAGATAGCAATGAAGCATATGATGCGATTAGAGATATGCTTTCTAATTTAAATGATTCTTATACAAGATTTTTAGAACCTAAGGAATTTAATCAAATGAGAATTGATACCTCTGGCGAATTAACTGGAGTTGGTATCCAAATAGTTAAAGATAAAGAATCTGATGATTTAATAATTATTTCTCCCATAGAGGGCACCCCTGCATTTGATGCTGGAATTAAAGCTAGAGATAAAATATTATCCATAGATGATATTTCTACTGAAGGTATGAATATTGAGGATGCCGTGAAATTAATAAGAGGACAAAGAGGTACTAAAGTAAAGCTTGAAATTCTTAGAGGTTCTCAATCCTTTTTTAAGACTTTATCAAGAGAAAAAATTGAAATAAAATCTGTATCAAGTAAAGTCAATCAAACCAAAAATGGCTTATCAATTGGCTATGTAAGAATTAAACAATTTAATGCAAATGCATCCAAAGAAACTAGAGATGCTATTAAGGATTTAGAAACAAAAAAAGTCGCAGGATATGTTCTTGACTTGAGAAGTAATCCTGGAGGTTTATTAGAATCAAGCATTGATATCTCAAGGCACTTCATTAACAAAGGAGTAATAGTAAGTACAGTAAGTAAAGATGGTTTAAAAGAAACAAAAAAAGGAAACGGTCAAGCTCTAACAAAAAAGCCCTTAGTTGTCTTAGTTAATGAGGGTTCTGCTAGTGCTAGTGAAATAGTTTCTGGTGCAATAAAAGATAACAAAAGAGGAAAATTAGTTGGGAAGAAAACATTTGGTAAAGGTCTAGTTCAATCTATGAGAACATTAGTTGATGGTTCAGGTCTAACTGTTACAGTCGCTAAGTATTTAACTCCGAACGGCACTGATATAAACAAAACTGGAATTATTCCAGACATAGAAGTAAGAATGAATATAAACCCTATACTTCAAAGAGAGATAGGAACTAGAAAAGATAAACAATATAGAGCTGGTGAAAAAGAGCTAATAAATATAATTAATAGAAAGAATCAGATAAGCGAATTTAAGCCCGACACCACAAACCTTAATGCATTCCTAAAAATTAATAAGGAAGATAAAGTATTTTCATTAAATTAATTACTCATATCCAGCATTCTCTTTATTGGCACATAGGCTCTTCTTATTATTTCTGGGTCTAGTTCGATAGACGGGGAATTATTTTTCAAACAATCAAGAATTTTTTCTAAAGTATTTAATTTCATATATGGACACTCGTTACATTTACAACCTTCTACATCTGGGACTTCAATAAAAATTTTATTAGGTTCTTTCTTTTTCATTTGATGAATTATTCCAGGTTCAGTTAGTACCATGTAAGTTTTAGATGGATCTTTACTTACGAAATCAAGCAGCTTACTTGTTGATCCAATAAAGTCTGAGAGAATTAGTAAATTTTGACTACATTCAGGATGAGCAATTACTTTTGATCCTGGATTTTGATATTTTAATTTTAGAAGTGCTTCTTCACTAAATGATTCATGAACAATGCAGCTGCCAGGCCATAATTTAAGATCTCTTCCTGAATTTTTCTGTACCCATCTACCAAGATTCTGATCTGGCGCAAATATTATCTTTTTATCTTCAGGTATCTTTTTAATTAATGAGACTGCATTACTGCTTGTACATATCAGATCACTTTGAGCTTTTACTTCTGCAGTGCAATTTATATAACTTACGACATAGTGATCTGGATTTTCTTCCCTGAATTTTTGAAATTTATCTGAAGGACAATCGTCTGCTAATGAGCATCCTGCGTCAATATCTGGTAGTAGGACTGTTTTATTAGGGCTAAGTATTTTTGCGGTTTCGGCCATAAAGTGCACACCGCAAAAAATTATTATATCTGCGTCATTATTTGCAGCTTTCCTAGATAGATCTAATGAATCTCCAATAAAATCTGCAATTTCCTGAATCTCTGGTGCTTGATAATAGTGCGCAAGAATAATTGCATTAGCTTTTTTGCAACGCTCCTTTATTTCAGAAATCAAATCCTCTTCGTTTTGAACTGATTTCTGTTTTGCAGTAGAAGTTATACTGGTCAGGATTTAGAATATCTCTAAATAGATTATATGCCTTTAAACAGAAAAAATTCTGACTAATTTAAAAATTGCTATTGTTGGTGACTGTCATGGTCAATGGTCTGAATTAGACTTGAAAGTTTTATCGATTATCAAACCAAATATTGTTTTATTTGTTGGTGATATTTCTGATGGAAGTGTCAAAATAATTAAAAAAATCAATGAGATCAAAATTCCTACTTTTGTGATTTTAGGAAATCATGATAGAGGGAAAGATTCTACAGGCGAAACTCTCTCAAAGCAGATACGTGTTCTTGGTGAAAAATATTGTGCATGGGATTTGAAAGTTTTTAATAATCAAATAAATCTATTGTCTGCAAGACCATGCAGTTCTGGCGGTGGTTATTATCTTTCAAAAGAAGTTAAAGGCGTTTATGGACCCATTACCGAACAAGATTCAATAAATAAAATCATCAAATGTTCAGAAGAGAGTATTGACGATATACCTTTAATAATTATGTCTCATGCAGGCCCTTCTGGTTTAGGTTCAGAACCTAAAAGCATTTGTGGGAAAGACTGGAAATTACCCTCTTTAGATTGGGGAGATAGAGATTTGTATGTTGCTATCTCTCAAATACAAAAGAGAAGAAAAGTTGATCTTGTAATTTTTGGTCATATGCACAATCGGCTTAAACGTAATCTTGGTTTAAGAGAGATGTTTAAAATTGATAGCAAAGGGACAATTTATTTTAATACTGCTGTAGTGCCAAGATATAAAACTGATGAAGAGGGGAAATTACTAATTAACTTTTCATGGATTGAGTTTGAAAAAAAGGAATTAAGAAATGTCTCTCACCGATGGTATTCAGAGTCTGGTGAAATTTGTGAACAAGAAAAATTTTTTTAGGATTTGATATTTTTGTTTATATTTTAAGTTTTTTTGGGCTTTTCATATCTTGAAAATAATGTTTGAGACAAGATATAACCCGCAATTCCTGCAGCTGTAAAAGCTAAACCATTTTTAAATAAAGGTAATAAATCATTTGTTCTGGATATTATCGGTGCCAAACCAAAAATTCCAAATAACATTCCCCATAAGGGAGAAAGAAGAGCTAAAAATCCAATTGATATGACTTGACCTTCTTTTCTTGGGGCAGATGCAAAACCTGCTACTAAACCTCCAAGAATAGATGTACATAAAGTCCAAATATATTGCTCTTTGGGTAGGCCAGGGACAACTTGGCATCCTCCTCTTTCGAGGCAAATTTTTACTGAATCAATTGCATCTAATACTGCACCATCCTCACCGTGATCTTTAACATAGTATTGGTTACCAAATCTCGTTTGAAGCTCAACCCAAAATAACCTTGGCATAAAATTAAAATAAGCCTCTCCGACGTTAAAGTTCAGCAAATTTCCCCCTCTAGGATCAGCAACTATCAACAAACTTGTCTCATCTAAATCCCAATAGTCCTTTATTGCACTACCTGGAGAACTTTCAAACTGAGATAAATATTTAATTTTCCACCCACTTTCAATTTCTAGTTTATTGAGCTTTTCTTCTAAAGATTTTTTCTGATTAGGGCTTAATGTTTTAGCTAAATCAATTACTGGTGTTTTTTCTTCTGGTAAGAGATTTGGATTATTTATAGCGAAAACGGGTTTATGTGAAATTAAAACTAATATAGATAGAAATATTCCCAATAAATAGTTAATCTTTGAAGGCATAAATAAGTTCTGTCTTTTTATATTTTCGCTGATGAATAGCTTACCTGTGAATAATCTAGATTGGTTAGTAAAAAAAATAATAAAAATGGGTGGGACTATAAGTTTTTATGACTTTATGAATTTCGCATTAAATGATCCAATTAATGGTTATTACGGCAGCGGTAAAGCTCAGTTAGGCGTTCGAGGAGATTTTGTCACATCACCCTCTTTATCTGATGACTTTGCTTTTTTGGTGGGTAAACAAATAGAAGATTGGTTGATTCAGTTCAAAAATAGTTTTTTATTTAATCAGAAATTAGCTGTAATTGAATTTGGAGCAGGAGATGGAAGCTTTATGAGTGGATTAATTAAATATTTTTTAGAAAATAACAAGAATTTTTTGGAAGGAGTTTCTTTTGTAATTATTGAACCTAATGAAGGGATGGTAGAAAAACAAAAAAATAAATTGGAGGAATTTTTAAACTTAGGTATTGATATTTTATGGAAACGTTTGGAAGAAGTAGAGGAAAATAATATAAATGGAATAGTTGTTGCAAATGAGGTTTTAGATGCTTTGCCAGTAGAAAGAATAACCTTTTTAAAAGGAAAATTACTACGGCAAGCAGTTTCTATAGACAAAAAATCTCATAAATTATTTTTTGATGAAATGCCAATTACAAGTGAATTGGAAAAAAGTATTGAACTTGCTAAAAGCAAGTTGGGAATTAGTATTCCGCCTGAAGATGCTCCTGAAGGATGGACAACCGAATGGCATGTAGATAATTCAAAATGGTTAGAAGCTATTTATGGAAAAATCAATAATGGTATTTTATTGATAATTGATTACGCCAAAGAAGCTAAAAAATACTATAACTCTAAGAATTCTGATGGGACGATAGTTTCTTATGAAAATCAAAAAATGATGAATGATGTCTTAGATTCTCCTGGAAATTGCGATTTAACAACTCATGTGTGCATAGAAACTTTAATTAATGATGCTGAGACTCTTGGATTTAATACTCTTGGAATAACTAAACAAGGAGAGGCTTTGTTGGCACTTGGATTGGCAGAGAGACTTTATGGAATTCAGAAGGAATTTAAGGAGGATTTATCAAATGCTCTTTTAAGAAGAGAGGCATTACTTAGACTCGTTGATCCTGTATGCCTAGGTAATTTTAAGTGGTTTGTTTTTAATAAGTTTAAGGAGAAGGAAATGAATATAAATTCAACCTGTTTGCGTTAAGAAAAAAACTTTAAAAATAATGAATCTTCTACGTCATCATATATATCCACAGCACCAATTTCTTTCGGTAATATAAATCTCATTTTGCCATCACGAACTTTTTTATCGCCCATAAGTATTGTTAGAACGTCTTCTTTATTTATTTTGGGGATCTCGGTAGGAAGATCATAACTCTCTAAGAGAATTCGCTGTCTCTCTAATTCTTCTTTAGACCATAACCCTTTTTCAATTGCTATTTTCCCCGCAATATTCATACCAATTGATATTGCCTCACCATGCAGAAATTTGCCGTATCCACATAAATTTTCAATAACGTGACCAAAAGAATGACCATAATTCAATATTGCTCTAATACTATTTTCATGTTCGTCTTGAGAAACAACATCAGACTTTGTTTTAATTGAACTATTAATTATTTTAATTAGATATTCATTTTTGAGATTTATAAGTTCATTTTTGTTTTTTTCAATTTCTAAGTATTCGAAAAGTTCTTTATCTCTTATTACTCCGTATTTTATTACTTCGGCCATGCCTGCACTAAATTCTCTTTTGGGCAAACTTTTTAAAGTTTCTGGATCAATAAAAACTGCTTTAGGTTGATTGAAAGCTCCAATTAAATTCTTACCTTTTGGATGATTTACTCCTGTTTTTCCTCCCACAGATGAATCAACCATTGATAATAATGTTGTTGGAATCTGAATATATTCGATACCTCTTAGCCAAGTCGCAGCTGCAAAACCACTTACATCTCCAACAATTCCTCCTCCAAGGGCAATAATTATTGAATTTCTATCTAAGCCAAATTCAAATGCTACATCATATATTTCACTTAAGGTTTTTAAGTTTTTATATGATTCTCCAGCCTTGATAAGGAACATTTTGGCCTGAAATTTATTATCTTTTAAATTATTTAAAAATTTTTCTCCATACAAATTTGATATTTCTTCATTTGAAATCACAAGTATTTTTCTATTCTTTGTTATTCCAATTTTTAAAAGTTCTTCGCTGATATTATTCAGTATCCCTGCTTCTAGAGTTACTTCGTATGACTTATCACCTAATGGGACTAATATTTTTCTCTTATTCACAATTGATTACCTAGTTAAAATTTATAAATATTTGGTATTAAATACTTTATATATTAGCAAAATCTAAGCTCTAGATCCTTAAAAATTCAGTTGTTAAGAATTAAAAATGGTAATAAAATCATGCTATGAGTTTTAAAAAAAAAATAAACGATATTAAGAAAAATTATTCCCTAGGAATAATTGGAGGTGGTCAACTGGCGTTAATGTTAACCGAGGCAGCCAAAAAAAGAGATTTAGAAGTATGTGTGCAAACAAAATCTTGTGATGATCCTGCTGGTTCAAAAGCAGATCATGTCATTGAAGCTGATCCTTTAAAGATAAGAGGTAATAAATCATTAATTAATGAGTGTGAAAAAATAATTTTTGAAAATGAATGGATAAAAATTGATAAATTAAATTTAATTGACAATGACGATATTTTTGTTCCAAGCCTTAATGCAATTAAGCCATTAGTAGATAGGTTTTCTCAAAAAAAATTAATAGATAGATTGAATATTCCCTGTCCAAAATGGATAAGTATTGAAGATTTTAAAAATCTCTCGGATGAGGAAATCAAAAATTGGACTTTTCCTCTAATGGCAAAATCAAATAAAGGTGGATATGACGGTAAAGGGAACAAAAAAATAAAGACAAAAGAAGATTTAGATTCTTTTTTAACAGAGAATAATTCTGATGAATGGTTAATAGAAGAATGGATAGAGTATGAAAAAGAACTGGCTCTTGTTGGTTCGAGAGATAGGACCGGTAAGATAAGATTCTTTCCAATAGTTGAGACATTCCAATCAAACCATGTTTGTGATTGGGTTCTTGCACCTGGAACAAATGAATATGATTTGAACTTATTTGCAATAAATATTTTCTCTTCAATAGTCAATGAACTTAATTACGTTGGAGTTTTAGCTATTGAATTCTTCTATGGCGAAAATGGTCTTTTAATTAATGAAATAGCTCCTAGAACACATAACTCAGCTCATTTCTCTATTGAAGCTTGTACTTCAAGTCAGTTTGATCAATATGTTTGCATTTCTTCTGGGATAATGCCACCTGAAATTAAAATGAACTGTGAAGGGGCAATTATGATAAATCTACTGGGATTAAAAAAGAATTTCCCAATTTCAATGGAAACCAGAATTAAAATGTTATCTGAAATTGAGGGTTCTAATATTCATTGTTATGGCAAATCTCGAGAAATTTTGGGAAGAAAAATGGCTCATATTACATTTTTATTAAATGGTAAAACTCATTCAGAAAGATATGATGAAGCGCAAATTTTATTAACTATGGTAAGAGACATTTGGCCATCTCCAAATGCATAAAAAAATAAGTTAGAGTTAGGTTACTGGATCTTTGGTTAAGTTCTTCTTTATGTGCTCTGATCTGACTTTCTTTCGACGTGAGGAGACTGTCGTGACGCGGTAGTAAACCGATCTCGTAATCGGAAACGAAAGCCCACTTTGAATCCTCTTCTGGCTTTTCCAGGTCGATGCAGCAGAGAACTGACGGGGATCCGGTAAACCTTTCAAAAGCTTGTTATTGCAACTGTTTTTGAGAGGTCTTTTTTTGCTATTATAGAAAACGCTTAATTATTTCCTGTTGATATTCAAAAAGGTGCTGTATTTTATAGACGCGTTAAAAACTGGAAAAACAGTAGTGATGAATTTCAAGAATTCGCATATCAAAGAAACTGGGGAATTATTGAACCTTGGGACGGCTTGGCAAAGTATTACAACTGCCTAGATTAGCTAATAGAGATGAGTGTAAATAATTTGTTTACCAAAATACTTGACGATCCATTTCTAATGTATTTATATTAGTAGTACGCATGTATTACTAACTAATGACTTTAGGAGGAGCTAATGTTTGGACTAATTTTTCTTACGGTTATCGTAATGAGTCCCCAAGTGGTTGGTTGCTTAGCCCAGACCGCAGCAGATTAATTTTATTTATAAGGAATAAAAAATCTCCAAGAAATAGTATGAGAATTTTTGCTCATACATATTATGCAAATGATCTTGGTGAGCCAATGGCAATTAAATCGTCCACTCAAATGTATTTGGATAATGCTTGGGATAAATGGCATGACCTTCAATTAGAAGGTTGGACTTTTGAAGAACTTGAATTACCTGAATCAGTATGACTAACTTAAATCCAATCAAAAAGAAACTATCAAAAGCAGATAGAAAGATATCTATAGATGACCCATCAAAATTATTAGCAGAATTTTTTAATGGTGTTGTCATTGAACTTGATGAAGAATGTAAATATGACCCATAAAGAATTGATAGATCAAGTTTCTGCAAATTTATTTAAACAAAGTGGCAAGTTAGAAAGCAGAAGATCTTGGTTGGCAATGAGAAATTATCTCGAGCAATTAGATAGCGAACAACTTAAATCTATGCTTAAGGACCACTGATGATTTCAAAACTTTATTTATGAATTATTTATTTGGTTTTTATTTTTTTCTTAATTCTTAGAAAACCGTAAGTTCCAAAGCCAACCAAAAACATGTCTAAATAAATATGCCAAGTAGGAAAAATCTGGTGTATTAATTCCATTAACTTTTTATTGCTACTTGCCAATAAGGATAATCTAAATTTGATTTTTCTCTAATTAATTGTAATTTTCTAGAATTTATCTTTACCACGATTCCATCTGTTGGATATTTACTAAAAAGCTTCCCTTCTAGCCATTTTTTTCTAAATACTTGAACTTGGCTTGTAAAGTTGCATGTAATATCATGAGGGATCGTGAAGCCAAGCTTTGAAAGACTTTTTTTGGACTCATATTGGTTAAGTGTTGAATTAAGTATTTGAAATGCGCAGAAGCTAAGACTTTCAGAAAATCCTTCTTTAGCTCTTAGAAATCCAGAAGCGATTCTCTGGGAGATATTTGGACTTTGGTTGGGTGCATATAATTCACCTCTAACTTGAAGAACTCCTCGTAAAGGCAGATTATTGGGAATGTCTTGGACTTTAATAAGTTTACTAGTAACGTCTGCCCCTTTTCTTGAAATTGCTTTCTCCAAGGTTCCATCCCTATATTGCAAAGCAACAGCACAACCATCAATTTTCGGTTCAATTAATAATCTGGTATCTACCAATAATCCTTTCAAAAATTCATCTATTGAATCTTTTTCTAATGAAGGTAAAACTAGTTTATTTTTCTTTTTAAAGTAATCACAATTTGGGTTTGTTCTTAATAAATTTTTTTCAAGTTGGTCGAACTGCTTATCAGAGATTAAAGCATTACCATTTCTATAATTATCGTCATACCATTCAATTCGTTCTTCTAAATAAGTCTTCATTTAATACGATGGCTTAAGTTTTTGGTCAGGTATCCAACTTGGTTTATCTATAATCCATTTTTCTCTATCTTCATATTTAACAGTCCATAAAAGAAATGAAGAAATTTCCTTTAGAGTTATGCCAACCAAATATCTTGTCTTTGGACTTATTGATATGAATACAAATAATAATATCAATAAAATAAATTTAAAAATACCCTTAATCATTTAAAAAACTCAGCGTAATTTTTGCAAACTTTTTAATTAATGCAATTCTTATAACCTTCAATCTTCGCTAGTTCTTCAATGTTCAAACCTGTTTCCTCTAATAAAGTTTCTCCGATATCGTCCTTATTAAATTTAGTAAATGCTCCTTTAGTAGAGTACTTAATACATTGGTTTTTGTATTTTGCTTCTTTGACAACAGGAGATAAATAAAAACCGAACAAGATTATAAAAGCCCCATATGTTACAACTTTTCTATGGTTTTTCCACCATTCATAAAATTTATTGGACATGAAAAATAAATCACTAATTTTTATTTTAAATTAATTGTCAACAAATTACTTTAGTAATTGAAGCATTGCTTTATTTATTGTTTTTCATTAATAGATTTAACCCAAGAGTAATATCTTGATTTTCTAATCCTTTGTTCTTTTGAGATTAATCTATCCGCAGATTCTAGGGGTGATTCTCCTTTCTCAACTTTTGTTGTAATAGATATACCAAAACCTTTTGCTTCAATTTTTGCAATGCCACCCTCTAAAAAAAATAAAAAAGACCAACCTTTATTCCATCCTAAATAGAAGGGATTTCGATACATTGCATTCTTCCGGATATACTCTTTAATGTTATTTTCCTTTTCAAGGTGTTACTTGTATACGCTATTACCAAATAAGAACTTTACGGTAGATTATTGCTGGGAAGTAATTTTCGTATTTAAATAATTTCTTGGATGAATACTTGACGTCCAGGAGTAGTACATTTATATTAATAGTACAAGTGTATTATCCTAATGACATCAGGAGTAACTAATGTTCGGACTAATTTTTATAGTGGCAGCCTTATTGACACCCCAACTGGCTGGTTGTTTAACAAAAAAAGTGGTTTATTAATTCTTTTTGAGAGTTATAAGAAATCTCTATCTAATAATTTAAAAGTTTATACTCACCTTTTCTATGCAAATGAATTAGGGGAGCCAGCCCAACTTAAAAATTCAAGACTCCATTCAATCGAGTGTGCTTATGAAACATGGGATGAATTAGTTTCAGGAGGTTGGCAAATTGTTACTAGTAAATTCCACTAATCATGATTAAGGTAAATCCTTCAAAATGGGAATATCTAAAAGAATCTATTCTAAAACGAAAACGTACAAAGATTTGTATTACCTGCAATCACTTTCGCTACAGCACTACAGAAACTTTTGCTACTGTCTTGATCTGTCCAAGATATGAAAAACGTATACCACAGGGTGATCATTTACTTAAAGGTTGTGAGTATTGGCAAAAAAATAGGACTATATTTTCTCCTGAAGGATCTTAATCATTATCGAATTAAACTTTTCTACGCACAGATATTTAATTATGTAAACAAAGCATTATTTTATACAACTTAAAAAAATCTTTTTCAGTAATTTTAGAATTATGATTCAATTTTACTTTTCTATATTTCTATTAGTTGTGCTTACATTTTTTGCACTTTTATTAGATGCTCCAGAATTGACTACTTTAATTCAAACATTTTAGAAAATAATAAATCAGCATTTTTACTGATTTACTTTCTTGATAAGTAAGGCGTAAGTTTAACTTGTTGAATAGGAGGGATCTAATGATTGACAGTCCACCAGAGGAGTTAGATTATAAAATTTAAATCTAGATAAAACTAATGCTAAATCTGGAATGAATCTTCTTTTTGAGATTCATTCCTTTTTAATTTAAAAAAAAAGTGTGAAATTATAAAAATAGAATTTTTAAAATAAAAAATCTGTTCATATTAAAATGATTTGATGTCAAAGACACTTGTAGAAAGTGATTAAATTTACCTGAATCCAAAACCAGTTTTTTGCTGTCCCTTTTCTTCCCATTCATTCATAATTAGTTTTAATAAACTTTTAACTTCTATATTCGAAGCATCAGTATCTTTTTGAAGATTTATACAAATGTTTTTAATTTCCTCATAAGCATTATCAATTAATATTATTTTTTGATCTGGATTAGCCATAAAATTTTAAAATGATCCATTACAGTTGAAGCCGCTGCAGTTAATAACCCTTAAAATATTCATTACAAAGTTGTGGAATCTTTCATCATAAAAAAATGCCCAGGTTGTAAATATAGCAAAACCAGAGACAGCAAAAGCAGCATATTGAAGCCAATGTATCCCATAGCTGTCTAATCCATTTTTATCAAAATCAGAATTACTCAATTGCTTTTTTTATTAATAATAAAAATTTTTTTTTTAAAAGGAGAGTTTGTTTTGAACGGCAGATTTTTTTTAAGGCTTTAATGTATTTATATTTAAATAAAACCAGGTATTATCCACCCAAAAAATCCGTAATTTATTATCAAAGCTAAAAAACCAATCATAGCTAATCTTCCATTCGTTATTTCGGCATTTTTCCAAAATTTACCCGTATAGTTTGTAATTTTTTTCGAATTTCTATCTATTAAATAATTTGTTTCTAAAGGTTCCTGCAACCTTTTGATGGCGTATAAAGAGAATTGAATAGTTATTGCGATGATAACAACTATAAAACTAGTAAGAGCATCCATTTTTAGATTTCATATGTGATCAATTAGTAAGCCAAAGAGTAAATGACATTTGTATGTATCAAACATTTCCTTATTTCTGCTTTATTGACAGAGGAAACCTTAACTTGAATTATTAACGAATGTAACATATTTTAAAAAAATTAGTATGAATTCTTACTTTTTCTTTGGATTTAACACTTTTAAAGACTAAAGTGTCACATTTACGTGTTAGTTATTTCCTAAGACCTTTCTTAATTGAATTGCAAAATTACCTTTAAAGTCATATTTTTACAACTGCGATAAAGTATTGAAATTTTTAATTAGGAATATATTTTAAAATTACTTATTTAAAAAAAATTTTAATTACAGGAATATATTAATTTTGTTTAATTTCTGGAAGATAGAATTTATTGCCTAATGTATAACCTATTGACATAAGTACAAAGCCAATAAGTTGAGGTAAATGAGAATTTGCTAGAGAGATTTTTTCAATCATTTCTCAATCTATAAAACAACATACTAATAAAAAATTTTTAAATCTGTAAATCTATTTTTTTTTGGATTCTTTAATTTCACCAGATTTTTTTAGTGAATTAACAAGTCTTTCATTTTCTGTTTTTAAATTATCTAAAGCAGATTTTGTGAATTGTTCTTTAGCCTCAAATTTTGCTGAACTTATAACTTTTTTATTAGGAAGTTTTTTCTTCGGTTCTGACTTCATATTAAACAGCAATTTAAAAAATTTTAGAAGTTATTTTTTTTCAGTTAGGTATTATTTTTTACAGTTTTCTGGTTAATAATATTTGTTTACATAGACAAATTAATCTTTATCTTTTGGGAGTCTTAACCATCCAGTAGTCCATTCTGATTTTAGTTTGGCCCATGAGATTCTTTTAATATCTTTTTTATTTTTGGTAGGAAAAATATCAACCCATCTATCTTCATTTTTCCCACCATAAGCTTTAACTTGAAAATGCCTATTACCATTAATTGTTTTGGGTGCTGTCCAACACAAAGTAGGAGGCCATTTCATAAGAAATTTTTAAAAGTTAAAAAACTAAAGGTTGCTTTGCCCAGTTAACACTAAACCATAATATGCAATCGTACCAAGGATAAGTACAATTCCTAGTATTCTAATAATCATGATTTAATATCTTTAAATTCAAATTATATTAGAGAAATTTTATAAATTTGCGTTGAAGATTTAATATTTTCTAATTTTCCCTTTTTTTATTTCTAACTATGGAATGGCAAGATTCAGGATGCCATTCATTCTGAATTTTGCCAATAAAATCATAAATAAATGAATCGGGACATCCAGTTTCTTTTTGAAGTTCGGAAAGTTCTTCTTTAACTAATTCATATACGCTTGTTATTACCCCTAAATTCTCTTCTTGGGAGGGGACCCATTTTTTATTCTCCATTAATATTTTCTAAATTATTTTCCACAATATCGTAATAGGTTATGTCTCCATAATCAGCATCTGAACAACATAAATCTCCATATAGTTCCTCTAACAAATCGTACGCATCTGAATACTTATCAAAACTTTGAGCTGTTAATTCGTCATCTTTCCCATCAATTCTAATTATTTTGTAGATCATATTTTACTTAGATACAAAAAGTTTTTTTTTTCATTAGATCATTTTATAAATAAAAACCTTATTTAGGAGTATTAGTTGGGTAAAGCTTCTGAATTTTATTTTTCTGAATTTCTATTTTTCTTCTTTCATATTTTTTTGCCATTATTTTTCTGATAAATAATTGCGGGATAAGCCAAACTAACGCAATAGCAATAGCCATGAAAGCAGGATTCCTCCACGTTAACCTAATAATCTCTTGTATAAATTCTTGATTGAAAATTTCCATAAATTAAATTTTGATGATAAAAATATCTTTGCTTTCTTTAATAAAATCTTTTATATTCTTTAACCCATCATAACCTTAAAAAATCTAATAAGGAATTTTATAAATTTTTCCTTTTTCTAGTTCGTTTTCTTTTATATTTGGATTTAGATTAATTTTTTATTTTTTAGTTTACAGATGTCGACTTATCTAATTACAGGATCAAATAGGGGAATTGGATTAGAACTATGTAGACAAATTCATAAGAGGGGAGATAATGTAATTGCAACTTGTAGGAAAGCTTCAAAAGAACTTAGAGATTTAGGAGTGAGAATTGAAGAGAATATAGAAATTTCTTCTGATGAGTCGATAACAAATTTGAGTAAAAAACTATCTGGAGTTAATTTAGATTGCTTTATTCATAATGCAGGAATTTATGAATTTAACTCTTTCGAAAACTTAGATAAAAAAAGTATTTTGCGGCAATTTGAAGTCAATGCATTGAGCCCAATATGTATGACTCAATCACTTAAACATTTTTTAAAAAGATCTTCTAAAGTTGCATTTATCACAAGTAGAATGGGATCTATTGAAGATAATACATCTGGAAGTTCTTATGGTTACAGGATGTCTAAAGTCGCTTTGTCCATGGCAGCAAAATCACTTTCTATAGATTTATCAAGAGAAGATATTTATGTAGCCATTTTGCATCCTGGGTTAGTGAGTACAAGAATGACTGGCTTTACAAGAAATGGAATTAGTCCTGAAGAATCAGCAAATGGCCTTTTAAAACGTATAGACTCTCTAAATAAAAATAACTCGGGTACGTTTTGGCATGCTAACGGAGAAGTTTTGCCTTGGTAAAATCTACATTTTTATTTTTAAGAAATTTATATCGTTAATTTGTTAAAAAACTTTTAAATTTTTAACGAATTTCTTTCCTTGTTTAATTCTTTTAGTTATCTTTAAAAAAACATTAGTAAAGGAGGTGATTCATTGTCGTATCTACCGAAAAATGCGGTTATCAAAGGGACCGTGAATTTAGTATCTTCATCACATTCATCGGTCTCTTTTTCTTTAATTAAGAAAAAAGGTTTTATTATTAATAGATTTATATAAATCAATCACTCAATAATCAAAAGCTCTGTACCTCCAGTAGTTGCAGAGTTTTTTTTATGAATTTAAATAGTCTTTCAAAATTTACTCTATCTTTTTTGGCCAAAGTAAATTAAGGCTAAAAAAGATAAAGTGCTTACCAAAGCGATTAGGTACCACCCAGTTGAGGAGTTGCTAGTTACTTCTGTCATTTATTTTGATTTATCGGAGGAATTGATTATTTGAGTGAAAATCACAATTGATATCATTAAAAAAACTAAAAGGATGTAAGTTACGTTCATTTATAGAAAAATGCTAATTATCAAAAAGATTATTCCTAAAACTACTGTAACAATTGCTCCATCTACTAATAAGTCTTTCCATGTATAACTTTTAAGCATCCTATTTTTATCTGCATCACTCATAAGATTCTTTAACCACGTCCAATCTAAAAGCTTTGTCATTGCAACACCAAAAATTAAATGACCAATCAAAATTCCAATTAGATCAATTCTAGAAATATCTTTAGTAAGACTTGTAATAATAAAAAAGTCCACTAGCTTTTTTCTTTATTAGATAAAGCACCACCTTCTTCCTTGTATTTTTCCCAAGCTTCGCTTAATTTTGCTTTAGAGAAGTTTTGTTTACCCTCAGAGAATTTATTTTTGAGATTATTAAAACTATTTGTCAGCTCTTTTTTTGTTGGTTCATCAAGAAAGTTTGATGTTAATTTCCATAAATACCAGCTACTAGCTAGAAGAAGGATTAATCCCAGTAATTGCATATTGGTTTTTTACTATGCTACAACTTTTTAAATGGTTTCGATAAATTAATTTATTTAATATCTGTAGGATTTTTTTTTAAATAAATAAAAATTAAAACTTTAACCAGTGGAAAAATATTCTATCCAGCAACCATATAGTTAAACCCCCTTCCAGGAAAGCCAACCAGTACATCCCATAATCGGAAAATCCCATTTGTTCTTTTACTGTTTTAATTAATTTTTTGTGAGCTTGAATGAGATCTTTCATTTATAAATCAAAATGTTTTAAAGCTGCTGATTTTCTCTTATTAAGAATCCCTTCCCGTAACAAGATAAACAGGTTTTAGTTTCATCTAATGAAATTCTTAGAAAACCTGCTCCATTACATCTAAAGCAGTTAACTTTAGAAGTTGAGTAAAGTTTTGACTTGATTTTAGCAGCACGGTTTAAGTAAGAAACAGTTTCTTTACGACCGTTTGCTTTAGCAGCTTTATTTAAAAGCTTTTTATAATTGACTTTTAGTTCTTGGGTATTCATCTTTTTGATAAAACAATGATTTAAAGACTGGAAAATAATTGTTTATGTAATTTAAAAAAAATTAAGAATTTTCCGTTTATATTTCTGATCTAATCTCTTATTGAGATTTTTACAATATAACTAGGATTTCCTTTATATGTTTAGTATTTGGAGTATTAACTGTATATTTAATAGAAATTTTATATTTTGCAAACTAAGAAAATTTTAAGTTGTTCATTTAAGGAAACTATTAATTTTTTTTGAAGTGAATTTTGGAAAATTTGTTATTTAAAAAACTATTTTTAAGCTCTAATAAATCATCCAGCCTTTTTTAGATTTTTTACTAAAAAATCATTTTCCTTAGTAAGGACTTCAATTCTAGATTTTTTCTGTTCTTTTTGAATTTCAGGAGTCAATTTCCATTTTGTCTCATTCATATTCATAGGTTTAAAAACTCTAAATTAATGCAAAAAGATTTACCATCATAGTGATCCCAAAAAAAATTTGTGGATAGTTTTTTCTTAAAAAAAGAAAATATTTTATTTTGCACATAGAAAATCAAATTTAATCAACATATTGTGGAAAACCCTGTTGAAAAACACTTAAAAAGTGGATAACTCTCGGGGAGCATTAGTAAAACAAGCTTTTCTAGAATAATTTCTAAGTATTAATACTTCATCAGAAAGAAATAAAATATAGTTTAAAAAGGACCATAAACAGTTGATATGACGGTGGGATCATTACTTTTAAAATCAGAAAAAATATCATTTCTAAAAGCTGATGTTGAGAATTACTTTAAAAAGTATTTACTAGGCGATGTATCAATTTTAAAATTAAAGTGAAGAAAAATAAATCTGAACTTGCATTTTTAAATTTTTGTCTTAGAAAAAAATATTGCTTGATTCGGTTTTCTCTATGGAAATATTTCTCAAACCAAAAAATAATCAGATAAATTTGATTGAGTTAATTAATTTAAATGAAAGAAGAAAAAAAGGATTCAAAAAAATGTTCTGGAAAGAAAAATATTATGTTTGCCTATGGTTTTATTCAACTTGGTTCTAGTTTCGTATCGGCAATAGCTTTAGCTGCAATCGCTTTTGGATTCTGTTCAGTAAAAAAAGAGTCTAAACTTTTCAATAAATGTGTTGCCGAAATTATTGAAGATGTTGGTACCAATTCTGAGGCTGTTAGGTATTGCAATGGGGGCAATTAAAATCCCTCAAAGATCAATTAGATGGATTCAACTTGTGATTTAATTATTGACTCTTTAAAAGAGGAGCCAATTGGAGAAACTGATCATTTTATTTGGTTCATAACAGATATTGGCATTGTTGCCCTATTTAAAAGAGAGGAAAACTTTGAAACTTGTAGTTCGAATGTCGAAATTGAGGCAAAAGTAATTGCTTTGGATATAACTAAAGAAGAGAAGGAGTACCTCAAAATAAAAGAGAGACAGCTTTTCTTGTTTTATTCATAATCTAGGATTTTATTCTTTATTTAGTAAGATGGCTCAAGGTTAAAGGCCGGCTCCATAATATTGTTTTCGCTAATTAATTCGTAGGTTAGCTCTTTATTTAGGGCATTTATATAAGATGTATAAAGTTTTGCCCAAACAAATTCAAATTCATCTTTACTTAAATTCTTGAAAAGAATTTCTCCTTTGAAGTAAATGTGATAAGAATCATTCATCATGGAAAATTAATCTTATCCTTTTTAACGCAGAGAAATATGTATGTAGTATTAGGTGCTACTAAAAAGAAATTATATTAATAAGTTAGAAATATTTTTAGACTAACCGTGTATTCATTTTTTGTTTTTTGAATAATCCGACTGTCTCATCAAGATCCATACATGGCTGAATACTTATATCCATTAACCTTCTCCAGGGATGCCATTGCTTCCAAATTGTCTCGAGAGAATCTGCACTCACTACAGAATGTCCAATACCATTTTGAACCATAAAAATCCAAGAATGAACCTCATAGTTTTCAGGTCTATTTTGGGGACCCCCTGATTCGTACCAATTTATTAGCATTTCTGCTCCTTCTTCTTGATCCTCGCCATCTGTAAATTCGTAGGAAATCAAATACCTTTGCATATAGATTATTATTAAATCTTTAAACTATTTTAACTACAGATTTAGATATTGCCTCCCAATTTAATTAATGCTATGAAGTTTATAGAAGTGATTGTTTTAAATGACCGAAAGATTTGGGAAAATCAAAAAAAATTTCTTGACTAATTTATCTTTTATAAATAAGACAATCTTGAAGTATTTTCAAAACCATGATCTATTCGTATAGCTCCAGTTAACAGATAAAATTTGATACTTTTTAAAATACCTTAAATTAGTTACCATATTTGTACTGTATAGATACCAATGATAAATAAAAAGGATCAAAGCGATCCAATTGATAATTTAGAGTATGAAAAAGTTCTAGAAGAAGAAATAATTAATTCGTACGAAAGTAAATTTCGTAAAGATAATCAACCAGACAAAAAACAGACTAAATTTTACAGACTTAAAAGAACTCCATTAGAAATACTAAATAGGACATTTTTCTTTTTCTTTATTGGAAGTTTTCTTTTCTCTTTGTTTTTAGCTTATTCAGAAAGTAAGTTATGGTTCATACTTTATGTAATAAGTGCATTGTCATGTGTTTTCTATACTCCTAATAGAAAAGCACTTAAAGAACTAATAGCAGCTTGGCCAAATATAGAGGATCTCATTAAGGGGAGGAGTTTGTGGAGAAAAGGCAAGTAAATAGATTATGAAACCGTTAAATGCATTTAAAAAGTGGTTATTAAATATTCTTGTGCCATATATAGAGGGCACCAACAAGAAAAAAGAGGATAAAAAATGAGCCTCATACAGCTTGGAATTATTGTTGAAATATTTTTGTTTGTAGGAGTTTTTTTATGGGTTAGGAAACTAAATAGTAAACAAAATAGGCAACCATCTCTATCAAAAAAAACAATAAAAAATCTCAAATTTTAGAATTTTGATCACAAAATAAGGAATCTTTATAAAGAGATCAAATTTAGGGGAAAATTTTTTACTTTTTTCTCTCACTTTGTATGTGAAATCGGTTAGAACATCTACATCGTTCTTAAAAAATATGGTTTCCTCCATCCAAGGTCTTGCTCCAATAACTAATCCATTAAATAGTGTCTTAATAGAAAAGAAGCTAATAAATGTTGATCAAAAGTTTATTCAACTTGTTTCTCTGGCAGAAGGGTTACCACGTACAGAAGTTATTGAAAGTGGTAGAAATTATTGGAGAGGTGTTTGTAGAAGCTTAATTTTTAGATTCCCTGATGATCTTGAAATTTTAAAGCTTGATGTAAGAAGTTATGTAGATAGATCAAAAGGAATTATTCAGATAAGATCCGCAGCAAGATTAGGGCAATCAGATTTAGGTGTAAATCTTAGAAGAGTGGAATACTTGTTTAATCAATTAGAGAAATTTTAATTAATCTATTTTTTATAAATTTAAGGTTCTTTTTACTAAATAGGTGTGCTTTAATTCATAAGAATATTTGAATTGCCATGGTAAAGATAATTTTAGTTGGAATTATTGTCGCACTTGTATATTCTCAACCCGACCTTCGTCTTACAGTAGCTGATTGGTTAAAAGCAGCTTCTGATTTTCTAATTGAATCGGTACAAGTAAAACCGTGAATTAATTTTTAATGAAGCATTAAATAAGACCTGAGACAGTAATCATTTGTTTAATGCATAGAGCCACGAAAATAAATATTATTATTCTGCTTAATATATATTTCACTTAAACAAATAAATAGTTTTAGGAACATAATAGAAAATTTTTTTGAAATTTTTGAATAGTTAACGATAATAAGGAATATGAAGCTTAGATTATTTGAGTTCTATTTTATTAAAGACTATTTAAGGCCTTGGTTTGGTCTTATTTATTCTTTATTCTTTCTGTTTTTTTTAGGGGCAATTGGCTATCGAATAACAGAGGGATGGGAATGGAGTGATTGCTTATGGATGGTTCTAATCACAATAACCACTATTGGTTTTGGAGAAGTTCAACCTTTAAGTCCTGAAGGCAGGATCGTAACTGTTTTAGTAATCGTTGGCGGATTGATCTTTATTCAATTTACCTTTCAAAAAGCTGTTAGATTATTCGAATCCGGCTATTTTCAAAGAGTAAACGAATTACGTTTTAAAAGACTTCTTAGAAAAATGGAAAATCATGTAATTTTGTGCGGATATGGGAGGGTAGGTCAGGAAATCTCTAACCAAATAAAAACACAAAACATTCCTATTATTGTTGTTGAGAGTGATGAAGATAGAAAAAAGATTGCGGAAGAAAATGGTTTAGAAGTACTTTGTGCTGATGCGACTCTTGATGAGACATTAAAACTGGCAGGATTAGAAAAATGCAAAAGTTTGGTTGTTACCTTACCTAATGATGCTGCTAATTTATATGTGGTTTTGAGCGCTAAAGGAATAAGAAGTTCTATAAGAGTAATAGCAAGAGCAGGCACTGAAGAAGCTGCAAATAAGTTGAGATTAGCTGGAGCAAGTATAGTCGTAAGTCCTTATATCGCGGCTGGAAGAGCCATGGCATCAATGGCTTTAAGACCAATAGCTATTGACTTTCTAGATCTTCTCGCAGGAAGTGAGTGTGAGATTGAAGAATTTGAATTAAGTAATGATATTAGTCTTTTTGAAACTGCAGAGAAAAGATCACTCTCGGAACTTGGAATAGGCAAAAAGAGTGGGGCTAAAATATTAGCTATTAAAGAAAATGAAAAGTTGTTTACTAATCCTGGAGGTAATTTCATACTTCAGCCAGGACAGGTATTAATAGCATTTGGTAGTAAAGAACAGCTTAATATTTTGAACGGTTTATTAGGAAATCTTGTTGTGGCAGTAGAGCTATTAAAGTAGATAAATCTAGATACAGAATTAATTGCTAAATTATTTGTGGGTGAAATAAATCAAATGAAAATATTTAAATTTATATTCGTAATTCCTTTAATAACTTTAATAATTATTTTTCAAACTTTTGTGCAAAATAGATATCTAATGGCTTCTGATATTAGAGATGGAGAAACAATTTTTAGAAATGTTTGTGCAGGCTGCCATGTAAGAGGTGGATCAGTTGTTCTCAAAGGATCTAAATCATTAAAACTTTCCGACCTTGAAAAAAGAGGAATAGCAGATGTAAATTCAATAAAAATAATTGCTAATGATGGGATTGGTTTTATGAAGGGTTATAAAAATAAATTGAAGGATGGAGAGGATAAGGTTCTTGCACAATGGATTATTCAAAATGCAGAAAACGGTTGGGAGTAGATGAAAAGTTTGCTTCTTTAATATGTTTGTGTGAGGAAAATTAAAGAAGCATTTTTATATTAAATAAACAGATTTAAGGACAAATTAAAAAGCAAATAAGATCAAATAAAAAATAAGCATTGAATGTAAAGTAAATATGAAATAATTACATCAAATAAATTTGATTATATAAAATTAATTTGTTGGGTTTTCAAATGGCTATTAAAGATCATAAAAGTTTGCAGGGCTCAAAAATTCTTCTTGTAGAGGATGATAAGAGTATTAGGCTGACAGTGAGTGAATCATTGAAAGGTGAAGGTTTTCAAGTGTTAACTTTTAAAGATGGTTTAAGTGCCTCAGATTTTATTGGCGATAATACTAGAAATGATATAGATCTTATAATTCTCGACTTGATGTTGCCAGGGCTTAATGGATTAGAGTTATGTAGAAAAATAAGAAATGAAGAAAATTATACACCTATATTAATTTTAAGTGCTAAAGATAATGAATCAGACAGGGTTCTTGGATTAGAGGTTGGTGCTGATGATTATTTAACAAAACCTTTTGGTTTAAATGAGTTAATTGCAAGATCAAGAGCATTAATAAGAAGATCTAAACGTACTAAGAAATATATAGACAAAACACAAACTATTATTGAGTTTAATCATATAAAAATGTTTTTAGAAGAATGCAGAGTAACTTCTTTTGATAGGGAAATAACTTTATCTCCAAAAGAATTTAAATTATTAGAGTTATTTATGAAAAGTCCAAAAAGGGTATGGTCAAGGGATTTAATTCTTGAAAAAATATGGGAAATTGACTTTATTGGTGATACTAAAACAGTAGATGTTCATGTTAGATGGCTTAGAGAAAAATTAGAAGAAGATCCCTCAAAGCCAAAACTTCTGAAAACTGTAAGAGGTTTTGGATATAAGTTTGGATGAAAATGAAAACACTACAAGAGGTATTAACTTTCTTTTATGAGAAATGGAAAACGAAGGTTAAAGGATTTTCAAAAAATAATAAAAATATTGAATTAACTAAAAATAAGAACCAACAAATTTTTGATTTTCCGTTTGATAAAGTTAAACCACATCAAATTTTGTCTTGGTTAGATTATTCATCTCAAGGATGGATGATTTTGTCATCTGATCTAACAATAAAATTTATCAATCAGAAAGGTTTATCTCTCATTAAGTTTATTAAATATAAAGATGTTATTGGAAAAGCAATTAATGATATTAATGAGCTCGACGTACTAAGAAATAAAATTCTATATTCAAGAAAAAAAGATTTCCCAATCAGCCTAGATTGCACAATTTCGGGGGAACCCATTTCTGTAAATATTGTTAGAGCAAGGAAAAAAAATTATTTAATATTGTTGGAAAGTAAACTATCAATTGAATCTATAAAAAAAAGACAGAATCAATTAATCAATGATGTGTCTCATGAACTGAAAACACCTCTTACATCTCTTATTTTGATAGGCGAAAGACTGGAGGCAGTAGTATCAAAGAAAGATAGATATCTTGTTAAAAGACTTAAGAAAGAATCTAAAAGATTAAGAAAAATGGTCGAAGAAACTTTAGAACTTTCTAAGCTAGAAAGTAGCGAGGCTTTTAATAAATATAAAAAAATATCTATTTCAGATTTAGTGATGGAATCTTGGCAAACCTTAAAACCACTTGCACAAAAAAAAGATATAAAAATAAATCTACTGATACCAACAAAATATTTTATATCTGCAGATATTGAAAATTTAAAAAGAGCTTTTATAAATATTTTGGATAATGCCATTCGTTATTCCCCAGCTAATGAAGAAATTCAAATTGAAATTTTTAAGAGAGATAGCTCTGTTGTTATAAGAGTTAGAGATAAAGGTATTGGATTAGAAGAAAATGAATCAAATGACATTTTTTCTCGTTTTTATCGTGGGGATCCATCAAGGACTAAATTTAAGAAAAGTGGAAGTGGTTTAGGTCTTTCAATTACAAAAAA
>CACGBT010000016.1 GCA_902571335.1 uncultured Prochlorococcus sp. | reverse complement strand
CCATATTTCTCGGCTTCAGAGAACCAGTCACAAAGAATATGAGTTGCTCTATTTATGAGAGTAATTAACTTATCGTTAGTCCCTAAATACGAAGGGAAGTATATATCTTTTTTATTAATTAAATCTTCAGTCATCAGATAAGATATCTATTAATAAGTTTATTCTCAATATTTGTAAATGAGATATATTTTTGAAAATGGAAATAGTAATTATGATCAAAGTATAAGAATAAATAGTTCAAAATACTCTAAATGGATGAGCTCTATTTTAAGAAGGTCAGAAGAAATTGGAAAAGTTGAGTTACCAATCAGTTCAATAATTTTAGATGAGAGAGGAAGATGTATTGGAAGAGGGGTTAACAGGAGAAATTTGAATAAAGATCCATTAGGCCATGCGGAAATTATGGCACTAAGGCAGGCATCACTAATAAAAAATGATTGGAGATTTAATGAATGTATTATTATCACAAACTTAGAACCATGTACCATGTGTGCATCGGCGCTTATTCAAGCAAGGATGGGTAAAGTTGTTTTTGGCGCCTACGATAAAAAAAGAGGAGGATTGGGTGGCTCAATTGACTTATCAAAGCATAAAAGTTCTCATCATAAAATGGAAATTGTAGGAGGTATTTTAGAAGACGAATGCAGTCAAGTTTTACAATTATGGTTTAAAAAGTTGAGGACTCAAAAATAGAATATTTTTTTAACTCAGTATCAAATAGATTTAACAATCTGTCTACATTCTCCTCACTTGAATTAAAACCCATTAATCCTATGCGCCATACCTTACCAGATAATTCTCCAAGTCCATTTCCTATTTCTATTCCAAAGTTTCTTAAAAGATGATTTCTAAAACCATCTCCATCAACTGCAGGCGGAATCTTAACTGTTGTGAGAGTAGGCAATCGATAATCCTTTGATACGTGTAATTCCATACCTAGAGTTTCTAAACCATTCCACAGTTTCTTTGCATTAGTATTATGCCTATTCCAAACATTCTCTAAACCTTCATTTGCAATTAATCGTAAACCTTCTCGAATAGCAAAATTCATATTAACAGGGGCAGTATGATGGTAGACACGATCAGAACCCCAATATTTATTTAAAAGAGATAAATCTAAATACCAGTTGGGGACTTTTGTTTTTCTTGAACTTAGTTTTTCTTCAGCTCTCTCATTCATTGTAAAAGGGCTTAATCCGGGTGGGCAGCTTAATCCTTTCTGGCTACAACTATACGCTAAATCTATTTTCCATTTATCTATCAATAGTTCTAGAGAGCCAAGGGAAGTAACTGCGTCAACTAAAAACAAGCAATTATTTTTTCTACATACATCACCAATTCCATCGAGAGGTTGTAAAACACCGCTAGATGTTTCAGCGTGTACAATAGCAAATATAGCTGGTTTTTTAGTCTCTATTTCGTACTTAATTTCTTCATAAGAAAAAGATTCACCCCAGGGTTTTTCAATAACAGATACATCTGCTTTATATCTATTTGCCATATCAACTAGTCTGTCTCCAAAATATCCTTTTTTAGCGATAAGAATTTTTTCTCCTTCTTCTATAAAATTCGCTATTGAAGCTTCCATAGCTGCACTTCCAGTACCACTCATTGGAAGGGTCAGACGATTATTGCATTGCCAAGTATATCTTAGAAGTTTTTGAACATCAGACATTAATTCTATATATGCTTCATCTAAATGACCAATTGGATTTAGGGAAAGGGCATTTAGAACTTCTGGATGTGCGTTTGAAGGCCCAGGACCTAAAAGAAGTCTAGATGGAACATAAGTCTTTGATAAATGAGATAAGTTTTCTTCATTTAAAACCGAAATAAGTTTAGCTTCTGTCAAAGCATTACATTCAATTACTTTTAAATTAGTCTAATATCGCCGCTTAAGCGATATTTATTTATAGAAATTAATTCAATTTAAATAATTAGGTAAATAATTATTAAAGTTATGACTTGAAACACTGAAAGAAGACATCTAGTGTTGAAAAAAGTTACGTTTGATACATAATTAGAATCATCAAGTTATTAATTTCATAGAAGGTATCTCAAAAGTTATGTCTAAGTCTCCACAAGATGTTTTAAGTCAAATTAAAGACGAAGGAATTGAACTCATCGATTTGAAATTCACAGACATCCATGGTAAGTGGCAACATTTAACTCTTACATCAGACATGATAGAAGAGGAATCATTTACAGAAGGTCTAGCATTTGATGGTTCATCAATAAGAGGTTGGAAAGCAATTAATGCCTCCGATATGTCAATGGTTCCTGATGCAAGTACAGCATGGATAGATCCTTTCTATAAACATAAAACTCTAAGTATGATTTGCTCTATTCAAGAGCCCAGAAGTGGTGAACCTTATGATAGATGCCCAAGATCATTAGCTCAAAAGGCTTTAAAGTACTTAGAATCTACTGGCATAGCCGATACAGCATTTTTTGGACCAGAGCCAGAATTCTTCTTATTTGATGATGTTAGGTATGACTCTAAAGAAGGCGGTTGTTTCTATAGTGTAGATACTATAGAAGCTCCATGGAACACAGGAAGAATCGAAGAAGGTGGAAATTTAGGATACAAGATCCAATATAAAGAAGGTTATTTTCCAGTTTCTCCAAATGATACGGCTCAAGATATAAGATCTGAAATGCTACTTTTAATGGGTGAATTAGGTATACCCACAGAAAAGCATCACCATGAGGTTGCTGGTGCGGGTCAACACGAGCTTGGAATGAAATTCGATTCGTTAATAAATTCTGCTGATAACGTAATGACTTATAAATACGTTGTTAGAAACGTAGCAAAAAAATATGGGAAAACTGCAACGTTTATGCCTAAGCCTGTTTTTAATGATAATGGTACCGGAATGCATGTTCACCAAAGTTTGTGGAAGAGTGGGCAGCCACTATTTTTTGGTGAAGGAGCATATGCAAATTTATCTCAAACTGCAAGGTGGTATATCGGAGGTATACTCAAACATGCCCCTTCATTCCTAGCATTTACTAACCCAACTACAAATAGTTATAAACGATTGGTTCCTGGATTCGAAGCACCTGTAAATCTAGTTTATTCTGAGGGAAATAGATCAGCGGCAGTAAGAATACCTTTAACAGGTCCAAGCCCTAAAGCTAAAAGATTAGAATTCAGATCAGGTGACGCACTTGCAAATCCTTACTTAGCATTCTCTGTAATGATGTTAGCTGGTATTGATGGAATTAAAAATCAAATTGATCCTGGTGATGGAGTAGATGTAGATTTATTTGAACTTCCAGCTGATGAACTCGCAAAAATTGATACAGTACCTTCATCTCTAAATGACTCACTTAATGCACTAAAATCAGATAAGGATTATCTATTAGCTGGTGGAGTATTTACAGAAGATTTTATTGATAACTTTATCGATATAAAGTACGAAGAGGTACAACAACTAAGACAAAGGCCTCATCCACATGAATTCTTCATGTATTACGATGCATAATTAAAAAACATATTAATTTAAACTAATCAATTTGAGAAATATCACAAAATATTCTCAAATTGATTTTTTTTTTGTTGGAATATAGATATATAAATTGAAAAATGGCTAGAGAATCTATTTCAAAAATTGCATATAAAACGCTACAACAAAGTAAAAGCATTGCAGGTTTCGCTCACAAGCAGATCAGTTCAAGATTAATGAATTTTATTCTTCCTGATTCAAAGCTTGAAAATTTTGATATGGATAGGGATCTTCTAATCCAAATCCAAAATTCAATGGATAACTTAAGAGAAGAAGATTGGAATGATGCAGAAAAGAATATATATCCAAAAAAATTATTGTTTGACGAACCATGGCTTAGATATTTAACTCAATATCCTAAAATTTGGCTAGATATGCCTAATACATGGGATAGACGAAGAAAACAAAACTTTGATGATCTTCCAAGATCAATTGATAAAGAAAATTATCCTCAATATTATTTGAGAAATTTTCATCATCAAACAGATGGTTATTTATCAGATTTTTCAGCTAGCATTTATGACTTACAAGTAGAGATACTTTTCAATGGAAGTGCTGACTCAATGAGAAGAAGAATAATTAAGCCAATAAAACAAGGACTTAAAATTTTTAGCGATAGAAAAAAAAGTTCCATAAAAATACTTGATGTAGCTACAGGATCAGGAAGGACATTAAAACAATTAAGAGCAGCATTTCCTAAAGAAAAAATTACAGGACTTGATTTATCTGATTCATACTTAAAAGAGGCAAGTAGATATATTTCAGATCTAGATGGAGATTTAATTCAGTTAATAAAAGGTAATGCTGAGGAATTACCTTTTGAAAATGATAGTTTTCAATGCATTTCTTGTGTTTACTTATTTCATGAATTACCTAGAACAATTAGAGCTAAAGTATTAAATGAATTTTTTAGAGTTCTTGAACCTGGAGGGGTATTAGTTCTAGCTGATTCAATTCAAATAATTGATTCACCTGACTTTACAACCGTAATGGAAAACTTCTATAAATCTTTTCATGAGCCTTTTTATTGTGATTACATAAAAGAGGATATAGATTCTAAAATCGAGGAAGTAGGGTTTAAAGATGTAAAATCAAATTCCTTTTTTATGACCAAAGTATGGTCTGCTGTAAAGTAAATAAAAACTTCTATGACCTATTGGGATAAAGATACTATTAAGCTTGTTCAAAGTCTTAATGACAAATTAAAAATTGATCATTCTAAATGGCATAAAGATAAAGGAAATAAATATAAACGATCTGCAGAACTAATTTCGGCGGGATTATGTCATTTAATTATTTCTAGTAATGAGAAGCAAACTATTGATTATATAGAAGAAAGTATTAAATGGTTAAAAGAAATCAACGTAGATCATCCTTGCCCTAGTAAAAATCACCTTTTTAAAGCCAACTGAAGCCTATTACCTTTACTACTCCATCTAATGTCATCAAAACATTCATTAATAATATATAAGCCACGGCCATTTACACTACTTATTTTTTTTGGTAAATTATAGTCTCTTTTTTTTATTTCTAAACCAGTACCTTCATCTTGAATTTGCCAAACACACCAATGAGGAGTAATTATTCTCCTTACTCTAATATTTTTTTGGGGATCTAATTTATTTCCATGTTTTACTGCGTTAACTAGAGCTTCATGTAAACCTAGTTTAATAAGATAGCTTGATGGAGAATTTTTAATAGGTTCTAATAATTGATCGACAAATTCATTTAATTGTAATGATGATTCGAATTCGTAGTTTGACCAATTAATCCTTGGTCTTTTAAAAAATCTTTTTAAAATATTTTTGCCCCGAAATAAGGACATAATAATATTTTGATACTATCTTAATTTTAACTTATTAGATACCTCAATTTAAAGAATATAATTATGTCTCTCTGCAATAGCTGGATGCCGTAGGATTGAGTCCATAAGTCTCACTCCTCTTAGTTGATTTATTAAAGGCATATGTCCATCAGGAGCATCCAATGACCAGCGAAAAGATCCGGGATATCTAGTCCATAAGCCCTCTTTTTTCCAACCTATTTTGGGCCACATTAATTCATATTTTTTCCCTACTGATTTTAATATCTTTGCTTGAATTGAGAATCCAAATCTACCATTAGAATAAATAGTCCATAATCTATCTATTGTTTCTAGATCTTTACCTGACATATTCTTAACTTCACTATAGAAAACATATCCACGTTTTTCAGCTAATTTTCCAGCTAACTTTCGCAGGTATGAACTTGTTAATCTATCTGCCTCTTCAAATTTTTGCTCAACCAACATCAATTGCAAATCTTCATAATTAATATCAATATCTGAATATGTATTAAACCAATTGTTGAATTTAGAGTTTTCAAAGAATTCAGGCTTTAATTTTTTTAAAACTTGCAATATCCAACCAGCAGCCCAGTCATCTCCATCACTATCAAAGATATCAAAAAGTGAAGGGCCAAGATTAAATATATTTTCGACTTCAGATTCTATTTGATTTAATGAATTTATTCTTTTTCGTTGATTGGAATCTACAAATTTTTTTATCAAATCTAATGTAGCATTATTATAGTTATCTTGTTCTTTGTTATTCATTTTAAAAAATCAATCTAAAAAAATAAAAACTATCCATGTATTTCAAAAGAAAAGAACTAGAGAAATTTAGAAGTTTTAAAGGACCACTTATAGATGTTAGAAGCCCGAGTGAATATTATAAAGGACACCTGCCTAATTCTATTAATATTCCACTATTTGATAATTATGAGAGATCTATAATAGGCACGATTTATAAAAAAGAGGGAAGAAAAAAAGCAGTTATAGAGGGATTAGAATTTTTTGAAAAAAAAATGGAATTACTTCTTGATAATTTATTCATGAGTATAGAGTCTTATAAAACTATTCCTAATAAGAATAATGAATTTTTTATTAGAATATATTGCTCTAGAGGAGGAATGCGTTCACAAAGCATTGCTTGGCTACTAGAAAAATATAAATTAAATCCAATAACACTTAAGGGAGGATACAAAATATATAGAAGATGGGTATTAGATAGTTTCTCAAAAAAGTTGAATATGGTGGTTATTGGAGGAAAAACAGGAACAGGGAAGACAAGATTATTATCATTACTAGAGAAATATAAATACCAAGCTATTGATCTTGAGGGATTTGCTTGTCATAGAGGAAGTACATTTGGAGGTTTAGGAATGAAAGAACAACCTTCAAATGAACAATTTGAAAATAAAATTGCAGAAAAATTAAATTCCTTTAAATTTACTAATAATATTTTTGTAGAAGCTGAAAGTGCAAATATAGGCAAATGCAAAATACCTCATGAATTCTTCAATCAGATGAAAAATTCTAGGAGAATTGAAATTGAAAGGAGCGAATCTAACAGGTTAGATGAGTTGATAGATACTTATAGTGTGTTTAAGAAAGAGGAACTCCAAGAATCTGTATTAAGAATAAAAAAAAGATTAGGACCACAAAGAACGAAAATAGCTCTCGAATCAATTAATAATGAGAAATGGGACTTAGTTTGCAAATCAGTTCTAGATTATTACGATAAGTGTTATGAATATGAAAAGGTTGGCAAAACAAATATAAAGACATTGGATCTAACTGACAAAATATATGACGAAGGGATTATAGAGTTAATAAATAATGTTTTATAAAATAATTACAAACGAAAATGAAAAATATTTCCTAAAATAAAGAATTATGGTACTAACATTATGAAAGAAAATAAAACTGCAAAAATACAATTTTATGAAGGAACTGATGAACCAGTAGTGCCTGAAATAAGACTCACTAGGAGTAAAGATGGTACTACCGGCCAAGCATTATTTTTGTTCGAAAAACCTCAGGCATTATCTTCAATTACAGATGGTGAAATCTCAGGTATGCGTATGATTGACTCTGAAGGTGTAATACTAACTAGGGAAGTTAAAGTAAAGTTTGTTGATGGAGAACCAATATATTTAGAAGCAGTATACATTTGGAAGAACACACCAGATTTTGATAGATTTATGAGATTTGCAAATAGTTATGCCAAATCAAATGGATTAGGATATTCTGAGAAGAAGTAGAATATTTTGAAAAATTGAGTAGTTCATCATATTTCAAGTTAGTAGTAATTTTAATCACTTCGGTAATATTATGGACTCTAAGGGATTTTCTCCTCTTGATAATTTGTTCCTTAGTTATTTCAAATATTGTATGTAATTTATGTAACCAAATACAAAAAGGGTTGAAAATCCCGAGACCTCTGTCATTGTTTGTTGTCTTAACTGTTATATCAGTGATAGTATTTACTATTTTTATTCTTGTATTGCCTCCGTTTATAAAAGAATTCAATGAAATACTAGTTGATATTCCAAATGGATTATCAAAAATAAATATTTTGATTAATACAAATCTGAATAAATTTAATAACCTATTTTATGGTGAACAATCAGAAAATGTTATAGACATTTTCAGTCTTATAAATAATGTAGTGACCATTCCAGATGCCTCAACTATTGCAAAAGCTATTCAAGAAAGTTTTAAAAATTTAATAAATATAGCGGGGAATCTGGGTTCAGGTCTTTTGAAATTAATTTTCGTATTAGCAGTGAGTTTAATGATTTCTATTGAACCAAAACAATATAAAGAAAATATACTTTTATTAATTCCAAAAAATTATCGCAACAAATTTAGAAATATTCTAGAAAAATGTAATACTGCATTAGCAAATTGGACCTTTTCTATGGTCATAAGCTCATTATCAGTAGGTCTATTATCATTAATAGTTCTGTCTATATTAGATGTCAAATATGTTGTATCAAATGCTTTAATAGCAATGGTTCTTAATATTATTCCAAATATAGGTCCCGTTATTAGTGGTATATTTCCAATCTCAATTGCACTATTAGATAATTTTTGGAAACCACTGGCCGTTTTAGGATCATATGTAATTATTCAAAATATTGAAAGCTATATAATAATGCCATCTATAATGAAGAAAAAAGCAAACCTACTTCCTGGTTTAACATTAATATCACAATTTGGATTTACCTTCATTTTTGGTCCATTAGGCTTAATACTTTCTCTTCCATTAGCTGTAGTAATACAGGTTTTAATCAAGGAATCATTTAAAGATATCTAAAACTACTTAATTATTTTTTTATATAAATATGGGTAGGAAATAAGTATAAAGAAAGCTAAGGGATGTTTACCAATAGCAAAATATAGTGAACTAAAAGTAAAATGATCAAATAATATTCTTAGCTCAGTAGAAAAATCTATTAAAACCAAAGAAAATAAAATTATCAAATAATAATTCAATTTCATAAAATTAGAAGCTTAGTCTTTAAGCAACAAAGATGGAGCCAATAAAATACTTGAATAACTTCCAACTATAATTCCTAATGATAAGGCCAAGGAAAACCAAAATAGCGAGTAAGATCCAAACAAAATTATGCTTAATAGAGGGATAAGGGTTGTAATACTGGTAAACGTTGTTCTCCTAAATGATTCGTTTACTGATAATTGAATAGTTTCGTTATAGCCTTCTCTCTTTGATTTTAAATTCTCACGAATTCTATCAAAAATAACAACAGTATCATTTACAGAATAACCAGCAATAGTTAGCAAGGATACAGCAAATAAACTATTCACCTCGACAGATAATATAATTCCCAACCAGGAGAATATACCGAAAACAATTAATAAATCATGGAATAAAGCTAACAATGCAAATAATGCATATTTTTTATCAAATCTAATGGTTATATATAAAGATATTGCAAATAAAGAAACCAACAATGAAGTAACACAATTAGTAAGTAATCTTTTCCCAAGCTTTGGACCTATTAATCTTGAATCCTTACTCTCATAATTCAGAGGTCCAACAATATTATCAAGATTAGAAATAAGATTATTTGATTCTTCGATACTTAAATAAGGCGTTCTTATTGAAATTAATTTATTATTATTTTGGAATTGTAATTTGATATTATTTAAAACTTTTTTATTTTTAGAGATCTCTTTTAAATTTCCTAAAACTGAATCTGGAGAAAAATTAGAACATTCTTCTTCACAAATTCTTTCTATTCTTAGTTCATTTCCCCCAAGAAAATCCATTCCTAAATTTATAGGTTTTTTATAAGAAGTATTAAAAGTTGAATATAAAATTCCTAAAAGACTTAACAAAATAAGAAAAGTTGAAAAACTAATTATCTTTCTTTTATTGTTTATAAGTTCAAGATTGTATTTCATTGGAAAATTAGAAAAAAAATTTAATTTGAAAAATTATTCTTAGGTAGATAAAGATTTTTTTGTCTTAAAGATTGATATGTTATAAAAAATCGCAAAATAGTTTTAGAACAATTTAATGAGGTGAACAAGCTTATTAGAACTCCAATACCTAATGTTGCCGCAAAACCTTTAACAAAATTTGTTCCTAATAAAAACAAAACCAAACAACTTAGAAGAGTTGTAATATGACCATCAACTATGGATGAGTTAGCTCTTTGAAAACCGCTATCAATAGATCTTGTAAGAGTATTGCCATCATATAATTCTTCTCTAATTCTCTCAAATATTAGAATATTTGCATCAACAGCCATACCAATGCTAAGAATAAGCCCAGATATTCCGGGTAAAGTCAAAGTTACAGGAATTAAAGAATATAAAGCTAAGTTAAAGAAACCATAAAGTACTAGAGATAGAACTGAAACGAAACCTAGAATTCTATAATTAAAAATCATAAATATACCAACAAAAATTAACCCACTAATAGCTGCATAAAGACTTTTTAAAATATTTTTGGATCCTAATAGAGCCCCTATAGTGTTAGTTTCTACTATTTCAATTGGCAATGGCAATGAGCCTCCTTTAAGTTGAACTTCTAATTCTCTAGCATTTTCAGCACTAAAATTACCGCTTATTGTTGCTGATCCACCTGTAATCCCAGTACTAGCAAACTGATTACCCACACTGGCTTCACTTATTGATTCACCATCTAGAATGATAGCCAATAGTTGATTAGTGCCAGCAATTGACTTTGTAATTTCTGCAAACTTTTCACCTCCTGAATTACTAAAAGTTAATAAAACTTCCCAATTACTATTTGTTTGTTCTTGTCTCCTACCTGCGTTGATAAGATCCTTACCAGATAAATCTGTTTTAATAAATAAATTTGTAATTTCTTTATTAACATATTTTTTAATTTCTATTAACTTCCCATATAAATCATTACTAGTAGATGAGTAATTAAATTCTTGCTCTATATCTTTAAGATCATCTTGAATAACTTTTAAGAAATTATCATCATTTTGATTTTTTTCTGCAAAGGAATATTGTTCAATTAATTCTTTAATACTCAATCTTTTTAGTTGCAGAGTTTTTAAATCTGTAGATGTTCCTTCTTTTTGGGTTCTAAATTCTAATAAAGCAGTCTTACCTAATACTCTTGAAGCGACTAATGGATTTTGTTCACCTGGTAACTCTAAAATCAATTGATCTCCACCGAGGGTTTGCAAATTAGACTCAGAAACTCCTAAATTGTTAACGCGCTTATCTATAACCGAATTAACTGCTTCAAGTTCATCCCTTGTTACCTTACCTTCCTCTTTAATAATTTGTAATGTAAGTTGAGAACCCCCTTTTAAATCCAATCCCAACTGTAAGGGATAATTTATTAATAGATAAACAGATAAAGTAAGTAGAAATATAATAAAAAAAAGCCAACCTTGCCTTCTTTTCATTTTCTATATACTCCCACTAATTAAGTGTTCAACTTTTTCAACTATTTGATGTGGTTGGATTATTGTCAAATTCTCAAGATTTCCATTATAGGGAGTTGGAATATCCTGACTAGATAATCTAATTGGTCGGGCATCAAGATCATCAAAACACTCTTCTGTTATTAAAGCAATTAATTCTGCACCAATACCTCCAGTCTTCATACATTCTTCTACAATAATTACTTTATTTGTTTTTCTTATTGATTTTGAGATGGTTTCCATATCAAATGGTTTTAGACTTATCAAATCTATTAATTCAACATCTATTCCTTTTTTTTCTAATTCTTCAATAGCTTTAAGGCAGTGATGTCTCATTCTTGAATAAGTCAATAAAGTAATATCTTTACCTTCTTTTACAACGTCAGCCTGATCTAAAGCGCAAGTAAAATCACCCTCAGGTAATTCTTCAGACAAGTTGTATAGAAGAACATGTTCGAAAAAGAGAACCGGATTATCATCTCTTATAGCTGCTTTCATTAAACCTTTAGCATTTGTAGGTGTACTACATGCAACAATCTTTATGCCAGGAACTGCATGAAAATATGCTTCAAGTCTTTGACTGTGCTCAGCGCCAAGTTGACGACCAACTCCTCCAGGCCCTCGAACTACTGCTGGTATTTTATAATTTCCACCGCTTGTATATCTAAGCATACCCATATTATTTGATATCTGATTAAAAGCTAAAAGCAAAAAACCCATATTCATTCCTTCTACTATTGGTCTTAAGCCAGTCATTGCTGCACCCACAGCCATACCTGTAAAACTATTCTCTGCAATTGGAGTATCTAAAACTCTTAACTCTCCATATTTTTCATATAAATCCTTAGTTACCTTATAAGATCCTCCATATTGACCAACATCTTCCCCCATAACGCAAACATTTACATCATTTGCCATTTCTTCATCAATTGCCTCTTTCAAAGCATTAAATAATAATGTTCCAGCCACAATTAATTACCTAATTAATCACATATATAATCCTACCATTTTGAATAATTCAACCTCCTTCAGCAAAGGTTATAAGTAGTAATATTGATAAAATCATTCCAGGTGACAGCAAAAGGACTAAAAGGCCTAAGTCATGTAAAGACATTCAAAGAAAGTGTTTTCTTAATAATATTGGCAATTCAATTTTTCTTCAGAAAAAAACTGCGAATAAATACAATAAAAAGTCCTATACCTATAAAAGCAAAAGAGAAAGTTAGCAAAAAAGATAATCCAATTATTAAGGTATTAATACTAGAAGAAATATTTTGGACTATTTCAGAAGAATTAGATGGTTTATGTAGTGAAAAATAAATTGCAATTTTATTACTGAAAAAATAAAAAAATATAAATAATACAAAGCTTGTTAATGATCCTACAATAAAATTTAATGGTCCTTTTTCGGGAATGTTTTTTTCAATATTCTCATTACTATTATCAGCCACAATAAAATTTTGTATAAAAAAATTTAAATGAATGTTATTCCCTTTTCAAGGAAAGTGCAAACCCATGAATCGTAACCTTGATTTCTAAACAATTTATAATTTGCACTTAATTCTTTTTTAGCAGTCTCTATATCTTTAAAGAGTGCAAAACATGTAGGGCCTGATCCACTCATTGAAAATGTGAGACAATTTTCTAATTTAGAAAGTAAATATAATGCCTGCTCTACAGAATCATTTTCATTTTCAACAACTAACTGCAAATCATTTTTAATAGATAAATGTTGATTATCAAAACTTAAGTTATTTAAACCATTATCTCTTAAATTTTTTCTTATGTTCTCAATCATTTCTCTATCATTAAGATATTGATCACAAAATCTATTACTATATTTTTTATAAGTTTCAGCTGTAGATACTGATACATTTGGATTTTTCAAAAGAATTACTCCATATTCAAAGTTTGAATCTAATTTCTCCAAAATTTCTCCTCTTCCAAAACATAATTGAATACCACCATTTATAAAGAAGGGAATATCAGATCCTAAAGATGATGCTAATGAACATAATGTTTCTTGATTTAAGTTCAAATCCCATAACTTATTAAGACCAATTAATGTTGCTGCTGCATTACTGGATCCACCAGCTAATCCTGCGCCAATTGGAATATTTTTTCTTAAAAATATATTCGCACCGTAATTTATATTTGATTTTTTCCTTAATAGATTTGCCGATTTAACAATTAAATTATCATCAGATAAGCTTAAATCATTACAATCAGACTCAAGTTTAATTAAACCTTCATTATTAATTTCAAATTCCAAATAATCAGAAAGATCTATATTCTGCATAATCATTGCTAACTCATGAAATCCATCCTCTCTCTTACCAATAACTTCAAGGTGTAAATTTATTTTGGCAGGAGATTTTATATTAATTTTCGTTTTAGCTAAATCTTGCATATACTAAAATATTTATCTTTTAATTTTAATACAATTTTCTGCAAGCTTAATCCATTGGTCAATTGAAATATCTTGTGGTCTTAAATTAAAACAAACTTTTGAAGATTCAGATAATTCATTTATCTCTTCATTTGAAAGTATTGAATTAAGAGTATTTCTAAGCATTTTTCTTCGTGAATTAAATGAAATTCGGAGAAGTTTATCTATATATTTTTCTAAACTAATGTCTAATCTTAAATCATTTTTAATTGGTTCGAAAACTACTAAAGAAGAAAAAACTTTTGGAGGCGGACTAAATGATGAAGGCGGCACATCACATATTCTTTTTATTTTTGATAGAAGTTGCATTCTTATACTAAGCGCACCAGCATTGGGACTACCTTCTTTTGACAAAATTCTATCTACAACGTCTTTCTGCATTAAAAATATTATTTTTTCGTAATTATAGTTTCTTATGATGCCCAATCGACCTATGAAAATATCCAATATTGGGCCAGTTATATTGTAAGGAATATTTGCAATCACTTTTGTAATCTTCTTATTAATCGAATCTAAATTTACAGAAAGAATATCTCCCTGCTGCAGTGAAAACTTATCATTATTATTGAATTTATCATTTAATAAATTTATTAAATCTTTATCTAACTCAATTGCATGTAATCTTTTAATTTCCGAATCTAACAACTTAGAGGTTAAAGCTCCTTTACCAGGACCAATTTCTAAAATAAAGTCATTTTCATTAAGAACAGCAATTTCTTTAATTTTTTCTAATATTTTTTTATTTACCAACCAGTGTTGGCCAAATCTTTTTTTTTGATGATAGTTTTTAGAATTCATCTAAAAGATAAATAATATGTTTAAATTAAATATGAATTTATTTAATACTTTATATCATGAGCTTATCAAAAAAAAATTTAGATAAACTCAATAAATTTAAAAAAAAGAAAAATTTAAATAACGAAAGTAAAAATATAAATAATTTCACAAATATAACCAATAATGATAATTTAATCACTAATCCCCCTAATTCAGAAGATCCCAATAACATTTTTTATTCGTTAATTGATAATTCAGAATCTTTAGAAGAAACTTCTAACGTTAATAATTCACTAAGAAAAAGTGAGATTAATCAAATTAATATGAATTCTAAAAAAGATAATTTTTCCAAAAAATTAACAATCGAAGAGGAACTATATGATGAATTTAATTATCTTCTTGATGAATAATTAGTTTTAATATTTACTTATGCTTCAGAGTAATAGATTAGCAATTTATGCTATCGGCAAAATAAAGAAACTTTGGATTAGAGATGGAATTAATCAATACAAAAAAAGAATGCCTGAACTTATCATTAATGAGTTAAAGACTTTTAATTTAAATAATCTTAGATCCAATAACAATATTATTATCTGCCTTAGTGAAGAAGGAAAACAGTTTAATTCAGTTGAACTATGTGCCTTACTCTTGAATTATAAAAATAAAAAAATTAATTTCTTAATTGGTGATACTGATGGAGTTAGTTCAGATATAAAAGAAAATTCAGATCTTGTACTAAGCCTGTCTCCTTTAACTTTTCCTCATGAATTAGCTAGATTAATCCTAATCGAGCAAATCTATAGAGCTATTTCTATATCTAGCAACTCCCCTTACCATCGTTCTTAAAAAGATTAGATTCAATCTAAAATTAATCTATAAAAGTTTAATAACTAACTATTTTTTGATTTTTGTTATATAGTACATATATACTATCAATTTAGCCTTGTACTCTTTTGATTCAACTACTAAAAAATTTAAAATCCCCTTATTAACTGATTCGGTATCAGCAGGGTTTCCTTCTCCTGCAGATGACTATACAGAAGAAAATATTGATTTAAACGAACATTTAATATCTAATCCGTTTAGCACTTTTTTTCTTAGAGTTAAAGGTGACTCAATGATAAATGCAGGAATTAAAGATAAAGATTTAATAATAGTAGACAAGAGCTTAACAGCCAGGCCAGGGAATATCATTATTGCAATGATAGACGGAGAATTTACAATAAAAAGATTATCTATAAAAAATAATGAATTATATTTAAAATCAGAAAATCATAATTATCCTGATTTTAGATTTAAAAACCATATTGATGTACAGGTATGGGGGGTTGTTATTTATTCAATACATAGCTATTTATGAGAATTTCAAATATTAATGCAATAGCTCTTATAGATGCTAATAATTTTTACGCGTCATGTGAACAAAATATTAATCCTCATTTGAGAAATAAACCAGTAGTAATTTTATCTAATAATGACGGATGTATCATTGCAAGAAGCCCTGAAGCGCGAGCTTTAAAAATTAAAATGGGAACTCCGTATTTTAAGGTCAAAGAAAGACTAAATAAATTAGATGTAGCAGTCTTAAGCTCAAACTACTCGCTTTATGGGGATATGAGCAGAAGACTAATGAATTTACTGAAAAACTACTGTGAACAGATAGAAATTTATTCTATTGATGAAGCATTCGTCTCGATTTCTAGACCTAATGATGAAAATCTATATCCTTGGGCAAGAAGCATAAGATCATTAATATATCAGAATCTAGGGATTACCATAACAGTAGGAATAGGAGAAAATAAAGTAAGAGCAAAAATAGCTAATAAACTAGCTAAAAATATTGATTATTCAGCTGGAATATTTGATCTAGCTAGAACCGAAAATGAGAATAATTATTTGAAAATAATTAGTGTAGATAATATATGGGGAGTCGGGAAACAAACCTCTAATTGGTTGCAAAGTAAAGGTATTAAAAATGCGAGAGAACTAAGAGACATGGAAGAAAATGAAATCATTAAGAAATTAGGCATTGTAGGGAAAAGACTGCAATTAGAACTGAAAGGCCATAGATGCCTGCCCATAGAAAAAAACAAGAAATCAAAAAAAGAAATTCAGGTGAGCAGGAGTTTCGGCACGCCTATCACAAAATTAACAGACTTAACTCAAGCACTGGCAACTCACGCAATAAAAGCCTCTGAAAAAATGAGAAGTCAGAATTTGCAATCATCTAATATTAGAGTATTTGCTAGAACCAGTAAATATTCAAGTCAAAATTATCAAAGAAGTGCTCATAGAAAACTTACAAATGCAACAGATGACACAAACAATATTTTAAAAATAGTAGTTGAATTATCTAAAGAAATTTATAATCCCGAATACAAATTCTCAAAAGCTGGTGTTTTGATGCAGGATTTAACAAATAGCGAATATTTACAGCAATCAGTTATCAATTACAAATCTCAGAAAGTCTTAAAAAAATCAACAAATCTTATGAAAACGATTGATTTATTAAATAAAAAATTTAATAACAATGCAATTACATGGGCCATTACAAAAAATCCACAAAGTTGGAAGATGAATAAGAATTTCTTAAGTCGCTCATCTACAACTGATATAGAACAAATCCCAACTATAGTAAAGTAAACAAAATAGAATGGAATTTATATTATTTTTGAGCAAATTAGATAAAGAGATTCTTCACTTATTAATGAAAGCAAACTACATAGTTGAAGAAAATAAAATTGAATGTCTATTAAACAAAGAAATAAAAGGGCTACATAATTTTAAAGAAAATAAAATAATAATATGTACTGAAAATGCAAAAAGGAAAACAAATTATAGAAGTAAAAAACAAAGCCCAAATAAAGATAACTTCAAAACAGAAAGGGCGATAAGAAAAGCATTAAGACACGAAGCAACTCATGCGATACAAAAATGTAATAACAATAAAATAATAGGGGATATAAAAAAATTAGAAAGCAAATTGCATCAAAGTAAAAGAAAAGCATTAGAGTTCTCTAGTTCAAATTTTTCTGGGACTTATGCTAAAGAAGTAGAAGCTTATGTTCTTGAAGATAAACCCAAAAAAGTTAAAAACTTGATTAAAAAATACTGCCTATAAATTAAAATTTTTTATATTAACTAGCGATAAAATTGCCACAACGTTGATTATCTAAAAAATTAATATGTTGCCTTTCTACATAATATAATTCCTGAAATTTTATAGCATCTGAGTTTAAATCCTTAAAAAGATCATCTATCTCTTTATTTGTATTTGAAGAACCTGAAGAAGGATTATCAATCAAGATAGAAATACAATTTTCTAAAGTTTTTAATCTTTGAGATCCCCAAGATTCGATTAAGTGTCTACATCTTTTAAGAGAATTATATTTCTCAAGTAATGATAAAGTTCCAAGTAAATTATCTTTGGGATTACTAAGCAATGTTAAAAACAACTCATTTGGATTAACAAAATTATTAATTTTATTTGATGAATCAGGATTATTAAGAGCTAAGTAGTCAGGCAGGAGTGAAATTAAATTAATGGCAAAAAACTCTTTTTGAAGAATTTGACTATTAGATTGTTTTAATTCAATTAAATAATTTAAACCTAAATTATTTTGTTCAATTTTTGAAATAGTTTCCCATAAATTTTGAATATATTTAGTATTAAAACCATTAATTTCTCTTTTGAGAAATTCATCGCGAATAAAAAGCCGAAGATCAGGACAATGCAAATAATAAAAAATTATCTCAGATTCATTTTTTTCACGTCTAGAAATTTCATTTGGTTGTTCAAATTTTTTTGATCTACCGTGCCAACGAAATCCCTTAACTTGACTTCGTAAATCTTGTTCAAACTGTATAGCTAACCTTGCTTGACCTTTACTCAATCGTTCGGAGACTTTTTGTAAGTAATGCGTTCTTGTTGAAGATTGAGGTAATTTACTCAACAATTTCACCAATGAAGAAATAACATTCTGGAAATTTTCAGACTTAGTCAAATCTTTATCTATAAAGATCTGATCAATTTCCCAATCAATCCAAAAGGATGAATTATCAATTAAATTAAAATAATCATCTCGAGTATGACTATTCAAAAATTCGTCAGGATCTTTAAAACCATTAAGTTGAAGTATCTTAAGATTAATTTGATCATGGAGAGATAAGCTTTCGACTTCATTTATTACTCTTTTAGTAGCTAATATTCCTGCATTATCAGAATCAAAATTCAAAACTATATTTTTATTATCTGTACATCTACATAATTGAGAAATTTGATACTTATTTAATGCGGTACCGAGTGAAGCTACAGAATTAGAAATACCTTTTGAATGAAGAGCAATTACATCAAAGTAACCTTCAACAATAATAGCTTTATCTCTTTTTCTTATATTGCTAGATGCTTTTTCAAATGCAAACAACATTTTCCCTTTTTCAAATATCTCTGATTCAGGAGAATTAAGATATTTGGGTTCCTGTCCATCAAGAGATCTTCCACCAAAGGCAACTACACGTCCCTGCATATCATGTATTGGAACGATTAATCTATTTCTAAAACGATCATAAATCTTGTCAGAATTATCTTTAGAAATTGCAAGACCTGAAGCCAATATTAGATTAATAGGAAATTTTTCTACCTTGGATAGATAGTTAAATAAATCATTCCATGAATTTGGGGCAAAACCTAATTCAAAGTCATCAATAATTTTATTACTCAGGTTTCTTTTGGATGTTAAATATTTCATAGCTTCAACACCTAGAGAATTATTTAATTGAGACTTAAACCAGTTTTTAGTGACTCTTAATATTTTATAAAGTTCTTCTTTTCTAGATAATTGTTTTTTATAAGCTTCTACTTGGGGACCCTCAAGATATTCAACATTAATATTATTCTTCTTAGCAAGAGAAAGTACAACATCAGAAAAATTTGCGCGAGTAAATTCCATTAAAAATTTAATAGAGTTACCACCAGCTCCACAAGAAAAACAATAATAGAACTGCTTATTTGGTGATACTGTCATAGAGGGCTTAGTATCATCATGAAAAGGACAAATCCCAACAAATTCCTTGCCTTTCTTCTTAAGAACAATATGTTCAGATATAACGTCAACAATATCTGCTTTTTCTTTAACCTCTTGAACAGTTCTTGGGTTTATAGAATGAACCATTGAGATTATTATCGAAAAATAAATAATGATTTATTTGTTATAGGTCAAAATCAAAAAAGAATCTACTTAATTTCACAATAAAACTATTTTAAAAAATGATAATTATCAAAGATTTAGAAAAAAAAATTAATTCATTAAATAAATTTAATTTAGTATTTGCCTCATTCTTCTTCAGTTTGATGACTTTGTGCGTAAAAAATATTGATAAAAGGATACCTGTTTATGAATTAGTTTTATTTAGATCATTGATAAGTTTAATGATTACATTATTCATAATTAATCTAAAAAATATTAATCCTTGGGGCAAAAATAGACCATTACTTATATTAAGAGGTTTTTTAGGAACTTTAGCTTTAGTTTGTATCTTTTATGCGATAAGAAACATGCCTCTTAGCATATCTACCGTAATTCAGTACACCTATCCTATTTTTATATCTATATTTGCTGGCATATTTATAAACGAAAAAATAACTCGTAATATAATATTTTCTTTAATTATTGGCTGGATTGGAATATTAGTAATATTAAATCCAAGTCAATTATCAAATATAAACGTTGAAATTGAAAATATTTCGATTTCGATAGCATTTATTGGAGCAATCTGCACTGCATTGGCTTACGTAACAGTTAAGAAACTTTCATTTACTGAAAATGTTTATGTAATTATTGAATATTTTCCACTTGTTTCATTTATAACTTTATTGCCAATTGTAGTGATCAACTGGGTTACCCCAAATTGGAATGAATTAGTTTGGATAATTGGTATTGGCTTATTTACTCAATTAGGTCAAACCTTCTTAACTATAGGATTAAAAAATTTACCTGCTTCTGAAGCTTCAACAATTAACTATTTACAAGTTTTATTCGGATCAATTTGGGGGATTTTGTTTTTTAGTGAAATGATAAATATAAATTTTGTATTAGGTGCTTCACTAGTTTTATTAGGAACTATTATATCTACTACCAAATCAACAAAAAAGACATAGAATATAAAAAAATAAGTATTACAGTGAAATTTTTCTATTTAGCTTTTTTGCTTTGTTTCTCTCCAGCTCTTAAAGTTTATGCTACTACACCAAAATCGGTAACATGTACCAGAACTGAATACAGAGAAGAATATATTCCTGGAACGAAATCAAGTCCTGGTTACGTAAAAAGTTATGAAGTTGATGTAGAAATACCTTGTGGAGGATCAGGAGGATCAAGAGCGAATAATATTAAAAATGATAACTGCACTGATGGGAAGATAGCTGGTGCATTACTTGGAGGAGGATTAGGTGGTGCTATTTCAAGAAAAGAGGGACGTTGGTTTGCAGTTCCGCTGGGTGCAGTTACCGGAGCAGCTATTGGTAATAAAGTGGATGGTTGTTAATTGATTAGTTGGATCACTGGAGAAATCGTTGAATTTTGGCAAACCAATCAAAAATATTTTGTTTTAATAAATTGCAAAGGATTAGGCTACGAAATTCAAATACTTGAGTCTTTTTTTAATAAATTAAAAACAAATAACGAATCTAATACGAATATTACTCTTTGGATAAAACATATCAAGAAAGAAGATACAGATTTATTATTTGGATTTGCATCCAAAGACCAGAAGAATTTCTTTATTCAAATTTTAAATATTAGAGGTATTGGATCTCAAATTGGTATGGGGTTATTAAATAAATTTTCTATTAATGAAATTATAAATGCAATTAATACACAAAACAAAAAATTAATTGGTTCAGTGCCTGGCATAGGTCAAAAAATGACTGAAAGGTTAATTTTAGAATTAAAAAATAAATTTAAAAATGAATTTAATATTGTGGAAGAGAAAAATAAAGAAGAATTTATAGATAATAATGAATTTAATAAAATACTACTCGATCTTCAGTTAACCTTAAAGTCTTTAAATTATACTAAAAAAGAAATTAACAGTATTTTGCCAAATATCATTAAAGAAACAAAAAAAATTGAATTAACTAATAAAGAAGAAAAAAATATTTCATTTGAACATTTGTTGAAAGTAGCTATGAATTATTTAGATAATGATAGTAGTAATAATGACATATAACGTAGTAGAATGGTCTTAAGAATATTAATCTTATGTCATTAGATACAGCTGAGAAACAGGAGCTTATTAAAACACATCAAGTTCATGCAACTGACACCGGTTCAGCAGAAGTTCAAGTTGCAATGCTCTCAAAAAGAATTTCGAAACTAAGTGACCACCTGCAAGGCAACATTCATGATTTCGCCTCAAGACAGGGATTATTAAAAATGATTGGCAAAAGAAAAAGATTACTAACTTATATAAAAGATAAAAATGCACAAAAATATCAAGATTTAGTTAAGAAAATTGGAATCAGAGGATGATTTCCATCTATGAAAAAAAAACAATCAAAAAAAAAGATAATTAGTAAAAAGAACAAAAATATATCTAAGTCAACAGCATTTGCCAATATAGAAAAAAAATCAGAAACTGTTATTACTCCAAAGAAACCTTCAACTGGGATCCCTAAATATGTTGCTGATAGGATGGCAAGAAGAATTTTTTTCACCGCAGGAATACCTACTATTATGGGCATGTCAGTATTTGTTGTAAGCTATATTATCGTTACAAGAAATATTGCTGAAATACCTCCTTCCTCAACAATTGCAATTTCAGCTTTGTTTTTCTTGTTAGGTCTAGCAGGATTAAGTTTTGGAATATTATCAGCTAGTTGGGATAAGGAGCCTGGATCTTTTTTTGGTATTGAAAATATTCCAATGAATATACAACGTGCAAAAGCTGCCTTTAAACCTGCTACTCAAAATTTTGAGGATAAAAGTTAATCTAGGAAACTAGGGATTTCAAATTAACTTGGAATGATTTATCTTCTAATAATTTGCATGCGCCTTGAATATCTCCAACACAGAATTGTTCTCCAAATTTAACGTAGGTAACACTATTTTTATTTCTTACTGCAGCTAAAACTGGAATCTTGATTCCACATCTATCTTTATCTGGTTTAAATTTAGTTAAACAGTTTCTCAAGGTATTTTGTACTCTTACATCTGATGCTTGAGAACTTTCAAGATTAATGATAAGTAATTTAAGGTTATCTATTTCTCTACAATCATCAATTATTAATTGAGTCTTATCACTTTTTTTATCTATTGTTCCCCACACCAACAATCTAGTATCAGTCAAAAGAAATTCTGATAATCTTACATAGGTTTTAGGAAAAACTATCGCTTCGCAACTTCCAGAAAGATCTTCTAACTGAACTATAGCCATCCTATCTCCTTTTCTCGTTGTAATTTGCTTTAAATCAGGAATCATTCCAACTAAAGAGACTTTGGTTCTATCTTTTGTTTCTTCTAACTGAGAAATGCTTATAGGTGATACGAGTTTTGCTGGCTTAGTTAAATGCTTTAGAGGATGATCAGATAAATAAAAGCCTAATAGCTGTTTTTCTAACCTTAATTTCTCAATAAGTGAATAATCATCAACCTTAGCTAATTGTGAATCTGAAAAAGCAACATTAGAAAATTCTTCTTTAGAGTCAAATAGATTTCCTTGGCCAGATAATCTATCACGATTTCTTGAAGAGGCCCACTCAATAACATGCTCAAGATCTGACAATAACTGTGCTCTATTATTATCATTTGAAAACTCGTCTAGTGCTCCACAATGAATAAGAGATTCAAGACTTCTTTTGTTAAGAATATTAGAAGGCAAACGGTCGCACAAATCCGATAATGACTTAAAGGTTCCAAAACTATTTCGGTTTTCAATTATATTTCTTATTGCAGAATCCCCTAAATTCTTAATTGCAGATAAACCGAATAAAATCTGATTATTCTTAATAGTGAAATCAACCCCAGAAAAATTAATGCTCGGCGAAATAACTTCTATTCCCATGGAATAACAATTAGAAATATATCTTTGCATCTTGTCACTAGAGCCAGAATTAACGCTTAAAAGGGCTGCCATATATGCAACAGGAAAATGGGCTTTCAAAAATGCAGTTTGATAAGTTACAGCACCATAAGCAGTTGAGTGGCTTTTGTTAAAACAATATTCTGCAAATAAAACCATCTGATCAAAAAGATCATTTGCTAATTTTTCATTTACACCTTTCTTCATAGAACCATCTACAAAAATATTCCTATGCTTTACCATTTCAGAAACTTTCTTTTTCCCCATCGCTCTTCGAAGTAAATCAGCATCACCAAGAGAATAACCGGCTAGGTCTTGAGCAATTTTCATGATTTGTTCTTGGTAAACCATAATTCCATACGTTTCAGTGAGAATTGACTTAATAAAAGGATGAGGGAAATCAATCTTTTCATTCCCATTTTTTCGATTTATAAATTTAGGTATTAGGCCTGCATCAAGAGGACCAGGTCTATAAAGAGCAAGTATGGACGAAATATCCTCTAGAGAGTTAGGTTTGAAATCCTTAACGACCTGTTTCATTCCGGAAGATTCAAGTTGAAAAATACCTTCAAGATCTCCTCTCCCGATAAGCTCAAAGGTTTTACCATCATTTTGTGGTAACTCATCAATGTTTATTTTCCTTCCAGTAGATTGATTAATAAGAGAAACTGTCTTATCAATCATCGTAAGATTCTTAAGACCCAAGAAATCCATTTTCAATAATCCAAGTGATTCGATATCGTCCATAGAATATTGGGTTATTATTTGCCCTTCATTATTTCTTTGAAGAGGTACAAGTTCGTCAAGAGGATCTGATGCGATAACAACTCCAGCAGCATGAACTCCATATGTTTTATTAGTTCCTTCAATTCTCAAAGCCAAATCAACCCATTTTTTCACCTTATTATCATTAATATATTTTTCTCTAAACTCTTGGCTAGGTGAATTCTTGTCAATCATTTCATTTAATTTATAAGGTTTTCCTCTTACAACCGGTATTAACTTAGCCAATTTGTCCGCTTCTCCATATGGTATATCTAAAACCCTTGCAACATCTTTTAAAACTGCCTTAGAGGTCATCTTATTGAAAGTAATTATTTGCGCAACTTTATCCTCTCCATAACGATTAGTAACATAATCAATAACTTCATTTCTCCTATCAATACAAAAGTCGGTGTCAATATCTGGCATTGACTTTCTTGCTGGATTTAAAAATCTCTCAAACAACAATCCATGCTCAACGGGATCTATATTTGTAATTTGAAGAGCATAGGCTACTAATGAGCCTGCTGCAGAGCCTCTACCTGGTCCTACAGGGATAGAGTTATCTCTAGCAAATTTGATGTAGTCCCAAACAACCAAAAAATAATCTGGGAAGCCCATATCTTTAATAATTTTTAATTCGGAAGATAGTCTTTTTTTATAGTTCTCATCAACTTCTGTAAGATCATTTTTTTTAAGTCTATTTAAAAGGCCTTTATTAGATAATTGTGTAAGAAAAGAAAATGAATCTGTATCTTCGTTAATAGGAAATTTTGGCATTCTATAATTACCAAACAAATCAAATTCTTCAACTTTCTGAGAAATTTCTACTGTATTGTTAACTGCCTCAATAATTGATTCATCATCAATATGATCTTTAAAAAGTTCAAGCATTTCACTTTCACTTTTAATATATTCTGTACCGGTATATCTCAATCTTTTTTCATCACTTATTAGTTTTCCTGTTAATACACAAAGCAAAGCATCATGTGCTTCAACATCCATGCTTGATAAATAGTGGGCATCATTGGTTGCGATGACTTTTATTTGATGCTTCTTCCCAATTTTTATTAATTCCACGTTAACAATTCTATCCTCAATAGAACCGTGATCTTGTATTTCTAAATAAAAGTCATCTGCAAATAATTTTTTATACCAAAGTGCTATATCCTCTGCTACCTCTAATCTACCTTTTAAGATAGCCTGAGGTATCTCTCCACCAAGACAAGCTGTAGAAACTATCAAACCCTCACTATATTTGCTTAAAAGAGATTTATCAATACATGGTCTAGAAAAAATGCCTCGACCTCTCATCCCATTTAGGTGACTAATTGTTGTTAACTTCACTAAATTCTTATATCCAGTATGATTTTTTGCTAACACCACCAAATGATATCTTTTTTCTTTTTTTGGTTGAGGATCATCAATAGAACCATTAATCACATACATTTCATTACCAATAATTGGTTTTATACCTTTCTCTTTACACTTCTTGACCAAATCAAGAACACCATACATAACTCCATGATCAGTAAGAGCTATTGATTCCATTCCAAGATCACAAGCTCTATCTACAATTTTTGAAATTTGACTAGCACCATCAAGCAAGCTGTAGTCACTATGATTATGAAGAGGAACGAAAGCCATATTCAAATAATTTATATATATAAGATAGAGAAAATTTCTAAAAGATCTATACTTTGTGATTACAAATTAATTATTAATACAAATTTAAAATAAAGGTCTGTTCTTAATTACCTGAGCATCAATTTCAAAGATATTTGCGGCATTCAATATTCTATCTTCTTCTAATACATTGCCTATTAATTGCATTCCAATAGGTAATCCTCTAGTATCAAAACCACAAGGAATACTAATTGCTGGGAGGCCTGCTAAATTAGCAGGAACAGTTAATAGGTCAGATAAATACATTGAGAGTGGATCATTTACAAAATCTCCCTTCAAAAAAGCAGTGGTTGGGCATGTTGGAGTTAATAAAACATCTACTTTCTTAAAAGCATTATCAAAATCTTTTCTTATAAGTGTCCTAACTTTTTGTGCCTTTTTGTAATAGGCATCACTGTATCCAGCTGACAATGCATAAGTACCTATCAAAATTCTTCTTTGTACCTCATCTCCAAAACCTTCAGCTCTACTTTTTGAAGTCATGTCTATAAGATTTGAACCTTCATTCGATCTGTAGCCATATTTAACTCCATCATATCTAGCTAAATTTGCAGAGGCTTCAGATGGTGCAATGACATAATATGTCGCAATTCCATCGTTAAATCTAGGACATTGAACTTCGATAATTTCAGCACCTAAAGCTTGGAATCTATCAACTCCAGAAAGAACAGATTCCTTAACTTCTGGATTAAGCCCTGGGTGTTCAAAACATTCTTTAATGATTCCAATTTTTAAACCCTTTATAGATTTATTTAAGTCAGTCAAATAATTTGGTACTGGCTTGTCAAGACATGTTGAGTCAAAGGGGTCTTTACCAGATATTGAATAAAGAATTTCGGCCGCGTCTGAAACGGTATTAGTAATTGGGCCAATTTGATCAAGAGAACTAGCAAATGCTACAAGTCCCCATCTGCTAACTCTGCCATAAGTAGGTTTAAGACCTACGACGCCGCAAAAAGAAGCTGGTTGCCTTATTGATCCTCCTGTATCAGAACCTATAGCCGCTGCACAAAATCCAGCGGCAACTGAAGCTGCACTTCCGCCTGAACTGCCTCCAGGCACTCTATTAATATCCCAAGGATTTGAAGTAACTCCAAATACAGAAGTTTCCGTTGAACTACCCATTGCAAATTCGTCTAAATTTGTTTTTCCTAAACAAATTCCCCCTGAAGACCATAATTTACTCGAAGCGGTGGATTCATAAGGCGCAACAAAGCTCTTGAGCATTTTACTTGCACAAGTTGTTGCAACTCCTTTGGTGCAAATATTATCCTTTATTGCTATTGGGATCCCCGCGAGAGGAGGCAGTTTTTCTTTATTTTGAATTAATTTATCAATGTTCTCTGCCTGCTCAATAGCATTATCTTTTGTAATACAAATATATGAGTTAATTTCAGGATCTTTTTGATCGATTTTTGCAAAGATATCGTTAACTAACTCCTTAACAGAAACATTATTACTGGTAATTTCTTTTCTTAAAGAATTAAAATTCATATCTTATTTATTAATTAAAATCAAAGTTATCAAATAGTTAATGGTTCTTCTTTTTTGCAACGCACAAAACTGTGTTTAATATTTTTAGAGCCTTCATCAGTAAGGTCTTTTATAAAAGAAGACATATTTTCTTTTAAACTACGTTTAGTAATAAATGGTCCGAACCAGTAGGTACTACTAGGTTGATCTGTCTCAATTTTAGCCCACCAAGCTAAACCGAGTTTGTTTCCAAAGTTTCTAATCAATTTAATTGGCCTTTAAGACCATCAATTCTGGTTAAATTCTATACAATTTTGTAGTGAAAATTCAATAAATTTTTATTAATCATAAAAATGTATTGAAACAACAACATTTTAGTGGTCTTTAAAAATGCGATTAGAAACAATAAAAATTATTTACTTGTCAAGTGAAATAGGGATATGGCGGCCGCAACAGAGGCATTTAAACTTGAAGTTTTACCTTTAAGAGAAATACTTAATATAAAATCACATTTTTTTTGAGTAAGCAAAGAAATACCTTTATCCTCAGAGCCAACTACAACTACCAAAGGTGCTTTTTCTTGAAAATTTGAGATAGATATTTGACCATTTCCAGATAAGCCAACAATAAGAAAACCATTTTTTTTAAGTTCCTCAAGTGCTCTATTTAGGTTAACAACTCTACTTACATGAAGATGTTCTAAGGCTCCTGCAGCTACCTTGGCGACTGTTCCAGTCAATCCTGCAGACCTTCTTTGAGGAATAATTACACCTTTGCAATCAAATGCTTCCGCTGACCTCATAATCGCACCAACATTATGAGGATCAGTTATACCGTCTAATGCGACAATTATAGGATTTGTACAATTTTGTTTAGAAAAATCAATTAATTGTTCTAGCGATATTGTTTTAGAGCATGCCAACTGCAATGCCACGCCTTGATGTGAAGCACCATACGTCAATTGCGAAAGCCTTTTCCAAGAAACTTCTTCAATAAGCACTCCTTTTGATTTAAGATTCTTAAGCAAAATATAGAATTTGTCTGAAGAAAAAATTTCTGAAGTGCACCAAATCCTATTAATCGCTCTATCGCTACTAAGAGCTTCATAAACCGAATGTTTACCCCATATCCAATCATCAAAATTTCTCTTATTAATAAACTCTTGATGCATATCAGAATTTTTATTAGGAAAATCTGTTTGTGATTTAAAACTTGGATTTCTTCTTTTTAAAGAAGAAAAAGTATTATTTTCATCATTTTTTTTTAAATTTTCAACTTTCCTATTTTTAGAGGAATTGTTCAAAAATCTATCATTTTTTTCTGAACGATTTGTATTTTTTGAGTAATAACCAAAATCTGAATTTTTTTTGTATTCTTTATTATTTTTTCCGCGAAATTTATTTGAGAAGTTTTTCATAGATTCAATTCATTTTTAATTCTAAATATTCAAAAAGTGTTGATAATCTTTGAGGATCTTTTAAAAATAGCCAGCCAATAAGAGTTTCAAAACCTGTTGCTCTGGAATATATGGTAGGTTCTGAAGACTTTGGATATCTCTTTGTTTTATTTCTAGCACGCCTAATTAGTTCTATTTCATTTGAATTTAATAAATGTTCAATTTGACTTAAAGATTCTGACTGAGATTTTGCTTTTACTTCGTTTACTACAGATAAATGGAGATCTTTAGATTTTAAAGGGAAATGTACATGTCTTAGTCTTTGGTGAAGCTCCCATACTGCATCTCCAAGCCAAGCAAGTTGAATAACACCTATATCATCGGGAGATCCATATGGAACCAAGTTTTGAATCCAATAATTCAATTTTTTAAATAATTTAATGCATCTTCAAGACTGGACTTCAAGTTAAGAAAATCCCCTAAGCGAACAAGTTTAATTGTTTGGGCAACTCTCGAATTGCCAACGACAGAGAAACCAAGTTTCAATTTTTTGCACTCTTTAGCAGTCTGAACGAGAGCTCCAAGACCTGAAGAATCTAAAAAATCTATTTTTGTAAGGTCAATAATGAATGGAAGCTCATTTTTTAAGTTATTAGCAACAAAAGTCTTAAATTGTTTTTCTGAGAAAGCATCAAGTTGGCCTTTAAATGTAAAAACAATAATGTTTGTTTTAACCTCTAGGTTTCCTCTTAAAGAAACCGTTAACTTCTGGAAATCTTCTATGATCTAATACCTCCAATAAAATAATGTATCAAATGTAATTATCAAATCAAAAGAAAACAATATGTCAACATCTTTCTAACATTAGAGAAACAAATTTTTTAAATAAATAATCTGAATCATGAGGACCTGGTCCCGCTTCCGGATGATATTGCACACTAAATATTGGCTTATTTTTAACTTCTATGCCAGCCACAGTATTATCGTTAAGGTTGTAGTGAGTTATTCTAACCATATCTTTTGAGAGAGAATTAGGATCAATAGCAAAACCATGATTTTGACTAGTTATCTCAATTCTATTATTTTCTCCACATGGGTGATTCAAACCACGATGTCCGAAGGATAATTTATAAGTTGCCCCCCCTAATGCTAATCCAAATATTTGGTGGCCAAGGCAAATACCAAACATAGGAATTTCACCATATTCAATCAGTGATTTTGCTAATTCTATACCTTCAGAAACAGCTGAAGGATCGCCTGGACCATTTGAGAAAAAAATACCGTCTGGCTTGTTAGAGAGAACATCTTTTAGAGAAGTTCTAGAAGGCAAAACTAAAACTTCGCAACCATGGGATACAAGTCTATTTAGAATTGAATTTTTAATTCCAAAATCAATTGCTATTACTTTAAATTTTTTAGAGGATTTAGGATATTTTTTTCTTAAATCAAAAAATGTTTTTGTATGACTTTTCCATAAATATTGTTGCTGTGTTGAAACTACTTTGGATAAATTCAACCCCTCCATCTTTGGCGTATCCTGAATTATTTTTAAACAACTTTCTACAGTTTTATTTTCAGAAGTAATAACTCCATTCATGGAGCCATTAGATCTTAATATCTTAACAAGAGCTCTTGTATCAATTCCATAAAGACCTACTATTTTTTTTTCGACTAACCATTGATTGAAATTCTTTTCTGATCTCCAATTGCTGTTATTAGATGAAAAATTTCTAACAATTATACCTTTGACATGAATATTAGATTCTGAATCTTCAAAATTAATACCAGTATTTCCAATCTCTGGATAAGTGAATGTTAATATCTGTCCGTGGTAACTTGGATCAGTAATGACTTCTTGATACCCCGTCATTCCCGTATTAAAGACTATTTCACCAATAGCTGTACCAGAAGCACCAAAATAAAATCCAGGAAATACAATTCCATTACTTAAAACTAATTTCGCGTTTTTCTTATATTGACTAATCATTAATTTGTAATTAATTAATTTGCGGATAAATAATTTTTTAAGCGTAAAAACTTTTTCCAAGGATCTCCACGATTAATCGAAAATAAAGCTTTATTAAATCCTTGTTTTAAATCATCCTCAATTCCTGCTGCCCAAAGCACTAAAGCAGCATTCAAGGCAACAACATCAATATGAGATTTTTGTCCAGAACCATTTAAAACAGACCTTAATATTTCCTCGTTAGATTCAAGATTAGATACCATAAGTTTTTTGTTCGCAATATTTTCATAGTTAAAATCTAAAATATTTATTGTTGAAAAACGTAATTCACCATTTTCAACAAACACTAATTTATTTTCTCCTTGAAGGGAAGCTTCATCAAGGCCGCCAGAACCATGAACGACTATTGCTCTCTTCATACCCATTTTTAAAAGGGCGCTTCCCATAGGTTCTAATAGATCCTCAGAAGCAACACCCAAAACTTGCGCATTGGGTCTTAAAGGATTTACCAATGGTCCAAGTTGATTAAATACTGTCCTTATTCCAAGAGTCTTTCTCAATGGAGCAAGTTTTATTAAAGATTTATGCCAAACAGGTGCGAACAAAAAAGTTATTCCAATTTCACTTACGGCATTGATTACTTTTTCTAATGAACAATTTAAATTCAAACCAAGATTCAACAAAACATCAGCAGAGCCAACTTTCCCACTAGCACTTTTATTTCCGTGTTTCGCAATTTTTACCCCACAAGAAGCAGCTACAAATGCTACTGCAGTTGAAATATTAAATGTATTAGCTCCATCCCCTCCTGTTCCGCAAGTATCTACCAAATATAAATTTGGTCTTGCTACAGGTAATTCGCAAACATTTAATAGTTCTTCAGCCATAGAACTCAGTTCGACTCCAGTTGAGCTCTTAGCTCTTAAAGCACTCAAAAAAGCCCCTGTTTCAACATCTGAAATTTCATCATTAAGCCATCTTTGCATTAAAGATCTAGAAGTTAATTCATCGAGGTTTACACCATCTAGCAAAAGATTTAAAATTTCAGCGTTAGAAAGATGAGAAGACATTTATTTATTTGAGTAAGCTATGCAGATAAAATTCAATTTGAGGTATCAAAACCGGAGCCAACTAAATCTTTATTTGTATTAGAGGGCCTGAAACTTTTTGACCAAATATTTTTTGTTTTTGAAAAAAGTTCATTTTTAGTAATTTTCCAAAATTTTAAAATTTTCTCAATATCATTTTTAATTTCAATTTCTCCAGGGAAATTGGAATAACGATTTATTAATCTTGCTAAATTTATATAGTCAAGATCTTCAGGTTTTTTTTTAGTGATAAGGGAATCTATAATATTCTTGTCGGTTTCATGTAAAGGATGAGTTTGCTCGTTACCCATAATTAAATACTGAATCATTTATAAAATTAGCTCACATATTCAAAAATGAAACATTATCTTAATCATATCGGCAAAATAAAATGAAAAATTTAAAGATAGAAGTTATATCTAAATACCTAAGACCCTACAAAAAAGAGTTCTTATATGGAGCTTTAGCACTTTTAATTGTAAATATATTAAGTGTTGTTATACCGTTAGAAGTAAAAAATATAATTGACCAATTACAAAATGGGTTTTCATCGGATTTTGTTATTTCTAAATCTTTGTGGTTAATATTTCTAGCAACATGTATGGGTTTAATAAGATTATTTTCAAGACAGATTGTCTTCGGAATAGGGAGAAAAGTAGAGGTAAATCTTCGTCAAAAACTTTTTGACCATTTACTAATTCAAGATCCAGAATGGATTCAAAAAAAGGGTAGTGGAGATATTATTAGTAGAGCTACAAGTGATGTTGAAAACATAAGAAGACTTCTAGGTTTTACTGTATTGAGCTTGTGCAACATTGTATTGGCTTATTCATTTACTATTCCTTCAATGTTTTCGATCAATAAAACATTAACAATATCAGCTTTAATGATTTTTCCATTAATTCTCGGAATTGTAAGTCTATTCGGAGGTAGAATGGTTAATCAAAGAAAAGCTCAACAAGAATCCTTATCAAAGCTTAGTGATCTAATACAAGAAGATCTTTCTGGGATAAGCGCCATCAAAATTTATGCACAAGAGAATGCAGAGATAAAAGAATTTAACTTATACAATAATGATTATCGAAATTCAGCGATAAAACTGGCAAGAACAGCTAGTATCCTTTTCCCATTGTTACAAGGTATCTCTTCAATTTCATTATTGATCTTATTATCGTTAGGAACCTTTCAACTTGAGAGTGGATTTATTTCAATAGGTGGTTTAGTAGCTTTAATTCTTTACGTAGAAAGACTTGTTTTCCCTACAGCTTTATTAGGTTTTACCTTAAATACCTTTCAACTCGGTCAAGTAAGTTTGGATCGAGTAGAGGAAATCTTTCAGAACAATCCAAATATTGTAGATAGAGCAGACACTAAATTTTTAAAAAGAAAGGTTAAAGGATTGTTAGAAG
>CACGBT010000015.1 GCA_902571335.1 uncultured Prochlorococcus sp. | reverse complement strand
TTAAAACTATTGTTGGCGAAAGAGGTATTACATTAAGTGGTGGACAAAGGCAAAGAACTGCACTCGGAAGAGCACTTCTTGTCAATTCTCCTATTATTGTTCTTGATGATGCTCTAGCAAGCGTAGATAATAAAACAGCCGCAAGAATAATAGATGAAATGAGTGATAGAAGTAATAAAACAATAATAATGATTAGTCACCAACTTTCTGTTGCTGCTACCTGTGATAGGGTTTTAGTTATGGATAAAGGAGAAATAGTACAAGAAGGTGCTCATAAAGATTTAGTAAAAATGAATGGGCTATATAAACAACTGTGGGAAAGAGAGCTAGCTACCAGAATTGTTAAGAACTAAAATTAATTTTTTTACTTATAATAAATAGATTTAAATTATGTTTAAATTCCTAAAAAACATTATGAATAATGAGGAGATAAATTTAACTAATGACGCTTATTCATCACATAGAATATTAAAAACAGATATCAAAAAAGATCCTAATGTAGAGGAAGATGAAATAATTTTTGGATGTGGTTGTTTCTGGGGAGCTGAGAAATGTTTTTGGAAACTTCCTGGAGTTGTCACAACTTCTGTAGGTTATGCAGGAGGTAAAAAAAACAATCCAACTTATTATGAAGTATGTTCCGGATTAACAGGTCATTCAGAAGTTGTAAGAGTTATATGGGATAAAAGGGAAATAGATGTAAGTGATTTATTAAAAATGTTTTGGGAATGTCATGACCCTACTCAAAAAAATAGGCAAGGCAATGATATGGGAACACAATATAGATCTGCAATATATTACAAAAATGAAAATAATATTAAAACCATATTAGCCAGTAAGGAACAATATCAAACAGAACTAAGCAAAAAAAATCTTGGTTTAATTGAAACGGAAATAAAAATGATTGATTCATATTTTTATGCTGAACAATACCATCAACAATATCTTGCATCAACTGGAAGCAGGCAGTATTGTTCCGCTTCACCTACAAAAGTTAAGTTAGGAGTTTTTACAGGAAGCAACTATAAATTAGAAGACCATATATGGGAAAACTTTAATTGGGACGTTGACAAGTGTGTATTGAGATCTGATAACAATCCTATAAAGAATAACACTTAGAACAATCTAATCTTTATAGTAAAGACACGGGGCGTAGCGCAGTTTGGTAGCGCACCACTTTGGGGTAGTGGGGGTCGTGGGTTCAAATCCCGCCGTTCCGATTATTTCTCGTCATCATTTATAAGCGATTTATATAATTTATATGAACTTATGCCTACTGCTATGAAAGTAAAAGACGAAAAAAAGGCTAGCACTATTATGGTAATATTTGAAACTTCAACTTCGCCTAACTGGAAAGATATAAAAAGATTCATTAAGGATGATTTTCTTAAACCTTAACACAGTTGCAAAATTTTTATCACATCAACTTACAAATTCAGAAGAATTACAATGCCAAATAGAACTCGATATACAATAAATAATTTCAATCCATTTGAAGAATAATACTTATATAAGAAATTGATAGCTAATAAAGAAGATAAAAATGTCGAAATAAAACCAACAATTAGAGGTAAAAAACTTAATGATAAAAATTCGTTGAAAGAAGATACGAATTCAACAATCGCAGCAAGAGAAATAGCTGGAATGCCTAAAAGAAATGAGAATTTTGCAGCATCACCTCTTTCCCATCCAAATATTAAAGCGGTAGAAATAGTAATACCAGACCTAGAGAAACCGGGAAAAATAGCAAAGGCCTGAAATAAACCTATTAAAAAGCTATCTGAATAATTATGATTTTTTAGATTTATAGAACCTTTTTTGGAACTATCTGCTATGTACATGAAAATAGCCATTAAAAAAGTAACTAATGCTATAGATAAATTTGAACGGAGAATTTTATCGAAGAAATAAGGAACAAATAATTTTATGCTCCCCCCAAGCAAAATAATTGGGATAGTACTAATAAAAATTGACTTTAATAAGCTAAAATCAGAAAAATTACCAATAATTTTTTCTGAAGATTGATTTCTTAATTTAAAAATATCTTTCCTAAAATAAAAAATTAAAGCCAAAACACTACCAAGTTGAATAATTGCAGACAAGGAAGCGCCGGGATCATCAATTCCCAAAAAGAGAGATATGATTTTCAAATGTGCAGTACTACTTACTGGAATAAATTCTGTTAAACCTTGAATTACGCCATATAATAAATACTCAAGATATTCCAAAACTTATATAAATTGCTTAATTTATTAATAGCAATTATGAAAATATTATTTAAAGTTATTAGAAAAAACAAATATTAATTAATGAAAAAAAAACAATTGAAATAGTATCTATCATTTCTTTTTTTTTAGATTTTATAAGTCCTAATGATTGTTTTAAAGAAAAAACCTCTTGATAAGTACTTGGAAATTAAATAAAGGTAAGTGGGATAAAAATAAAGAGGAAAAAATTCTATCAGAATGAAATCTTTAGATAAACATAGAAAGGATGGAATAAAATGATAGGAGATTTATATAGTAATGTTTGGTAATTTGACAATAAATTATATTATTTCTTAAGTAGGGATAATAAAAAAAATTACCTTTTTACATCGTGAGCACATCCATCACCTTTATAATTTTCACTTTCGTAAAAATCATTTTTTGTGCCAAAATAAACTGTCAACAAAACGAATGGCAAACTCAATACAAATAGAATAGTTGTTAGATCCATAATCAATATTTGGATTTGTAAATAAGGTTTTTAGAAATTCAAAATAACCATTTGTTAATTTAACTCAGCTTTAATAATCTGTAGGACCTTTAATTCCAAGATAAAAAAAAGCTCCTAAACCAACTAAAAGTAAAACTCCAGCAATAGCTGCAGAAGGGACGAAACCACCAATCGCAAAGGAAGAAAAATAATACATTAATTCTTAATAACCTAGTTTGATAATATCAATAAAAAATAAGTAGTTGTAAAAAATTTTGAGTCGCAGACAATTAAATTAATCCAGATCTAAGCAACCAAGGTCGAATCTTCATTATCTGATGAAACTCTGATTCTCTCTTCCAACTTAGGACCATATAATTCATTACCCCAGATTTCTACTCTTGAATCATTTGGAGCCATAAAAGTAAGAATATCGGTAGGGAATAAAACTCTTTCTAAAAAAAAGTTTGATGGACCAATACATCTCAAAACAACCATTCTACATCCTTCATTTTTATAAGAGAACTCGACCATTTCGAATCTATAAAACAGACTATATTAAACACTAAAAATAACTATGAAAAATGTATAAAAAATTACTGAAAAAAGAAATTTTGAAAATACTACAAATTTAATCGAGCCTCAATTAAATTTCTTTCTTGATCAATTAATAAAAAAGCATAAGAATTAATAACATCAAAACTTTTATGAGGAATGGAGACATTAAGCATTCTCAAGAAATTTGATAATTTTTCATCTTGAAGAGCATTCCCTTTCTGTAATAACATTTCTTGTTCTTGATTTGACTTCCATATATTCATATATTCAAACTTCAAAGGCTTTAAGTGCCAAATATTGTCTATTAAACTCCAAACATCCAAATATTCGATTAAATTTTTTTGTATATTTAATCTATAATCCCACTCGAGAGGAGTTAGTGTTGATGGTTTAATTTTTTGATTATTATCCATCAATAATGGTTCAATGCCTAAAAACCATCCCTCAAGAATTAATAAATCAGGATTATCAGATCTCCAATGAGATCTATCTCCTAAACCATTTCTTAATGATTTATCAAAAACAGGTACATATAATTCTCCATTTTTTTTCCAATTCAATAATTTATCACGCATTAATTTAACTGAGTGACTTCCAGGAAATCCTCTAGAAACATTCCAAGGGTTATTTTTAATTGCTAATTTCATTTCATTTGATGGAAGATAAAAATCATCAATTGAAATAACAGCAATCTTGAAATTAAATTTTAAAGATATAGCCTCAAGCCATTTTCCCAAAGTGGTTTTACCTGTTCCAGGGAGAGCTGACAAACCAATTATTTTTCGATCAGAAAAATTTAATTGAAATTTATAAGCCTGAGACAAAAGAGGTACAGCTAACCCCCATATCCAATCATCATTTACTTTATTTTTCCAAAAATGATCAATTGAAAGAATTTTTTTTTGATTATTCCAAAAGTTGAACCAATCATCCAAGGATTCCCAGCCAATATCTATAATTAATTTTTCAAAATTATCAAGTGGAAAACTAATATCTAAATCTTTCACGTTTTTAAATTAGTTCTAGCTTATTTATTATTTTATTAATTTCATTTTTCCAACCATATCCATTAGGTTCAGAAGCTAAAGTAAATTCCACATCTCTTAATTGATCTAATAAATTTAAGTTAGGCCCATCTATTCCTGGTATAACAATTTTAATATCTGAGTTTAAAAGTAAAGGTAAATCATTTGGAGAATCTCCTAAACCTATAATTTGAATATTTTGAATGTTGGAATATTTTTTAAGAGCATTTATTGCTTTTCCTTTATTAGAGTTTATAGATAATAAGTGACTCATCCTATTTCCCTTAAAAACATCTACTTTAAACTTTTTACAACAAATATTAATTTTTTCTTCTAAATAACTTGGTGGATTTAAAAAAGGCATACTCCAATGTCTATCACGCATTAAGTTCAATGAATTTCCTTTTAAGCCTGTAAGTTCAGTTGCTTTTTTATCAGTAAGTTTATTAAGAGGAATTAATTTATAATTAACTTCTTCAGAAATAAAATTTAAGATTTCTTCTAAAATTTCGTATTTTTTACCAAGAATAATTTCCCCATTAACCTTTTTGATAGATTCACCATAAATTGCTGCACCATTCTCTACTATGTATGGATCAGTTAAGTTAAGTTCCTTTCTAATAACCTTAACTTCAGCAGCCGTCTTACTTGTACAAAGAATTACAGGTATAAATAATTTTTGTAGTTTTTTTATAGTTTCTTTGGCAGGTGTTAAATCATACGAATGATCCATTAAAGTTCCATCCACATCACTCACAACCCAAAGAGAAGAATTTTCAATCATTTTTATATAGAACCAAGCCAAATAACTTGAAAAGGATCAAGAATAATATTTTTCCAGTTGTATTTAGTGGTTGTTAAAAAATCCCTCATATTGAGATCATTATCTAGAATTTTTGGTAAATCATCATCATTCAATTGATAATTAATTTTATTTTCTGTCATATTATGGATTGCGAAAACAGAATCTGAACCCTTACCTCTTTTAATTACGATAATATCACTTCTGCCTTTAGACAAACATTTCATTTTTGAACTAGGGTGAAATTGCTTTAAATTTGATCTGACATCCATAGCATTACGAAGATATTTTAAGTTTTTATTAGCATTGGATTCAGGATTATTTAAAACAGCTAAAAGATTGTCTGTTTTGAATTTTTCTCTATTGAGGTCTCTTCTTTGACCTGTCTTAGAAAAACTTTTTATATCATTTTCAGAAGCAAGTAATGCTGGCAAATAAAAAGCAGGGACTCCCTTTAAAGCCATTACTAATAATTGAGTCAAGATAAACCTTTCAAATTGGTATCGATTAGAATCTCTTCCTGAATCTTCCATTGCGCTCCACCAACTAATATTTAATTCATATGGTTTATCCTCTCCATTTGATAAACGTCTATGGCTTACTAGTCCACCTCTTTTCTCACAGTTAATCAATAAATCTTTAATTCTCTGCTCATTCATTAAACCCTCAAGAGCTCGTAACCCCACACCATCATGTGATGCAGTGAAATTAAAAAGAGTCGTTTCATCTGGTAAATTTGGCCAATCAAAAATCCATGAGTTTAGAATATCAGCTCTTGAAGTAATAATTGCTTCGAGAAGAAGAGGAGGTAATGGGAAATTATATGCCATGTGGGCTTCATCTTCTGGAATAAGATAAGATAAATTTTCCTTTTGAGGAACATTTGTTTCTGTTATTAAAACACCATCATCAAGAAGATTGTTTAAAAGAAATCTTAAAATTTTCACAATCGAATGTGCTTTTGGCAAATGTAAACATGTTGTCCCTGATTCTTTCCAAATAAAACCTACAGCATCTAGTCTGAACCATTTAATTCCATTTGATAAATAAGTAATAATTAAATTTAAGAACTCAAGATTCATTTTTGGATTATGCCAATTCAAATCAATTTGATCTGGACCAAAAGTTGTCCAAACTTGTTTAGGACCATCTTCGGTATTTATTTGAGAGAACAAAGATGAACTTCTTGGTCTAACAACATTTGACCAGTCAAGATTTTGATCTGGCGAGAAAACATTTGATATTCCTGGTTCTTGGGATTTAATAAATTGTTGAACCCATAAGTGAGATGATGAAACGTGGTTTAGTACCAAATCAGCCATTAAATCATGATTTTTTGAAATACTTTTAAGATCATCCCAACTACCAAATTTCTCTTCTAATGTTTCATAACTAGAAACAGCAAAACCCCCATCACTTGTAGATTTAAGAAACGGAAGAATATGTACAACCTTAGAAAGGCTGCCAAAATAATTGCTTAATAAATCTCGAAGAGTAACTAATGTTGCCTCCCCATTTTTATAAATACTATCTGCATAAGTTATCAAAACCGAATGAGATTCATTCCACCTTTCTTTATTACTTATTTCTTCATAAGCAGATTTCTCTGAGAAATTATCTAAAATCTGCAATAATTGATTTGAAATAAAATTAATTTCTTCTGTAGTATTATCTGAATAAATTGTTTCCAACAATTTATAAAGTTTTAATCTATCTAATTTTTTCTCTGAATCAATTCGCTTCACTTTGAAAAAATTATTGAAGTATTAACACTATTCTGCACATCAATTAGAAAATGGACTTTCAACAAGGGTTAATCACAACAATACATGAATACGGAGTAACTAGTGATTTACTTAAAGAATTAAACAAAAGTCTGAAAAAAAGAACAACAAGTATATTAATTCCTTGTCTATATGAAGAATTTGAACGCCCAGCGTTAAAAGATATAAGAGAAGTTTTAAAAGACCTGAGCGGATTAAATGAATTGGTTATAGCTCTCTCTGCAAAAACTGTTGAGCAAGTTAAAGCAGCAAAATCATTTTTTGACTCAATGCCATTTCCAGTTCACGTGCAATGGACTAATTCTCCTTCTGTAATAGAACTTTTAAAAAACCAAGAAAAAAATGGGTTAGAACTTTTAGGAACTCCTGGTAAAGGATGGGCTGTTTGGCAAGGCATAGGAGTTGCAACTAGAAAATCAGATGTTGTAGCCCTTTTTGACGCTGATATAAGAACTTTTAGTCCCTTATACCCTTCGAGAATGATGCTTCCACTTTTAGATGAATCATATGGAATATCTTATGTAAAAGCTTTTTATAGTAGATTATCTTTAGAAACAAACCAATTACAAGGAAGAGCAACAAGATTATTTGTTGGTCCTTTATTAGCAAGTTTAGAGCAATTAGTTGGGAAGGGGCCTTTTTTACAATATCTTCAATCATTTAGATATCCATTAGCTGGTGAGTTTGCTTTTACAAAAGACCTTGCTATGAATTTAAGAATTCCTTGTGACTGGGGTTTAGAAATAGGCTTATTATCAGAAGTTTACAGAAACGTAAGAACTTCGAAAATTGCTCAAGTTGATCTAGGTTTGTTTGATCATAAACATAAAAATATTGGTGATTCATCTAATGAAGGATTACAAAAAATGTGTACAGAAATACTTTCAAGTGTTTTAAGAGGTCTTATGGAGCATCAAGCGGAAACCTTAACTAGCACCCAGTTAGCAACTTTAGAAGTTCTTTACAAAAGAGTTGGAGAAGATCGCGTAAAACAATTTGGATTAGATTCAGCAGTTAATCAACTTCCATACGATAGGCACGAAGAAGAACTATCAGTTCAAAAATTTGCGAAACTATTGAGACCTGCAACAGAAGATTACTTAGCTTGCCCTACAACACAACAGTTACCAAGTTGGTCAAGAGTTCTCTCTTGTGAGAACAAACTGCAAGAGGATTTAGCTATTGCTGGCTCAAAAGAAATAAAAACTAGTGAAAAAGAATTAATTAAAAACTTCTAAAGCAAAAAGTATCGCTGAGCCATTGGAACTTCATCAAGAGGTTCACAAGTAAGAAGCTCCCCATCGGAAAAAACTTCGTAAGTTTGAGGATTAACTGAAATATTTGGTAGTTTGCTATTAAGTTTTAAGTTTGATTTATTGATATATCTCGTATTTTGAACCGCAATACATTTCTTTTGCAAGCCTAATTTATTTGGAATATTTTGATCAATTGAATTTTTACTTAAAAAGGTAAAAGAACTATTAATTAGGGATTGGCCGAAACTTGCAAACATAGGTCGACCATGTACAGGACCTGGAGTAGGAATTGAAGCATTTGCATCACCCATTTGAGACCAAACTATAGATCCTCCTTTAACAACTAATTCAGGCTTTACCGCAAAAAAAGAAGGTTTCCATAATACTAAATCCGCAATTTTACCCTTTTCTATAGACCCTACATGTTTATCAATACCATGAGCTATGGCAGGATTAATTGTGACTTTAGAAATATATCTCTTTACTCTGTAATTATCATTTCTATCAGAATCCTGCGATAGCGGTCCCCTTTGGACTTTCATTTTATGAGCGGTTTGAAAAGTTCTTGTAATTACTTCACCAACTCTCCCCATAGCTTGAGAATCACTTGCAATAATTGAGAAAGCACCTATATCATGCAAGATATCCTCAGCTGCAATAGTCTCTCTTCTGATCCTTGATTCAGCAAATGCAATATCTTCTGGGATTTTAGAATCTAAATGATGACAAACCATTAGCATATCAAGATGCTCTTCTAATGTATTCCTCGTATAGGGTCTTGTTGGATTAGTACTACTTGGAAGAACATTTTTTTCTCCACAAATTTTAATAATATCTGGAGCATGACCTCCACCTGCTCCTTCAGTATGAAAAGTATGAATAGTTCTTCCGGCAATAGCGTTGATGGTATCTTCAACAAAGCCTGCCTCATTTAAAGTATCAGTATGAATACACACTTGTACGTCAAAATTATCTGCGACATTAAGGCAAGAATTTATTGTCGAAGGAGTCGTACCCCAATCCTCATGAAGCTTCAATCCACACGCACCAGCTTCTACCTGATCAATAAGATTAATCTCGTTTGTTGAGTTTCCTTTTCCAAAAAAACCTAAATTCATGGGAAATGCCTCTGCAGATTGAAGCATTCTTGAAATATGAAAAGAACCCGGAGTACATGTAGTAGCATTTGTGCCAGTTGCAGGTCCAGTTCCTCCTCCCAACATGGTTGTAATTCCGGAGGCTAGTGCTGTCTCAATTTGCTGGGGACAGATAAAGTGGATGTGGGTATCTATTGAACCTGCAGTAAGAATATGGCCTTCTCCAGCTATTACTTCTGTTGATGCACCAATAACAATATCGACATTATCCTGGATATCAGGATTACCAGCTTTCCCGATTTCAAAAATCATTCCATCTTTTATACCCACATCAGCCTTAATTATTCCCCACCAATCTACGATCAAAGCATTAGTTATTACGGTATCTACAGCTCCATCAGATCTTCTTACTTGAGACTGTCCCATACCATCTCGAATAACTTTACCTCCGCCGAATTTAACTTCATCTCCGTATGTAGTGAAATCCTTTTCTACTTCTATAAAAAGTTCGGTATCAGCAAGCCTTACTCTATCTCCTGTGGTGGGTCCGTAAGTTTGCGCATAAGTATTTCTGTCAATTTTATAGGACATAAATTTAAGTATCTAGTGAACCGTTAACCAATGAATTAAAACCATGTGCAATTCTTAAGCCTGTATATGGAACTAATTTGACATCAGTTGTATCTCCAGGTTCAAATCTAATTGCTGTTCCTGCAGGAATGTCAAGACGCATACCAAGTGTTATTTCCCGATCAAAAATTAAAGACTTATTAGCTTCAAAAAAATGATAATGAGATCCAATTTGTACAGGTCTATCTCCAGAATTAGAAACTTTTACTGTTTTAACTTCCTTTCCAAGGTTTAATTCGATTTCACCTTGTTCAGGAATTATTTCACCAGGAATTAAATTACTCATAACTAGTTTATCGGATTGTGAATAGTAACTAACTTTGTCCCATCAGGGAAAACTGCTTCTATTTGTACTTCATCAACCATTTCAGGAATGCCCTCCATAACTTGTGATTTTGAAAGCCAGGTAGTTCCCTCTGACATTAATTGACTTACACTTTTTCCATCTCGAGCTCCTTCAAGTACTTGAAAACTCAAAAAAGCAATTGTTTCAGGATAATTAAGCTTAAGACCTCGACTAAGCCTTCTTTCAGCTAAGAGCGCAGCAGAAAAAATCAATAATTTATCCTTTTCTTGAGGTGAAAGATGCATAATAAAAAATTAATCTATAAATTCTTAAAAAAGGTTCTTTCTGAACATAATTAATAATTCATAGAATCTTGTAAAGGCCACACACCTTGATATTTTGGCTCACAAAATCCAGAAACAGACCTAATTTGTTTCCAAATACAAAAAAAAGATTTCCTAGCATCTTGAGAAGAACTCCCTAGGAATCTGACAGAGATTCCATTTTCAAGAATTCCAATAGATAAATTATTATCAGTTTCATTGAAAATCTTTTTTATATTTCCCACAAGATTATTTATTTTTGACTTGGAAAAGTCTTTTTCGCAAATCCAAATTAAGGATCCAAAAACAGGCATGTAATCCATACCTGACTTGGCCAAATAACTTTCCTTAGATAATTCAATTTGATCAACATATTCCCAATCATCATATAAATCATTATTTCTCATAATTTCTAATTTAGACCTAAAAACTCCACTCTCAATAGATTCTCCGGAAGAAGATCTTCCAAGTCTTATTAAATCAGTAAATAAAAAACTTGAAGTTTCAGAAATAGATACTTTAAACATTTGATCATATAAACCATTTGCAAAGATTATTGATTCTTGGGGGAGATATTCCAAATGAGCATTATCAAGAATTCTTATGATAATTTTTTGCTTTGAAAAAGTTCCTTTTGGATTGATTTTAGATATTCCAACTGATCCATATACTTTCTGAGCTGAAGAAGTAGTCAATAATACCTTAGAGTTTTTTTCAAGATTTACCTCCAACTCAAGTAAATCTCCTCCAACTAATCCCCCTGCTGTATGAAGAACAGGTAAAATACATCTTCCATCCTGATCATGAATAGACTTTAATAACTTATAAGGAGAAGTTGATTTAGATTTAAAGATTGTTTTATCAACATTTCCTAAACTTGCCTTATTATTAAAAAAATTTAAGAAACAATTACCTTCCCAAGAAGTTTTAATCATAAATTGTTTTCTTTAATTACTAAATTAAAGTAACCAAAAATTTTGATTATGAAAATGAATAAACAAATAGTTGTAACTGATTGGATTAAGGAAAAACCGAGATTAGGTTCATTTTTAAAACTGACACTAAGTTCAGATGAAAGAAGAATTTTACGCGGTAAAAGATTAACTGATTGTGATCAAGAAATAATTTTACAATTACCTAGAAAGGGCAAACTAAATCATGGAGATCTTCTTTCAACTAATCAGTCCAATTTTTATGTAGAGATAATTGCCAAAACAGAAAATTTAATTGAAATAAGGTCAAATTCTAAAATTGAACTTATTAAAACTGCTTATCATCTTGGGAATAGGCATGTAGAAGTAGAAATTGAAGAAGATATTCTTTTAACAAAAGGTGATTACGTTATTGAAAATATGCTTAAAAATTTTAATGTAAATATCGTAAATACCCAGAAAAAATTTTTTCCGGAAATAGGTGCCCATAGTCATGAGTAAAAGTCACTTATTAAAATATTTATTAGTAAGCCCTAACTTGCCAGTTGGAGGATTTTGTTATTCGGAGGGGTTGGAGAGTTACCTAAATATTAAAGATTTAAAAGATTCAAATTCGGTAAAAGAATTAATCATAAGTGAACTAAAATTTGGCCAGACTAGACTAGATGCTAGACTATTACTAGATTTTTTTGATATTTTTAATGAGTTAAACGACGGCAAAAATTTAAAAATTAATTTGCAAAAGCTATTGAGTTTGGATAAGTGGATACTCTCTTCAAAGGACACTATCGAAATGAGAGAACAACAAAGTCAAATGGCAAAATCTCTCTTTGATTTAAACAAAGAATTTGGATTTGAATATCTATACAAAAAAAACATGAACAACTCCTGGCCATTAGCTTGGAGTTGGGCTTGTTTTTGTTTTGAAATTACGAAGTTGGAAATGGTTGAGAATTTTTTCTACGCTTGGAGTGCAAACCAACTTAGTGCAGCATTAAGGCTTATTCCTATTGGTTCAACAAAAGCACAATTAATTCAGAGGGATTTATTAGCAATAATTTCAAAAGTTTCTAAGGAAATTATGGACAAAGAAATTGATGACATCTATTTTGGCAATGTAGGCTTAGCTATGGCACAACAAAATCATAATGACCTTTATACAAAACTTTTTAGAAATTAATTTATGAGCAGCAAATTGAGAGTAGGAGTTGCTGGGCCTGTAGGTTCAGGAAAAACTGCATTATTAGAGACTCTATGCTTAAGCCTGAAAAAAAATTATAAGATAGCAGTTGTCACCAATGATATTTACACCAAAGAAGATGCTAACTTTCTCATAAATAAAAAAGTTTTAGAGGAGGGAAGGATTATTGGTGTAGAAACTGGAGGTTGTCCTCATACAGCGATAAGGGAGGATTGTTCCTTAAATAAAAATGCAGTTTTAGATTTAGAAAATAAATATAATCCTTTAGATTTTGTTTTTGTAGAAAGTGGAGGTGATAATTTAGCATCTAGTTTTAGTCCGGAACTTGTAGACTTATCAATATATGTGATTGATGTATCTGCTGGAGACAAAATCCCCAGAAAAGGTGGACCAGGGATAACAAGATCAGATTTATTATTAATAAATAAAATTGACTTAGCAGATATGGTTGGTGCAGATTTAAATATTATGAAAAGTGATACTGAATTTATGAGAAAAGGGAAACCATGGTTTTTTACCAACCTAAGTACAGGCAAGGGCGTTGAAGAAATAGCTCAATTTTTAGAATCACATTTACCAAGTAATCCAAACTAGAAAAATGCTTATTACTAAATATATTGGATTCAACAAAAAGTTACGACTGATACAAAACTAATCCTCACTCGTTAATAACTTTTACTTTATCCCCCTAATGAGGGTCAATTACCTAATTTATCCTAATTCATGAGAATTTCAAGGCGTATTTTGGCAGGATTAGCTACTGCCTCACTTGCTGTCACAGCAACTTCATGCGGTGGAGGTGGAACCTCCGGAAGTTTCGATGACACAGTAACCGTTGGTATTTTACATTCGTTATCTGGAACAATGGCGATTTCTGAATCAACCCTTGTTGATACTGAAAAAATGGCTATTGAAGAGATAAATGCTGCTGGTGGTGTAACAGTTGGCGGCAAAAGCTACAAAATAGAATACATTGTTGAAGATGGTGCATCAGACTGGCCAACTTTTGCTGAAAAATCTAAGAAACTTATAGATCAAGACGGTGTTCCCGTAGTATTTGGTGGTTGGACATCTGCAAGTAGAAAGGCTATGTTACCAGTCTACGAATCAAAAGATGCTTTCCTTTACTACCCTATTCAATATGAAGCTCAAGAATGTTCTAACAACATATTCTATACAGGAGCCACACCAAACCAACAGTCAGAACCCGCTACAGATTTCATGTACAAGCGTTCTCCTGCAGCTGGTGGGGATTTCTTCCTTGTAGGTTCTGATTATGTTTTCCCAAGAACTTCAAACACAATTACAAAAGCTCAGGTAAAACAGTTAGGAGGTAAAGTTGTTGGAGAAGATTACCTTCCATTAGGAAATACTGAAGTTGCTCCTATAATTTCAAAAATCAAAAAAGCGTTGCCTGAGGGTGGAATAATCATTAACACACTTAATGGTGACCAAAACGTTGCATTCTTCAAACAGATTCAAGACGCAGGTATTACACCTTCAAGTGGGTACTATGTAATGAACTATTCAATTGCTGAAGAAGAGATTAGTACAATTGGTCCTGAGTTCCTTGAAGGTCACTACGGTGCTTGGAACTACATGATGTCAATTGATACTCCTGCATCTAAGAAATTTGCTGCAAGTTTCAAGAAAAGATGGGGAGCCGATCGTGTTGTAGCTGATCCTCAAGAATCTGCTTATAACATGGTTTACTTATGGAAACAGGCAGTAGAAGATGCAGGAACATTCGACGACAACGCAGTAAGAGAAGCCCTTGTTGGACAAAAGTTTGATGCTCCACAAGGTCCTGTTGAAGTTATGCCTAATCACCACTTATCTCAAACAGTAAGAATTGGAGAGATCAATGCAGAGGGTGGATTTACAATCCTTGAAGAAACAGGAGTTGTTCTTCCTCAAGCATGGAACCAAAAGCATCCAAGTTCAAAAGGATTTGCATGCGATTGGACAGATCCTTCAAAAGGAGAAAAGTATAAGCTTTAATCTAATTAAAACCTATACTTCAAAATAAAAGGAGGTTAACGCCTCCTTTTATTTTATATAATCAAATATTTTCTATTTCTAAATTGGAGTTACTTCTCGATAGTCTTTTTAATGGTGTTGCAATCGGATCTGTACTACTTGTTGCTGCATTAGGTCTAGCAATTGTTTTTGGTCTTATGGGTGTAATAAATCTTGCCCATGGAGAACTTATGATGCTTGGGGCTTACACAACTTACGTTACACAATTAATTTTCAAATTACCTATACTGAAACCTTTCTACAATTCGTACATAATAGTTTCTATTTTTCTTGCTTTTATTGTTAGTGGAGTAGTAGGTATTCTCCTAGAAAAAACTATAATAAGAAAACTTTATGGAAGTCCACTAGAAACACTTCTCGCAACTTGGGGCGTAAGCTTAATTCTTCAACAATTTGTCAGAAGTGTACCTTTAGCTTATGGGACCGGTCTGGTTATAAGTCTTTTAATTGGTTTATTCTTACCAACAATGTTCCCTTCAAAAATAAAAGAATCAATAAATTTCAAATATTTTAAATTTAGTTCTTGGATATTTGCTGCTTTAACTGGAGTCCTGACAGGTAGCTTAATCTCATCTTCTGTCAGCAAACTTAGTAGAGCTAGCGCTCGAAATGTTGATGTAACAGCACCCTCATGGATGAGAGGTCAAGTAGAAATTATTGGCACTGCATTTCCTAAAACAAGATTAATGATAATTGTCATTACTCTAATCTCTGTAATAGCAATAACATTATTTCTGAATCAAAGTGCTTGGGGGATGCGTATAAGAGCTGTTACTCAGAACCGACAAATGAGTGATTGTCTTGGTATATCTACTGAAAAAGTGGATATAATTACTTTTGGAATTGGATCTGGCTTAGCAGGAGTTGCTGGGGTAGCAGTATCTCTTTTAGGTTCTGTAGGACCAAATGTTGGCGGAAACTATATAGTTGGTTGTTTTATGGTTGTAGTGCTGGGAGGAGTAGGAAATTTATTAGGAACAGTACTTGCTTCATTTGGAATAGGAATAATGACTGATTTAATTGGAGCTGGAAGGCTCTTATCAATATGGCCAGATATGCCTTTACCTTTATCAAACACAATTAACTTTTTTGCGACCACAAGTATGGCAAGAGTAATGATATTTGCACTAATTGTTATATTCTTACAATTTAAACCTACAGGTTTATTTCCTCAAAAAGGAAGGATGGTTGAAAACTAATGTCCTTAAGTAAAATTAAATTTGATAAAAAAATAGTATTATCATTTTGGATAATATTAATAGCCTTAACTATTGCAGCACCAACCATACTCCCTGTATTTAGACTAAACCTTCTTGGTAGATACTTATCCTTATCCATAGTTGCACTTGGTGTTGATCTTATCTGGGGATATACAGGTTTACTAAGTCTTGGACAAGGTATATTTTTTGCACTAGGTGGATATTGTGCAGCAATGTATTTGCAAATAACCAGCTCCTCTGAATTTCCAAATAATATTCCTGAATTTTTTGCTTTATATGGTGTTGAAAAATTACCTTTTTTCTGGGAACCCTTTAGATCGCCTATTTTTACTTTCTTCGCTATCTGGATAATTCCAGCATTGGTTGCCGGTTTAATTGGATTTCTTGTTTTCAGGAACAGAATTAAAGGGGTTTATTTTTCTATACTTACTCAAGCTTCTCTTCTTGTATTCTTTAACTTCTTTAATGGACAACAAAAACTTATAAATGGAACAAATGGATTAAAAACAGATGTAACACAAATATTTGGTCAGATGGTAGGTTCTGAGTCTATGCAAAGAATATTCTTTTGGATAACCGCCATACTAGTAATAGCCGCATGGTTTTTTGCAAAGTGGGTGGTTAAAGGAAGATTTGGAAATATCCTTATAGGAATCAGAGATGATGAACCAAGAATTAGGTTTACAGGATACAACCCAGTTATATTCAAGACGATAATATTTTCTATTGCTGGAGGACTCGCAGGAATTTCGGGAGCTTTATATACCGTTCAGTCTGGAATAGTATCCCCTCAATTTATGACGGTTCCCTTTTCTATAGAAATGGTTATATGGGTTGCTGTTGGAGGAAGAGGAACTTTATTGGGAGCGATACTAGGAGCAGTTTTCATCAACTATGCAAAAAGTCTTGTAAGTGAAGCTTTACCTGCTAGCTGGATGTTTATTCAAGGAGGGTTATTTATATTAGTTGTAACAGCCCTGCCAGAAGGAGTTTTAGGATGGATTCAAGGAGATGGTCCTAGGAATCTTCTTCAAAGATTTGGTTTGAAAAGGAAGATTGAAACCTATCCAAGCTTAGAAGTTAACAATAAGGAGGGGAATAATGAATAATAAAGATCTTTTAAATTTAATTGATATTACTGTTAGTTTCGAGGGTTTTTTAGCTCTCAACAAACTTAATTTAAATTTGAAGAAAGGAGAATTAAGAGCTGTAATAGGACCCAATGGCGCAGGTAAAACAACATTTCTTGATGTAATTACTGGAAAGGTTAAGCCAAATAATGGTGAAGTAATTTTTAAAGGCAAATCTTTAGTAGGTAGAAAGGAGCATAAAATAGCCAGACTTGGAGTTGGAAGAAAATTTCAAAGTCCAAGAATCTTTGAAAATCTAACAGTTAAAGAAAATCTTGAAATATCGGTAACAACTCCTAAAAGTCCCTTAAACCTTATAAGTAAAAGTATTAAGGATGAGCAGCTTAATGAGATTGATCGTCTTATGAAGATTGTTAATTTAGCTCAAAAAGTTGATTCTAAAGCTGGATCTTTATCACATGGCCAAAAACAATGGCTCGAAATAGCCATGTTAGTGGGACAGAAGCCAGATTTAATGTTAGTAGATGAACCTGTTGCCGGTTTAACTGATGAAGAGACTGATCTTACAGCTGATTTATTAAAATCTTTATCAGGCGAAAATACAGTAGTGGTAATAGATCACGATATGGAATTTATAAGAAGACTTGATAGTAATGTTTCAGTATTAAATCAGGGCACAGTATTATGTGAGGGAACGATGGAAACTATACAAAAAGATAAAAAAGTTATTGATGTTTATTTAGGAAGACCTGAGGACTAGTTATGGAAAATTTACTCGAGATAAAATCGTTAAATACTTATTATGGTGAGAGTCATATTCTTAGAGATGTAGATTTAAATGTTAAATCAGGTGAAATGGTTTGTTTGATTGGAAGAAATGGAGTCGGCAAAACAACTTTATTGAAATCACTTATTGGTTTATTAAAACAAAAAAAAGGCGATATTTATTTGATTGGTGAAAATATCAACAGAAAAGCTCCTCATCAGAGGGCTAGGAAAGGAATGGCTTACGTTCCTCAAGGGAGAGAAATTATTCCATACCTATCAGTTGAAGAGAATCTTATGTTAGGGATGGAGTCTCTACCAGGTGGATTATCTAAGAACAAGAAAATAGATCCATTTATCTACGATCTCTTCCCAATCCTAAAAGATTTTCTTCAAAGGAAAGGAGGAGATCTTAGTGGAGGACAACAACAGCAATTAGCTATAGCAAGAGCATTGCTAGGCAAACCTCAACTTCTATTACTTGACGAACCTACGGAAGGTATTCAGCCCAATATAGTTTTAGACATTGAAAATGCAATTAACCAGATAATTAGAGATACAGGAATTGGTGTTTTATTAGTTGAACAACATTTGCATTTTGTAAGACAAGCCAATAGATATTATGCGATGCAACGTGGAGGTATTGTTGCTAGCGGAAATACTAGTGAGTTAAGTCAAGCTGTTATTGATAAATTCTTGAGTGTTTAATAGATTATTATTTTAAATTAATAAAAAACTTTATTCATTTCTCGCATCTTATAAGGTCTATACTATTTGGATGCTCATTAATATACTTATTAAATTCCATTGCTAGTGTTCTAGCCTCGTAAGCGTCAAAAGCATAAAAACAATTTTCTAATCTTATATTTTGAAAATCACGGTAATGAACTGTATATGGCTTCAACATATTATTTTTTTTCATTTTAATTTGCTAAAAGCAATTAGGTATATTTCAACCATGCATATATACGCAAATTTAAAGCACAACTTTTGTTGTTATCAAAATATATTGACTTAAATTATGTAATTAAAAATACTTATAAGGACAAAAAGTAATTAATCTATTTTTTTTTTATTTTTATAATCTTGCTTTTTACCCTCTATTAAAAAAACAAACTTTGATAAAACATACCCAAAAACTGGGGCCCAAAACTTTTCATAAAAATATTTCATAAAAATTAAGCAACTAATGATTCGTTATCTTCAATTTCAGTTTTATTAATACACTTCAAATCTGTAGAATTAAATAAATCTTGCATAAGCAGAGTATCAAGTTCCCCTTTCAACAAATTAACGTCGGATGAAAGTAGATCATCAACAAAATCATCAAAAGTATCTGAAAGAGGATTCACAATTAAATTTATTTTTGTCATTATCGTCTCATTAAAAAAAAAAGTCAACCAAATTTGAATATTAATTTTTGAATTTTTTAAAAATTAATTAAAGACTAAAAAATTAAATAATAAATATAAACAAGCAAAATAATAGATTTAAAATCAAGCTTAGTGTTTTTGAATTGAATTTCATTTATCTTGCTTTTCTTAATTTTATATTTCTCCTGTTTTGCATTATCAAAAAAACAATACACATATTTGCTAAAAAGAAATTTAAAGAATTCATCATCAAACCAATTAATTTATTTATAGCAAGACTATTGATGTGCCAATTCGAAAAGAATCACCTAAAAAATTTTTAGTGGCAATAAATTTTTGATGACAATCAAAGTTGATATTGTAAATCGGATATAAAATTATTTTTTAATTAACTCGAAGTAACCATTTTTATTTAATAAGTATTTATCAAACCAAAGGCTTAATAGATTGTCTAATCCTATTCCATTCATTTTATTTATTTGAGAAGTCTTATAGTCTGAAAGTGCAAGCAATAAATACGGAAAAATCATATCAGAAACCCCTTTTGGCAGTTTTTCTAATGGTACTCCATGCGCTCTATCCCATAAAATTTGCATATCCTGAGAGAACAAAGAACTCCAATAACTAAAATTACAATATAACTTGTCTGGTGGGAGTAGATTTACAGATAAAACCGGGAGAGATGAATTCATAGGAATAAATATTTATGGATAAATTTAATTTAGATTTTTGAAATGGTAATAAATAATTTCTAATAAGAAAATCCCCTAATAAATGCAAATCAAATTTAGCGCACAGTACAGCACTAAGCAACACTTCTTATGTATCATATTTTTCTATCATTTCCTGAAATTTAAGGAATGATAAAAACTTTTTATAAGTTTTCAAGTCAAAAGTCTCGTTATTTACTTCATTTAAATGGGAAGAATAACTTGGATTAAGATGATTTACTAATTTAGTATCGATTGAGGGTTCTAATTTATCTATAAAGTCAGCAGAATTATCAGAAAAGTTTTGTGAATCTTCTTCATGCAGTTGAAATGACGGTTTTGCTTTACCATTAGTTTTATTAAATATGCCTCTTATGGAAAGTGCTTCCTCTACCAAAATACTTATTATTTTTGAATTACTTAAATTGTTCTCGATGCTCAACTTATCAATTATTTTCATGACATCTTCTCTAGGGATAAAACCAACTCTTTTTTTCTTGGTAGGCATTTATAAATTAATTAAAGTTCAGCACTTGACTGTAGTAAGTGTTGCACTATATTCATTATAAGTCAATTGAATGTTAATGATTTTACCAACAACTTTACTTTTAGGAGCCCTTGGATATCTTTTCTACACCTCAAAAAAAGAACTTTCACTAGATCACCTTGACCCTAAAGAAAAAGAAAATGATGATTTGTATAAAGATTTAGAAGATCTATTTATTTAAAATTATTCACTTCATAATAAAAAAACTTTGTTTCTTGACTAAATATATACAAAACCTTAAACGTAATTAGAATTAAGATTAAAGATTTAAAATAAATGACCGTACATCAAGATTACGAAATAAAAATCAATTTAAATGAATTGATTGAGAAGAGAATTCCCTGTTGTGATTTACTTCATCCAGATCATTGTCTAACTGAAAAACAAGTCTCTGAAATTGCGCATGATATTCGTATGGATTTAAATTTGCATGATCTTTTCAAGCAAGTTGATCAACACATTATGAATTATGTAAATGCAGCTGGTATTGATAACAAAGACCATTGGGTTGAACCACATCTTCCAGATTTGGAGAGAGATTTAAAAGAGGAAGTTGGTATAGAATTTGATTGATTTTTTCCTACAAAAGAAATTAATAAATGTATTTTTTTTCTAAATCATCTATTAATTTATAAATACTTTTAGCTGATCTCTTTCTTTTTTTTAAAATTCTAAAAACTATAAATCCAATCAAGATTGCAAAAAAAGGTGTGGAAATAATAATTTCATGATTCATAACCGTCAAACAGAAGCATATTATTAAAATTATTAAAAAGCCTGCACCAATAAAATAGGTACTTTATACAAATATATTTCACTATAAAAAATTAAGATTTCTCATAGAAAAGTGAAAGAATTAAAATTTTTTGTAAATTATGTAGATATAAATTTTAATTCAATAAAGATAATGATTAATTATTTTGCTTTAACAGTAACTGAGATGGGGATCGGCAAGATAGAGTTAGCAGTTATTGGCGCGGTAATTTTAATATTTCCAGTTTTATTTGTTTATGCATCTAAAAACCTTGATGCTAAGGGGGTTTTCGAATGGATGATGGAGAAACCCAATGATTGGATAGGTAAAAAATAAGACTTTAACAATTTACATTTTTCTAGTTGAATTTTAAATTTTCTAATTTACTAATAGCAAAATCATAAACTTGGCAATTATTTTCTAAATCATTCACTATTGAATTTTTTAATAGAGAATAATCTATAAACTTATTGAGTTTATTATTTTTAAATTCCTTATTAGTCTCTCCAATAGCAAATGCCAAAGCTCCATCATAAGAAATCCCGAATTTGGAAGTGTTGCAATAAGTTCTAGTGAACTTATTAGAAATCTTTTTAGTATACTTTTCAAGAGTTTTAGAGGAAGTATCTAATGAGTAAACTGGACTATTAAATAGAAGAAGCAAAGTTAAAATGAATATCGTAAAAACTCTTTTGATCATAAAATTTCATAAATTGCAGGGTTAATATAGTTTAGAATTTAACTTTGCGGACTAAGTTTTATTAAAAATATAGAAATTAAAAAGTGTTGAACATAAAAGCTATTTCATATTTTTGAAGATAAAAACTTTCTAATTGAGTACTTTTTAGTTTGAATTTTTTTTGGTAGTTTTTTTAAAAACGCCAAAATGCTTTTGGCATAATAAAATCCCTATCAATAATTAATAGATAACAAATAATACTTGGGTATTCAATAAATAATTATCCAAGAATAAGTAAATTAATTATTAAATATATGAATTGAGCTATGGAAATGTATTAGAACATGAATTATTCTTTAATTGTGTATTAAATACAAATTAAATATGGCACTACCAGAACTTATATACGCTCCTATAGATGGGGGAACTATACATAGATATGAGATTATTGGTGGCAAGAGAAAATTCTTAAGATTTATAGGTTGTTATTTAGGCCAGTGTAATTTCCACAAAAATATTGATGATGCTATTGATTACATAAAAAATTTGAAAGCATCACAAAAGATACAAAAAACATGAAATAAAGATACATAAATACGAAAGGGAATCAATATTTTTCAATAACTACATAATTATTGCTACAAATAATAGAGAATTTTATTTTTATAAGAAATTGATTATTTACTTGGGTTATAGTTCCGAAAGATAAACAGTCAATTAAAAAAGAAATTAATTTATGGATAACAGACAAATTAATTTTTTTAAATCAAAAGACTTTAATACTGTTCTTAAGCCATTTAAAAAAGGAACGGTAGTAAAAATTGACTCGTTAGAAATTAGAGAAAATCAAAATGAATTAAAAATAGGTTTATTTGGTTGGTATGCAATTTGTCCTTCAAAAGAACTAAAAAAAAATAAGCTGAATTATTTTTCACTCTATAATGAGCCTCTTGTTCTTTATAGAGATGAGAATGAAAACGTTAGATGCATTAAAAATATTTGTCCACATAGGGGAGCCTCTTTTTTTGGAGGAACACTATCAGATGGAGTTATAACCTGTCCATATCATGGAGCTAAATTTTCATCTGTTGGAAGTTGCCAAAATCTAGATAGAATAACATGTAGTCACATAGTTGATAATAACTACGATAACTACGCCAAAAGAATTCACTTATCTCAATACAAAGCTCTAGAAAAGAATGGATATATTTTTGTACATTACTCTAAAAAATCCGAGACCGATTTAAACAATATTAGTGAAGATTCACCAATAAGTAACTACGATTTAACCGATAATGGCTTTTCAGAAAATGATTATGTATTTGAAGAAGCATTAGTCGACTTTAAATGTGATTGGTCAAGGATAATTGAAAATCACTTAGATATCCTTCATCTATTTTGGGTTCACGGCGATACAATTCCTGATAAAGATGTTAATAAAAATGTACTAGTTAGTTTCAACCAGAAAATTAATGTTACACCCAAATATATTGAAAGTATTTATTACTACAAGAACAACCCTAAAAATGAATTTATTCGGATAAGATACATTCCACCTGGTCGGATATTAATTTATAAAGGCGATCCTTCTACAGCTAGATATTTACAAGTTTTAGATCATATTCCGCTGGGAGATAACAAAGCAAGAGTAATAGTTAGGCACTATAGGAAATTTCTACAAAATAAACTACTTAACAACCTCTTATTATTTAAAGAGAATCAAAGAAAGATTTTTTATAAGATATTTGATGAGGATTATATGATTTTAAAAACGCAAACATATAATCATAATATGGGATATGTAAGTAAAGATGAAATAAAATTATTGGGAGAAGATAGAATAATAAATTACTTTTGGAAATGGTATAAGAAGTCTGAAGATAAAGATGAACCTTGGAGAAATATTAATAAAACTCAAAATCTCAATGTATACGACAAAGTTATAATGAAATATCCACCTGAGGTAAAGAAATTAGAAATCATAAATAATATAAATATTATAAGAAAAACATTTATAAGATTTGCTGCTCCACTTATATTTTTTATGTTAATAATATAATTTATGAAGAAAGTAAATAGACCTTCATGGTTGAATTGGCTTTATCTATTGATATTTATTTTAAGCTCAATTCAATTAATTATATTTTGGAGTAATAAGTTCTAGTGGTTAATAACTTCTGGCTTGAGGCAAAAAATATAAATTGTTTTAAAAATGGCTTTAAAGTAATTAAAGATTTAAATTTAAAGATAGCGTATTCAGAGAATGTAATATTAATTGGACCAAATGGCTCAGGTAAATCATCTTTAATAGAAGTAATTAATAGAAACATATATCCTGTAATAGCTAATGAATCGAAATTAAAAATATTTGGCAAAGAACTTATAAATTTATGGGAACTAAGAAAAAGAATAAGTACCGTAAATAATGATATAAAAAATAGAATAAATCCAAATCTGCAAGTTTTTGATTTAATTTTAAGTGGACTATATGGAAGGTATTGTTACGTTAAAAATAAATCAGAAAGAGACTCTTATAAGGTTGAAAAAATAATGAAGAAAATGAATATTTCTAATTTATCTAAAAAATATTTTTCCTATTTATCAGATGGAGAAAAAAAAATTTCTCTCATTGCTAGGGCGTTAATAAAAAAACCAGATATCTTGATCCTAGATGAACCAATTGCAAATTTAGATTATAAATCAAAGTTTTTTGTACTTGATAAGATTAATGAATTATCAAAATTAAATACCAGAATTTTTTGCGTTACTCATGATATCTCTATGATTACAAGAATATATGATCGCGTCCTAATGATAAAAGATGGCAAGATAATCGCTGATGGACATCAAAATAAGGTTATAAATAGTAAGAATCTTAATAAGTTATACAGCATTGATGTAGAAGTGGCTAAAAATAATGGACTTTGGAATATAAACAGATTATCTAAATAACAATTATAAAAATAGCTATGGCAATAGCAAGAAATACAAACTTTTTGCTTTTTAAAAATGAAGAGGATTTATTTTTAAATGAAGAAGATCCACATTTAGAACAGACAATCTTACCTCCTAAAGAACGATCTGAGACAAACGAAGAACTTCCACAATAAAAACAAACTCTATTTACGCTCATCTAAAAATTTTTAGTAATCTATCTAAATTATATTGCTAAATACTATGTAAAGAAAAACTTCAGAATTAATATGATAATGAGAATCTATTGCAATAAGTTAATTTATAGTGCATAATTGATAATAATTCTCATTATCAAATTTTTTCTGATGAATTTCCATAGTTATGGAGAATCTCCCTCAAAATTAGTAAGGATAATAACTGGACAATCCGTATTAATAGATCCTTCGTCAAGACCAAAAGGGACTTGCCTAGAAGTCGAGAGTGGAATTGCAAGAGTTTATTGTCCTTGTGAAGAAACTGAAGGAATGACACTCGCATTTTTACAATCAGGAGATCAATTAAGGACAGACCTTTTATGTAGCGAAGGTGTCTGCGTTGAAGCTCTAACAGATTTGTCTTTTCACAGCAATGTAAATATTGATGAGAATATGGGTTTCGACGCAGTAAATGAATGGACTTTGCAACTCCTTAGAATTAGACATTTAGGAAATGCAGAACAGCGATTACAAGCCTTGTTTTCAATACTAGTAAATCGTCTAGGTAGAAGATGTGGCCAATGGTGCGAGTTACCTTTTAGGTTAACTCACGAAAGGATTGGCGAATTAATCGGTTCTACACGAGTAACATCAACAAGATTAATTTCTAAATTAAGATCATCTGAGTTATTAATAGCTCCTATCGGGACCCAAACAGTCAGTGTTGCTCCTTCTTTTATTGAAACATCGCCGCTATAAAAATATGAAGGAATCACAATCACTTACAAACAACTTGTTAATGGAAGTTGATGTTTTATCGAATAGACTCAGAAATATTAAGCAATCCTATAAAACTACAGAAAATAAAGCATTGAAGGGAAGATTATTTGCTGAAAACAACAATATTTTTAAAAGAGTTAATGAGATTCATAAAATAGCTGAACTCTTAAATAAAAATAATGAGAAAATTAACTTTTCGAATTTACTTTTTGAAATAACCAAAAGGACATTGAATGAAAATAAATTTGAAAGTAATTTATTTTTTCTTTAAATCACTATCTATTAGTAATATTGCCGAAGGTTGATTAGAAGCAAACTTTACCTTGCCCAGTATGTTCGCAAATTCATCTTCTGATTGTGTTTGAGCCTCAATGATTGGATCTAAAAATACGTTAGTTCTTGTATCTGAAATTCTTTCTGATATGGAATAAAGTTGTTGTAGAGATGAAGTTAAATCAGCCTCCATGTTAAAAGAATAAGAAATCAGCTCCTCTATAGAATCCCATGTTTGAACAGGTGCAGGAATTTCATCTAATTTTACGCTTTGTCCTCTTGCGATTAAGTAATCTGCAAATTTCTGAGCATGTTCCATTTCGCCTTGTGATTCACTTAGAAAATGAGAGGCAAATCCATTTAAATCACGTTCTTGAAACCATAGATACATAGAAAAATATTGAACATTGGCATATCTTTCCATTGTTAGATGTTCAAAAATGTTATCCAATAAACTATTGTCTATCGGCTGAGCAACAGCTCTTCCAGATGGACCAAAATTGATTAATTTCTTTGTTTTTAAATTATTTTCATTCATATTCAACTAAGTATCTGAATAAATAATACAACATTTTGTATAAATTAGTAATTAATAAATCCTTTAAATTATATTAAATAATATGATAATGAAAATCACTTGCAATACTATAAATGAATTTAGAGTACAGTTTTTCTGAACTGCTATTAACTAAAAAAAAATATAAAAGTAAAAAAAAGAAATGTAAAAAGAAAAAATGCTCTAATTGGAAGGGCGGTAAATGTAATTGCCTATAAATAAATTCTATATATATACCTTATGTGCTCCAGGATATAAAAAATAATAACTATTTTTATTTATAGAAAGAGAACATTTATCACCATTATTTAGAAGGTTATTAATATCAGTTCTAACTCGCAATATGTTTCCATTAATAGTTACTTTATATATAAGAAATTCTCCAAGAAATTCTTTAGATATAACAATCGCATCACCAGATTCTGATCTTTTAATTGAAATAAATTTAGGCGAAATTGACATACTTTGGATACTTGTATTTTTCAAATACTCTGAACTATTTATTTCACCTAAACAAGAAATATATGAATTACCATGTTTTTGGAGATTAATAATATTATTGCCCAAAATAAAAGTACTAACAAATATGGTCTTGGGATTATTTAGAAGATTAATTGGGGTATCAATTTGATGTATTTTCCCCTCATTCATAACGGCGACTTTATCGCAAATTGACATTGCTTCTTCCGGATCATGAGTAACCATCAATCCGCTTGCATTACAACCTTTTAGAATATTAGGGAGTTCACTTCTCAATTTTAGTTTGACATGCATATCAAGACTACAAAAAGGTTCATCCAACAAAATAAAATTTGTCCCTGGAGCAAGAGCTCTCGCAATTGCTAGTCTTTGTTTTTGACCTCCAGACAATTCATGTGGGTACCTTCCAACAAAACTATCAAGACCAACAACATTTAGTAAATAATCAACTCTAGATCTATCTTTTTTGTTTTTCAAACCAAACATTACATTGTCCAAAACAGTTAAATGCGGGAAAAGTGCATAATCTTGAAAAACCATACCAATATTTCTTTTCTCAGGACTAAGAATTTTTTTCCTACTAGAAATTTCCTCATCATTTAGAGAAATCCTTCCTTTAGAGGGATATTCGAACCCCGCGATTAATCTTAGAAGAGTTGTTTTTCCACAACCAGAAGGACCAAGCAGACCTAACAATTCGCCATTTTTAATTTTCAGGTTAATTTCGTTTAAAATCCAATTTGAACATTCTCGCTTATCATATTTATGATGCAGATCATCAATTATTAACGCATCATTTTTCACTAAGTTCTTCTAATTCAAATATATTAAGTTAGCAGAAAATATTCACCTAAAATATCCCTTGTATAATTTTATACACCATTTAATTTTCAATTTTAATGAGAAAGTCTGAAAGAGCAGAAATAATACGGAAGGAACTCAAAAAACTATATCCATCGCCTCCAATACCCCTCGATCATACAAATGCATATACACTTCTAGTTGCCGTAGTTTTAAGTGCTCAATCAACAGATAAGAAAGTTAATGAATTAACAAAAAGCTTATTTAAAGTTGCAGATAATCCAGAAAAGATGATGCAGCTAGGTATTAATGGTATTTACGAATACATAAAATTTTTAGGTCTATCTAATCAAAAATCAAAGAACATCTATAACTTGTCTAAATTATTGATTGAGAAGCATAATGGCATGGTCCCAGATTCTTTTGAGAAGCTTGAATCTCTTCCAGGGGTAGGTCATAAAACAGCATCAGTTGTAATGTCTCAAGTGTTTAAAATTCCCTCATTCCCAGTAGATACTCACATACACAGGTTGGCACAAAGATGGGGTCTATCAAATGGAGATAGCGTAGTTCAAACAGAAAAAGACCTCAAAAAAATATTTCCAATTAATGATTGGAATACCTTACATTTGCAAATAATCTTTTATGGTAGAGAATATTGCTCAGCAAGAGGCTGTGATGGAACAAAATGTTATTTATGTCGCACTCTTTATCCCAAAAGAAAAAAGAAATTTATATGTAAAAAGCCTTAAGAAATTTATATAATGTTTGAATTAGTTTTTTAATCATGAAAATAGCAATTACTGGTGCATCGGGGAAAACAGGTTATAGAATTTCCGAAGAAGCAGTTAAGAAAGGATATAAAGTAAGGCAAATCATCAGAAAGAATTCAAAAGTCTCAGCAGGGCTAGAGAGTTTAGAAACAATTAGGGTTTCATTAGACCAAAAAGGAGAACTTGATAAAGCTTTACAAGATATTGATGCTTTGATAATAGCTACTGGAGCGAGAGCATCATTAGATTTAACTGGTCCTGCAAAGGTTGATGCATTAGGTGTATATAGGCAATTAGAGAGTTGCAAAAGAGTTGGAATTAAAAGAGTTATTTTAGTTAGTTCTCTTTGTACTGGAAAATTATTTCACCCATTAAACTTATTTGGTTTAATTCTTATTTGGAAGAAATTAGGGGAAAACCTTCTACGAAATTCAAATTTTGAATGGACTATTATTAGACCTGGAGGATTAAAGGAAAATGAAGATATTAAATCAGAAAATATAAATTATTCAAAGGAGGATACTCAAATTAATGGATCAATCCCAAGAAGATTAGTTGCGCAATGTTGTATAGATTCTTTAAAAAACAAAGAATCCATAAATAAATTAATAGAAGTTACAAGTTCGAATGATAATAAAAAAATATCTTTTAAAAAAGCTATGCAAATGATTTAAAAGATGTAAATATATAAATTAAAACTATGAAAATAAATCCCAAAATTGACGCATTACAATTAATGCTTACTGATTTAAGAACTAGAAATGAGCCAATAAGACATAAAGCTGCATTTAAAGGCTGTCAACCAGAATTTCAAAGTCTTGTATCAAGATTAATAAAGCAGTTAGAGGACGAATTAGTTGCTGAAAAGCTTTCTAATCGTGACAGTTAAAAATTTTAGATTACTTAAATGAAATTAAGTTATCCAATTTTGCTTGTTCTGAAAGTTCATCATATCCTCCAAAAAATTTATTATCCAAAAATATTTGAGGGAAAGTATTATGGCTACTTTGAGCCATTATTTTTTTAAAGCTCTCATCATTGTCTATTAAAGTAACTTCATGAGGGATAGATAAAGAATTAAGCAACCTAATTGCTCTTTTAGACCAAGGACAATCCTTTAAAATAAATGCTTTTACACGTGATTCATTTTTTAATGAATCATTACTTGAGATATTAATAATTTTTTGTTCAAACGAAAGTAATAACATATCAGTACCTTTTTTTACAATACATCCCTCCTCAAGATGCCCTCCAAAGACATTACATCCCTCATCTGCAAAACTCAAATGCAAATGAACATCTCCCTTATTAAAATGTCCATTTAAAGAAACTATCTCTAGATTTCCCTCAAATTTATTTATCTCTTGATTCCCTGGGCATTGAATACAAACTGTTCTAAGATTACCAACGACACCAGATACATACCCGTATAAATTATTCGATAAAGAATATTCTTTAATTGAATTTATCAAATCAGATTCTGGAGATAGCTTTAGGCTATGAGTCTGCATTATATATAGGGAATAATTTTTTAATATAAAACATCATCATTCATAAAAAGAAGTTTAGTTTATAATCTTTAGGTTTCAAATTTAAATTGAATTTCAGAATTTATCATTAAGAAACATTTAACATTTTTACTAAAAGTTTAAGATTGTTGACAGTGTAATATATTTTTTATATACAAAAACTAATTTGTTATTAAGAAAAAAACTTAAAAATTTAGCATTGAATATTCCCAACTTATTATCAATATCTCGCCTTTTCCTTGTATTTCCATTAATACTTTTTTTAGAAATTAACAGACCTTTTTATGTCTTTATATTGATTATTATTGGAGGTTTAACTGATTATTTTGACGGATTAATTGCAAGGAAATTTAATCTTAAAACCAGATTAGGAGCTATCCTTGATCCCTTAAGCGATAAAGTCTTCTATTTAATTCCTTTAACCTTCCAATGTAAAAATAATTTTATACCCTTCTGGTCTTTGTCATTAATTTTATTTAGAGAATTAATTATCTCTAGCCTGAGGAACTCTACAAAAGACGGTTTACCAGCATCTATGTTAGGTAAATATAAAACATTTTTCTTTTTTATTTCAGTAATTACATTCTTTACACCATTAAAAATTAGCTTATTGAATAATTTTGCTTTAATTTTTTATTGGTTAGGATTCATCCTGTCTTTTATGACTTTATTAGACTATTTAAGAATTAAAAAGAATATTATCTGAATTTTCATCGAACTCCTCACTCTTTTTATTATTAAAATCTTTCATAAAACTATCCTTTAAACCATTAAGTAAATCAAAAGTTGGCATCCATTCTAAATCACGTTTTATTTTAGAGATATCAGTCTGATAATGATTTAATCTAATTGGAAATCCCTTTCGAGATTTAGAATCTAATTTTTGATAATCAAATGTTCTTAAAGAAATCTCATTTTGGTTTAATCCAAGAACATTCGCACAGAAATAAATTAAACCCTTAATTGTTACTCCTTTTTCGCCTGAACAGTTGTAAATATTATTTTTGGAATTTTCAAAATTTATGCACCTAATCATTACATCAGTTAGATCAGAAACATGGCCTAGCTGAGTAATTAAAGACCCGTCACCAGGGATTGGTATAGATTTTTTAGTAAATAACCTTTCAAAAAACCAATTTTCAATTTTATTATAATTTCCTGGTCCATAAATATAAGTAGGTCTAAAACTTGTAAAAGGAATTTTTTGGTTTTTTAACCAATTTTCTGTCTCAAACTTTCCTCTGTGTCTACTATCTGGATCAATTGGATCAACTTCGGATAAGGGTAGTTCACAATTATCTTTATAAACACCTGCTGAACTGACATATATATATCTCTGGAAAGAGTTATCTAAATTTTCTATAAGAAGTTTGGTTTGTTCTAACTCGCGTCCAGAAATATCATAAACAACATCATACTTTTTATTTCTTAGCTTTACGATATCTTCTGAATTATTTCTATCACCCTTAATTAAATTTGTTTTTTCAGGATTACTTATATTACCTCTCGTGAAAATATCAATATCATAATTTTTACTTAATAACTTTCCAACCAAAGACTTGCCAACAAATCTAGTGCCACCCATTACAAGAATTTTCATATTCAAAAAATATTTAACTGAAGTAGTAATCTTAAATAGAATTACATATTGAATAGTACTACTAATAAGTAATTAATGAAAAGGATGATTCTATGGACCTAATACCAGCAATTGATTTAATGAATGGTAAGTGTGTAAGGCTTTTTAAAGGAGACTTTAATAAAAGAAAAGACTTCACCAAAGAGCCTCATGAGCAAGCTAAATTTTGGGAAAGCGAAGGGGCGAAATATATACATATAGTTGATTTGGATGCTGCAAAAACTGGATCCCCTACAAACGATAAATCAATAAAAAAGATTACAAAAACAGTTAATATACCTATTCAAATAGGTGGGGGAATAAGGTCTCAAGAAAGGATAGAACAATTATTTTCTTATGGTATTGAGAAAGTTATCATGGGGACCTCTGCAATAGAAAATAAAGAACTAGTTAAAGACTTATCAAATAAATTCCCTGGAAGGATAATTGTTGGGATAGATGCAAAAGATGGAAAAGTTAGTACAAGGGGCTGGCTTGAGCAATCTAATATTTTTGCCACAGATCTAGTAAAGGAGTTTTCTTCATTTAAAATTGCTAGTTTTATTGTTACAGATATAAATACAGATGGGACGTTAGAAGGGACAAATGAAGAATTCATAAAAAGCATACTTGAAATTACAGATATTCCAGTAATAGCCTCAGGAGGTGTTGGTTCAATTTCTGATTTATTATCGTTAGTAAAATTTGAAAACTCTGGACTCTTTGGAGTAATTGTAGGTAAAGCTCTATATGAAAATAAATTCACAATAAACGAAGCGAATAATGTATTGTCATCAGAGAGATTAAATGACTTTGATTTAAATAGAAATTACTACGCTTAAAAGATTATAAAAATTGATTTAAGGCTGGTGTTTACAGTAATTGTTAGTTAATTTTGTATAAGAGATAAGAAATCTAGTCTTGGAATTAATTTCAAAAAAATCGATATTGATTATTGCTCCAAGCTTAATAGCAGAATCTTTATCTCTTAAGTTAACATCTTTAGACCAGAATTTAGACATTAATTTTAATAATGGAACAGGTGATAAAACTCCGGATTTAGTAATATGGAATGTTCTTAATTTCCAATCAGAAGATCTTATAAGGTTAGAATTATTAAAATTAAGAGAAAGATATGATGAGTCAAAGTTTCTTATAATTCTCTCTGGTGAACTTGTTTATGAAGCAAATACCTCTCCATCGTTAAATGCTGAAGGTTTTCTTTTAAATCCCAGCGCAGAAAAAGTTCTTGAATCTATTGATACCATTTTAAATGGAGGAAGGGTATTTGATATTGAAAATAATTCCCGAGTTCAATTAAACAAAAATAAACCTCTCTCTTTTAGTCAAAAAATTCTAACTTCAGGTCTTAAACAAATAGACATTGAAATTAATTATATATTCAAATATGTCAACTCTGATTCAACACCAGAATTTTATAAATTTATTTTAAAAGGAAGATTAAGAGAACTTATTACTGCAAAATCTTTTCTAATTTTCTTATGGGGTAATTCACTAGAACTTTATACAGAGGCAGTTTACACTGAAAATATAATTAATCTTGAAAATAAGAATACTGTATTCATTAAAGATAAAAGCACTAAAGAAATATGGAATTTAATTTTAGATAGACTAAAAGAAAGGTATAGCTCAACTAACTTAAAGGTTGAATTCAATAATTCATCAATAATTCTTTCTGGAATAAAGAAAGAATACATTTCACGACTAATTTGCAAAATGTTAGATGAGTTAGATAATTTAGTAAATAATATTAAGGAAAACTATAAGGAGAAAGATTTTAAAGATGATTTAAATTCTCTTATAAAAGAACTTAAAGTTAATACAATTTCAAATATCACAGACAGCTATTTTCGATTAAAAAAAGGAAGCGAATCTATTTCAATAAATGATTTTATTTATAGTGAAGTTAGTTGCGAAGAGATAGATAGAGAATCACATGAATCAATAATGTTTATTGAGCCAATTATTAAAAATGAAGCTCTTGACTTTGATGGAAAATTACTCCCTCTATATGAAACAGAATCATTTTTGATCCTTGAAAATATAATTTCAAATTGGACAATAAGGAACTGTAATTTATTAGCTTCTGAAATCTTTAATATTTGTTCTTCTTGGCCTGAATTAAGGACTGTACTTATAAATCCCGAATTACAATCGACAAGAAATTTTGAAAGATTTAGAAATAATATTAATAACTATAATCGCTGGCATGACTATATTTATATGCCTATCTACTTATATGAGAGTAAACGAGAATATATTGACATTATCGATAAAAAATTTACCCGATACTTTAAAAATGAAAATAGAGAGAAAGAATTAGAGAATCTAGAATGGCTACAAAAACAAGTTACATTGTTGGTTGAGATAAGAGATGCCGTAGCACCGCAGTTAGAAGTTGCTGTAAAATATATTGGTAATCTTTTCGTAACTTTCCTTACAAAGGTCGTTGGCAAAGCTATCGGTTTAGTTGGGAAAGGAATCCTTCAAGGATTAGGAAGATCAAGTTCCAAGTAAGTTTTTAAACTTAAATGAAAATAATTCAATGGGTCCTAATAGCATTAATTTTCTTAAGTCCATATAAAGCAAATGCCTCTAGAGATTCTGATAGTTACGATGGCAACATCTTTCCTATATACGCAGGTAATGGGGCTATAGTTCCTCCCCAGACAACTCTTCAGGAATCATTAAAGAATAAAAGAGTCGCAGTTTTATTTTTTTATCTTGACGATAGTTCAGATAGTAAAGCTATGGCTCCGATAATATCTGGTTTAGATTTGATATGGAGAAATAATATTGATATCATTGCTCTAACTACTGATGAATTGCAGGATAAAGAAAAGTCTGATCTTAGAAATGAACCTAATTATTATTGGAACGGATATATTCCGCAAACCATTATTTTAAATAGTGATGGTGAAGTTAAATATGATAAAAATGGAATGATTAATATCGATGAATTAAACAAAGTTATAGGAGAGTTAAAAGGAATTGATATAGAAGATACGACATTTTCTGTAGAAAGTTTTAATGAATACAACAGTATCATTTCTGAAAAAAAGGATAACAACAAAAATTAATTAAAAAAAAAATGATATTAATAAATATCCTCTTAGTCCTTTTAATTTTTTTAATTCTTTCAGATTTATATATTAAAAACTCACCCAAATCAAAGTTAAATCTGGTACCTATAAATTACAAAATCAAAAAAAAGAATGGTTTAAACGAATTAATTATTGATTTAAAAATAACTAATAAAAGTAAAAAC
>CACGBT010000014.1 GCA_902571335.1 uncultured Prochlorococcus sp. | reverse complement strand
GTGATTCCGCTCCTAAAGATGACATAAAGAATGAAATTAATGCTCCCGTCAAAACTATCTCTAAACCTAAAAAAGAACTCCCAATAGAGAAAAAACCGTTCCAAGAATTTATCAACCTCCATTTAATCCCTTCGTTAATAGAGGAAATTAATCAAAGAGGTTTAGAAATAAAAACTATTAGTCTCGCAAACACTAATAGACCTATTGCTGGAGATAAATGTTGGGTAATAAATTGTGAAATTAAAGAAACATGTAATTTTTGGCTATCTTTTGAGAAGGATGACATTAGTTCATTAAAAAGTATTTCTTTAGCCAAACCTAATCAAAAACCCAGTATTATTGAATCATTTCTTATTGACGAAAAAAGAATTACCCTAAAATTAATTATTTCAAGAGTACTACAAAGATTGAATGGACAGAAGTTAATAGGAGTTAATTAGAAAAACAATAACACCAAGTTAACTTTTTCCTCGAAAATACAAACTATAGTAAATAATAGTATTAATAAATCAAATAAAAGATGGCTCAATCAACTGTTGAATCAAAAAATAAAAAAGAAATTAATAATGGGAAGATACCCTCAAAAGAAACAATTTTGTCTCCAAGATTCTATACAACTGACTTTGAGGCAATGGAAAATATGGATTTATCAATAAACGAAGAGGAATTGGAAGCAATATGTGAGGAATTTAGAAAAGATTACAATAGACATCATTTTGTAAGGAATACTGAATTTGAAGGCGCTGCAGAAAAATTAGATCCTGAGACAAGAGAGCTTTTTGTTGATTTTCTTGAAGGAAGTTGCACTTCAGAATTTTCAGGTTTTTTACTTTACAAGGAACTTAGTAAGAGGATTAAAGACAAAAATCCTCTTCTGGCTGAATGTTTTGCTCATATGGCCAGAGATGAAGCTAGACATGCAGGTTTTTTGAATAAATCAATGAGTGACTTTGGACTACAGTTAGATTTAGGTTTTTTAACCGCCAATAAAGATTACACTTATTTCCCCCCAAGAAGTATTTTTTACGCCACTTATCTATCCGAAAAAATAGGTTATTGGAGATACATAGCAATTTATAGACATCTCGAAAAGAACCCAGATAGCAAGATTTTTCCACTTTTTAATTACTTTGAGAATTGGTGTCAAGATGAAAATAGGCATGGTGATTTCTTTGACGCATTAATGAAAGCTCAACCACGTACTGTTAAATCATTAAGTCAAAAAATTACCATTGGTGGATCTACCTTTACACACCCTCTATTTGACTATTTCCATAGATTTAGATACTTTTTGAACAATCTTCCTTCAACATCTAAGTTATGGTCAAGGTTTTTCTTACTTGCTGTATTTGCAACTATGTATGCAAGGGATCTTGGAATCAAAAAAGATTTCTACGCATCTTTAGGATTAGATGCTAAAGATTACGACCAGTTTGTTATTAATAAAACAAATGAAACTTCTGCTAGAGTTTTTCCTGTAGTACTAGACGTTTATAATAAATCTTTTTATGGAAGATTAGATAAAATAGTAGAGAATAATAAGGTTCTTTCCGATATTGCTAGTAGTGATGGAAATAATGTATCAAAAACTTTTAAAAAATTACCTAAATATTTATCAAACGGTTACCAGTTATTAAGACTATACTTATTAAAACCTCTTGATAGCAAAGATTTCCAACCCTCGATTAGATAATCTTTTATACAGAGAATAATTATAGATTCAAATGCTTTCGTCACAAATCAAATCGAATGAAATTGTTTTTGGTAGTTGCAATAAAGATTTATTAGAAGAAATTATTTCCTATGGGATTGAACTTGGAGCTGATTTTCTAGAAATCTTTATAGAGAATACTGACAACTCAAGTGTTTTAGCTGAAGAGGATATTATTACAAGTGTAAGTCCATCATTTGGAAGGGGTGCTGGTATTAGAATTTTTAAAGAAAAAAAGGACGGATTTGTAAGTACAAATGATTTAACAAAACACGGCTTGATGAGATCAGTATCTCAGGCTATTGAGATGCTAGACATAACAGAAAACAAAAAAAAAGAAGTATTTAATGGTCTAAATAATCATAGGGACTATAGTTTATCCAAGAAAAAATGGATTAATGAAGTTCCGTCGATACATGAGATAAGTGAAAAACTATTAGTTAGCACAAAGTCTTTAAAAAAGAATAATAAAATAATAACTAGAAAAGGAAGTTACTCAAGAAATTTACAAGAAGTGATTATAGCCTCTAGCGATGGAACCTATGCCTCCGATATTAGGTTACATCAAACAGTTGGACTAAACGTAATTGCTAGTGATGCCCAATATAGATCTAGCGGAAGTAGAAGATTTGGATCATCAGGAATGCCTAATGAATTCAGATTATGGGATCACGAAAAAGCTGCTAATGATGTTTTTGAAAGCTCAATGAACATGTTATATGCAGAGTATGTTGATGCGGGACAAATGCCGGTTGTATTAGCTAATAAATTTGGTGGCGTTATATTCCACGAAGCATGCGGTCATTTACTTGAAACTACTCAAATAGAAAGAGGTACAACACCATTTGAGAATAAATTGAATGAAAAAATTGCACATGAATCTGTAACAGCAATAGATGAAGGAATTTCAGAAGGATCTTTTGGTTCATTATCAGTAGATGATGAAGGTATGGAACCTGAAAAATCAGTTCTTATAAAAAATGGAATTTTAAAAAAATTCATATCTGACAGGGCAGGTGAATTAAGAACTGGCCATAAAAGAACAGGAAGTGGAAGAAGACAAAATTATTCTTTTGCTGCGGCTTCACGAATGAGAAATACTTATATAGCTAAAGGTGAGCACTCGAAAGAGGATTTAATCAATAGTATTAGTGATGGTCTTTACTGCAAATCAATGGGTGGTGGCAGTGTAGGTGCTACAGGACAATTTAATTTTGCCGTAGAAGAAGGATATCTTATTAAAAATGGAAAATTAACTAATCCAGTAAAGGGAGCAACTTTGATTGGTGAGGCTAAAGAAGTTATGACAAAAATATCAATGTGTGGAAATGACCTCGAATTAGCTCCTGGATTCTGTGGATCCATCAGTGGAAGTGTCAACGTAACTGTTGGCCAACCTCATATTAAGGTTGATTCAATCACTGTTGGCGGAAGATAGGATATGAATTCAAAAGAAATAACAATTCAAATCTCTGAAGCTGCAAATTCTCTAAATCTTAAAAAATGGGATTATGGTGCAAGCTTTTCTAATGATTATTCTGTCCAAGTAGATAAAGGAGAGGCTAAACAACTTAAGGCATCACAAAAACAAATTTTAACTTTAAGAGTATGGAACGAATCTAATTTAGTTGGTATTACAACAACAAGTGATATCAGTGAATCTGGCATAAAGAAGGCTCTAAATCAAGCAAATATTGCATCTGATTTTGGCAATAATAATGAAAGAACAGAATTCTCACCACTAGCCAAGGATCCTATTGAATTTAAAGACTCCAAAAAAAGAAATCCTGTTGGAATAAAAAAATTACTTACGCTTTTAAGAGAAGCAGAAGTAAAACTATTAGAAAGTCATGATTCCATAAAATCTGTTCCGTATAATGGTCTATCTGAGAGTTTTTATGAGAGAGTTTATGCAAATAGTGATGGTGCCTTTCGAAGTTATACTAAAAGTCAAGCTGCACTTTATTTATATGCAAGAGCAGAAGAGAAAAATAAGAAACCTCGTAGTTCAGGCTCTGTAAAACTTGGATATGGAGTTGAAGATATAGATGTAGAGTCTTGTATTAAAGACGCTTCTACTAAAACAATTTCCCATTTAAATTATGCATCTATTAAAACTGATAAATATTTAATATGTTTTTCCCCAGAGTCTTTTTTAACGATAATTAATGCCTTTAGTTCAATGTTTAATGCGAGAAGCATTTTAGATGGAGTGAGCTTATCTAATAAGAATTCTATTGGAGAGAAGTTATCTACAGAAGCACTTAATATTTATGATGATGGTCTTCACGAAAAGAATATTTCTTCATCACCATTTGATGGAGAGGGGACTCCTACCAAAAGACTATGTTTAATTAATAAAGGTAGACTTGAAAATTTTATACATTCTGAATCAACTGCAAGAATATTTAAAACAATCCCCACAGGCCATGCTGGACTAGGATCAAAAGTCTCAGTATCTCCTGATTGGATAGTAGTTGAGAAATCAGAGGAAAACACTGATCTCAAAACATCATTAGACCACTCTAAATATGAGGGAGAATTTGTTTATATTGAAGAATTGAATGCAATCCATGCAGGTGTAAGAGCTAGTCAAGGTTCATTCTCTCTTCCATTTGATGGATGGCTCTATAAAAACGGTAAAAAAATTTCAATAGAATCTGCAACTGTAGCAGGGGATATCAAATATCTTTTGAAAAATATTGTAAATATTGAATCAAACCAGGAAGTAACCACAAGTGGGATTTCTCCACATATATGGGTAGATGAATTATCAATAACTGGTGACGCGTGAGGATTATATTCTGGGGAACACCTGAATATTCAATTGCTAGCCTTGATAATTTTATTAAATCTAAGCACGAGGTAATTGCGGTAGTTAGCCAACCGGATAAAAAAAGATCTAGGGGAAATAAATTAATATCTTCACCTGTTAAAAGCTTTGCCGAGCAAGAATCCATAAAAATTTATACTCCAGCAAAAATCAGGGACAATATACATTTTGTAAATGAACTTCAATCACTATCTTGTGATTTATTTATTGTTATAGCTTATGGGAAAATATTACCCAAAGAGATATTGGATATCCCAAAATTTGGATGTTGGAACGCACATGCTTCATTACTTCCAAGATGGCGTGGTGCAGCCCCAATCCAATGGTCCCTAATAAAAGGCGATGAATTTACTGGTGTAGGAATTATGAAAATGAATGAGGGACTAGATACTGGAGACTTATTATTGGAAGAAAAAATTAAAATTAATAATGACGATAATTTACATACACTATCGGAAAAACTTAGTAATTTATCCGCAAAATTATTTTTAAATGCAACATCACTTCTCGAAGAAAATATTTATAAAAATACTAATTCTCAATTAACAAAACAAAATACTCTCGGAAGAGAAATTACTTACGCAAGAATGATTGAAAAATCAGACTTTAGAGTTGATTGGGGTAATGAGGCCTCTAAAATTTCTCAAAAAATAAAAGGATTATACCCACGAGCAAATACAACTTTTAGAGGTAAGAACCTAAAAATACTTAAAATCAAAGTTTTGAGTAGTGATGAAATTAAAAATAAAAAAACCCTTTTCACGAGCAATAATTCAAGACCAGGTATTATTCTTGCTGTAATAGAAAATGAAGGAATAATAATTTCAACTAAAACCGATCCGATTATTTTGTTAGAAGCAAAACTTGAAGGCAAAAATATTTCTAGCAAAAAGCAATTGATACAACAGTTAAAGCCATCAGTAGGTGAATATCTTTCAGATTAAGTTTTAGATTCTTTTTTAGAGAATCCCCAAGAGAAGGCAAAAAGAATCAAAAAATAAAAATAATAGTCTGGAAGAATAGATTCTTTAATTAACGTATTTAGTAAAAGTTTAATCCCAACTATTAAAATTGCTACGTAACCTGCTGTTTCTAATCTAGAAAATATATCCAGAAGTTTTAGAAATATCCCCGAAGTAAATCTTAAGGCTAATACTCCAATCACTGCTCCAAATATTATTAATATGTATTGATCGCTGATAGCTACTGCAGTAGTGATACTGTCTATAGAAAAAGCAAAATCAGTAATTGAAAGAAGTGCTACAACCCTTAAGAACCTGAAATTATTTTTATTATTATCTGTACCATTTTCAGCGTTGTTTGTATCTGAATTTAAAAAAACATTAGAGAAGAATAAATATATTAAATAAAAACCAGCAAAAACTCTAATAAGAATAAATTTTAGAAGAACATTAGATAATATGATGAGAATGATTCTAAATAATAGAGATATTGTTATACCAATATTTAAGGCTCTTGACCTTAATTCTGAACTGTCGAGGGATTTAGTAAGAGAAGCTAGTGCGACAGCATTATCTGCTGATAATAATAATTCTAGAGCAATTAATATTGGTAAAAGCGTAAAGATTTCATACCAACTGTCTACCTGATCTAGTGTGGGTATAAAAGAATTTATTGCGGCTGAATCCATCAAATATTATTCACAATCAGTATAAAATCTAATATAATAGATCGAATATTTGTAATCAAGATAGTTAACTATAAATGAGTTTAAATACTTTAGTTGATTATATTTCTAACTCACAAATTACTTCTGAATTAATAAAAAGAATTTCAAAAAATAATGAATTAAATATTGTTGGTTCAAGTAGATATGCTAAATCAATAATTTTAGATAGCATCGCAAAAAAAGAGGGGAAAAATATATTATTAATTTGTCCTAATGTAGAAATTGCATACAAATGGATTGGTTATTTTGAAAGTATAAATAATAAAACAGTTTTATATTATCCTCCAACAGAACATCTACCATACTCATCAATTAATAAATCCAAAGAGATTGAATTTAGTCAGCTCACTGTTTTATCCAAATTAATAAAAAAAGAGAAAAAGGAACTTAATATTGTTATATCAACAGAGAGATCACTACAACCACATCTTATAAATAAAAACTTATTTATTGAAAACAAGTTAGATTTGCAAAAAGGCGTTCAAATCGAGATTCAAGAATTGGCAAAAAATCTTACTTTGCTGGGTTATACAAAGGAAAATGTGACTTCAACAGAAGGATTCTGGAGCAGGAGAGGGGAAATTATAGATATTTATCCTGTAAATAATGAGTTTCCTATAAGATTAGAATTTTTTGATAATGTAATTGAAAAAATAAGAGAATATGATCCCCACACACAGAAAACATTAGAAAGTATAAATAATATTGAAATAATACAGGCTGGATTCGATTTGCTAATAAAAGATAAGTTAAATAATTTATCAAAGAACAGTATTTTTAATTCAGAAGATATAAATAAAAATAATCATGATCGTTATTTAGGAATTATTGAAGAAAAACCATCAAATATAATAGATTTTATAAATAAGGAAACAATTCTTGTAATTGATGAATTAGAAGACTGTAAAAAATTTGCAAATAATTGGTATCTAGATTCAGAAAGTAGTTTTGATAATTGTTCGTATGAATTAAATGAAAACCTTAAAAATAATGACATAAATTTAGAAGCCAAACCTAATTTGCATTTAAAGTTTGACGAAATATTAAATTCACTAGGAAATTTTAATTTAATAAAATTTTATGAATTTGAATCTAAAGTCAATATTGATAATAGGTTTTTGTTAAACGATAAAAGATTAAATTCGTACTCGAAAAATATAGGAAAATTATCCAATGATATAAATAAAAATATAAAAAATAATGAAAAAGTATGGATATTATCAGCACAGCCATTGAGAACTAGGACTTTACTTTATGAGCACGAATGTAATACAAATTTCCTAAACAACCCTAATGATATTAATGAAGCATTTAAGTCAATTAATAATTCAACTCCCTTAATTTTAAAAAATAAGAATAATTATGAAATCGAGGGTTTTTATCTTCCGATATGGAAAGTTGTCCTCATAACAGATAAAGAATTATTTTCACAACAATCTCTTTTTAATAATGTATTCATAAGAAGAAAAAAAAGAAGTGTCAATTCAAATATAAATGTAAATAAGATTAGTCCCGGTGATTTTATAGTTCATAAAAATCATGGGATAGGAAAATTTTTAAAAATAGAAAAAATTAATATAACTGGAGACTCAAGAGATTATTTAGTCATTCAGTATCAAGATGGGAAGATAAGTGTTGCCGCTGATCAACTAGGCAGTGTTAACAGATATAGATCAAGCGGAAAAATAAAGCCAAAAATAAATAAATTAGGAGGGACAGAATGGGAAAGAATAAAAGATAAAAATAAGAAACAAATTAAAAAGGTTGCTGTCGATATATTAAAACTTTATGCAAAGAGAGAAAAATTAAAGGGGCACATTTACCCTGAAGATGGTCCTTGGCAAGATGAATTAGAGGAATCATTCCCTTATCAACCAACCCCAGATCAAATTACTGCTGTAAAGGAAATAAAATATGATATGGAAAGTGATAAGCCAATGGACAGGTTAGTTTGTGGAGATGTAGGGTTTGGTAAAACAGAAGTCGCTGTTCGGGCTATTTTTAAGGCTATAACATCAGGCAAACAGGTAATATTACTTGCACCCACAACAATCCTAGCTCAGCAACATTGGAGAACAATAAATAATAGATTTTCACCTTACCCGATAAAAGTATCATTACTCAATAGATTCAAAACCATTAATGAAAGAAAGGAAATATATGCAGGTTTGAAAAATAACAAAATTGATTTAGTTGTAGCAACACACCAAATTTTAGGAAAAGAAATAGAAATTAAAAACTTAGGATTACTTGTTATTGATGAAGAACAAAGATTTGGGGTAAGGCAAAAAGAAAAAATTAAAAAAATTAAATCCAACATTGACGTTTTAACTCTCTCGGCAACTCCAATTCCAAGAACTTTGTATATGAGCTTATCTGGACTAAGACAAATGAGTTTACTAAATACTCCTCCTCCATCGAGAAGATCAATAAAAACATATTTATCTGAAATAGATATGGATGTTATAAGAACTGCAATTAATCAAGAACTTGATAGAGGAGGACAAATTTTTTATGTACTTCCAAGAATTTCTGATATTGATCAAGCTGTAGATAAATTAAAAAACATGTTTCCCAGCTTAAAATTTATTGTTGCTCATGGGCAAATGAACGAAACAGAGCTAGAAAATGCAATGATTGCTTTTAATAATGGAGAAGTAGATCTAATGATATGTACAACGATAATTGAAAGTGGATTAGACATCCCTAAAGTAAATACAATAATTATTGAAGATTCTCACAAATTTGGCCTTTCACAACTTTATCAACTTAGAGGAAGAGTTGGGAGAAGCGGTGTACAAGCACATGCTTGGTTATTTTACCCAAATATAAATAAAATTAATGACGCTGCAAAACAAAGATTGAAAGCGATTAAAGACTTTTCAGAACTAGGAAGTGGATACCAACTTGCAATGAAAGATATGGAAATAAGAGGTGTTGGTAGTTTACTAGGAGAAGAACAAAGTGGAAAGGTTAATGCTATTGGATATGATTTATATATAGAAATGCTCCATGAGGCTATTTCAGAAATCAGTGGGCAAGAAATACCTGAAGTTAACGACACTCAAATTGATCTACCAATAAATGCATTTATACCTGCAACATGGATATTAAACAGAGAAGAGAAGCTTGAGGCTTACAAATCTGCTACTGAATGTTCAAATAATGATGAATTAACTGAATTAGCTACAGACTGGGTGAATAGATATGGAAGCTTACCCAAACCAGTTGAGTCCCTAATTATGATAATGAGACTAAAATTACTAGCTAAAAAATGTGGTTTTAATAAGATCAAGCTAAAAAAGCCAAACATCCTGATAGAGACAAAATTAAAAATTTCTACTTTTAAAATTCTTAAAAGTTCTTTAGCAAGTAGTGTTCAAAATAAATTTAATTTTAATGAAGGCGAACAATTATCAATCATCACCATAAGAGGTTTAGGTGCAACTGAAATTCAAAATCAAATTGATCAACTAATGTTGTGGTTCGGTTCTTTTGAAAAAGAAATAAATAATTTCGATAAAGAACTTATTAAAAGAGAATAAATTATTAAATAATTGTATAAAATCCGCGAATCAGTTTGATTTCGGTTATGTTTATAAAAATTTATTTGTTTTATGGGTGAATATATAGACGTCGGAATCCAAACTTCGATTTTACCCTTATCCATTATTCTTTCATCAATTGTACTTGGCATATTTGCATTTTTTGGAGAAGAAACGGAAAATGATGATGATGATTCTGATTCAGGAAGTGGCGGCCTGATGCAACCTATTTGAAATTATTTATAAATAATTTGTTTTGACTTTCTCTTAGATACTCTAATTAACCTATAAAAAGAACCTATCATTAAAATTAGAGCAGTAAATGAAGAGACAAAAATAAAAATTACCAAAAATATTTCATAAAGATATGAAAAAAGATCAATTAATAATAAAAAAGATTTATTAAATGTCGAAGGTAGATTTTGTAAAAGCAAATTTTTATTAGGAATTAAAAAATTTATATAAACTAATAAAACACTCAAAATAAACAAAAAGAAAGATTCCGTAAATAGTCTTCTTTTGGATTTTCTTCTTAGATTTAATTTTTTTTTAAAAATATATTTATCAGATTTACTATTCAAATTTGGGATGTTTAAATCTGCCATAAATCAAAGCTCAAAGAATAAATTTGAATAACTCTGAAAAGAAATTAACCTATAGTATCGTGTTTGTATTTAAGATGCTAATTGCTCTTTATTCAGGATTTATTAGTTCTTTTTTTTCTATATTTTCAAAAGGACTATAAAAATAAACAAAAGAAGAAGAGAAAAGAATTAAAGAGCAAATAGCAAAAAACGGTAAAATAAAGGAATTGATAAAGTTAACTTTTTTATTTAACCCAAATCTTAATTTTTTAGGAATGTTAATAGATATATCAGTTTTTTTTATTCTTACTTTTGGCGATTCATTTAACTGATCAAAACAATTTATGGTATCTGAAAGCAATGAATTACCAATCTTTAAAACTAAAGGCTTTACATTTGGTTGAGAGCTTTTGAGAACAATATTATGTATGTGGAGATTATCGGCTTTTATATCGATTAATTTAGACTCATATATTGGAATTTGGTTTTTGATTAAAAGATTTGAATAAATATAAAAAGCATCCATAATAGGTCCTAAATGTTCTAATTTTCCTTCAATAAGTGGTTTATCAACTATGGTTAATTTCCATTGAGAAATTATAGATATTTGATCTTTATTTTCATTATTGGAATAATCTGGCAATCCTATTATTTCGAGACTTGTTGAAGATTGATGAAATGATAATTTATTTTGCATCATATTAAAAATCGTATAAAAAATTCTTCAACTTTTGATAACCCTGATTTGAAATGGAAAAAGATAAAATAAGCAAATATTTTATGATAATCTCATCATTTTCAGCTTGATTTAAAAGCTTTTTCACTCTCATACTTTCTATATTAAATCTCTCTTTAATCAACTCAATAAATCTCTTATTAAAATCATTCCAAATAACTGAATTCTCTTTAAAATCTTCTTTAGATTTCAGTATCTCTCTGATATAAGGATATAAAAATTTAGACATTTCAACTGTAATACTAATTAAGGCATCGAATTCGTTAAGTTTAATATTGTTATTAACATAAGATTTTCTCAACGGATTATTGTTCCTTAATTTCCAAATAGTCACTTTATTTGGTAAAACATTATTTAAATTAAGTTTATTTGATAAGGCGTAAAGGGAATGAATACCATTTAAATCAATTGTTTCTAGTATTAATAATAATAAATCAAGCTTCTCTATAGATTTTCTTGATACCTGATTTCCTCTAGTTAAAACTGTAATTGTTCTAAATTAAGATGTAAGTGAATTATAACAGAATTATTATTCAATTTTTTGAAATAAAAATGAATATAACTTATCTAGCTCTTCAATAGTTAGCATTCCATAACTCCATAATAATATTGGTAATGGGGTGTTATTTCTTATAGATAATTTTATACCAAGTTCAATAGTAGATTCATCTAAACCTAATACATTAAATAAATAAATTATCATTTCTCTAGATACATAATTATTCATGAATTCTATTTAATACTTGAGTAAATGAGAGATTTAGTCATTTGATTTAGGACTAATTTTCTTGTTAAAAGAAATTTATTTAAAAGTAAAAATGAAAATTTCCTAATTGGAAATAAAAAAATGTTTCTGTTAGCAAAAATTGATATCAATGAGTCAGTTATAAAAATAGTGACGATAATATCTAAAATCCTGCTTGAAAAATACTTAAATTTAAAAAATATCAATTGCATTTTAGTAATAGCAGCATTTTTATTAAAAAGATCATAAATAGTATTAACATCTCTCCAACAAGTATTTAGACCCTGACCACCAACAGGATGAAATGTATGAAATGCATCTCCTACAAAAACCAATTTTTTAAAATTTAAAACTGGTAAATTTAAGGATAATGAAACAGGAAAAATATTAAATTCGCCAATTATTTGGTCCAACTTAAATTCATCTGGCAAGATTGTTGATAAATTATCCATTAAAAAATTCTTGTCAGAATTTAACCTTTCAATTGCCTTTAATGTACTGGAAGTCCAAATTACTTGATATAAGTTTTTTTCTAAAGGTAATAATGCAAGCGGGCCTTCTTTTCTAAAAATTTCATAAGCACGCTTTTCACAATGACCTCTAAGAGAAACTCTAAAAGTTAAACAAGATTGATTATAAGATTTTTTCATATCAACAAAATCTAAGAATTTTTTATCAAGTGAGTTTGCTCCTGTTGAAAAGAATTGATAATCAAATAATATTTTTTTACGCAACAATCTCTGTGGTGTCATAAAAAAAATATTTTCATAATTATCCATCTCTTGAAAAAATACGTTCATGAGATCCGAATGTTTAACTACCCAGCCAATATTTTCATCAGAACTTATATCATCATCTAAGTCAGAAGTTGATAAATTGGCAAAAGAAGAAGTTACGCTATCTGAAATTGAAAGGGTATCAAAACCAAACAAAAATGGTTCTAATTTTTCCCATAGTCTGAATTTAGATAAGATTTTTCTTGTTGAGTGAGTAATTGCATAAGTTTTGTCTTTATCAATTAATCTATCTTTTGTTAATAAATCAGTTAAAAAAATATTGCAATCAAATTTTGAAAGTGCAATTGAAAGTAATAAACCTGTTGGACCTGATCCAACAATTTTAAAATTGAATTTATTTTTCATGGGACTATATAAGCATCAACTATCTATTCAAATAAATATAGCAAATTTCCTCAAATGCTGGTCTTAATAAATAGGGATACTCACCAACCCATATGTTAATTTCAGGAAGCCAAGCATCAGTCAAATAAAAATCTCTGTCAAAATTACGGTTATCAGAAGTTATTAAACATCTAATACTCGAACCCACCCTAATTTGACTATGTCTATTTTCCATAGGAAAACTTAATTTTTCCAAATAACCATCTTCATCTTCTAATTCAAGTACTAACCAAGTCCTTTTATTTTCAATAACTTCTAATCGACCTTGCCTATTAGATTGTTCTCTTGAACTTTCTATCTTTTCTGTTTTATAGATATCTGATATATAACCATCAAATATACAAAAAAATTTATATTTTCTTAATTTCAAATTTTTTCTACTTGATTCAAGAATTGGGCCCCAGATGATATACAAAAAGAATCCAACACATAGGAATAACCAGAAATTATTAGTTTGATCTCCAGTCGAACTAATAATTAATGAAATAAATCCACCTATTGAAGAAACTATTACTCTTTGAAGAATTTTTCTTGGATTCCCCAACGCGTACTTAAATTGACTTCCTGTACCAACTGCAGGAATGAGTTTAGAAATTTGATTTGAATTAACTGGAATTAACATTTTAAAAAATTAATTTTTCAAGTCCGTAAATTAAAGATTCATAATTACCAATTTTTTTAATAGCCTGTAAAACTCCTGGCATATATGCCTTTCTATCAATAGTGTCATGCTTAATTGTGTAAGTTTCACCTGGAGATCCCATAATTACTAACTGATGAGCGAGTAATCCTGGTAATCGTACAGAATGTATATTAATTCCTGAATCTCTGAGCCCACCTCGTACACCTTTCAATGACTCAGACTCTTTTACTAAATTCTGATTAAATTTCTTTGGATATTCTTCAATCATTTCTACAGTTTTTATACACGTCCCACTAGGAGAATCAGCTTTTTGATTATGATGCATCTCTATTAATTCAATATTGTCATAAAACCTTGCAGCTACCGATGCCGCCTGCTGAAGAAGAACCATACCTACTGAAAAATTAGGAATTATTGCACAACCAACCGATGCTTTCTCAGCAAAAACAGACAAATCTTGTATTTGGGAAGGAGTTAGACCTGTAGTTCCTACTACTGGTGATACACCATATGCAATAGCTGATCTGGTATTTTCATATACAGAATCAGGATGAGTAAAATCAACCAGCACAGGTTTGATTTTTTCATTTCTAAAATTTTGACTAACAGAACATAAAGTTCCTTCAAAATCATTTGAAACAAATACATCACAATTTTTTACCTTTAATAATTCAGAAATATTTGAGCCATTGTTCTTTTCGTTTATGTCGATTGCTGCAACAAGTTCACAATCTGTAGAATTTAATACGGCATTAACAACTTCGCTACCCATTCTGCCTAAAGCTCCGGATACTAGTACTGGTATGGGTTTTTTAGAATTTTTAGTCATTTTTTTAAAAATTTTTTTTTTAAAGGTTGTTACACGCTATTTATATTGCACACAATAACGTCTTTTCATTCGTAGGCTGGTAAAAATACTTAAAGAAAATCAATGTTTACGCAGGTCCGCTCAGCAAACCGCAGAGTATCTCCTGTTGAGGATAACAAACACAAAGTTGTAATAAAAGCAGTTTATGTTGTCCTTGAGCCACAATACCAAAATTCCTTAACGGAAGCTGCAAAGTCAATAAATAAGATGAATGGGCCAATAGGCATAGACCTTAGTGGCTATCTTATTGAGGAACTTAGGAATGATAGTAATTTTGAAGATTTTAAAGAAGATATAGCTAATGCAGATATATTCGTTGCTTCTCTAATTTTCATTGAAGACCTTGCTCAAAAAGTGGTTGATGCAGTAACTCCATTTAAAGACAAACTTAAAGCATCAATTGTTTTCCCCTCAATGCCAGAGGTAATGAGATTGAACAAGCTAGGTTCATTTAGTATGGCCCAACTTGGTCAATCTAAAAGTATTATTGGAGATTTAATAAAAAAGAAAAAAGAATCTGATGGAGCAAGTTTCCAAGATTCAATGTTGAAGTTATTAAATACCCTACCTTCAATACTTAAATATCTACCAGTAGAAAAAGCTCAAGATGCTAGAACTTTTATTCTGAGTTTTCAGTACTGGTTAGGAGGTACCACAGAGAACTTAAAGAACTTCTTGTTAATGATTTCTGAAAAGTACGCTGTTTCAGAGATCATAAAAGATCAAATAGAAGAATTCAAAATTCAAGACCCTGAAACATTCCCAGATTTAGGAATTTGGCATCCTCTTGCTCCTTGCATGTTTGAAAGTCTTAAAGAATATCAAAATTGGGAAAATAATAGGAAAGATATAAATCCTAAAGATGACAAAACTCCAACAATAGGCTTAGTGCTTCAAAGGAGTCATATCGTTACAGGAGATGATGCTCATTACGTTGCTGTTATACAAGAATTGGAATACAGAGGTGCGAGAGTACTACCTATCTTCTGTGGTGGTCTAGATTTTTCTAAACCAGTTAATGAATTTTATTACGACTCCATAAATAAGGATCAACCTATAGTAGATGGAGTTGTATCTCTAACAGGATTTGCACTAGTTGGTGGGCCAGCAAGACAAGATCATCCTAAAGCTATTGAAGCCCTAAAAAGGTTAAACAGACCCTACATGGTTGCACTTCCATTAGTCTTCCAAACCACACAAGAATGGGAAGATAGTGATTTAGGTTTACACCCTGTTCAGGTAGCACTTCAGATCGCAATTCCAGAACTTGATGGTGCTATTGAACCTATTATTCTCTCAGGTCGTGATGATGCTACAGGTAAGGCGCATACGCTCCAAGATCGAGTTGATGTAATAGCTGAAAGAGCAATAAAATGGTCAACTTTAAGAGTTAAACAAAGAAAGGATAAAAAATTAGCCATCACAGTTTTTAGTTTTCCACCAGACAAAGGAAATGTTGGTACGGCAGCATACTTAAATGTTTTCGGTTCAATTTATAGAGTACTTCTTGAAATGAAATCGAAAGGATATCAAATAGATGAACTTCCAAGTAATTCAAAAGAATTAATGGAAAAAGTAATTAACAACCCTGAAGCAATGGATGGCTCTCCAGAGTTAAATATTGCTCATAAGATGTCAGTAAAAGAGTACGAAGAGTTTACACCATATTCACAAAGACTTGAAGAAAATTGGGGTAAACCTCCTGGGAACCTTAATAGTGACGGACAAAACCTTCTTATTTATGGAAAACATTTTGGAAATGTTTTCATAGGAGTTCAACCTACATTCGGTTATGAAGGCGATCCCATGAGATTGCTCTATTCAAGAAGTGCAAGTCCTCATCATGGTTTTGCTGCTTATTACACGTATGTAGAAAAAATCTGGGGTGCTGATGCTGTTCTTCATTTTGGAACTCACGGCTCACTCGAATTTATGCCTGGGAAGCAAATGGGCATGAGTGAAACATGCTATCCGGATTCTCTCATTGGATCATTACCTAATTTATATTACTACGCTGCTAATAATCCATCTGAAGCAACAATTGCGAAGAGAAGAGGATATGCTTCAACTATTAGTTATCTGACTCCTCCAGCGGAGAATGCAGGACTTTACAAAGGACTTAAAGAACTTAGTGAACTCGTAGGCTCTTATCAACAATTAAGAGAAAATAGCAGGGGTATTCAAATTGTTAATGCAATAGTTGAGACTTCTAAACAATGTAACCTTGACAAAGATGTAGAGCTCCCTTCAACAGATGTAGAAGAACTTTCAATAGATGAAAGAGATCTATTTGTCGGTAATATCTATAAACAGTTGATGGAAATTGAAAGTAGATTGTTACCTTGCGGTCTTCATACTATTGGAGAAGCTCCAACAGCAGAAGAAGCTGTTGCAACACTTGTAAATATTGCATCTTTAGAGAGAGAACAAGAAGGATTAAGATCTCTTCCCGGATTACTCGCAGAATCCATAAGTCTAACTATTGAACAAATTTATGATGGTAATAATAAAGGTGAACTTAAATTTGTAGAGTTAAATGAAAAAATCATAAAGACAGCAAGAGAGTCGATTTTTTCGATGGTGAACTCTTTAAAAATTGTTGATGGTAGAGTTTATCTAGAGAAATCACTTCTTTCCAAACTTTTTGATTTACTTAAAGTTTTTGGTTTAAATCTACCTACCCCTTGGCTAAGAATCTGCAGATTAAATGGATTTAATGAAGTTAATCAGAAGGAGTTAAATAAATTATTTGATTACTTACTTTTCTGTCTGGAACAGGTCTGTGCAGACAAAGAAATGGATAGCCTCATTAAAGCACTAGATGGAAATTATGTTTTACCTGGACCAGGTGGAGATCCCATAAGGAATCCAGGTGTTTTGCCCAGTGGTAAAAATATCCATGCACTTGATCCTCAATCAATCCCAACTACAGCAGCAGTAGCTGCAGCTAAATCTGTTGTTGATAAACTAATTGAAAGACAAAAAGAAGAGCAAGGAACTTGGCCTGAAACAATAGCCTGTGTTTTATGGGGTACTGATAACATCAAAACTTACGGAGAATCACTTGCACAAATCTTATGGTTTGTTGGGGTAAAACCAAAACCAGATTCTGTTGGCAGAATTAACAAACTAGAATTAATCCCTTTAAAAGAATTAGGTAGGCCAAGAATAGATGTAGTAGTTAATTGTTCAGGAGTATTTAGAGATCTATTTATCAATCAAATGGCATTAATAGATCAGGCAGTCAAATTAGCAGCTGAAGCTGATGAACCATTGGAATCTAATTTTGTAAGGAAACATTCACTAGAACAAGCAGAAAAAGAAGGCACTTCTATCAGAGAAGCTTCAGCGAGAGTATTCTCTAATGCAAGTGGAAGTTACAGTTCAAATGTTAATTTAGCCGTAGAAAATTCAACATGGGAGGAAGAAAATGAATTGCAAGAGATGTATTTATCTCGCAAAACATATGCTTTTAATGCCGATAATCCAGGTGAGATGAATCAAAAAAGAGAGGTATTTGAGTCAGTAATGAAAACAGCAGATGTTACATTTCAAAACCTTGATTCTTCAGAGATTTCATTAACAGATGTAAGTCATTATTTTGATTCGGATCCAACAAAATTGATCAAGACATTAAGAGATGACGGAAAAGAACCAAGTAGCTACATAGCGGATACAACCACTTCTAATGCACAAGTTAGAACACTTGGAGAAACTATAAGGTTAGACTCAAGAACAAAACTTTTAAATCCTAAGTGGTACGAAGGCATGCTCAAATCTGGTTATGAGGGAGTTAGAGAACTTTCTAATAGGCTTAATTACACTCTTGGTTGGAGCGCGACAAGTGGTCAAGTAGATAATTTTGTATATGAAGAAACTAATGAAACATTTATAAATGACGAAGAGATGAGGAAAAGATTAATGGATCTTAATCCTAATAGTTTTAGAAGAATTGTTGGAACTTTGCTAGAAGTCAATGGTAGGGGATATTGGGAAACTTCAGATGAAAATATTGAACAGTTGAAAGAACTATATCAAGAGGTAGAGGATAAGATCGAAGGAGTTAAAGAATAACAAATTTATTATTTTCTGTATATTTTATCAGCCACTTTCAGAATTTGATAATTTAGTTTCACGTTGTGAACTCTCACAATATCAATATTAAATTGAGAACAAAGACAGCTTACTGCAAGTGTTCCAATATCTCTTTCTTTTGGGTTTGTTTCATTTAAAATTTCACCTATAAACCTTTTTCTTGAGGCCCCGATTAATATCGGTAAATTTAAATTTTTTAATAAGTCCAAGTTTTTTAAGATTTCTAGATTTTGATTTATATCTTTAGAAAAACCAATTCCAGGATCAATTATTATGTTCCTTTCAGAAATATTTTTTTCTAAAGCTTTTTTTATTAAATTATCAAGCGAATCTTTAACATCATTCAATACATCTTCGTAATTAGAGAGTTCATTCATGTTTTGACTATTTCCACGACTATGAGTTATGACGAATGGGCAGTCAAATTTTGATACAACATCCAATATATTTATATCTCTTCTTCCTCCAGTAACATCATTTATCCAATTAGCACCATTTAAAAGAGCTTCATAAGCGACCTCAGAGTTAAAGGTATCAATAGAAATTAAAACATCTGGATATTCAGATTTTATCAATTTCAGATATGGGATCAATCTTTTTATTTCTATACAAGAGCCCACTTCCTCTGCCCCAGGCCTTGTACTCTGAGCACCAAGATCTATAACATCAACACCATTACACAAAAAATGATTAACTTGATCCAAAACTTTTTTTGAAGAATTTAAATCTCCACCATCACTAAATGAATCAGGAGTTAAATTTATAACCCCCATAATTGAAGTTTTTTGTCCCCAGCCTTTTGGCCATGGATCTTTCTTATTGATAATTGGCAATTCTTGCAAAACTTTTCGGATCTAATGATGCCCCTCCAACTAAAACCCCATCTATATCAGTCATTGACATAATTTCATCAATATTATTAGGTTTAACAGATCCTCCATATTGAATAATCACATCATCAAAACCTATTAATTTCCGAATCAAAGAACATATCTTGTTAGCGTCTTTAGCTTCACATGTTTTACCAGTCCCTATAGCCCATATTGGTTCATAGGCAACAATTAAATTTGATGGATCTGTATTTTCTAATCCTTGTTCAACCTGTCTAGTAATAACTCTATCAGCTTCTCCTCTCTCTCTTTGTTCTAATGTTTCTCCAACACAAACTATTGGGGTAAGTCCACTAGATTGAGCAAAAACAGCTCTTTTATTAATTTGTTCGTCACTTTCACTAAAATACTTCCTTGGTTCACTGTGGCCAACTATTGCATATGAGACACCATGTTCAAGAAGCATTTTGGGGGAAATTTCAGCAGTAAATGCTCCTTCATCCTCCCAATGAATATTTTGACTAGAAATATCTAAATAATCAAAATCAGAATGATCAGAAAAGGTTGAAATAGCAGTAAAAGGTGGCGCAATAACAATTTTACGATCTTCATTTATATTTTTTATTAAAGGAATAAACTCTTCTAAATAGGACTTAGCTTCAGCACAAGTCATGTGCATTTTCCAATTGCCAGCAATTACAGATTTTCTCAAAATACTATCTCCAAGAAAATTATATTAATATAAATTGAGTTTAATAGGCTAATTATTCGAAAAATAATTCATTTTTTAGAAATATAACTTTATCTCCCTTATTTAACTTTCTTCCTCTCCTAGTTTCTACTACTCCATTAACTTTTACAGAACCGGACTTAATAAAAATTTTTGCTTCTCCACCAGAAGAGACCAAATTTTTCCATTTTAAGAATTGATCCAATTTCATCGTTTTTAACCCAAAGATATTGATAAAGTAGGATAGGCAATTAAATATATAATATTTTGAAATTAATACCACCAGTCAGAACATATTCGAATACCTTTTTAAAAGGTTTTATATGCATGCTTATTTATGTAGCTTGCTGGCCTTTACTAGCTTATTTTGCTGGAAACTTAATCCCAGCGATTGGATCCGGTGACCTCTCAAAAGTTTTTAATATTATAATTAAGTCTTTATTTGTATTTTTAGTTCAGAAAACTGCTCAATTCGGACAGGATGTATTCATAGCAAAACCATCTTTAGAAATTAGTGAAGTAATGAGAGGAAATTTATTTAGCAGAATTCAAAAGATAGATATGAATTCTGTTGAAAAGATTTCAGCGGGAGATATCACATATAGACTTACAGAAGATGCAGATAGGGTAAGCGAAGTTATTTATAAGACAGCTCAAGATACTATTCCATGTACTTTGCAGTTATTAGCCGTAGTAATATATATGTTTTATTTAGACTGGTCACTGACATTATCAACTTTTGTTTTAGCACCGTTGATTATTCTATCAGTTAATAGTTTTGGAAGAAGAGTTTTAAAAGCATCTGAAAAAAGTCAAGAATCAACAAGTAATTTAGCAGGTTTGATAGGTGAATCTATAAATGGAATGTCGACCATAAGAGCTTTTGCTGCAGAAAATTGGATTGAGAATAGATTTTATAAAAGATTAATTTCAAATAAAAAAGCAAAATATAAAACATTAAAATTACTTGCATTTCAGCATCCAGTTGTAGGCTTTGTAGAAGCATTTGGAATATTAGCGATATTAGGGTTAGGAGCCACAAGAATTAACCTAGGCCTTCTAACTAGTGAGGAATTTAGCAGTTTTTTTGCTGCAATATTGATGCTTATTGATCCTATAAGTCATGTAAGTACAAATTTTAATGACTATAAACAGGCAGAAGCATCTATAAAAAGGTTGAAAAATATAAACCTAGAACCTATTGAAGATGACAAAGAGAATTTAACAAGAATATTAAATTTTGAAGGCAATATACGTTTCGAGACTGTTAATTTTGAATACAAAAAAGATAATCAAGTTCTCAAAAATATAAATTTAGAAATTCAAAAAGGTGAAGTTACAGCTTTCGTTGGAGCTTCAGGAGCTGGTAAAAGTACAATGATGGCTTTGATATTAAAGTTTATAACCCCAAGTAATGGAAACATTTTTATTGATGATAAAAATATAAAATTATTAAACACAAAAGATATAAGAAAAAATATTGCATTAGTACAACAACAACCTTTTTTATTTTCAGGGAAAATTATTGATGTAATAAGGATGGGTAGAAACTTTACTAAAAAAGAGGTTATAGAATCCGCTAAAAAAGCAAATGCACATAACTTTATTCAAAAGCTTCCAGATAAATATGAGACTAAGATAACTGAAAGAGGATCAAATTTCTCAGGAGGTCAGATCCAGAGGATTGCAATTGCAAGGGCAATATTAGGTAACCCATCAATTCTTCTTTTAGATGAGGCCACAAGTGCATTAGATGCAGAATCAGAGTCAGAAGTTCAAGAAGGTCTTAATAGAGCCATGAAAAATAGAACTGTTATTGTAATTGCACATAGATTAGCCACTACTCAAGAGGCAGATAAAATAGTCGTCTTCGATAAGGGCAAAATTATGGATGTTGGAAAACATATTGAATTACTGAATAAAAAGGGTATTTATAAAGAATTATGTGAAAAACAATTGATCAAGAAGTTATAGTTATACTTTACCAATTAAGTAATTAGAACCATGAGCGAAAAAACAAATGATTCTGCAAACCCTGTTTTAACCTTTGAGGGGAAAAAGTATATGATAAATGAACTTTCTAATGAAATAAAAGAATCAATAAAAGGCTTACAAATAGCAGAAACACAACTTAAAATGCATGAAGATACTCTGAAATTACTTTCAATTAGTCGAAATGCTTTAGCTAATCAATTAAGAGAAAAACTTAAAAATTTAGAGTAAAGTCCTAATAATTATGAATCTCTTGTAAAGAATAAGTATCAATCTTATTAATTTGCAAGGCCTTTATTGCTTTAATGGCTGCCTTGGCTCCAGGGATAGTAGTAAAGGTAGGGATGTTATACTCTAAAGCTGCACGTCTTAAATATGCGTCATCGTGAAGAGCCTGTGATCCTATTGGTGTATTAATTACCAATTGAACAAGTCCAGAACGAATCATATCCTCTATATTTGGTCGTCCTTCATGTACTTTCAATACTTCTTCAACTTTAATGCCTAAACCTGCCAAGTATGCAGCAGTACCTTTTGTTGCAATTAATGTAAATCCTAGAATCAATAATTCCTTAGCTATTTCTTCAAGATTTTTTTTATCTAAATCATTAGTAGACAAAAAAGCTACTCCCTCAGAAGGAACACCATTTCCCGCTGCTAATTCCGACTTGGCATAAGCGATTCCAAAATCTTTAGCTAAACCCATTACTTCTCCAGTTGATCTCATTTCAGGGCCGAGTAGTGTATCAGATCCAGGAAATCTTTTGAAAGGCAAAACAGCTTCTTTTACTGCTTGATATTTTGGGGAAAATTCTTTGGTAAAATTAACATCCTCCAATGTAAATCCTTGCATTAACTGAGTAGCTAATTTTGCAACTGGTTTACCTATAGCTTTTGAAACAAAAGGTACTGTTCTAGAAGCTCTTGGATTTGCTTCAAGAATATATAATTTATTTTCTTTGTTATCATAATTTGTCACTGCAAATTGTAAATTAATTAAACCGACAACATTTAGTCTTTTTGCAATTAATTTAGTCCAGCTTTTTACTTTATCTAAAGTTGAAGGTGAAAGAGAAATTGATGGCAAACAACAGGCCGAATCTCCAGAATGAATTCCTGCGGGTTCAACATGTTCCATTAAACCAGCAATAACAACAGAACCTTTTGAATCACATAAAGCATCAACATCTATCTCAATAGCATTATTTAAATATTGATCTAGAAGTATTGGATTACCATCTGATACCTTAACTGCTTCTGCGATATATTTCGATAATTCATTCTCATCTTTGACAATTTCCATTGCCCTTCCTCCTAAAACATAAGAGGGTCTTACAACCAAGGGGAATCCAATGTTTTTTGCTACTGTTTGGGCTTCATTATGATTACGAGCTATGCCATTTAGAGGTTGCCTAATACTTAATTCTTCAAGTATTTTTGTAAATTCTTCTCTATCTTCCGCTAAATCAATAGAGATTGGAGAAGTCCCAAGAATTTTTGAACCTGTTCTGACTCCATCATTAGATTTAAGCCATTCAAATAAAGGTAATGATAATTTCAATGGGGTTTGCCCCCCGAATTGAACAATCAAGCCATGAGGATTTTCAACTTCTATTATGTTGAGTACATCCTCCAAAGTTACAGGTTCAAAATATAAAATATCGCTGGTATCATAGTCAGTTGATACAGTCTCAGGATTACTATTCACCATTATCGTTTTATATCCATTTATGGATGCCTGATACGAAGCATGACAACAACAATAATCAAATTCAATTCCTTGACCTATTCTGTTTGGACCTCCTCCAAGGATCATAATTTTATTTGATTCATTATTTCTTGAAATCTCACTATCAAAAATTTGTAGATTCAAATTAATAAAAGATTCTTCGTATGTTGAATAATGATAAGGAGTTGAAGATGAGAACTCTGCAGAACAAGTATCAACAGTTTTATAAATTGGTATGATATTTAAGTCTTTTCTATATTTTCTTACTTCAAAAAACTCTGTGTTAGTTAACTTAGCTATTTGTTGATCTGAAAAACCTAATTGTTTAGCGTGTAGCATAAGATCTCTATCTAGATCAAGAAGTTTTTTTCCATTCAAAAAATCATCTTCAAAATTAAAAATATTCCGTAATTTTTCTATAAACCATAAATCTATATTCGTAACCTCATGAATAAAAGAATCATTTTTTCCAAGCTGCATTGCTTTTTTAATTATGAGAATTCTTTCAGATGTAGGGTTTCTTAGGCTGTTCTTTAAATCATTATCATTATTAAATTCATTAATTGAATCACATTCCCATCCATAAATTCCTACTTCCAAGGACCTTAAAGCTTTCTGAAATGATTCTTCAAATGAACGACCGATTGCCATTGACTCACCAACGGATTTCATAGAAGTGCTCAATACACTTGAAGAGCCTTTAAACTTTTCAAATGCAAATCTAGGGATTTTAGTAACAACATAATCAATTGATGGTTCAAAACATGCAGGTGTTTTTTTTGTAATGTCATTAATAATCTCATCAAGTGTATATCCAACAGATAATAAAGCCGCAATCTTAGCTATAGGAAATCCAGTCGCTTTACTAGCTAAAGCAGAGGATCTACTAACACGAGGATTCATTTCTATAACAATCACTTCCCCATTAGTTGGATTTATTGCAAATTGAATATTACTCCCTCCGGTTTCGACTCCCACCTCTCTAATGATTTTTAATGATAAGTCTCTCAATCTCTGATATTCCTTATCAGTTAAAGTTTGGGCGGGGGCTACAGTAATCGAATCCCCAGTGTGGACGCCCATTGGATCTAAATTCTCAATACTGCAAACTATAACTACGTTATCTGCAGTATCTCTCATTACTTCTAATTCAAACTCTTTCCATCCAATAAGAGATTTTTCAATCAAAATTTGATTACTAGGACTCGCCTCTAAACCTTTTTGACATAATTCGACAAATTCTTCAAGGTTATATGCAATTCCGCCTCCTACTCCACCTAAAGTAAATGCTGGCCTAATTATAAGGGGGTAGGAATTTATTTTTTTTGATACATCTTTAGCTTCAGATATATTAGATGCTATCCCAGATGGACATACATTTACATTAATCTTTTCCATCGATTCTTTAAACAATTTTCTATCTTCAGCTTTATTGATGGCTTTTAAATCAGCGCCAATTAATTCAACACAATTATTTTTTAAAAAATTAGATTCTGATAATTTAACCGCAAGATTTAAAGCAGTTTGCCCTCCCATCGTTGGTAGAATTGCATCTGGTTTTTCTTTTAAAATAATCTGTGAAACGATTTCAGTAGTCAATGGTTCGATATATGTTTTGCTAGCGATCTCAGGATCAGTCATTATTGATGCTGGATTTGAATTTATCAAGACAATTTCATAACCAGCCCTTCGTAAAGCTTTGCAAGCTTGAGTGCCAGAGTAATCAAATTCGCATGCTTGTCCTATAACAATCGGTCCTGAACCTAGAATAAGAATTTTTTTAAGATCACCTCTTTGAGGCATAATTTAAACGTTCATTTATTTAATGCTACTTATAAATCATCAGATGTTAATCAAGTTACTTGAAAAGCAACATTTGTTTCTATAGTATTGAAAGAAATTAATTTTTTATGAGCGAACTTCAGCGACTTAAAAGTTTGTTGCCTCCAGAAAATGAAAGTTGGGTATTTGTTGAAGCTGCTGCGGCTATAGACCCACCTTTAATAACGCTCGAGGAGATAGGTCGTGACGAAGTAGAAATTCAAATAGATTTAGATGAATGGGATAACTTTGCTATTGACCACAGAAATCTATTATTTTGGCACGAGGTTGGGAAAATACAAAATGATACAATTCCAAGAGATGGATGGGAAATGGCAGCTCTTGCAATAGGACTTGGAGGGGCGATAGGAGAGTTGTGGGTGCAAGATGGGTTACTTTTATTACTTGCTCTTGGTTTATCAAGTTTTGCAGGGTATAGATTGTATTTAAAAAACAATTCTGAAAAAAAACTTCAAGATGCTATTTTTGCAGATGAAAGAGCTATAGATCTTGCTTGTAGATTTGGATACAGCATTCCAAATGCTTATAAAAGTCTAGGAGGAGCATTAAAGGAATTAATAGATAAGACACGAAAAAAGAAAAAAAGAAGTTTCTTTGAAGATAGACTAGAGGCTTTGAGAAAAAGTGCAGAAAAAGCAAGATCAGAATTATCTCAGCAAGAAGGTTCAGAAAAATCAGTCTCAAGTGAAAATGTATATGGACAATAAAAGTTTGGTTTTAATGGCAGCTAAAGCTTGTGATGAAAAAAAGGCAAAAGATATAAAACTTATAAAAATTGACAAAGTATCTTTTATTAGCGAATGGATATTAATTGCTGAGGGATTATCTGATGTACAGGTTAGATCCATAACTAATTCCGTAGAAGGAGAATTAAGAGAGAATGCACAAATTGAACCAATTAGAAAAGAAGGCGTTAATGAGGCGAAATGGGCATTACTTGACTATGGAGATTTGATTGTAAATATTTTCCAACCAGAAATTAGGAAATATTATGATCTTGAATCTTTCTGGAGTAATGGAGATAATCTTGCATTCCCATGAATATTATTTTATGAACGACTCTAAATGTCCTGTCCCTAAAGAACAACAACCAACAAATGAATTTATTGAATTGTCAAAATCATCAATTTTTTCTTGGCCAAAAACCAAAAAATCACTAATTCTTGTATTGATTAAATTCTGGTTGGTTTCGTTTGCTTTATTTCTTGTTATTTCCTCCGGAAGTGTATATTTCCAAACAGCTGTTTTAAAATATGTTCTTTTAAGTTTTTTTAGTAGCCTATCTGTGCCTATCTTAATTTCTATTAAGTTATATATTGGATGGAATCATATTTTTAAAAGATTAACTTCTGAAAAAATTGAGTATGAAGAATCCGGATGGTATGACGGACGAGTATGGATAAAGCCATTAACTTTAAAAGAAAAAGAATCACTTATTGCTTCCATTGAGGTAAAGCCCATTTTAAAAAATTTAATTCAAATTTTTTCTATTATTTTAGTCTTAGCATTATCAGGAATTTTACTTTTTCAATATATAAATTTTTAAATGAGTTCAAACTTCAAAAACCTTTATACATCAAACAATCCTCCACTACAAGCAACATTAATGAGAGGTACAAATATTGAGTCGATCCACAAAATTCATGCTGTTATTAGCGATAAAAAAGGGAGAGTTTTAATGTGCGCAGGAAATCCAGAATATAAAAGTTTCATAAGGTCAGCATTAAAACCATTTCAGGCAATACCTTTTGTTAGCAGTGGTGCTGCTTCAAAAATTAATAATGCTTCAAAATCAATTGCATTAGCTTGTGGTTCACATAGTGGCTCAAAACTTCATACGAGAGAAGCCTTTAAAATTTTGTGGGAATTTGATATCGACACTAATAATTTGAAATGTCCAAACTCTAAGACAAGTCCTTTAGAACATAATTGTTCAGGTAAGCATGCGGCTTTTTTAGCTACCTGCAAAAAATTGAATTGGCCATTAGATAGTTATTTAAAGGGGGATCATCAACTTCAAATTGAAATATTTAGAATTGTTTCCGAATTACTTGAAATCCCTTTATCTGAAATAAGAGCAGAACGTGATGATTGCGGTGCACCAACTCTATTTTTAAAACTTACAGAAATGTCCAAGTTATATTCACTTCTAGGAAGTTCAGAAAATGCTGAATTAGAGCAAATAAGTCGAGCTATGACAAGTAATCCAATAATGATAAGTGACAACAATAAATTCGATACTGAGATAATTAAGGCTTCCCATGGACAAGTTATAGGTAAAGGTGGTGCCGAAGGAATCCAGTGCCTATGTAAAGTAAATGAAGGGTTAGGACTTGCTTTAAAAGTAGAAGATGGTTCAAAAAGGGCCAAACATGCGGTTAGTCTTCACTTACTAAAACAGTTAGAGTGGATATCTGATCTAAGAATTCAAGATATCGAAGAAAAGGTATTTAATTTTGCTGATGGAGTTCGAATTGAAGTTAAAGGTAATTTAAAATTCCAAGAATCCTAAACAATTAGAAAAAATACCCCTTTCAGATGTATGCTATGTGTATGCCGCGGGGTAGAGCAGTCTGGTAGCTCGTCGGGCTCATAACCCGAAGGTCGGAAGTTCAAATCTCCCCCCCGCCACCAATTAAAAGCAGCTATAGGGCTGCTTTTTTTGTTTTTGCATTTAGTTTCGGCAATTATAAAAATAAAGATTATAACTTCTTGACTAAAAAGAGTTTATTAAAAATTATTTGAGATCTTTTTGAATAGAGAATTTAAAGTCAACTCTAACTACTAGGCCAGTAATAATAAAAAGTATTCCAATGTATGAATTCAAAGATAGGTCCAAAATATTAAATTAATTTTCTAACTAAATTTTAACTCACAAATCACATCTATTAAATAAGCAAAAACAAAATATAAAAAAATCTGAATTTTGATCATTAACATATTTAATAAATAATTTAATAAAGTAGAGTAAAATTTAAAGAATTAAGAAAAATTATATGCAGAATTTTCTACAGGCGGACCTAGGTTCAAGTATGTTATCAATAGCTGTCATATTAGGTTGGTTAGGTCTGTTTTTTGTATTTTTGAGAGTATTAACAATCTCTATAAAGAGAATCCTCGAAGCAGTTTTCAAAAAATCGTAATTATTGAAATAAATCAATAATTCTGAATTAATCGCATAAATCCTTTATCACTAGGTATAATAACCTAAAAAATGTCAATTTTAGATAAGGTAAAGATAGGGAATTCTGTTCAAGTTAACCTAGAACTATCTAAGGATAGACTTACCAAAGAAACTATTGATGCGATAACTGTTTCTTCATTGGGTAAGATTAGTGATTTCAGAATAACTGATGGCAAAGGTATTGGAGTTGTCTTGCAATTATCTAATGGAAAAGAGCAATGGTTTTTTGAGGATGAAATTGATCTACTCGACGAAAATGGTAATGTAATTAAAAAAAATAATGATAAAAAAGAGAATAGTAATTTTATATTTAATTTTTTAAGAGGATTAAATTATCAAAATAAAAATAAGGTAAGCGAGTTACTTAATCCAATTAACTTTTTTATCTGGGTAATTGTGTCGTTTAAAGATATTTTTTAATTCGTTAAAAAATTTTCTAAAATAAGATTAATTTAAAAATATATTTAAAAAAAAATTTCAGTAATTAAAAATTTAAATGGTACAAAATATTATCGATGTAAGAAATTTATCTAAGTCATTTGATATATCTTCCAAAGAACCAGGTTTAAAAGGAACAATTAAACATTTTTTTAGAAGACAAACAAAAAGTTTAAAAGTTATAAAAGATATAAGTTTTGAAATTAAAGAAGGAGAAATAGTAGGTTTTCTAGGTGCAAATGGAGCTGGGAAAACAACAATATTAAAAATGCTTTGTGGCTTAATTTATCCAAGTGAAGGTTCGATTTTAGTTTCAGGCTACTTACCATTCAGGAGAAAAGAAAATTTCCTAAAAAATATCACATTAATAATGGGACAAAAGCAACAGCTTATTTGGGATCTTCCGCCAATTGAGTCATTCTATTTGAATGCAGCAATATATGGCTTAGATAAGTTCGAAGCTAAAAAGAGAATAAAAAAACTATCGGAAATGCTTGAAATTGATGAAGAGCTATTCATACCTGTTAGAAAACTTTCACTAGGTCAGCGTATGAAATCAGAATTACTAGCAGCATTGATACATGAACCAAATATTCTATTTTTAGACGAGCCGACACTTGGATTAGATATTAATGCACAGAGAAATCTAAGAAAATTCCTTCAAAATTATAATAAGGAAACTAATGCAACGATATGCCTAACTAGTCATTACATGAAAGATATTACATCGCTATGCAAGAGAGTTATATGTGTGCACGAAGGGGAGATATCATATGATGGGAAACTTGACCTTTTATTAAAAAAACTATCTCCTGTTAAAGAAATAATAATAGTTTGTCGATCAGAAGAGGATGCAATTAAATTAGAAAATTCCGGTTTTACTATTAAAAATAAAATAAAAAATGAAATCACTATAAAAATTGATAACAACTCTATTACCTCTTCACTAAAAACAATCCTAAATAATTTTGATATTGAAGACCTTTTTATAAATGAGCCACCTGTAGATGAAATTATTGGGAAGGTATTAATCAAAAAAGATTATGATATCTAATTTGATTAACAATAAAATATTCACCTTACTAAAAGTCCAATATTCAAACATGTTGGAATATAGGGTAGAAATTGCATTATGGGCAATTTCAGGGATTATTCCATTTTTTATGTTAAACATTTGGACAAGTAATAATCTAAATGAATCCATAAACATTAGTGATGTATTGCTTTCTAGGTATTTCTTATGTGCTTTTTTTGTAAGGCAGTTTTCTGTAGTTTGGGTTGTATTTAGTTTTGAAGAGGATTCTCTTATGGGGAAAGTATCTCCGTATTTAATCCAACCTTTAAATCCATTTTTCAGATATTTTGCACAACATCTTGCTGAACAAATAACAAGATTTCCTTTTGCACTAATAATCGCATTTTTCTTTTTTATTTTTAATCCAGAAACTATATGGATACCAAATTTAAGCATTTTAATCTTATCGATTTTATCTACTTTCTTATCATTCTTGATTCAATTTTTAATCCAGTCAATAGTTGCATGCCTATGTTTCTGGACAGAAAAAGCATCATCGATAGAAAGATTGTTATTTATTCCAACTTTATTTCTCTCAGGTCTTTTAGCACCAGTAGTTTCATTTCCAGAATATGTTAAATCTTGGATTTATTTGACTCCTTTTCCATATCTTATTGATTTCCCTGCAAACTTACTGTCAGGTAATGAAACAAATATTAGAGGAGGTTTAAGTATGCAAATTCTATGGATTTTTTTACTTTTCCCATTATTTAAGAAAATCTGGTCTGAAGGGACTAAAAAATATACCGCGATGGGGTCATGAATTTAAGAAAATATCTAAAAGTTTATAAAAAATTCTTGCATACTTCGTTAGCTTCTGAATTGGAGTATAAGACAAATATATTAGTTGATTTAATTACTGCAATTTTAAGTTTAGTAGGGAGTATTTTTCTATTATCTATTTTCTTTCAAAATAATGGATATATTGGAGGGTGGAAATTTGAACAGGCACTAATAATCCAAGCTATTTATACGATTTTGAATGGAATAACAAATACATGGTTCAATCCAAATCTTACAGAAATAGTTAAACATATAAGGGAAGGAACATTAGACTTCGTACTTTTAAAACCTATTGATAGTCAATTTTATATTTCATTAAAAAAAATAAATCCATCTGGATTTTTAGAAATAATGCTTGGATTTTTATTGTTGTTCTTTTGCATAAGAATAAATCAAATCAACTTAAATTTAAGTTTTCTTACCCTATCCTTGATTACGATAAGCTGTTCGATTTGTATTTTATATAGCTTATGGTTTTTTATTTCTACAACAACTATTTGGTTTGTTAAGACATGGAATGCAACAGAAGTATTAAGATCATTCCTCTATATTGGAAGATTTCCATTGAACTCATTTTCGTTTTCTCTAAGAATATTTTTTAGCGTGGTTATTCCTATTGCATTTATAACTACAATACCTTCTGAGGTTTTGCTAGGTCTTTCTCAATTTTGGAAAATATTGCTTGAAGTAATTATTGCTATGATATTTCTTTTTACTTCAAGAAAATTCTGGTTATTTGCGTTGAAATTCTATACATCGGCTTCTAGCTAAAAGTTATTTAGCAGCCTCCTTACAAAATTCCCAAATTTTTTGTTTATTGTTCAAATTGGAAAGCTTCGATAATTTCTTAAAATTAGATTTTGATTTTTCAACTGTTAAAAGCTTACAGTCGTGTTCAATTTGATAATGTCTTGAAATAATTCCTAATTTAAGTGCAACATCGCAAAAGATAATTATTAGAGGGAGAAAAAAAACAACTGCAAAAATAAGTGAAAATGACTTTGAATAATTTGCATTTTCGGTTTTTAATTCAAACTTCATTATTTAACTATATGTTGAGGGCACTTGACTGCAGCAATAGCAACAGCTGCAACTTTAAAATTTTCTGACTTCTCAATAACCTTTTTAACTTCTAATGGTCCAAACTTATTACTTGCATCACTGTAGGAAAGAAGTAAAGATTTATAATTGTCATGACCTAAATTTCTATATTCACAAAAATTATCTCCAACATAGTTCAAGAGAGTCAGTAAGGACAATTCAATCATTTAAGCTACAAATTCCATACGAATAATACAATGCGCTGAATTTTTAACAAGTGAAAGCATTTTAAATTTTGAAATAAGAAGCATATTAATTAAGTTTAAAATTACAAAAATTATCTCAAATTTGCATAATACACTAATATAAAATTATGAAAGCACTATCTGTAGTGTTATGACGCAATCATAATTCCGCTATAGATAGGGGGTTGCATTTTCTAAGAAATTGGTCTAAAAATAAGGTTCCCCATCACCTGGCCTCACATTAGTGAGGCTTTTTTTTCTTTTTAAAAATTTCAACTAAAAGTATTGTTTAATACAACGAATTATTCATTAGAACATAGATTAATTATAAGAAATAATCATTAATGAATTTATCTCTACTTACTGTAACAGCTTTTTTGGGACTTTTTTTGACCACAACTATTTTGGTATTTACAGTAAATTAATATAAAAACTTTTAATAGATTTGATCAATAAGCTTGTGCCAACAAAAAGACAAACTGCTGTAAAAGTTTTTTTAATTAGAAAATTTCCTTTTAATTTGGATAAATAAGCCCCAAAATATCCTCCCGTAAAAGAACCAATTATTAATATTATTAATATATTTGAGGGAACTGATCCAATTTTGCTCAAAAAAATTGCTCCGGTAAAATTCCAAAAAATTCCAACAGTAAAGAATGTTAAGCTTATAGCTCGAAGAAAATCCATTCCAAAAGTTTTAATTAGAAGTATTGTTACAAGCAATCCGGTACCTGAAGAAATAGAACCATTCAAAATACCTATTAGGAAAATTAAAATTAAAAATCTAATTTTATGTAATGAAGTTAGTTCTTTATTCCCAGAAGATAAACCTAGATCTGGTTTAAAGAATGAATAAAATGCTAATAAAATCGAAATTATTCCTAAAAATAAATATAAGTATTTTTCTGATATAAATTCAACGATTGAAGCTCCAAAGATTACTCCAGGCAATCCAAAAATTAAAATTTGCGAAGCAATATAAAAATCATTTTTTAGAGATTTGTAATTTCTTAATGAACCACCTAAACCTAATGCTACTGTCGCTAATTTATGACTAGCCAGAGCTTGATGATAAGGAACGCCAGATAAAATTAATGCAGGCAATTGTAGTAAGCCTGCTCCGCCACCAGAAACTGCTGAAAAAGTATTAGAAAAAAAGGATATGAAAAATATGGAAATACTTTTATATAAAGAAAAATCTAAAATATTGACTGATGTTGTTAATAAATAATGCATTAAATCTGTATTCTGATTTTTAATAATTAAGTATTCTTATTTTAAGAAGTATATGACTATTCAGTTTTATCTTCTCTTTTTCAATCATAGTTATAAAAAAATTGTTAATATCTAAAAAATATCAAGAATTTTATGCATAGAGATGATGCAATTTATCTTGATCAGCTATGTCCCAAGATAAATAATAAAAACTGGAGAGAGTCACTTCATAAAATTACTAAATATAAATGCATTTATTGCGGTAAACCATCAGAGTCACTTGATCACCTTCATCCAATGTCAAAGGGAGGTATAAACAGTACAAGTAACTGCGTACCATGTTGTTTATCATGTAATGGTAAGAAATCAGATTCGGAAGTTCTTAGTTGGTACAGGAAACAAAATTTTTATGATCCTAGAAGGGCTATGGCAATACGAGCATGGTTTAATAATGATTTAAAAATAGCATCAGTTCTTCTAAACTACTTAAATTAAAAATGAGACTATTTTTTGCTAAAGATCTCTAATAAAATTTGTATGAGTATTTAATATTTCTCTTTATGCGAAATAATATTGAATTTATAATTAAATTATTTTTCTTTCAGAATTTTATTTATAGCTACTTGAAATCGAAATATTAGAATAATCATCTTTCCACATAATTGGCGAATCAATAACCTTTCTCTCTGGTGACTTTACTGAAAAAATCAATCCAAAGACAAAAAGAGTAGTAATCAAAATTATAGTCAATACTAATTTGTCTGAAATATTATTCATTAACCTAATCTATCTTGAAAAATTTTTGTCGGGAGTAGTTTTTTCGTAAATTTCAAGAAAATATGATTTAAAGTAATCTACTCCTTCCTTTCCAATTAATCCAAATGACCATCCACAATCATTTACTACTTGCAATGAAATTTGATTTGCCAAGTCACTCTTCTCAATCCATTTTTTTTGTGGGTTGTAAGAGAAAGATATAATGTTTTCAGTTTTTACAATAGCTGATTTCATTGCTTCATCTTTAGAAAAACCATTTTGAATTGCATTGCAATATTTCTTCGAAAAATTATTTGATATCCTATTTTGTAGCAAACTAACACTAGGGTCGGACGTATCAAAAGCTAAACCTATAGAAGGTTTTAATTGAAAAACTATAAATAAAAGTAAGCCAAAAAAGAATTTTAACAACAGCTATTTATCAAAACTTTATAGATAATATAATACTATTTTAAAATTGACTTTTCAATTAAATCTGATAATTATTAAAAGCAAATTAAATTTCAATTTATTAAAAATTTAAAGTATTGCGATAAGGTCAGTGATAATAGTCAGAGGTTTATTTGACTACTTATATGTACGAATCATTGATGACACTTCTCTTTTTTCCTGATTGGACAAATGGACTACCTTCAGATTTCTTAATTCTTCATTTTTTTGTAGGAGCTGTAATCTTTCCTTTCAATATGATTCACGCTAAAGCAAGAAAAATTGACAGTCAAAACCCACAGGAAGCAGCTAGTGGGTATAAAAATTCAGACAATACTACATTTTTTGGATACGAAGAAATCAATTAGATTTCCATAAAATTTCTTTAAGGAATTAGTTTATTGATGATAATTTCCCTAAATACAGCTTTAGATC
>CACGBT010000013.1 GCA_902571335.1 uncultured Prochlorococcus sp. | reverse complement strand
GGTCTTGTTGGCAATAAATGCAGTCAAAACTTATGGGTTTACACAGCTGATTGTATGCCAATATTTTTTGCAGATAAAAGGACAAGAATTGTAGCAACCTTGCATTGTGGAAGAAAAGGTTTAGAAAAAAAAATAATAAAAAATCTGGTAAAAATTTTCGATACTTTTGGGACAATTAGAGATGACTTACTTGTTGCAATAGGACCAGCGATTTCTAAAGAACATTATCTAGTTGATAAAATGACACTCAAAGAATTTTATAGAAAGGCCGAAAACAAAAACATAACTGTCAAATTGACTAAAACTAAAAAAGATCTTTGTTTTAGTGATTCAAATCACTTCAGAGAGCAAAACTTAAATCAACTTGACCTAAAAAGATCTGCCTATAGACAACTTTTAAATGAGAACATCCCTCATACAAATATAGACATCTCAAATTTATGCACATACAAATTCCATAATGAATTTTATTCCTGGAGAAGGAGCCAAACAATCTCGAGACAATGGAATCTTATTTGCTCATAAAGATAATTAACTTGGACAAATTTCACTACTTAAGTTTTTAGCGACCAATAATTCCGTCATCTCCTTAGTACCTTTAATATTAAAAACTTTGGCTAACAAAACATTCTCTTTGAAACCAAAAGGCTTTATTTTCACTTTGCTACCCCTTGGGAATTCACTCTTAAGTAGATTAGTTGCTTCAATCTCATCATTTTCATTTACATCTACACAAAATAATTCAATATTTAAATTTCTATTTTGATCCCCCACCAAAATAGTATTTGAACTTTTAATTTGAAGGATTTCGGCAGAGTTTACTATTACAGGATTAAGAACAATCAAGCAGATTATAATTAAAATTTTTGATAATTTTTTCAATTCAGAAATATCTAAGTTTTTAAATTATCTTAAAGTTAATTTTTTAAAATAACTAATTTTAAAAAAATTAGTCTTCACAATTAACATATCCAACCATTTGAGCATTACTTTTACCAGGAGGAACCATTGGATAACAATTTTCACCTCTTCTGACAAGGATATTAATCAAGGCAGGGCCGACATGATCAAGCGCATTTTTTAATTCATTCTGTAATTGTTTTCTATCAGAAATTAAGTATCCTTTAACTCCAAAAGACTCAGCAAGTTTTACAAAGTCAGGCTCACCACAACTCATATCAGATGAGGAATATCTTTCATCATAGAAACTTTCCTGCCATTGTCTTACCATCCCTTGCCAGCGGTTATTGATAATAATCAATTTCACCTTTAGACCATATTGAGATAAGGTTCCTAATTCTTGAATATTCATTAAAACACTTGCATCTCCAGCAATACAAATTACATCTGAATTAGGTAAGGCTGCTTTTACTCCAATTGCGGCTGGCAATCCAAAACCCATAGTGCCTAAGCCTGCACTACTAATCCATTTTCTTGGAGAATTCCTAAGATATTGAGCAGCCCACATCTGATGTTGTCCTACATCTGTAGTTACATAAGCTTCTGGTGAAAGTTCCCTAACTTTTAAAAGAACCTCTTGAGGATAAATTTCTCCTTCTTTAGGCGGGTCATATAAAGGATGTTTATTTTTCCAAAAATCAATTTTTTCTAACCAGTTTTTCGTCTGACAAGTAAATTTATTTTTTAGAAATTGTTCATTAATTTTGAGAACAGCTTTTGAAACATCAGAAACAATTGCAACATCTACACGTCTATTTTTATTAACTTCTGCTGGGTCGATATCTATATGTATTACCTTTGCATTAGGTGCAAAAGTATCTAATTTTCCTGTCACCCTATCATCGAATCTAGCTCCAATAGCAATTAAAAGATCGCATTCTGTAACAGCAAAATTTGCGTAAGCAGTTCCATGCATTCCTAACATCCCTACTGATAAATTGTCTTTTTCATCAAAAGCGCCTTTCCCCATTAAGGTTGTGGTTACTGGTATTTGATAATTCTTTGCCAAAGTTTTTATTTCATCATGAGCCCCCGAAGATATTGCCCCACCTCCTACGTATAGAAGAGGTCTTTCAGAATCTTCTATTAATTTAATTGCTTTCTTGATATCGCAATCATTAATTTCTCCATTCCTTTTAAATCCTTTAGGAATAATCTCACCAGGCAAAACTCTTTGGTAATTAAAGAACTCTTGACCTACATCTTTGGGTATATCAATTAAAACAGGGCCAGGCCTTCCAGATGAGGCTATAAAAAAAGCTTCAGAAACTACTTTCGCGATATCTGAAGGATCTCTTATTACCCATGAATGTTTCACTATTGGAAGAGTTATGCCAAAAATATCAGTTTCTTGAAAAGCGTCTGTACCTATAGCAGGTCTTGGGACTTGACCTGTAACTACAACTAAGGGGACTGAATCCATTTGCGCAGTGGCAATTCCAGTTACCAAATTTGTTGCGCCTGGGCCTGAGGTCCCAAAACATACTCCTACCTCACCAGTAGATCTTGCATATCCATCAGCCGCATGTGAACCCCCTTGTTCATGCCTAACCATATAATGTTTTAACCAACCTTCTTGTTCTGCCTTATGAACAGCGTCATATATTGGTAGTATGGCTCCACCAGGATATCCAAATATAACTTTTACTCCATGAATTTTTAAAGAATCCATTAGTGCATCTGCACCAGTTATCCAAACAGGATTTTCATGTTTTGAACTACCCTTTGAAAAGGATCTCGAAGTAAGAGTCACTAAAGAAATTCAATATTTACTATAAATATTAAACTTAATTAAATACTTTTGCCTCATTTAGAAATGTAATGTCAGAAATGTATTCAAAATAATCCTTCAATCATTTAAATATTATCAAATAAATTTCAATTATTCTTTATAAAATTCCTAATTTATGTAGAGGTCCAGAGCCTGAAATAAGTTCAATAAAAAGCACAAGAAAAATAATCATTGCAACCCTTCCGTTCCAAACTTCTGAACTATTATTCCAACCCCATTGCCACTTCTCTTGGGGATAAAGTTTAACTTTTTCAGGCAACTGAGAAGCCTCCTCTATATTAACTAGAGGTCCTTCCAAGCAGGAAATCACTAGATCACTAAGGCCTTCAATAAAAGTAGGATGAGTATTTAAAGCCTTAACTCTCCGAAAGTTTTTAATACCAGCCTTTTCAGCAATTTCTTTATATTCAATATCAATTTCTTGCAATGTTTCGATATGCTCCCCAACGAAACTTATAGGGACCACAATCAGATCATTAACATTTGACCTTCCAAGATCAGCTAATACTTCTTCTGTATAAGGCTTCAACCATTCAACAGGACCAACTCTGCTTTGATAAGAGAGTGTATGAGGATTGCTATACCCTAAACATTTTTCCAGCTCGTTTATAATTAATAAAGAACAATCTTCAATTTGTTGTTTGTAAGGATCTCCAGCTTCCTCCACATAACTCTTAGGAACTCCGTGAGCAGTGAAAAATATATGGGCTTTTGAAGGTGATTCACAAAGTGAAATTTGTTCAGAAATTAATTCGACCATTGACTTTAAATAACCTGATTGACTGAACCAACTCCTTACACATCTCATTGGAACCTTCTTAAATTCATCATCAGAATCTCTCAATTTTTTTAATTCCCTAAAGCTCGAACCACTAGTACTTATCGAAAAATGTGGATACAAGGGTATTACAACAACTTGATCTATGCCATCTGCTTTCATATCAGCAATAGCTGATTCGGTAAAAGGATGCCAATACCTCATAGCAATGTAGGTAGTAGCGTTAAATCCCTTGTTCCTTAATTTAGATTGTAATTCTCTTGCTTGTTGTTCAGTTATTCTTCTGATAGGTGAACCTCCACCTATAGAAAGGTAGGCCTGTTGTGAAGTAGTACTCCTAAGGGTGCTAATTAGCCAAGCTAGGGGTTTTTGAAAAACAGGGAAAGGGGTCCTGATAATTTCTGGATCAGAAAAAAGATTGTATAAGAATGGGCCTACATCATTAATGCGTTCAGGCCCTCCTAAATTCATTAGTAAGACGCCTATTTTATCCATTTAAAATTTATGGAGATTGAAAATCAACATTAAAAACGTCATTATATGGACAATTATATAAGTAAATGAACGTAATTCAGGAAATTAATAATGTCAATGATAAATTTGCTACTCAAGGCAGCAAGCTTAAAATTGAGAAAAGAGGAGAGAAATTAAATATTCGTGGTTCACTGCCCTCCAAAGAAGATAACAATAACTTTAAAATTCAAAGAATATCTCTTGGTTTAAAAGCTGATATTTCTGGATTAGAGGAGGCCAAAAAAAAATTACAATTAATAAATTTGCAATTGGAGTTGAATCAATTTGATTGGATTAATTGGATAAGCAAACCTTATCAAAAGGAAATTAAAAATGGTTTTGAATTACCAAAAAAATTAATTCAATTTGAAGAATTTTTTTTTAAAGAAAACAAAAGTGATTTTCTAACCAGCACTAGAAAAACTACCTGGAGAAGTTCTTACAAACCATATATGAAAAGAATCCTAAATATGTATAATGATTATGAGAATTTAGCTTTAGAAAAAATATTTCAAAAAACACTTGAAAGTTATAAGGAAGGGACCAGAAGTAGGAAACAATGCGCTACTTCTTTAAGTGTTTTGGCTAAGTTTTTGGACGTTAAATTACCAGAAGATTGGAAATTAAATTCAAGAGGATATGGTCTGAACAAAGCAGGATTTAGGGATCTACCCAAAGACGAATTAATTGAGAAACTGTGGGAGACGATACCAAACAAGTCTTGGAAATTTGTTTTTGGTCTTATGGCTACATATGGATTAAGGAATCATGAAGTATTTTTTTGTGATTTAAGTTCTCTTACTAATTTTGGGGACAAAATCATTAGAGTTTTACCTACTACTAAAACTGGGGAACATCAAGTTTGGCCATTCCATCCTGAATGGGTGGAAAAGTTCGAATTATCAAAACTTGGTGAGAATCCAGAACTTCTACCAAATATTAATAGAGACCTTAAAATTACAACCTTGCAGAATATTGGAAAAAAAATTACAGACCAGTTTAAGCGTTACTCTTTACAAATAAAACCTTATGATCTAAGGCACGCTTGGGCAGTTAGAACAATTTTTTATGATTTACCTGATACTGTGGCTGCCAGAATGATGGGACATTCGGTTAGTTTACACACTCAAACTTATCACCACTGGATTACTAAAAGAGATCAACAACAGGCAGTAAATAATGCACTTCTAAAAGTTAAAAGAGTTAAAAATATTTAAAGATTTATAATAATAAAATAAAAATAAGGGTCATATGCAAGAAAAACCTTCATCTTCCGAGAAAATATTTAACCTCGATAATCAAGCAAATAAACTTGGAATGGGAGGTAAATTATCACCGGATATCGATGAGAGCTCATATAAAAAAAGAATGCAGCAAAGAAAAAATATTCAAGCCGAAAGACTACAAATTAGAAAAACAAAAAAAGGATTATTGATTGTATTTACAGGGGATGGCAAGGGCAAGACAACTGCATCTCTAGGTATGGCTTTAAGGACTTTAGGGCATGGCTATAAAGTGGCAATAATTCAATTTATCAAAGGAGGCTGGACCACTGGAGAAGAAAAAGCACTTAAAAACTTGTCTTCAAACATATCTTGGCATTCATTAGGAGAGGGATTTACTTGGGAAACACAAGACAGAATAAGAGATGAAAAATTAGTTCAAGAGGCGTGGAAACTAGCTAAAAAATACATACAAAACGAATCTTATAAACTTATCATTCTTGATGAAATTAATATTGCGACAAAACTTGGTTATCTTGCACCCGAAGAAATAATCACTTTTTTAAAAAGCTTAAATAATAGAGAAAATCATGTTGTTTTAACTGGAAGGGGAGCATCTGATTTAATCATCAATTACGCTGATCTAGTTACAGAAATGAAACTAATAAGACATCCTTTCAAAGAGCAAGGAATAAAAGCACAAAAGTGCGTTGAATTTTAGTTGAAGTAAATTTTATTTAGGCAGGTTTAGAAATGTTTAAAGACGCAAGCAATATCTGAACAAAAAATAAATTTGGCACATTTACTTGCTAAGGTCTTAAAAGTACAATTATTGAATGACTTACAAAAGAGTTCTCTTAAAACTTAGTGGTGAAGCACTAATGGGTGAAAAACCATATGGTATTGATCCTGCTATAGTTCAATCAATTGCAGAGGATGTTTCAAAAGTAGTAGAAAATAATGTACAACTCGCAATAGTTGTTGGTGGTGGAAACATTTTTAGAGGGCTTAAAGGATCTGCAGACGGAATGGATCGCGCAACTGCTGATTATGTAGGGATGCTAGCAACAGTAATGAACGCAATTTCACTTCAAGATGGTCTTGAAAGAGTTGGAGTTGCAACCAGAGTGCAAACAGCAATCGAAATGCAGGAAATTGCCGAACCCTACATCAGAAGAAGAGCCATGAGGCACCTAGAAAAAGGTAGAGTTGTAGTTTTCGGAGGTGGATGCGGAAATCCATTTTTTACAACTGATACTACGGCAGCTTTGAGGGCAGCAGAGATAAACGCTGAAGTTGTCATGAAGGCTACTAAGGTTGATGGAGTATACGATCGTGATCCAAATCAATTTAAAGATGCAAAAAAATATTCCTCTCTCAGTTATCAACAAGTTCTTAGTGATGAAATTGCAGTAATGGACAGTACTGCGATTGCACTTTGCAAAGATAATAATATCCCAATTATGGTTTTTGATATATTCAAAAAAGGGAATATTTCTAAAGCTGTTGCTGGCGAGCCAATAGGCTCTTTAATTAGTTAAAGATCATTTAATTTTTTTAATTATGAAAGAAAAAGAAATTCAAGAAAATATGAATAAAAGTATTGAAGCCACACAAAGAAACTTTAATACAATTAGGACAGGTAGAGCTAATGCTTCCTTGTTAGACAGAGTAAGTGTTGAGTACTACGGAGCAGAAACACCAATCAAATCGCTTGCCACTATAAGCACTGTTGATTCACAAACAATCTCAATACAACCTTTCGATATTTCATGTTTACAAGCGATAGAGAAATCTATTTCTATGAGTGATTTAGGTATTACTCCAAATAATGATGGGAAAGTAATAAGAATAAATGTTCCTCCTTTAACAGAAGAAAGAAGAAAAGAATTTTGTAAATTAGCCTCTAAATATGCTGAGGAAGGAAAAGTAGCCTTGAGAAATATCAGAAGAGATGCTGTTGATAAAGAAAAAAAAGACGAAAAAGATGGCCTTATTTCAATTGACGAATCGAGAGATAATCAATCTGAAATTCAGAAAATTACTGATAAATATATCGCTTTAATAGAAACTAAATTGTCTGAGAAAGAGAAGGAAATTCTAAAAGTTTGAAAGAATTTGACGTAGTAATAATTGGTGGAGGTCTATCAGGATCTTCCACTGCTCTTAACCTATCAAAGAAAGGATATTCAGTTTTAATTATTGAAAAAGAAAAATCCCAAGATTACAAACCATGTGCAGGTGGGATGGCATCTTCAATGCAAAGATTTCTTCCTTTAAATATAGAAGATTGCATAGAATCAAAAATTAAAAATGTTGAATTCAGATGGAAGGCTACAGATAATGTAACTGCTGATCTGACTGGTGAATCCCCATTTTGGATTATTAAAAGAGAAAAACTAGATCAATTATTACTTAATGAATCCTTGAGTAATGGAGTCCAGATAATGAGACCACTATTGATAGAAAAAATCATAAAAAAAAATGATAAGTGGGAAATTACTTGCAATGATAAAGTAATGTATACATCAGAATTTCTCGTCGTTGCTGATGGGTCCCAATCCAAATGGGCAGGATATTTCAATTTAGGGCCAAGAAAACCGAGATTTGCGAACACAATTTCATTAAGATTGAAAGGGTTAGGTGAAATTCCTAGAGATGCAGTTAGATTTGAGTTTGGATTTATAAAATATGGGTTTGCATGGGCATTCCCTTTGAGAGAAAGCTTAAATATTGGTTTAGGTACTTTTATAAATAATGGTCTCCTAGAAAATCATGTTATAAATGAACAAGTGATCAAAAGCTTTGGTTTTGGTGATTTTCCTCATAAAACAATTAGCAAGAAACTGAGAATATGGAATGGCTTTCACTCAATTAATGGTGACAAAATTTTAGCGGTTGGAGATGCAGCATCTCTATGTGATCCATTTTTAGCTGAAGGAATTAGACCATCTTTAATCAGCAGTTTTTATGCTGCGGAATACATAGATCAGTGCCTATCAGGGAAAGTAGATGATTTAAATCTTTATACAAAAAAAATTAACAACATTTGGGGGGAATCAATGGCGTGGGGGAGGAGGATAGCCCAGGTATTTTATAGATTTCCCAGAACTGGATACCAATTAGGTGTCAAAAGAAAAACAGCACCTAAACGTATTGCTCAAATATTATCAGGTGAGATGAGTTATGAGGATATTGCAAAAAGAGTTATCAGAAGACTTTTGACAAAAAGTGGGGCTTAATTCTTTTACAATGCAAACTTAAATTTAGTTAGCAGAAATTAATTTGTGATTTTTAATTTCTGAATATCTATTAAGTAGCAGCTCTTCCAATTCTTCTATTGCCTTACTAAATCCAGTGATACCTTCACTAAGCTTCTCACTCGCCATTTGGTCTTCTAACATACTTAATCTGAAATCTTTTTCTTCAAATTCGTAGTCAATAGAATTATTTATTTGAGTACTTACATCTAATTTTCTAATTAACTCTCCTTTTTCTTTTTTCAGCTCCTCAAGAAATTTTGGGGCGATTGTTAAAAGATCGCAACCTGCTAATTCTTTAATTTCATCAAGATTTCTAAAACTCGCTCCCATTACTTCTGTCTTGAATCCCTTTTCTTTAAAGTACTTGTAAATTTGTGTGACAGAAATAACACCAGGGTCTTCAGCGCCAACAAAACTAGTTTTACCATTTTTTGCTTTATGCCAATCCAATATACGGCCAACGAACGGAGAAATTAGAGTTATCTTTGCATTAGCACAGGTTACAGCTTGGCAGAAGTTAAAAAGTAAAGTTAAGTTGCACTTAATACCCTCTTTTTCCAAAATTTCAGCTGCCTTAATTCCCTCCCAAGTTGCGGCAATCTTAATCAAAATTCTTTCCTTATCAATTCCAAAATTTTTATAAAGATTGATCAATTTTCTCGCTTTTTCTATCGTAGCTTCAGTGTCAAAGCTCAGTCTTGCATCAACTTCTGTAGATACGCGCCCTGAAATAATTTTCAATATTTCTTTTCCAAAAAATACTGAAACTTGGTCAACAGTTTCTTTAATTAAGTCAATTTTGGAGAATCCTGGAGGCAATGCATTTTCTGAACTTTCTAAAGCTTTATCAATTAATTTCACATAATCAGGGTTCTTAGCAGCAGCAAGTATTAGCGATGGATTCGTGGTGGCATCTCTTGGTTGAAATTTTTTTATCGAATCTAAATCTCCAGTATCTGCAACAACAACGGTCATTGAGGACAATTGTTCTAAAATTGATTTCATGTCTAGATAATCATATATATACAAACTAGCCTTTATTCCTCATGAAATCATCAGATAGTGAATTAAATATTTATAAAATTGGAAAATTTTAGGGTTTTTTAACAATTATTCCATAATCTTTAATCTTAGGAGGTATTTTTTCAATTACTATCAAACTTTCGATAATTTCTTTCGCAACTGGTACTGCAACAGTTGAACCATATGCATATGATTTAGATGGCTCATCAACAACTACAAGGACAGCATATTTTGGATCATTAACTGGTAAGGTTGCGACAAAACTACAAACTTTTTTGCTTGTATAAGAACCATTTAAGGCTTTTTGAGAAGTGCCCGTTTTCCCAGCTATCCTATAACCTTCGATTTTTACTCCAGATCCACTACCTTTATCGACTACGCTCTCCATCCATTCAAGAACAGTTTTAGTAACCTCGCTTGAAAAAAATTGTTTTTTTGGATTTTTATTAACTCTTTCTTTGAAAGTTGAGGTTACATGAGGAGTCACCTCAAAGCCTCCATTTGCTAGAGCCGCATGAAGTTGAACCAATTTAAGTGGTGAGATTGAAAACCCTTTACCAAAAGAAGTTACGGCAGGCTCAATTGATTGATTTACAAATAAATCTTTTCTCTTTAGTTGGCCAGCAGTTGATTCAAATAAGTCAGTCTCTAAATTTTTATTTATACCTAAATTGTTAAGCCAATCCCAATAAATTGTGGGGTCTAAATTTTGCATTATTTTTACCATTCCAACATTACTTGAAACCTGCAATACTTTTGGATAGGCAATGTATCCATTACCTTTTTTATCCCAATTAGAAATTGTCCATCCTCCAACATTAATCTTTCCAATATCTTCAACTAATCCATCTTTCTGGATTACTTTTTCTTCTAAAGCTAAGGCAAGATTAATAGGTTTAAAAGTTGAACCAGGCTCAAATAAATCTTGAGCATACCAACCCCTAAAGAGCTCAGAATCATACTGCCAAAATTTATTTGGATCATATGACGGGACTGTAACCAAGGAGAGAATTCGACCATTATTAACATCCATAACTATGGCAAATCCCTTCTTTGCTTTCCATTTGCTTACTTGCTTTGATAATGCATTAAATGACGCTTTCTGTAATTTCGAATCTATAGTTAGGCCTAAACTTTTGTAATCATAAATAAAATCACCTGGAGCTGAATTATCCGGCAGAGGAGTTCCATCTCCTCCTCTTTTTATTAAATTACTTTTATTAAAAACTTTAATTTGATTATCTAAATGAAGCTCTAAACCTGCTGAACCTTTATTCTCATCATTAACAAAGCCGACAAGATTAGAGTAAAGCTCCCCCTGTGGATAATATCTTTGCGAATATTTAAACAAATCAAGTCCGCTTATTTGAAGGTTCTTAATCTTTTTTGCCTTTTCTTCAGAAATTTTATCCAAAAGCTTGATACCACTCATTTTATTATCAAATTTCTTCAAGAGTATTTCATTGTCAATATCCAAGATAGGTGACAACTTTTTTGTAACTTCTTCAATACTGCGAACTCTGTTAATTGAATCACCAGGAAAATTAAAATATTTTGGATGAGCCCATAATTTATAAAGCGGTTTATCGTAAGCAATTATTCTATTATTTCTATCTACAATTGATCTCCTTTTTTTTAAAGAGTTAGTTTTAGAAGACTGAATTAATCTAGCTTTTTTTTGCAAATCAGGGGCGTTAAAGACTTGCAATTTAACTAACCTACCAAACAAACAAACTATTAATAGTAAGCTAAAAATATAGAGAAATTTAAATCTTCTTTGATCAAGGGGTATTAGTCGAACAATCTTTTTGTATTTTTTCATCAATATCCCCTTTGATATTTGCTATCACTAAAACCTTTAATGAAAATACTTAAATTTTTCTGAAAAAAACTTTCTTTTTTTTCTACAAATTTATCTAGATAGATTAGATCTTCGGGTTTAGTTTTTCTATAGGTATTGTGAGACTCAATTTCATTAATATAAAATTCCTCAATTTTAGATATATAGTCAATTAGATTATTATTGATAGCTTTTGTTTTAGATAAGGTTTTGTATGTATTTGACCATTTCCTTTGACTATCAAAAGATAAGAAAAATAAGGTAAAAATTAATACCAAAAGAGAGATATTAATGGTATCGAAAATTTGATGTATTAATTTTATATTAAGTAAAAATATTTTTTTGGAATGTTCTTTACTTTCATATGAAACTTTTTTTTTAAAATTAGATTGATTCCCATAAGGTTTCATCTATGATTTATTTTCAAATGAAATAGGTGTTATAAATTAAATAAACATCTTTTTATTTGATTCGCAAGTAAATAATTTAATTCTTTATGTCCTCAATAAGAACAAATTTAAGAAAGTCATTCCATTCCATAAAGAATGCATAATCACTGAAGAGAATAAACTCCCTGAAGCAATTCTTGTAATGCCTAATCCAATTCCTAGAACAAATAATGGTGGCATTTCTCCTAGACTTAAATGAGCTAATGCAAAGATAAAAGCTGAAATTATGATACCCGAAATCACTCCAAAATCTCTTGAAAGAGTTGGTAGTAAAATACCGCGGAATATAGTCTCTTCAAATAGAGGAGCTAATAAAGTTGTTGTTACAAATAATATAAAAAATGATAAGTAATTATTGTTATTGAGAACAATTTCCAGCAAAGGGTTACTACCATTCTGATTATCGATCAGACTATTCATAATAAGAGATATCAATAAAACAAAAGGAACTATTGTTAACCAGCCTTTAATTCCCTGAATAATTGCATATTTTATTGGCAAGAAATTGAACTGTAAATAATCCTTTTTAAAAGTAAATTCTCCATTCAAAGATTTAATTTGAAAATAAACCATACCTAATGGCGGAATAGCCATAAAAAGATATCCAAAGAATATTTTTAAAGATTGAGATAATTCATTAGAGATATTTTTAGAAAAAAGTTCAACCAAACTGATAGAAAACAAAGGTGATACCACTTCTCCTAAAACAACAAATCCACCTGCAATTAATAAGACCATATCTATTAATTCTAAATCTAAGGATTTAATTTCTTGCCAACCAAACTTTTTTAAAGATATGGTGGTCCATAATGTTTTTAAAGCCAGAATAGAGCCAATAATTATTGTTAAAAGTGGTATTAGTCTTATAGCTAATATTTTTAAAAACATTTTTCTTGAAAATGATTTTGTTATTAATGAACTATCGTCAAAATCAAATTTCCTGCTTAAAAGGTGGTATAAAAATCTATCACCTTTAAATAAATCAAATTTATCAGAATTTGGTTGATATGAATTATTGTTGGATTTTTTTTCTATCTCATCAATCAGAAATTTAAAGTTTCTATTTTCAAAATCTTTTGATATATTTTTGTAAATTATAGGATCATTTGATTCTGAAGAAATTATTCGAATTAATTTATTTCTTTCTGTTAGTTCTTCAAATGAGACCTCAGAGAGTGATTTATTTATTAGATCGACAGGATCATTAATGATAAAAAAGTTTTTGAGGTTTACAGGTATTGCTTGGACAGATAATTCAGCAATTTCTTGCTCTTTTTGACTTATATCAAATGAAACAGATGGTCTATTTAAACTATCTTTTAAGCCTTGCTGCCATACAAAAAAAGTTATGACTATAGAAATAAAAGCTAAAATGAGTTTTGACTTAGAAATATTTTTAAAGATCATAATTTATTATATTGTTGAAAACTATACTTAGTTATCATTGAAATTCCTTATATTTATGTATCTATTTTAATCACTCCATGAGATGATTAAATTATCTTAATTTTCAAATTTATATAATGGCTATACGATTAGTTTTAATTAGGCATGGACTAAGCAGTTTCAATGCAAAAGGATTAATTCAAGGAAGAACAGATGATTCATTTTTAACTGATGAAGGATACGAACAAGCCCGCAAAGCAGGAAAAGCATTATCAAAAATAAACTTCGATAAAATCTATTCCTCACCACTTGTAAGAGCGGCAGAAACTGCAAAAACAATTAAAAAGACCTTCAATAAAGAACAAAATATTGTTTTCGATGATAATTTGCTAGAGGTAGATCTTAGTGAATGGTCTGGTCTAAAAATTGATGAAATAAAAAAGAAATTTCCAGAAATTTATCCTATATGGAAAAATGATCCAGAAAACTTAATCTTAAAAAGAAATGACAACAAAACTTATAAACCAATTCAAGAGTTATTTTTTCAAGCAAATAATTTTCTAGAAGATATTTTAAAAATTTATCTAGAAAAAGATGATGTAAATATTTTAGTTGTAGGGCATAATGCAATTCTCAGATGTTTAATCCTTTTGTTATTAGGAAAGCCTAAGCAAGGTTTTAGGAAAATAAGATTAGAAAATGCTTCTTTCTCGATAATCAATATTTCAAGGAAAGATAACTCTTTTAAGACCCAAATTGAATGCTTAAATCAAACTTCCCATCTGAATAAAAATATTCCAAATCAAATTGGAGATTCCCGAGTATTTCTAATAAGACATGGTGAAACTAACTGGAACAAAGAAGGTAGATTTCAAGGCCAAATTGATATCCCCTTAAATGAAAACGGTAAAGATCAAGCTAGAAAGACTTTTGAATATTTGAGAAATATTTCTTTTAATAAGGCATTTTCAAGTTCAATGCATAGGCCTTATGAGACTGCACAAATAATCCTTCAAAATAGAAAAGATTTAAAAATAGAAAGAATAGATTCACTTGCAGAAATTAGTCACGGATTATGGGAAGGTAAACTGGAATCAGAAATTAGAGAACAGTGGCCTCTTTTACTAAAAAATTGGCATGATAAACCTGAAGAAGTAATAATGCCCGAAGGTGAATCTATAAAAGATGTATCAGAAAGGTCCGTAGAAGCTTTTGACAAAATTATTTTATCTCAAAAGGATAATGATCTAAGCCTTCTAGTTGCTCATGATGCAGTCAATAAAACTCTAATTTGCAACATACTTGGTATTAATTATTCAAATATTTGGATGATCAAACAAGGTAATGGTGGCATAACTATTATTGACCTTTTTAAGGATCACAATAAGCCCCCTGTGATTAGCGCTCTTAACATTACAACACACCTAGGAGGAATAATTGATTCAACTGCTTCAGGAGCACTTTAAATTAAAACCTTTTTAAAAATTTATTTTGATGAAGTCAGAGGTATAAATAAGAGTTTATTGATTGAAAAAACCAACTTGACTAAGAGGCCAAAATCTGAAATATGCTTTACCAATTATCTCCTTTTTATGAAGAAATTTACTTCCAGGCCAATACCTACCATCCCAGCTATTTGACCTGTTATCACCTAAAACTAAAAAATGATCTTTAGGAACTTTTATATTTTCAAATTCACCACATTTATTAAAGAGGGATAATGAGCACTTATAAGAGACGTAAGGTTCAGGAATTAATTTATTATTTATTATTAATTCACCCTTCGTGTTCACACTGACAATTTCTCCTGGAAGTGCTACCACTCTTTTAATATAGGCATCGCAAGCTTGATCCCTCAAACCAGGAATAAACGACATTGGAGGAAAACTCATCAAAAAACAATATCTTTTTTTTGGTAGCGGCTTAGATCTTAATGAAATTAATTTCTGGTCAAAGGAGTAAGGTGAGTTAAAAACGACAATATCTCCTCTTTTTGGCAAAGAGTTTCTTAGCGAAAATTTTTCAATAATCAGCCTATCGTTTATTTGCAATTCTGGGAGCATTGAACCAGAAGGGATGTAACGTGGTTCTGCGAAAAATGATCTACAAGAAGAAACAAAAAAAGTTAATGTGATCAATAGACCCCACTCTTTTAAAAAACTTTTAATAGAAGCAGGCATAAACATTAAAAATGTCTTGATTTTTTAAACTTATATAATTTGTTTGGCATATTCTATTTCGTTAAAACCTAATATTACTTTTTTTTCTTCATAAATCAAAAATGGTCTTTTTATTAATTTGCCATCACTTAAAAGGAGTTGAATAATTTCTTCCCTTGATAAACAATAAATATCAATATTAAGAGTTTTAAAGGCTTTACCTCTTGTATTAAAAATCCTTTTCTTATCATCAGAGTATTGCTCTAAAGCTAGATTTAAATAATTAACAAGTGGTGGTTCTTTTACAATATCAATTAATTGGAATACGAAATCTTTACTTTTAAGCCACTTTGCAGCTTTTCTGCAAGTAGAGCATTTTAAATAACTATAAAAAATTATTTTTTTCAACTTAATTTACTAATTTTTGATTTCTTAAGAACTTTAAAGTTTTTCTTTCTTGTAGGGAAACAACTTTTCAATAAATTTTCAACCACATCAAAATCCCTCCAACCATCAATTTGAACTGTTCTCCCATCAAGTCCTTTACTTGTTCTAAAAAATTCAGCAACATCTTCAAGCTGATTAGAAGCAATTTGATTAATACTCACTATATTAGCCTGTCTAGGATTAGCCATAGGCACACATAAAAGTTTTCCATCATATGCACCACAATCGTACATATCCAAAACTCCAATAGGTCTAGCTTTTATTAGACAACCTGCAAAAGTAGGCTCATCCATTATCACCATTGCATCAAGAGGAGCCCCATCTTCAGCGAGGGTATTTGGGATAAAGCCATAATCAAAAGGATACTTAACTGAAGAATGCAATACTCTGTCTAAGGCCATTATTCCTGCATCAGAGCAATATTCATATTTATTCCTACTACCTGCAGGTATTTCAACAACAATATTTACAATTCCCTTCATTGGAGATGGAGGTATTGAACTAAGGTCCATCTTTTTTAAATTTATGATTATGTATTATCTCGCTTCCTTGAGATAAAGGTCTTCCAATTAAAATGCTTATCGAAGGTAAAAAAATTGTCAAAATGGCAAAAATAATACCAAGAAATGTTATTGATAAACTCCTTATACTTAAAGGGTCATCATCATCTCTTTCAAAATCACTTCGAGCAGAACCATAAGAAGATTCTTCGCTTGATTTACTTTGAATAAACTGCTTTGATTTCGTGTAACTCAAGAACTCTTAATTGGAAAAGATTAAGGAGATAATTAAACATCATTATCCTACATTCAAAATGTCAATAAATCAAAACATTGACTAGTAATTTGTTAATTACTCTTTTTCCAGCAAAGACCTTATAGATTTTAGTTCGTCTAATATTTGCACCAGTATATTTTGAGCAGCGGAGGAAGGTGTATTAAAGACTTCTACAGTAACTTCCTTAATTCTTAAAATATCTTTTGCGAATCTTGCTACTTCGTTAGGATGGAATTTTAAAGGATCTTTTTGATCAGTTCTAAATTCGGGATTTAATTTTCTTGGATTAAAGCTAGGGTTTAGATTTCTTAAATCTGTATTTGTGTACCTATAAACAGAAGCTCTTGATCTGTTTAAGAATTTTTGAACTTCATCAATACCTACTAATTCCTCTTCGCTAGAAATATTGGAATCTATATTTTCCATAAACTTAAGAAAATGTTTTAGTAATAATGAATTTTTAAAAGAATTTGAACTTCATTACTGGAAAAGTTAGCAGAAACAATATTTTTAGACTAGCCGCGTTGAGGGACTCAAGACACTTTAAATTATTTTTTCATCTTAATTGATAAAATTAAATATTATTAAGGAATTTTTTGTATGCGCGTGACAACCTCATTTCCTCTGGGGACTCTTCGTGACACACCTTCTGAAGCTGAGATTATTTCACATCAATTACTTTTAAAAGCTGGATATATTCGCAGAGTTAACAGCGGTATTTATGCATACATGCCATTAATGCTTAGAGTTATTGAAAAAATATCCGCAATAATAGAGAGAGAACTTAATAGTATTGGTTGTACAAAATTACTATTGCCCCAACTTCATCCTGCAGATTTATGGAGAAAAAGTGAAAGGTGGGAAGGATATACTGCAGGGGAAGGAATAATGTTTAATCTCAAAGATAGACAAGGTAAAGAATTTGGTTTAGCTCCAACTCATGAAGAGGTGATCACGAGTATTGCATCAGAGACCATCAACTCCTATAAGCAATTACCTCAATGTTTTTATCAAATTCAGACAAAATTTAGAGATGAAATAAGGCCAAGGTTTGGGTTGATGAGAAGTAGAGAATTTATAATGAAAGATGGTTATTCTTTTCATTCTTCAGAAAACGATCTGGCTTCTTTTTATGAAAAGGTTGGCAATGCTTATGAAAATATTTTTAAATCTTGTGGTCTGCAGACAGTAGGGGTTGAAGCTGATAGTGGAGCAATTGGAGGTGCCTCCTCTAAAGAATTTATGGTCACTGCTGATGCTGGGGAAGATTCCATTTTGTTTACTCAAAGTGGGTCTTATGCTGCAAATATTGAAAAAGCTGTTTCTCTACCCTCTAAAGCTATTCCGCTCAAAGATGATATTGCAGAGTGGTTAAAGACACCTCAACAAAAAACGATCCTAGAGGTTTGCGATAATAATAATTTAGACCCTAGTCAGATTATTAAAGTAGTAATATTCCTTGCACAGTTCGAAGGTGAATTTGAGCTCCCAATTCTTGCATGCATAAGAGGCGATCAACACATTAATGAAGTAAAGCTTTTTAACTTAATAAATAAACTTCATGATTTCAATCTCCTTAATCTTAAAAAGATTGAAGACAAAAATAATATCGAAAAAAATCTAATTGACTTTCCCTTAGGTTTTATCGGGCCAGATTTAGATAATAAAACTATTAAAGCTACTTCTAATTGGGATAAAAAATGGACAAGAATAATTGACCATTCTGCAATTGGCCTTTCAAAGTTTATAAGTGGTGGGAATAAAGTTAATTTCCATAAAGTTTTTCAAGAATTTTCTTTTGATTCGAAAGACTATCTAATTGGGGATATCAGGAATGCCAAAAAAGGAGATAAAATAAGTATTGATGATGATGATGAACTTAAAGAAAAAAAAGGTATCGAGATTGGACATATTTTCCAACTAGGTCAGAAATATAGCGAAAAATTAAATGCAAAGTTCTCTGATAAGGACGGTCAGTTAAAAAATTTATGGATGGGTTGTTACGGAATAGGAGTAACAAGAATAGCTCAAGCTGCTATCGAACAGAATCATGATCAAAAAGGAATTTGTTGGCCTATTCAGATTGCTCCTTTTGAAGTTATTATTATTCCAACAAACCTAAAAGATCCTATTCAAAGTGATCTTACTGAGCAAATCTATAACAACTTTTTAATTAATAAAATTGATGTCCTCCTTGATGATAGAAACGATAGAGCTGGAGTGAAATTTAAAGATGCGGAATTAATTGGTATTCCTTTTCAGATAATTATTGGCAGAGATTCTATTAATAAAGAAGTAGAACTTTTATGCAGAACAAATAATACTAAGCTTAAAATTAGTACTGATAAATTGTTAGAAATATTTATTTCCGAATCAGAAATAATGTACAATAAAGAGTCTTAAGACTTATTTTTTTGGGAGCAAAGTTATGTTACTGAAATGGACATCAAAATTAATTTTTAAGAATCTTACCAAAGCTATATCTTTTGCAATATCATTAATTCTTGTTTTTACGCTATTTAGTTCCCCTTCCATAGCTGCAAAAACCTCTATGACAGGTGACTATACAAAAGATACCATTTCTGTTGTTAAAACATTACAAACAGCTGTTGATACTCCAAAAGATTCTCCAAATAAAGATGAAGTAAGAAGTGAAGCTCTTACACTCATAACTGACTATATTTCCAGATATAGAAATAGAGGGATGGTGAATAAAACGCAATCATTTACCACCATGCAAACAGCATTAAATGCTATGGCAGGTCATTACAAAAACTTTGCAAGTAGACCTTTACCAGATAAACTTAAAGAGCGATTAACCAAAGAATTTTCTCTGGCTGAAAAAATGGTTCTAAGAGAAAGTTGATACAATTCATTTACTTTTTAAAAGTAAACCAAGATTTTTGAATATATTAAATATTCGCACAAAAATAATGCTCTTCTAAAATTGGCTAATGTTGTTGTAATCGGAGCCCAATGGGGTGACGAAGGAAAAGGTAAAATAACGGATTTACTTAGTCGTTCGGCAGATGTTGTCGTACGCTACCAAGGGGGAGTAAATGCAGGTCATACTATAGTAGTAGATGATAAAGTCTTAAAATTACATTTAATTCCCTCAGGGATACTTTATAAAAATACTTCTTGTCTAATTGGTTCGGGAACTGTTGTAGATCCAAAAATCTTGCTAAAAGAAATTGACATGTTAATTGATAATGGAATTGATATCTCAGGATTAAAAATTTCATCAACATCACATGTAACAATGCCCTACCACCGAATATTAGATGAAGCGATGGAGGCTGATAGAGGTTCAAACAAAATAGGGACAACAGGTCGTGGGATTGGCCCAACTTATGCGGATAAGTCACAAAGAAATGGCATTCGGATAAGAGACTTGCTCAATAAGGAAAGGCTAAGTGAAGTGATCGAAATTCCATTAAGAGAAAAAAACGGTCTACTAGAAAAAATCTATGGCATTAAACCACTTAAATTAGAAGATATTGTTGAAGAATATCTTGACTATGGGGAAAGATTATCAAAACATGTTGTTGACTGTACTAGGACTATCCATGCAGCCTCAAAAAATAAGAAGAATATTCTTTTCGAAGGTGCTCAAGGGACTCTACTTGACTTAGATCATGGGACTTATCCTTTTGTTACCTCATCAAACCCCATATCAGGAGGGGCATGTATTGGGGCTGGAGTAGGTCCCACTTTAATTGATAGAGTCATAGGTGTCGCAAAAGCCTATACCACAAGAGTGGGTGAAGGGCCATTTCCAACAGAATTGCAAGGGAGTATTAATGATCAACTCTGTGATAGAGGAAGTGAATTTGGAACCACTACAGGGAGAAGGAGAAGATGTGGGTGGTTTGATGGAGTTATTGGTAAATATGCTGTATCTGTAAATGGTCTTGATTGTTTAGCCGTTACGAAACTAGATGTGTTAGATGAATTAGATGAGATTCAAGTTTGCATTGCATATGATCTTAATGGAGAGGAAATAGACTACTTTCCTACAAATTCAGATGACTTAAAAAAATGTAAGCCAATCTTCAAAAAATTAAAAGGTTGGCAATGTTCAACTGCTGATTGCAGAAAACTATCTGATCTCCCAGAGAATGCTATGAATTATCTCAGATTTTTAGCTGAATTAATGGAGGTTCCAATTGCCATTGTGTCGTTAGGGGCAAATAGAGATCAAACCATAGTAATTGAAGACCCAATTCATGGTCCTAAAAGAGCACTTCTAAGATGATTTAGTTTCAAATTAATGACGGAATCATTTAGACATATTGAACATAATAAAACGTTTGATCTCATTGGTCTGGGCAATGCAATAGTGGATATTATTGTAAATATTGAAGATGAGTTTATTGAGATAAATAATCTGGATAAAGGATCAATGAATCTTATTAATTCTGATGAATCTCAGAGATTGTTAGAAAATTGCAAAGTGATCAAACAAATATCAGGGGGATCCTCAGCAAATACCGTTGTTTCTTTAGCAGAATTAGGCAATCAAGTGCAATTTATAGGAAGAGTGAAAAATGATCAATTTGGGAATTTCTTTTCTGAAGATATAAAAAAAAGTAAAACTATATTTAATACTCCACCAACTATTGAAGGTGCTCCAACAGCTCATTCAATCATTTTGGTTACACCTGATGCACAAAGAACTATGTGCACTTACCTAGGAGCATCTGTAGAGTTTGAACCAAAAGACATTGACTTTACCGTAATTAAAGAAAGTAAATACTTATATTTAGAAGGATATTTATGGGACAGCGAATTAGCTAAAAAAGCTTTTATTAAAGCCGCCCAAATTGCAAAACAATCTAATACAAAAATAATCCTTTCTTTGTCTGATTCATTTTGTGTAGATAGACATCGTGAAAGTTTCTTGGAATTAATTTATGAATATGTAGATATTGTGTTTTGTAATGAATCCGAGGTGTTAAGTCTATTTAAAAATGATAAATTAGCAAGCTGTCAAGAAGACCTATCTTCCTTATGTGAATTAGTCATAGTAACTCTTGGAAGCAATGGTTCTCTCATAGTTAACAAAAATAATGTTGAAATAATTGAGTCAATAACAAAAGGCAAGATTATTGATACTACAGGAGCGGGAGATATCTATGCGGGAGGATTTATCCATGGATTAATAAACAATTGTTCCCTAAAAAAATGCGGAGAGATAGCTTCAATTTGTGCGGGGCAAATAATTACGCAATTAGGATCTAGATCGGATATTGATCTTAAAGAGTTAATAAAATAGATTAATCAAATAGTCTTATTCAACCAACCATAATATTTCATCTCAGCATCGTATTTTTTGTAAATAATCTGAGGAACATCATAAGTGGAATTTTTATTTACGAAATCAATTAAACAATCTTTAAATTCTAGTTTACTTTTTATTGTGATTTCAAACTCTTTAGTTTCTTCAATATCATCATCCCACTTATAAGTTGAAAAAATTTGCTTTATCGAAACACAAGCTGCAAGTTTATTTTGTATTAGTAATTTAGCCATTCGCAAAGCATTTGCGTTACTTGATTCAGTTGTGATCATAACTAATACTTCCATAATTCATTAAACATCAATATTTTTTAATTATGTGATTTATCAAATTGTTATATTGATCAAAAGAGTAAGAATAATCATTTTTAACTTTCGGCCTTTTAACCAAAAATAACTTCATCTTACTTCCAGAAACTATACTCTCCCAGTTTTTCTGAGAATAACTTCCAGATTCTCTGCATAGAACATAATCTATCTCCCAAAAATCACAAAGTTTTTTTTCTAAAGTGCTTTTATTATTTTTACTCGGTTCAAGTATCGCTATATTTGCATTTTTAATACATGATCCAAAAGCTTTAGTTATACTCTCATAAGTTGGAAGTACCCTTGTAAATACATTTGCTTTGCAATTCATATAATAACTAGCTGTATCGTTAAGGAATCTTGATCCTATTGCAAGAAGAATATTCTTATTTTCTATATCAACATTATTTATATCCTTTAAATGATCAATATAAAAAAAATTATTAGTGTTATTTATTAGAGATTTCCTCTCAAATAGTAAAAGAGGTGTATTAATTTCTTTACATGCATTATTAAGATTTTTAGAAATTATTACGGCAAACGGATGAGTAGCATCGACAACGCACGTGATTTTATTTTTATTTATGAAATTAATTATTTGATCTTTATTATTTAATTTCCCCGTAATGATATGTAACTTTGGATTTTCAATATAAGCTTGCCCTGCTTTATAAGTTAAAACACTTGCAAAGACTGAATAATCAAGTTCAAGAAGCCTATTAGCTATTACAGGTCCATCCGAAGTTCCTGATAGGATCCAAACATTTTTATAGCAATTTCCTTGATTCTGCATCAGTATGTCTTTAATTAAATAGTAAGTAATGAATCATTGTTTAATTCAGGCGGTCATTAATAGCGCTCCCCAAATGAGGTATACCAAAGAAAACCAAACTCCAATTGCAGAAATGATTGTTAATTTTAAAGGATTACGTAGTGAAGATCCAACCAGAGATCTCAAGATCATAGGATGGGGAAATATTGCCCAAGAAATGGTAGATGCACTAAAGGAGGGGCAAAATATTGTTATTGAGGGACGTCTAAAGATGAATTCTGTCACTAGAAAAGACGGAACTAAAGAAAAACAACCAGAACTAACAGCTTCAAAAATTCATCAAATATCGCCAGTTGATGTTATTAAGTCTGATCAAAAAGAAAATAATGAGTCATTTGAAAATAAAGAAACCCCCAAAAAATCTAGTTGGGATAGTTCACCTTTAGTACCTGAAGTGGACGAAATACCTTTTTAAATCAAATATCAACATTATTTTCTTGAACACTTATAATTAACTTGCTTATTTTTCTTTCAAGCGCGGCAAGTTCGCTTCTGATTTCTGGCCATTTACCCTTATCAAGATTTTCTAGTAGCCATGCTCTATCTTGATCAAGTTTAAAAATTAAATCTCCTTGATTTGCAGTATTAGGATCTTGCATAATACTTGTTAGCCCATTTAAAACTCATTCTACTAAATCAAAATGAAGAAATACTTATCGCCTGGAAACTTAATCGTAACGGCTGGGGGTATATTAGCTTTTGTTGGAATGACTGCTTATTTTACAGACTCAGTGAATCTAAGTGTACCTACTTTTTTTTATGGAGTACCTATTTTCCTAATTGGCTTAGGCTTAAAGACTTCTGAAATACCTCCTGTACAATTACTTGACAAGACAAATTTTGCGACAAATAAATTTAATAGACCAAAAGAACTAACAGCATTAGTTAAAGATGTTACAAGATGGAGGTATGGGATAAAAGCTCATCTTGAATCGTCATTAGAATCTTTAAATTTGTGGGACGAGGATAACCCCCCTCAATTAAAAGAAATAGAAGAAATTACAAAGGAAGAAAAAAATGGTCTCCGAATGCGTTTCGAATTTAACGCTGTCCCTCTAGAAAAATGGATTGAAAAACAAGAAAGATTAAATAGGTTTTTCGTCAAAGGTCTTGAATCAGAATTTATTATCGACGATAATAAAAAAGAATTTGATTTTATTCTCTTTTATTGAATATAGGGATATATTTGTAAAAACCTAATTTCTCAATTCAATCAAGTTTTAATGAATTTTAATAATGAATGATTCTCAAAGAGTATCAATATTAAGCGAAGCTCTTCCATATATACAAAGTTTCTCAGGTAGAAAAATTGTTATCAAGTATGGTGGTTCTGTTATGGAGAATGATAATTTAAAAAATGCTTTTTTTAGAGACATCGCACTTTTATCAACCGTTGGGGTTTGTCCGATAGTAATTCATGGAGGTGGACCAGAGATTAATAATTGGTTAAAGAAATTAGAAATATCTCCTAAATTCGAAAATGGATTAAGAATTACTGATCAAAAAACAATGGAAATTGTCGAGATGGTTCTAATGGGTAGAGTTAACAAACAAATTGTAAAAGGGATTAATAAAACTGGATCCTTAGCTGTGGGAATATCAGGTCTTGATGGCAACTTAATTCAATCTAGAGAACTAGGAGATGGTAGTCATGGGTTAGTGGGAGAGGTTACAAAAATCAATCCTGAAATATTAGATCCTCTTATTTCTAAAGGATACATCCCAATTATTTCTAGCATTGGATCAACCTTGGAGGGTATTTCCCATAACATTAATGCAGATTTTGTTGCTGGAGAAATTGCTGCTGCAATAAATGCAGAAAAACTTATTCTTCTTACTGATACTCAAGGAATTTTAAAAGAAAAGGATAACAAAAATAGTCTTGTTGAAAAAACTAATCTCAAAGAGGCAAGGGGTTTTATTGATAAAAAAATTGTGACTGAAGGTATGATTCCAAAGACAGAATGCTGCATAAGAGCTTTAGCCCAAGGAGTCAAAGCAGCTCACATAATTGATGGAAGAATAGAACATTCATTACTTCTTGAGATTTTTACAAATTCCGGAATAGGTACAATGATAGTCGCCTAACCCATGAAAACTTATGAGCAAGTTTTAGAAAAAGTAGAACTTGCTTTAGCTAAAGGTGAGTATCATTATTGCATTGAATTTCTTTTGCCCATAATCGAATTATTTCCTTTATCAAGCAAAGAGGGAGTGAATTTAAGAACAATCTTAATTACTGCTCTATGTGGTATCAATAAAAGGGAGGAGGCTAAAAGGTTTTGTAAAGAACTTCTAAAATCTTACGATAATAAGACGAGAGAAAATGCAAAATATTTGATGGAAGTTATAGACTCTCCTGACATTAAAAAGCCAGAAAATTGGAACTTACAGTTTGAAAGCGACCCATCACTCAATAAAAAATCTCTTAACTCACTGCGCAAAAAAGGAGAAGTATTGAAGAAAAAAAAATTTATTAATGTAACTGAGACACCAACTGGTGAAACAAAACCCTTTCAGAAAGGCTTTTCACTGATCATTTTTTTAATACTATTATTATTAATTCCACTTTTAAGTGGCTGCGTAAAAATTGAGGATACCCTTGATCTAAGTGAACTTGATTCAATAACAAATAATTTAGTGATAGAGAGTAAATACATAAAGAAATTTCCTTGGCAATTAAAATTTGAAGAAAAGATGAAAGATATTTTTCCTGACGCAGAAATTGAACAATACGAATCAACCTTTTCTTTGAAACATAAAAATCTCAATTTAGAGGATACAAAGCAAGTTCTTAAAATCACCCAAAATACAGCTGGAGAGTTAGCGGGAGAATCAACAAATATAGAAATTAATACTACTCAAAAAAACTTCATTTTTTTTAAAAAATACTTTTACAGGTTAGATTTAGATCTAAATTCTATTAAAGGCATTGATAATTTAGAACTGATTTTCAAAATTATTCACCCTAATAAAGCTATCCTTACCGATAAAAATAATTCAAATTTAGAAATCACAAAAAATCTAATAATTTGGGATTTAAATCAAGGGCAGATAAATAGTCTTGAATTTTCTTTTTGGAGCCTCAACAAACTCTTGATTGGGATATCTATTATTTTAATAATTATAATATTGGCTTATTTATTAAGATTCTATAGATTTAAATTAGGTTCGGATTTACCTCAACTTCCATCAAAGTAATTACAACTCTGCTGGATTAACATCTATTGTTAAAAAAACATTTTTTGGAATAAGTTTCCATAATATTGATCTATCAGGTAAAGGTATCTTTGTTCCTTCAGGGCCATGTATTAATATCTGCCATCTAAATTTTTTACCGACTTTAGCTATTAAACTAGGGGCAGGACCAATTAATTTCCAGTTCTTTTTCTCACAAAAACTGAGTAGATATTTTGCTAATTTTATTGCAATTGACTCAGTTAATTCATAATTTTCACCTGATAATTTAAGTAGGCAAATTGTGCAAAATGGAAATAAATTAGCATCCTTTCTCAATCTCGAGTTTTCAATTAAGAATCTTTCATAATCTCTTTTTTGAAGATACGAAATCACCGGGTGGTTAGGTTTATATGTTTGAAAAATTACTTTCCCTTTTTTTTGTGCCCTGCCGGCCCTTCCTGCTACTTGCAAAAATAATTGTAATGATTTTTCTTCTGCTGAAATATCTGGGCGATGAAGCAACCCATCTGCTGCAATAACTACTGAAAGAGTAATATTGGGGATGTCAATACCTTTTGCCAACATCTGAGTACCGACAAGAATATCTGCATCACCTTTAGAAAACTTTGAAAGAATATCTCTATGACCATTCTTTCCTGAAGTTGTATCTCTATCAAAGCGAAGTACTGTTAAGTCAGGAAATTCTTCATTTAAAAACTCTATTACCCTTTGCGTACCAATTCCAAAAGGTTTGAAAGCAGTTGAATGACAATCTGGGCAACGATTGATCAATCTTGATTTATGATCACACCAATGACACCTTAACCATTTTTTTCCTTGTGATCCGAGATGAACTGATAAAGGAACGTCACAGTTGGGGCAATTTATTAAATATCCGCAATTTCTACAACTTAAAAATCCACTATGCCCCCTCCTAGGGATCAAAATTATTGCTTGCTCTTTTTTTAAGCGTAGTTGAGGAAGCAATTGTAATAGTTCATTGGAAAAAATTTTCATATTTCCCTTCTTGAACTCATCCCGCATATCAATAATTTTTATTTCAGGAGTCTCATTACTGGATATCCTTTGAATCATTCTTACCAATTTAAAATTCCTTTCAAAAATACACTTTTTCCAAGTCTTCATTGATGGGGTTGCACTCCCAAGAATTAACTTTGCAGAATTCCTTTTTACTATTTCAATAGCAATCTCTCTAGCGTCATAGCAAGGCATAGGACTATCTTGCTTATAAGAAACATCATGTTCTTCATCCATTATTATTAATCCCAGATTTCTGATTGGAAGAAAAACTGCCGACCTTGTACCTATTACTATTAAAGGTTCATTAGCATTAATAATTTTCTTCCAAACTAAAGTTCTATGATCGGGAGAACAATTACTATGATATTCGTAAACGACATTATTAAATCGCCTACTAAACCTATCAATAAGTTGAGGAATTAATCCAATTTCTGGGGCTAGTATCAAACAACTTTTTTTCTTAAGGAATTGATCTTCAGCAATTCTCATATACACTTCTGTTTTACCTGAACCTGTTTCGCCCCAAAGAAGTAATGCATCTCCTGGTTTCATTGTTTGAAATTTTTGAAATGCAATTTTTTGCTCATTTGTAAGATTTGGTTTTTTCGTTGCGATATGATCTTTTAGAAAGGAATTTAATTTACTATTTATATTTTTTTTTCTTTTAGATTTAGCAAGATAATTTTTACTAACCATTGAGTTGATTAGTGAGTAATTAAAACCAGACTTTATTAATTCACTTTGCCAATTGCCTTTTTTAGATAAAGTATCCATTAAAAAAAATTCTTTTTTGGTTAATCCATTTTTCTTAATATCAAATTCTTTTTTAGTTTCAATCCATATTTGATCTTTTAAACCTTTAGAGAAATTTTTATATTTACCAATCCAGCCAGGAGGAAATGCAGTTTTAAACATTTTTAAATTACTAACCATATAAAAAGAGGCTAGGGAGTCTATCAATTCTCTCCAAGAGTCATCAATTATTTTTTTCTGCAAAATACTTTCAACAAACAAATATCTTATTCTTTTACCTCCAATAATATTTGATTCATCTTTATTAATTTTCGAAAAGTTTTTTTGGGAGATTACCAACCCATTCAATAATCTCCCTCTTAGCCTCACACTTACAATATCCCCAACTTCTGCACCAAGATTATTTCCATCTAAATAGTAAAAGCTTTCATTACTACTTCCTATATCAAGCAAAATTTCCAATTTGTAGGAGATATTTAGTAACTGATTACTTGCCGGCTTCAAAACTTTTTCTTAGTATTGGATTGTTGAACATTCCACAAAGTGTTTTTTGCACATTGTAAGTATCCTGCTCTTAAGGGAGACATGAAGCTTTGATCATTGACTGAAAATTCAAAAAAATGATCTGCCTGTCTGAGAAATCCCAAGACTTTTTACTTTAGGTAATCTATAGCACTATTTAAATTTTTCAACAGTTTAAAAAACTTTTTTATTCAAATACCTGAAAAAGTTCTTTTACAAATTAACGGGGAAATTTACTACTAAATGTACAAATTAGCCCTAAATAAAATTTAATCTAGTTAAATTCACCGTAGAAAGGAGTCAATCATGTGTCCAGTCGCAGCTGAATCGAAGAATTCTAAGCCCAGTTCCCAAAAAAAGATTAACAAAAAAATTAATAATAATTTAGAAACAGTAGTTGAAGAAGTTAGTAATAATAGTCAAGATTCGCATTCAGCTCCTGATTTAAACAACAGTGCCATAGAAAATAATAATGAATTTGGTGATTCTGAGGATGAAGATAAAGGGCTTGGTAACGTAAAGTTAGGGCCAAAAGGTTTATACACTGAAGATTCAATAAGAGTTTATCTGCAAGAAATTGGACGGATTAGACTTTTAAGACCAGATGAAGAAATTGAACTCGCAAGAAAAATTGCTGACCTACTTCAATTAGAAGAGCTAGCAACTCAATATGAATCGGAAAAAGGTCATTTTCCATCTGTTAGGGAATGGGCTGAATTAATAGATATGCCTCTTTCCAAATTCAGAAGAAGACTTCTTTTAGGGAGAAGAGCTAAAGAAAAAATGGTTCAATCAAATTTAAGATTAGTTGTTTCGATTGCGAAAAAATATATGAATAGAGGATTATCATTTCAAGATTTAATACAAGAAGGAAGTTTGGGTCTGATTAGGGCAGCGGAAAAATTTGACCATGAAAAAGGTTATAAATTCTCTACTTATGCTACTTGGTGGATTCGCCAAGCCATTACTAGAGCTATTGCAGACCAAAGTAGGACTATTAGATTACCAGTTCACTTATATGAGACAATTTCCAGAATTAAAAAAACCACAAAGGTTCTTAGTCAAGAATTTGGAAGAAAACCTAGTGAAGAAGAAATAGCTGAGAGTATGGAAATGACAATTGAAAAATTAAGATTTATAGCAAAAAGTGCTCAGCTACCTATTTCTTTAGAAACTCCAATAGGTAAAGAAGAAGACTCAAGACTTGGAGACTTCATAGAGGCTGACATAGAAAATCCAGAGCAAGATGTTTCTAAAACTTTATTAAGAGAAGATTTAGAAGGAGTTTTAGCGACTCTCAGTCCAAGAGAAAGAGATGTACTCAGGTTGAGATATGGAATTGATGACGGCAGAATGAAAACTCTTGAAGAAATAGGACAGATTTTTGATGTAACAAGAGAAAGAATCAGACAAATAGAAGCTAAAGCTCTTAGAAAGCTGAGACATCCAAATCGAAATGGGGTTTTAAAAGAATATATAAAATAAAAATAGTTAAATATAATTTTCAGCTTTGGAAAGTTGCAAAAGAATAGCTTAAAATAAATTCGACTTAATTTTAATCCAAACTCTTAATTATATTTAATGACTAATTTTAAACTGAAAATAGCTAGTAGGAGAAGTAAACTAGCCATGGTTCAAACTTTATGGGTTAAAGATCAACTAGAAAAAAATATTCCCAATTTAGAGGTTTCCGTTGAGGCCATGGCAACTCAAGGAGACAAAATTCTTGATGTAGCCTTAGCAAAAATAGGTGATAAAGGCTTATTTACAAAAGAACTTGAAGCACAAATGCTAGTAGGCCATGCTGACATAGCAGTTCATTCTCTGAAAGATTTACCAACCAATTTGCCTAATGGCCTTAAATTAGGATGCATTACAAAAAGGGAAGATCCTGCAGATGCTTTAGTAGTAAGCAAAAAAAATTACTGTTATAAATTAGAAACTTTACCTGATGGTTCAATTGTTGGAACAAGCTCACTAAGAAGACTTGCACAATTAAGAAATAAGTACCCACATCTTGTTTTCAAAGATATCAGGGGAAATGTTATTACAAGAATTGAAAAATTAGATGCAGGAGAATTTGATTGTATAATTCTTGCGGCCGCTGGTTTAAAGAGATTAGGCTTTGAATCAAGAATTCACCAGATTATACCAAGTGAGATTTCCCTTCATGCCGTTGGCCAAGGAGCTCTAGGCATTGAATGTAAATCTGATGATAAAAAAGTTTTAGAAATTATAAATATCTTAGAAGATAAACCCACTAGTCAAAGATGTCTGGCTGAAAGGGCTTTTTTAAGAGAGCTTGAAGGTGGATGCCAAGTCCCAATAGGTGTGAATAGTAAAATTCAGAATGAACAACTTTGCCTTACTGGTATGGTTGCATCTCTTGATGGAGAAAGGCTTATTAAAGATCAATATATTGGCAATATTAATGATCCCGAAGAAGTAGGCAAAGAACTAGCTAAAAAATTAAAGCAGCAAGGTGCTGAAGAAATACTAAGCGAAATATTTGAAAAATTTAGAGAAAAATAAAATTAGTTAATTTACTAATTTAGGATCAATTTCTTTTTTGTATCTCTCTTCACAATCTTTAATCACTTTAACAGCTTCTTCTATCCCAAAAAAACCATTAACATTACATGTTCCTGGTTTTTTTAGATCTTTGTAGTGCTCCCAATAATACTTTGTTTCTTTTAACCAATGATCTCCAAGGTCTTCATAACTTGAGATATGATCCATTCTTTTATCATCTGCGAGAACCGCTATTACCTTATCATCGACCTCTCCACCATCATCAAATTTCATCACCCCAATAATCCTTGCTTCCACAATAGATCCTGGTATCAATGGCTCAGTTACCCCCACAATTTCCACATCAAGCGGATCTCCATCTTCATCCCATGTCCTTGGAATACATCCATAAGCAAAAGGATACGCAAGTGATGAATAACCTACCCTATCAAGTTTAAGATGGCCCGTTTCTGTAATTAATTCATATTTATTTATGGTATTAGAGTTCAATTCAACAATAGTGTTTATTATTGTATTTGAGTTGTCAGTGAAAGCATTTAGTATGTGCAATAAATTTGGGGTAACCCTGCTTGGGGGCTGATTTAGATTTGCCATCAAGAAATTATTTTTGTTTATCTTACATCCTCACACCTAACCAAATTCTTTAAAAGTAATGTTTCAGCAAAAATCATTTATTTTAGACCTTAAATGATTAATAAAATAGTTTGGCGATAGTTCTTCATTTGTTACAGCTCTTACCAACTCCATACAATTAACTGATCTACCATATTTATGTATATTATTTTTTAACCAAAAGATGATCTTTTGATATTCACCATTTTCAATTAAGTTGTCAATCAAACCTATGTCTCTTTCCATTTGAGAAGATATTTGCGCACTTATAACATGTCCTAACAAATATGAGGGGAAATATCCAAACGCCCCTTCACTCCAATGAACATCTTGAAGACAACCTTCTGAATCATTAGATGGTTTAATTCCTAAGAGTTCATCATATCTTTTATTCCATTCTGTTGGAATATCTTCAGCAGGTAACCCTCTTTCAATTAAATCTATTTCAAGTTCGGTTCTTATTAATATGTGTAAGCCATAAGTCAATTCATCCGCTTCAACCCTATTAAATCCTGCTTCCAAATGATTAATAGATTTCCATAGTTCTAAATAATTATTAAGATAACATCCAGCCGAAACAAATTTGTTAAAAAATCTTTTTGAAAAAGATTTGGATTTAACTATTCTATTTTCCCAAAATAAAGATTGACTTTCATGAATACCCATAGAGGTTGCTTGACCTAAAGGCCAAGCAAACCATTGATGACTTTGAGATGGCAAACCCTGCTCATAAATAGAATGCCCCCACTCATGCGCAGTTGCTAAAAAACTTGATAATGGTTCACCTTCAACAATTCTTGTCGTAATCCTGTAATCATTAGGCCCTAATGTAATCGAAAAAGGATGGGGAGATTTACCAACAACAACTAGATCTTTATCTCTCCCAAACTCATCAAGTAATTGAGAACATAAATTATGTTGAGATTCTGGACTCAAATCCCAGTGATATTTCTTGGATTTATTAATCCCTCTAATCAACTCTGGGAGAGTCTCTTTCAAAGGCTGAAACATTTTGTTCAGCCACATTAAAGTTAATTGAGGCTCAAAGGGTTGGGCTAAAGTTTCCCATGGTGAATATTGATCTGATATTTGCTTTGCCTCTTCAATCCGCAATTTAACTAATTCTTCAAAGAAAGGAAGAAAAATTTTAAAATCTGATTTTTCCTTAGCTTCTTGCCAGCTTTCATACCCTTTAGATTTTGCCTTTGCTAGAGACTCAACTAATTTAGGATCTAAATTTCTTTCTCTATTAAATTCCTTCAATAAAAGACTAATATTTCTTTCTTTATCTTTTATGAAAAGTTGATTATCGGAATTTCGTTGAATATCTGCTAGTTCATTTTTAGCAGATTGTATTAAATTAGAAAATTCCTCGGAAGAATTTCTTTCATGCAATACTTTTGCAATATAAGTAAGTTGTTCAGACCTCCAAGAAGCACCTTTCTTTGGCATTCCAGTATTCTGATCCCAATAAAGTGTATTTTGGATTGAACCTAATATTTGTGTTTCTTTAAGGTAAGCACCCAGATTATTCCAATGAGTTTCAGCCAAAGATTTAAATGGAAATTAAATTTATCTTAAGATAAAAATTTTAATGTCTGCAGTAAAACATGCATCTTTATCCATAATAGGATATTGATTAATTAAGTTTTAACTTATATGGAACAAATATTTTCAAAATTAAAATTCAAAACTCATGGCGAGGGTTTTATTGATATCACTTATGATTTAAATTTATGTGTTGATAAAAATAATTTTCATTCTGGAATTTTAAATTTAACTTCACTTCATACAAGCTGCAGTTTAACTATTAATGAGAACGCAGATCCAAATGTACTGAGGGATCTAAAAAAGTACATGCAATCGATAGTTCCCTATGATTCCTACTTAACCTTATCAAAAAATAGAGAAGAAATATCCTATAAACATTATCAAGAAGGGGCTGACGATATGCCAGCACATATTAAAACATCCCTAACAAACACTTGTTTATCTTTGAGTTTTCAAGACGGGAGAATTATGCTTGGCACCTGGCAAGCAGTTTATTTATGGGAACATCGATTTGATCAAAAGGAAAGAATCATTAATGTACATATAATTGGTGAGAAAAAGTAAGATATTTATAATGTAATAAGTCAGATTTATTATTTAATGGAACCCTACATTTTGCAAGATGAAGAATTGAACGAATTAGTTGTCAAAATACCTGGCTGGGAAATTAAATCTAAACAAATCCAAAGAGAATTTAACTTCGCTAATTTCATTGAAGCCTTTGCTTTTATGACTAAGGTTGCTTTAATCTGTGAAAAATATAATCATCATCCTAACTGGGAGAATGTTTATGCAAAAGTAATAATTAAATTAACTACACATGATCTAGGAGGTATTACGAATCTGGATCAAACATTAGCTTCGGAAATCAACAAAATTTTCGATCAATAAAAATATAAACTTGTTTTCAACTATTCAAAATGTCTAAAAATTTATTGCCAGTTACTATTATTAGTGGATTTTTAGGTTCTGGCAAAACTACACTTCTAAATCATATTTTAAAAAATCAAGTTGGTATTAAAACAGCTGTTTTAGTCAACGAATTTGGAGAAATCGGAATAGATAATGACTTAATAATAGAAGGCTCAGAAGATATGATCGAATTAAATAATGGATGTATATGTTGCTCTATCAATGGCGAATTATTAAATACCGTATCCAAAGTTTTAGAAAGAGCTGAAAAATTAGACTATTTGATTGTTGAAACAACTGGATTAGCAGATCCATTACCAGTAGCCATGACTTTTGCGGCTGGTGATCTTAGAGAAAAAGTAAGATTAGATTCGATAATCACTGTCATTGATGGAGAAAATTTTGATTTTGAAATTAATAATACAAGTGTCGCCTATTCTCAAATTTTATACGGAGATATCCTTCTTCTTAATAAATCTGATTTAGTAAATGAAAAACAATTAAAGAAAATAGAGGAGTTTATAAATAAAATAAAAAAAGAACCAAGGATTTTGAGATCAACTAATAGTGAAGTTGCATTACATACAATAATGAGCGTGGGTCTATTTGAAACGGATACTTTTGAATTCGAGAAAAATAAAAAAAATATAGAACAAAATTCAAACGATCACTCTTCTCATTCCCACGAACACTCTACTCATTCCCACGACCACTCTCCTCATTCCCACGACCACTCTCCTCATTCCCACGACCACTCTTCTCACTCCCACGATCACTCTTCTCATTCCCACGACCACTCTCCTCATTCCCACGATCACTCTTCTCACTCCCACGATTTGATCAATAATATCGAGGGTTTTACCTCAGTTTCATATGAGACATTTGAACCATTTTCTTTAAGGAAGTTTCAATATTTCTTAGATAATCAAATCTCAGAAAATGTATTTAGAGCAAAAGGAATATTATGGTTTATGGAAAGTGAAAGAAAACACATTTTTCACCTATCTGGAAAGCGGTTTTCTCTAGATGATGAGGAATGGACAAAAGAAAAATCTAACAAGATAGTATTAATTGGGAAAAACTTAGATCACCAAACTATTAAAAATCAACTGTCATCATGTAGATTTAATTCAGATTAGAGTTCATATTAGGATTTAATTAATTTTTGAAAATACTTATTAAAGGATTTAAAAAAGCAATAACCGAATTAAAACTTTTTTATTTTATTTCGTTTATTGTTGCACTCTTAGTAATCATTCCAATTTTCAATTTTATTCTTGAAGGAGTTCAATATGTTGTAAGTGGAAATTTTTCATTAGGTATTGCTGGAGGAGAAGAGGTATTAGAGACTTTAAAAATTTTAGTACTGACAAGTTTTTTTGGAGGAGGATTAGGCACTTTGAATGGATGGTTACTTTCAAATTGTGATTTTAAGTTCAGAAAAGTTCTTCGAATTTGTCAGCTAGTTCCACTAGCTGCCCCAGCATATCTAATAACAGCTGTTTTGCAGGATTTAGGAAGTATTTTTGGGTATCAAGTAACAGGTTTATGGTGGGGGGTGTTAATACTTTCAATTTCTACTTATCCATATGTATTCATTCTTGCTAACGAAAGTTTTAATAAATTTGGTGTTAATCAAATAAATGCTAGTAGAGGATTGGGAGTTGGACCATGGAGGAGCTTCTTTAAAATCGCTTTTCCAATGGCGTTACCAGCACTAATAACAGGAATAAGTTTAATGTGTATGGAAGTAATGAATGAGTTAGGTACATTTGCATTATTAAATATTCCAAGTATTTCTACAGGTATAGCCGAAAATTGGATAATTGAAGGTAATCCAAAAAGTTCTATTGGACTATCTTTGGTAGCCTTATTAATAATTTTCACTTTAATTATTTTTGAAAAATTCTCGAGAAGAAAATCTAAGAGGTGGAGTGAAAATCCTGCATCAAAAGATTCTCAAGGTTGGGAATTAAAAAAAACCAGAGCTCTTTTAGCAATAAGCATATCTTTATTTCCTCCAATTTTCTCTTTTGGAATTCCTTGTTTTTGGGTTTTGCTCAATATCGACCAAATTCAAAGGGGATTATCTACAGAATTACTTACCCTATCATTCAGGACCATAAGTCTAGGATTTTTTACTGCATTAATAACGATGCTATTCTCTCTGATAATTTCCTTATCCAGGCGCCCAAATAAAAGCTTATTCCTAAAAATAATAACAAACCTTGCGGGAATAGGTTACGCAATTCCTGGCACTGTATTAGCTTTATCTTTAATAAGCATTTCTTCTTCAAGATTTAATTTAATAGCTATATGCTTACTAATTTGGGGTTATCTTGTTAGATTTCTAACTATTTCTAAGGGTTCTATTGATTCAAGTCTTGAGAGAATCTCTCCTAGTCTTGATGAAGCAGCACTTGGACTAGGAGAGGATTGGCTGGGTATCATCAAAAGAATTCATTTACCTCTTCTCCAGGGACCAATATTCGTAGGCTCACTTTTAGTTTTTGTAGACACGATAAAAGAATTACCCATAACCTTTATCTTAAGACCATTCGATTTTGATACATTATCTGTGAGAATATATCAATATGCTGGAGATGAAAGATTGGTAGAGGCAATATTACCAGCCATTCTTATTATGACTTTAGGCCTTATCGCATCAATAACATTGATACCAAGTTTAGAGAAAAAAAACTAAATTCTTTTAGATAGTTTTCTTATTAAAAAAGGTAAGCTTAACAACAAATCTGCCGAGGTTGATATAACCCTAAAATAAATCAAGCAAATGAGAATTATATTTTGTGGAATACTTTTGCCAACAAAAAAAAGGAGGCAGGCCTCAAAAACACCTACTCCTCCAGGAGCTGTTGGGACTACCAATCCTAAGGACCATGACAAAGAAAATATTACTAATAAAAATATGATATTCAGAGTATTACTGGCAAAAAAAGTATTTAGGCAAATATAAAAACCAATAAATTTAGATAAAACAAATCCAATTTCAAGCATTAAAGCTCTAATAGGTAAAAAAGAAACTATATTTATTCTCTCTTCAAATTGGTCTTTTGAATTTGGAAGTCTCAAAACTTTAAGTACTTTTCCTTTAAGAGACCCTATTCTTTTTAATACAAGATAAATTAATTTCCTATTTAAAAATACTAAAGGAAAAATTAAAAAAAAATAAATTGGTGAAAAAATTAATCCCAGCGATGCCAATAGAAAAGATCCACACAACATAAAATAAGGTTCTATGACTGTCGAATACAAAGCAATCTGAGTATTACTTATTTTTTTTATAAAATTGAATCTTTCTACAAAATGCCAAACTCCTCCTGGAACGTATTTAAGAATATTGGTTAAAACATAAAAAGAGACTAGATTATTACTTTTAAATTCTATCCCGAACCATTTAACAATATATTTCCATGCATAAGCGTTTAAGTAAATACTTAAAACGCAAAATAAAAATGATAAGGATAGATTAATTCCATTTCTTTCTAAATTGATATCAAAAGAAATTTGATCAATATTATAAAAAAAATAGACGCAAAAATATAATATGCTTGAAATAAAGAAAATAATCTTTAAACCCCCAAAATTAATTTTTTTTAGGAATATCGAATATGGTTGAATACTTTTATTAAATCTCATTTCCAATTTTCAAATGCTTTAAATTTTTTACCTGACTCTTTTATTATTTGTCTTATTTCGTAAGTCGATATTTTATGCTTTAGTTGTAATCTCAAAACCTCATCATTTTCTGGTTTCGTAATTATTGATCCATCTGGTTTCAAAGTTTGTTTAACTTTTATATTTCCAAAAGTCGTTGAACATTCTCCTCTGCGTCTAAGTAATATCCACCTTGATTGGGTCCTTTCACGAACCCCAATAGTGTTGGAATAATCAAACCATAAACTCCTAAAAAACTCTTTTTTCTCTATGGGTAAGATTACTTGAATAGAAAATCCAATTCTATTTTTTTTCATATTGATAGCTTGATAGGAAACGTCGTAAGCACCCTCAATTCTCAGTTTCTCCACAAAATTAGATATATCTTCAGGTGTTTGGTCATCAATCCATGCTTCTTGAATAGATATCTCTTCACACTTTGGACTAATTTGTTCATTATCGTTAATAGAAAAATCCTCAAATGAAGTAATTTTATAAACTCTTACCAAATTAGGGAATGTAAATTTTAGATTACCAATTCCGACTCCATAAGAATTAATAGAATATTTTGAAGGAGGTTCAAGATAGTCGACTAAATTAGCAAGTAAGGCGATGCCAGTTGGTGTAGATAGTTCACCATCTATTGAGTTAAAGCTTGATAAAACCTTAATATTTTTTTGTTTTATTAGCTCTATTACAGCAGGAGGTGGTACGGATAATTTCCCATGTTCAGTTTGAACAAAACCTTTCCCCAACATTGGTTCATTACAATAAACCCTCTTTGGATTTAAGTAATTCAATGCAGCACATACTCCAATTATATCCACCAATGAATCTATAGCTCCAATTTCATGAAAATGAACTTCATCAGATTTAATGCCATGAACTTTTCCTTCCGCAATTGCTAAAGATTCAAATACTTCATAAATTATTTTTTTTAATTTATCTTCTAAGTCGCCATTTAAAATAAGTTCCTTGATACTTCTCCAAGTTCTTTTAATAGTGCTACAGTCAATATTCTCAACCTTTGCCTTGATACCTCGGATTGAACAACTTTTTGATTCCCTAAAGTCTAGTTGATATAGATCCTTTAATCCAAGATCAATAAGTGGCTGTTCAATAACTTTTTTAGGCACCCCTAAATCATAAAAAGCCCCTAACAACATATCTCCAGAAACACCAGGAGAACATTCAATCAAAACATCATCCATAAATCAAAGATTTCTTAACTGGTAAAATTGCGGTGGGAATCAACTTTTCATTCAAGTTAATTTTTAGAAAGATTTTTTTCAATTACTTCGTAATTTATTAATTGCAAAGAATTTCCATCTCGGTTGATATCTAAACTTAAAAAGCCATGCAAAAGTTCCAGAGAAAGCTCCCCTTTTATGACTAATTTAAAATTTTTATTTTTTAAATTTTTTGACTTTACAGCAGGGCAGATTTTAATAACAATTTCTTTCTTTTGAGTGTTAACAAAAATTAATTCTCCCCTAACAGAAAAATAATTGTCTTTTAGATCTAATTCTTCTAATAATTTTGAGAAGTTAGTTTTTGAAGAATCATTAGGAAAATCATTCAGTTGATAGGGATCCCATATGCCTGCAACTTGTAAATGCAAGTTTTGAGTATTCTTATTCTTTGGATAAACAATCCAATAATAACTTTTCTTTAAATCAATATGCTTTTTTAAAAGAGATAATGCTTTACCAAGAACTACTGTTTCAATTTTTTCTCCTTTATTATCAATTAAAAAGCCTCTATTGAAACTCTTACTGTCATGGGGGGTAAATTTAGCATTTATAATACCGATTGCTCTGTACTGTAATTTATTAGTAACTTGTGGGATAGGGTTTTTTAACATATTAAGAATTTGAAATTAGAATACATCGTATTGAATTTCTTATTTGTCCTCCAAACTATTAAAAGACTTTAACGCATCGTTAATAGCATCAGAAGGCTCAGTGGCATCATTCATACTATTTTGTCTCCGAATCATTTCCACAAGTTCAAAAGGATTACTTGGAAGAGCTGAACTATCATCTTCTGTTTTAGTTGAGGTATCGATTTCTAATTCTTCAAATAAATATTCAGCATTTAGGTAATCACTTTTTAAGGAAATTAATAAAGTAAAAAAAATTACCACATTAATTGGTTTAAAAACGCTTTTGCAAAAGTAATTTTTAATTTTATTTAATTTCAAAATTCTTTAACGCCATAATTTTTTGCTATTTTAATTTTACATAATTTGGTAGGAATTTGTTAATAGCAACTTGGAATGTTAACTCTATAAGAACCAGACTTTCACAAATATTAGATTGGATTAATCAATCCAATCCAGATATTCTATGTTTGCAGGAAACAAAAGTGATGGACGATAGTTTCCCTGTTGAACCTTTTGAAAAATTAGGATACTCAGTAGAGATCTACGGACAAAAATCATACAATGGTGTGGCTATTATTTCCAAAATAAAGCTAGAAAATGTTAAAAAAGGATTCTACGGTTGTAATGACTCTAATCAGAATATCGAAATTTTCCTAGATCAAAAAAGATTGATTTCTGCAGATATTAATGGTATTAAAATCATAAATGTCTATGTTCCAAATGGATCCTCTCTAGAATCTAGTAAGTTCGAATATAAAATTAATTGGTTAAATTGTTTAGCTTCATTTTTAGATGAGCAAGAAAAAAAAGGAGAATTAATTTGTCTTATGGGTGATTTTAATGTTGCTCCGTCTAACTTGGATATTCATGATCCAAAGAAATATGAAGGAGGAATAATGGCATCTGAGATGGAGAGAAGTGCACTAAATAATGTTCTGAAAAAAAGATTAATAGATTCGTTCAGGATTTATGAACAAAATACTGGCCATTGGAGTTGGTGGGATTACCGTAACAACGCATTTGAATTAAATAAAGGTTGGAGAATCGACCATATATATATCAGCAAAGAACTGTCATCAAAACTTAAAAGTTGTGTCATAGACAGCTCTCCAAGAGGTAACTTGCGTCCAAGCGATCATGCCCCAGTAATGATAGATCTTAACTTAAACGAAATAAATTCAGATATTTTTGAGGATGAGGATAATTTCTTCGAAATATAAATAAAATAAATTGGATATCTTAATTACTTGAAAACGCCTATTAATACAGAGTTATCTAATGTAAAATTGTTATTTATCATGATTTCTTTAAAAATTAATAATTTACAATCCAAACTATCGCGAGAAAAATATCATAATGTAGAATTTCAATTTGATTGACAAAATTTTTACTTATTTCTAATTTAGAACATGACTAGATTTTTCTCAAAACATCACTTAGTTAAATTGTGACTGACATATTAAATTACACAAAATCAGAAGAAATTTTCTCTGCCGCCCAACAACTAATGCCAGGAGGAGTAAGCTCTCCAGTAAGAGCTTTTAAGTCTGTAGGAGGGCAGCCAATTGTTTTTGATAGAGTCAAAGGTCCTTTTGCTTGGGATATTGATGGGAATAGATATATTGACTACATAGGAAGCTGGGGACCTGCTATATGTGGACATGCCCACCCTGAAGTTACAACGGCATTACAGGAAGCAATTGAGAAAGGCACTAGCTTTGGTGCTCCATGCGTTCTAGAGAACCAACTTGCTGAAATGGTAATAGATGCAGTCCCATCTGTAGAAATGGTTAGATTTGTCAATAGTGGAACAGAAGCATGCATGGCTGTTTTGAGACTTATGCGAGCATTTACTGGAAGAGATAAAGTTATTAAATTTGACGGTTGTTATCACGGTCATGCAGATATGTTTTTAGTAAAAGCAGGATCAGGTGTAGCCACTCTGGGTTTGCCAGATTCTCCAGGTGTTCCTCGAACAACAACTGCCAACACACTAACTGCTCCCTACAATGACCTTGAAGCAGTAAAAAAATTATTTTCTGAAAATCCTGATGCCATTTCGGGAGTTATTCTTGAGCCTATCGTTGGTAATGCTGGATTTATTACTCCAGAACCTGGATTCTTGGAGGGATTAAGGGAATTAACCACTGAGAATGGATCCTTATTAGTTTTTGACGAAGTAATGACTGGATTCAGAATAAGTTATGGAGGAGCTCAAGAAAAGTTTGGTGTTACTCCTGATTTAACAACCCTGGGAAAAGTAATTGGTGGAGGCCTCCCTGTTGGAGCTTATGGTGGCAAGAAAGAAATAATGTCCATGGTAGCTCCTTCAGGACCGGTATACCAAGCAGGCACTTTGAGCGGCAATCCACTTGCAATGACTGCTGGAATAAAAACGCTAGAACT
>CACGBT010000012.1 GCA_902571335.1 uncultured Prochlorococcus sp. | reverse complement strand
TGATTTATTCAAACAGTTTAGGTTTGGTTTAATTAAAAAGTTGAAACATGAAACTTACAGATAATGAAAAAAGAGATGTCGTTAAACTCATAAAAGAAGGCATGGTTTTGCCTGAAAAATATCGTTTCTTATTGTTTGATGAATCAAAACAAGTAGAACTTAATTGGAATGGCAAATCTGATGAAGTTACAAACGTAGCGCTTCCATTTCAAATCATAGAACAAATAGACGAACCAAGAAACGTAGATGTCAAAATGGCACAAGGAATACTTAATTTTGTATCAGGTCGTAAAATGATAGATTGGACTAATAAACTTATCTGGGGTGATAATAAATATATCCTTTCTTCTCTAAAAAATGGTCCTATGAGAGAGGAGATTGAGAAACAGGGTGGTATCAAATTAATTTATATAGATCCTCCCTTTGATGTAGGAGCAGATTTCTCAATCAAAATTGATTTTAAAAAGGGTTCATATGAGAAGCAACCTAATGCTTTAGAACAAATTGCTTACAGAGATACATGGGGAATGGGCACAGATTCTTATCTTTCAATGATCTATGAAAGATTAATTTTAATTAAAGATTTGCTTGCAGATAATGGTTCCCTTTATATTCATTGTGATTTTAGATTGTCTCATAAATTAAAAACGATACTTGATGAAATATTTGGCAATGAAAATTTTACTAATGAAATTATATGGAATGCATCAATTGGAAACACTGCATCAAAAAAGCAGAGATTTAATAAGTCTTATGATAGTATTCTTTATTATAGGAAGAATAAAGACTCATTCATTTGGAATGAGTCTTTTCAAGCATATTCAGAAAAAAGTTTAAAGCTTTATAAATTTGAAGATGAGAAAGGAAAATATAGATTAGGTCCCGTCGATCAGCCAAACAAAAAAGGCAACTATTATGATTTAGGTTTTGGAGAAAAAACGCCAAAAAATGGTTATAGGATGCCTAAAACCAGAGCTCTAGAGTGGCTGGAGAAGGGTGAATTGATTGTAGAAGAAGGTAAAGTTCCTTCAAGAAAGATTTATATGTCAGAGGGAGTTCGTTGCAAGGATGTTTGGGATGATATTCCCTCAATTCAAGGAAATGAGTATTTAGATTATCCTACACAAAAACCTGAAATGTTATTGGAAAGGATAATTAAAGCATCAACAAACGAAGGGGATTTAGTGGCGGATTTTTTTGCAGGTTCAGGGTCTTTTGCATCTGCCGCAGAAAAAAATGGCAGAAAATGGATTTGTTCAGACTTAGGAAAATTCTCAATCCATACGATAAGAAAAAGAATGATTAGAGTTCAAAGAGAGCTTAAAAATTCAGGAGGGAATTGGAGAGCTTTCGAAATTCTAAATTTAGGAAAATACCAAAGATGTCACTATATTTATGATGGGAAGTTTAAAAGAAACGATATTAAAGAAATTCAAAAAGAAAAAAGAGAAAAAGAATTTGAGAAACTTATTTTACAAGCATATGGAGCATTAAGTACTAATGGTTTTAAAACTATTCATGGAAAAAAGGGAAATGAGTTCGTTTCTGTGGGTCCCATAAATCAAACTCTATCAAGAAATCATGTTCAAGAAGTTATTAATGAAAGTATTAAAAATAAAATAAATTCAGTAGATATTTTGGGTTTCGAACATGAGATGGGTTTGTTTCCAACAATCCAAGAAGAAGCAAAGTTGAAAGGTTTAAGACTTTTTTATAAACAAATCCCCATGGAAGTTTTTGATAAAAGAGCAGTTGCAAAAGGAGAAGTTATTTTTCACGATGTTGCATATATAGATTTCAAACCGCATTTTTCTGGTAAAAAACTTTCTATTGAATTAACTGATTTTGCAGTTTTTTACAACGAAGACAACGTGGGTTTAGATGAATCAATAAGCAAAGGTAAATCTAAAGTTGTTGTAGAAAATGGTCAAATAGTCGAAAAGATAAAAGATGGAAATGGAATTATTTCAGAGTTTCAATTAACCAAAAATTGGCATGATTGGATTGATTATTGGTCTGTTGATTTTGACTATGAATCAAAACCTGAAATCATTAAGTTCAAAACAGATGATGGCAAAGTTGAAGAAGAGTGGACTGGTAATTATGTATTTAAAAATGAGTGGCAGTCATTTAGAAATAATAAGGGAAAAGATAAGTTAGAACTTAAGTCTTCTGAAAAAGAAATAGCAACGCAAAAAACTAAAGTTGCTGTAAAAGTTGTAGATATTTTTGGTAACGATACGAAGAAAGTCATTGAGGTGCAGGTCTAATGGTGTTAGACAAAAATTTTCTTTGAATTAGAACTCAGAAAATCAAGAGTGCTAATTATCTTATTAAAACGGAGAGGGTGGGATTCGAACCCACGAATAGTAACCTATTAAACGATTTCGAATCGTTCGCTTTCAACCGCTCAGCCACCCCTCCTGCTATTTATTAATTTTGTTCATAATAAAAGCAAAATTGGAATCTATCTATTTATCTTAATTTTAATCCCACCCTGCATCTTTCATCAATTTTATTGCTTTCGAGTTATTTGACCCTAGTTCCTCTACAGTTACTTTATCAGGAGAAAATTCTCCAAAGTCTTTGACAATTGGATTTTGATTAACCTCTTTTAATGGATGTTCAAAAGTAGGAGCAGCAAGGCCCTTACTTCCCTTTGGAGATGCTAAATATTCAAGGAGTTTGATAGCTTCATTTTTGTTTTGAGCATATCTAGCTAAACCGCCGGCACTAATATTTACATGTGCTGGATTAGGTGTAAGTACTGTTGTTTTTTTCGCATATAAAGCATCTCTTCTTCCATTTACACCGGCCAGCATTCTTGCAACATAGTAATGATTTACGATCGCAACACCACACTTTCTTTTAGAAACTGCTCTTACAAGAGAAATATCTCCTGGGAAAAAAGGTTTAGAAACATTTGAAATCATCCCATTAAGCCAATTTTTTGTAACTTCTTCCCCCTTATTAATAATTTGGTTCGCCACCAAAGATTGATTATAGGGACTTTTTCTATTTCTTAAACATACTTTCCCTTTTAGAGAAGGGTCAGCTAAGTCAGCGTAATCATTAATTTTGCTTACATCTACTACTTTTGGATTCGCGACCATAACCCTAACTCTTCTCGTTAACGCATACCACTCTTTATTAGGATCTTTTAGACCAATAGGAACATCATTTTCTAAAGTTTTAGAATCAATTGACTGTAGCAACCCTAATTTTGCAGCATTGGTAATTCTTGCTGCATCGACGAGCAAAATCAGATCCGCTTGAGAATTTTTTCCTTCTCTTGCTAACCTTTCGATTAGAGAAATACCAGCAGCTTCTATTAGTCGAACTTTTATCCCAGTTTCTTCTGAAAATTTTTTATAAACATTTCTATCCGTATTGTAATGTCTTCCTGAATAAACCTTGACTTCTTTTTCTGTTGAATTTGCAGGTATATTTAAATTAAATAAAAAGGGTAATGCAAAGGCTGAATAAAGTATATTTTTTAAAATTTGCAATTTTTTAAAATAGTATCTATGGTTACTTTATATATATTAAAAGCACAAGATTCCTAAAAGATATTTTCTATACATTACCTTGTATCATTTTTTATATTTGAAATGAATTATTTAACCAGCCAGCTTCTCATTAATGAAGAAATTGAAGCATTAGTTAAAAGTTTAAAGAGTGAAAATACTCTCTGGGAGGATGGAAAAAAAACTGCCGGCAGTCATGCCTCATTAGTAAAAAACAATTTACAACTAAATAGAGAATCAGAAATATCTAAAAAACTCACCCATTCAATCAGAAAGAAAATCCTCTCAAGTCCGCTAATAAAAAGTTTTGCCCTACCAAAAATAATTCATGGAATAATGTTTACGAAATCATTAAATAATATGCATTATGGTAGGCATGTAGATAATCCATTTATGTCATCAGGACGATCTGATTTATCCTTTACCATTTCTTTAACTGAAAAAGATACATACTCCGGCGGTGAGCTTATTATTGAAGAAATGAATTCAGAAAAAGAATTCAAACTAAATGCTGGTGAGATAATTATTTATCCTAGTACCTACCTTCATTCAGTTAAAGAAATTAAAAATGGAGAAAGATTAGTTTGTGTGGGTTGGATTGAAAGTTACGTGAAATCAATTGAGGAAAGAGAATATTTATTTGATCTTGATGCAGGTGCTAAAGGCTTACTAGCCAAAAATGGGAGGTCAGATGAATTGGATCTTATTTTCAAGTCTTATTCAAATCTACTTAGGATACTTGGTAATTAAAGAGTAATTAAAGAATCATTTTATACACTAAGTAGAAAATATAAAAAATTATATTTAAAATACTAAATAAATAAAAATCTTAAATGCCAAAAAAAAGTTCGATTGCATTGTTCATTGCTGCTACAAGTGCTTTAGCGATTTCAACCTCTGTTAATAGTGGAGAAAATGATTTGGGCGGCCTAAAAGAATGGAATACAGATATGGATGTAGATGCAGATTTCATACTGGATAAAGATGCACAAAAAATAGCAGATGAAGCAGCTAAATCGAGTACATGCATTCCTATTGGGGAAGGAGAAAATTGCTGGTAAATATTTAAAATAAATTTTTCATTAAAAATTCCTTTAGGTTTTTTTAAGATCAAAAAAAAACGCCCTTTTAAGGGCGTTTTTTATGTTAACTGAATTTAGAATTTAAATGTAGTGTTTACAACATATCCATTCATATCAGTATCTTCATCATCTCCGTTAGCATGATTACCGCCAAATATTGTTGGAGTAACAGTAATTGAATCATTTACTTTGTATTCGTAATAAACTTCATACAAGAAAGGCTCTACTGTATCGTCCTCATGTTTTTGGGGCTGACCTAGAGCAATACCAATTCTGTCATCGGCACTGAAGATATCTTGCCAGTTAAGACCAACAAAATAAGCATCTGTACTGTCATTACCAGCAGCATCTGTTTTTGAAGTATCATAACCAACAGATATTGAAGGAGTTGCAGTTCCAGTACTTTCTGGTCTCCACCAAGCTCTCAAACCAATGTTGGTACTGCTACCATCACCAGGCCTTACAGCACCATCATCAGAGGTGAAATAAGAAGTATCTGCCCAGCCATTGTACTTGTTATTTATGATTGCTGAAACAGAATAATTTGGCTTAGTAAAACCGATCTGAGTTGCCCAACTAGTTGCACTTTCATCAGTCAACATTCCAGTTTCATTTCCAGATTTACTGGTAAAGTTTGTACTTAAACCAAATCCATTATCAGCATTGTAAGCCCATCCAGCTCCGGGACTAGTACTTGCACCATAAGCAGCAGCATTACCTCCAAGTGTAAATGCCTTCAATACAGGCTTATAAATTGAAGGAGTTGTTGCGTGCATATAGTAGTTTTCAATCTTTGGACCAATCCAAATAGTGCTATTTTCACCAACTGGAGTTGAATACCAGATTTTGTCAACCTTGAGTGCATCGGCATTACCGTTTCCAGCACTTAAGTAAGTATTTTGTGCACTTTTAGTTACTGAATACCCTGAGTGATTACCTGATTTAATTCTTGTATAAAGATTATCATCACCAGTAAAACTTGTATTCAAGTTCATGGTGTATGTATAACTTGCCTGGACTTTACCATCCAATGCATCATCTTCAGTTTCAGCTTGACCAACTGAGAAGATAGCTTTTCCGTCTAAAGTAGTTGTATCTGAGAAGCTACCAGCTTCAAATTCATTTTGTTTTGCCTCAAGGCCATCAACACGACCCTTTAGGTTTGCAATATCTTCACTAACTTCGTTAATGAATGTATTGCTATCAAGTCTTGAAGATTTTACTTGGCTACTAGCGTAACCATTCATTTCTTCAATATTAACTGTTTCGGAAGCCTGAGCAGCGATTGGAGCTATTAAGCTCAAAGTTGCTCCTGCAACCAACATTTGTTGGAAGAGTTTCATTTTACCTCACACTAAAATAACCCATAAATAATTTGGGTATCTATACTGTATCGAGCGTAACAAAAAAAGAAAGAAATATAAGTATCAATTTATTGTGACATTTTATACATTTAAGTCTTTTAAAAAGATTATCTAAATTATTTTTTTATTAAAGGGTATTTAAGAAATTCTCTTTCCTCTACCCAAGATGATGCAACTTCTCTCGCTAATTTTCTAATTTTTTCAATATATTGAGCACGATCTGTAACTGAAATAACACCCCTAGCATCAAGCAAATTAAAAGTATGACTACATTTCAAAACGAAATCAAGAGCAGGGTAAGTTAATTTCTTTTCTATTAAAGAATTTGCCTCATCTTGGTAAATCTCAAATAATTTTCTAAGATTATCAGGGCTGGATTCAGTAAAATTATATGAGCATTGACTTTTTTCAAATTGAAGCCAAATATCACTATATTTTAAATCTTTGTTCCAATTTAAGTCCCAAATACTTTCCTTATCCTGCAAAAACATTGCGATTCTTTCTAATCCATAGGTAATCTCAATTGGGATTGGATTACAATCTAATCCTCCGCATTGTTGGAAATAAGTAAACTGGGTAACTTCCATTCCATCCAACCAAACTTCCCAACCTACTCCCCAAGCCCCAAGTGTTGGTGACTCCCAGTTATCTTCTACAAATCTTATGTCATGATTTCTAGGATTAATTCCAAGAGATGTTAAAGATGTTAAATATTTTTCCTGTATTCCATCTGGTGAAGGTTTTATTATTACTTGATATTGAAAGTAATGTTGAGCCCTATTTGGATTCTCACCGAACCGTCCATCAGTGGGCCTTCTACATGGCTCTGAATATGCAACACTCCAGGGTTCTGGTCCAATAGCCCTCAAAAAAGTATGCGGATTCATAGTTCCAGCACCTTTTTCAGTATCGTAAGGTTGCATTATTAAACATCCTTCGTCGGCCCAAAAATTATTTAGATTTTTAACTATATCCTGAAAAAACATCAAATTAAAAAAGTGAAAAACTTCGAAAGGCACTTTAAACCATAATAACAAAGCTTTAAAAACAAAGAAATTAACTCTTAATTCCGAGGATCATAATCTGAAAGAAGATTTTAAAAAATTTAATCCAAGATAAAACATTAGAAATTATTTAAAAGAATTTAATGGTAATGGTCCAAAAGTATTAGAGTCTTCATTATCTTGATCAAATTGACAAGTTATTAAAATTCCTTCTCCAAGACCATTTTCAGATCTAACAAAAACATTCCCAGTTTTTTGATTACCTTTTAAAAAAACACTTCCATCAGCATGCAGAGCATCTAAATTCTCAAATTTAATAAAGGAATATTTGTTAGATATTGATTGCAATACGTCAACAGCCTCCATATCGCTAGATGCCATTATTCCTATTGTTATCCAATCAGCATTAGAAATTTTTGCGTCTAGTTCTTCTAATAGTTTTTTTACTTGAGTATTACTTAATTTAGGAGCTGTTCTTAGATTGTTTAAATCAACTAAATTATTTATTTCCATAGAATTAATAAAAAAAATAATTCTTAACCAAATGTTCTTCCATTCCAAGCCCATAATGAAGCCGGAACATCCTCGAAAGAAATATAAACCTTATCTATAGGAATTCCCATTTTCTCATGTACAAAATTAGATAATGGCTTAGCCATATCTGAGGGGCTTAAAGAACCTATTGACTTAATTTCTAAAAAGCAACAAGGACTTTCATCTTCAAAATACATTTCGCAATTGTCGTTTAATTTAGCCATAACAAATCTTTTTGATTTATTAGTTAAAGATGAAATTAATATTGAAAATTCTTCAAGTAATTCTTTCTTATTATCGACTTTTAATGAAGTAGATATATTAATGTAAGGCATCTCTATGCTGCCAAATAATCTTTATGAGAATCATTTTTTAGATCAACAGTTTTATTTTTTAAAACTCTTTTTGAAGAAAGATATGCCATATCGTATGAACTTATTCCATTTTTATAGGGATTGAAAAGAGCTTTTTTGGACCTGTTTTTTTTGCTCATTTTGAATTCAATCATCTGTAGTTAAATGTGTTATTTAACAATTTAACTTTTTTTGAAAAGATGTCTAGTTTTCTCAGAAATTTTAATCAATTTAAACAAATTTCTAAAACACAATTGGAATTTCTATTTATTAAATTTAATATGCAATAACTTAATTTCTTGTTATGGAAGTTTTAAATAATTATCAAAGAAAAAAACTTGATGAGAGTAATGATGAAGAATTTTATTCTAATCCAAAATTTGTTTATCATCTAGATGCAAACTTCAGACAAAATCTATCAGATTTATATGAAAGAGAAATTGACAATTATTCAACTGTCCTTGATTTAATGTCTAGTTGGGATAGTTATTTACCTAAAGGGAAAAAATATAAAAAAGTTATTGGACATGGTTTAAACAAACAAGAACTTGAAAGAAACAAAATTTTTGATTCTTATTGGATACAAAATTTTAATTTAAGTCAACAAATCCCGCTAGATAAAGAAAGCGTTAATTATTGCTTGATGGTGGCCGCATGGCAATATTTACAATATCCAGAGAATTTAACTAAAGAAATTGCAAGAATATTGAGCAGAGAGGGTAAAATTATTATTGCTTTTTCAAACAGAGCATTTTGGCACAAAGCTCCTAACATATGGACTTCATCTACTGAAGAAGAAAGGGTTAAATATGTAAGAAAAGTATTAATCTCAAACGGATTTAATGAGCCAAAAATTATCAAAAAATTTACTGAACCAGCCCTTAATATCTTTAATTTTCTAAATAAAGACCCATTTTATTGTTTAATCGCAACCAAAGAGTAAATTTTTAAATTGCATTTCATGAAACAGCAACTCTATAAAAAAGTTATCAACTATTTTTCATAGCCATAATTTGAAATTTTTACTAATATTGGGTAGTTAAAATTAGTCATATGGGTTCTAAAAGAGAAAAATATCCTGAAAAATGTCCTTGGGATCTTGGCCCTAATCAACATTTAGCAAAAGAAGAGAACTGGACTTTAAGATTAGGAGAAGCAAATGTATGCTTTAGCAAAAATAAATTAGATAATAATTATTTTCATGTAATTAGTAATGAAAATGAAGAGCAAATTCTAGCTTTTAGAGCAAGACTCCTATATCAGAAACTACTTGATAAAGGGTTTAGATTGGTTGAATAAAAACCTAATTTAATAAGCATAGATCCTCGAAAACAAACTTTTGCGTTTCTTCTTCTTGATTTTGGTTTAAGTATTTTATTGTCCTCGAATTTAATATCCAAAAATCGCCTTTACCAATATTTAGAAATTCATCCTTGTATTCCAATTTTTGAGAATTTGTCTCAAGTGTATCTGGATCAATTTGTTGACTACTATATTTTTTACTGAGTGAACCTGTTGCTGTGTCTAAAAATTCTTCAACAAAAATTTCTATTATAATTCCATGAATTTTTCTGTAGACCATGTTAATACAGTTATTTTTAACTCTATATTTATCACCTTGATTCTTCCCTGAAACTCTCATTTCAATCCCCCTTTCAGAATTTTTAAGTAAGTTAAAATTATTTTCTGAGTGCACTGATTCAAATTCTCTCTTTACCCTATGTATACACACTTCAAATAATTGAGAGGCAATACTTTTAACAACTTTCTCATCTTCTATTTTTTGAATATTTGGTTTAAAATCTTTACCTAATACGAAGTCACCTTTATGAATATTATTATTAGTCAAAAAAATACATTTACCTTGGTAACCATGAAAATCATTCTTCCAAGTGTAACGATTTTCATAAGCCTTTTTGAAAATCTCCTTACAATTAATTTCTTTTAGATTATCCATAAATTTTTTGAATATGGTGAAACAATTCTACAAAAAAAAACCTCCCCGTTAGAGGAGAGGTTTTTTATTAGATTAAATTAGTTTTGAGTAATCTTTGTATTTTCAATATTGTCAAAAGCTTGACCAATTTTCTTAAAGTCAAATCCCATAGCTCTTAGTGCGTGCCAAAGATGACCTTGTAAGAAAAAGAAACCCAAATAAAAATGAGTATTAGCAAGCCAAGCTCTTGAGCTATATGCTCCTGAACCTAGATCTACTGTATCAGTAAAATAAGGGGCAAATTCAAATTGAAGCTTCAAGGGTTCTCCATATAAATCAACTGGATATATGGTTGTATTTGAAGCACACCAAAAAGCAGCAACAAAAGCCATATAAGAAACACCAACAACTGAGTATGACAAAATTGCCTCAGCGCCAAGTAATCCTTTTCCTTTAAATTCTGTATATTCTCCAAATTGTTTGGTACAAATGTGGAAAACACCTCCAATTATTTCTAGGAAAGCTAAGAAAGCATGTCCTCCCATAACGTCTTCAAGACTATCTATTTTTAAAAAATCAAATTGATGATTCCAGATAGCGGCAATATCTAAATTGTAAACAACTTGTCTTGTAGATCCTATTGCTGGGTCGTAAATTCCATGAATACGTGCCCATTCAACAAACATAATAGCTCCAAGCCCAAGAAAAATTAGATGATGACCAAGAATAAAAGTTAATTTATCTGGGTCATCCCATTCGAAATCAAATTTTTGTGGCTTACTATTTTCAGGGTAGTCTCCAAGATCACCTGCAAATTTGTTGGAATGTAATAGACCCCCAGCACCCAATACTGCTGAAAATATTAGATGTAATGTGCAAATTACAACAATTCCATATGGTTCTGTAATAACACCATTTTCAATGCCACCAATTCCAATACCCGCAAGGTGAGGCAAAACAATTGCTTTCTGTGCACCCATTGGAATACTGGCGTCGTAACGAGCCAATTCAAATAATCCAAAAGCTCCTGCCCAGAACATCATTAGGCCTGCATGGGCAGCATGAGCAGCTATGAATTTACCTGAACGGCCAACAACACCAGAATTCCCTGCGTACCAGTCATAGGTAACATCAGATTTTCCGTAAGTTTGTAACACTTGATTTAAGTAAACAGCAAATTGAGCATATTGCTTATCGATATTGTTTTTCCATGTTCTTTACAGATTTAATTACTTATGTAAAAAAAACATATTGTGAAAGAACAAATGTTACAAACTAAGGGAATAATATCTGAGAAAGCTTACTACAATGATGGGATTTCACCTTTAAGCTGAGAAGCCCATGTTTCAAGACGTGAATCGGTCAAGTCAGATTCACTATCCTCATCAAGTGGTAATCCACAAAAGCTTTCTCCAATGACACTTTTAGATTCATCAAATGTATAAGAAGATTTATCTACGTAACCGACCATTTCGGCGCCTGCTTTGGTGAAGTAGCTATGAAGTTCTTCCATGGCATCACAATAGTTTTCTGTATAAGTAGAAGAATCTCCTAAACCAAAGATTGCAACCTTTTTTCCCGATAAACTTAGTTCTCCAATATCCTCTAAAATTGAATCCCAAGCAGTTCCTGATCTTTCTTCATCAGCACCAGTGTTCCAAGTTGGTATTCCGCAGATAATTCCATCAAGACCTTCAAACTCTGAAAGATCATCTACATCAGATACATCTTTAGGTGCTTCTGCTGATGAAATAAAGTTGTGAAGACGATCTGCAACGTCTTCAGTTTTTCCAGTTGTAGTTGCGTAATAAATTCCTACAGTCATAACTTCAAAATGTTTACATTAAAATAATAAAATCTAAAAACGTTAAATTAATTTCTTAAAAAACCTTTTCATGTAAAATTTTATACTAATTAAAGTAAGAAAATTTTTTTGAGAATAATTTATAAAAAACATTCAAAAAATCGTGACTGACAAATTTCAAAATGGTATCGATAATATTATTGAAAAATTTCACTTTAAAAGTAGAAAAAAATTCAAATTAATTGTTTTATTTGGTTTATTGGGAGATTTTGACACCTTTGAATATGCAATAAATTTGGTTAATTTTATCAAAAATAATCAAGATAAAAATTTAGATTTTTTTGCAATTGCTATTGGGAACCAAAATGGAAAAGAAAAATTCTGTAAATTTACTGGCTTGCCTGGAGAAAATTTAATAGTTGTTTCTGATAATCAAATTCATAATGAACTTAAAGTTTCAAGAGGATTAGATATAGGATTGGGAGGTTGGATCAATATGCTTTTGATGCTCTCTGGAATCAATTCTTTCAAAACTATCAAAGAAGTTTTTAGAGGTTATTCAGGAGACCGTGAAGCTAAGCAAATCTATTCAGAATTTGACAAAATTGGGATCTTAGAATTTCTAAATTTTTCAGGTAATTCTTTTAAACAAGCTTTCGGGGATGGTTATTTGAGACCATTTGAATTGGCAACATTTAGATTAAATAATATGAATGAAATAATCCAAAATTGGGGTGATTATATTGTAGATGAAAAATACCTTCCTCAAAGAGGAGCTTCTTTTTTATTAAATGAACAAAATCAAGTTATTTATAAATTTTTTTCAAGTGATATTCTTGGGTATTCATCAAATATGAGAGATCCTTTAGGATTTTTATCAAATTTTATTGAAGAATAGTTTTTAAAGCTTTTATGAATGTAGACATATTTGGATATTTTGCCGCCATTTTAACAACAGTGGCATTTCTTCCTCAATTGATAAAGACTCTAAGAACAAAAAAGGCAGATGATGTTTCTTTGACGACTTTAGTAATGTTTATTATTGGAGTCTTTTCTTGGATTATTTACGGTTATAAAATTTCCTCTACACCAATATTGATAGCTAATTTGATTACCTTAATTTTAAATCTCATGATATTAATCTCAAAAATATATTTTTCAAAAACTTTAAATCAGCCATAATTATCTTAATAGTAATAAATAGAAGAGATTTTACTTAAAAATTATTTATCATAGGACTAAATTTTTGCTTATCTTGAAAACTTCAAAATGCTGGGTATGGTTTAAAGGTAGTTTCAACAATAGTGGGTTTTGGAAAGAGGGGTTTACTTGTACTTTTGATGAAAAACCAGGGGTTTTAATAGAAAGTCCTTCTTACGTCACTTGTAGAGTTCCAACTTGGAGAGTCTTGACGAGAGAACCAGAAGATTTATATAAATCTCCTTTAATTCCTGATAAAGCAATATGGAAGATAATTTAATTTATCCCAGCAATAAAAAACTTTTTGACTGTACGACGGCAAGTTAATATTGCTTTATTAAATACCAAATAAATACCATCAACTCTCTCTTTATAAATATTATCCCTTTCTTAATTTTTGGTTTTTTTCTAGGAAAAAAAAATCCAAAGATTTCACAATATATTGCAAGACCGCTGATAAGATTTGGCATCCCTTTAAGCGTAATGGGTCTTTTATTAAAAGAGGGTATAGATATTAACCTTATCAAAAGCGCATCATTAGCATTTTTCTTAATCAGCTTTTTAATACTTTTAATAAATATATTTCCAATTTTTAAAAATAGGCTTTCAAATTATACATTGCAGTTTGCAGGTCTAATAGGTAATACCTCATTTCTTGGAATACCAATTGCTATAGCTCTTCTACCTTCAAGAACAATAAACTTTACTATCGGATTTGACTTAGGAACAACCCTATTTTCCTGGATATTTGGACCTTTTTTTCTTCAAGCAAAATTACAACACAAGTACTTCCCGAATATCAAAGGCTTATTAAACGCATTGATAAATAGTCCTGCCTCAAGAGGAATCATTGGTGTACTTCTAGCATATCTTTTCCATATAGATGAGATATTAGGCAATTATCTTTGGATACCTGCAAGAATAGTTATTGCTTTTGCAATAATAATTGTGGGCACAAGACTTGGGATAATAACAAATCAAAAGGGTAAAATTTTTGATCTAGATGAGGAAATTAAATTCTCAATTTTATTAAAATTATTTATTCTTCCTTTTGTTGTTTTTTTAATAAGCAAGTTTTTAAATTTTGACTTCTATCAATCATCAGCAGTAATACTTCAGGCAGGAACTCCAACAGCAATATCCACAATTTTAATGGCAGAGGCTTATGCCGTGAAACAAAAAATCGCTTCAAAAATTCTTTTTACAACAACTTTAATTTCAATAGTTACAATTCCTCTCTTAAAAATTCTTATGAATACATTTAGCTAAAGACTTAGAAAGTTTTGTGCATAACGAATTAATATTGTAAAGATAATGTCCTGATAACTACATAATGTCTTAAGATTTAAGTTATGAAGTCAGCGAACCCTGAAAATGAATATATACCCTTAGATCTCAGAATTTCTGTGAGGAGGGATACTTTAAGGCTAATCTCAGAGATGGCTCAAGATATGGGAATAAGTATTAATGAAGTTTTTAGTTTTTTAGCTGAAGATTCTGTCATCGATCTCGAATTACTTGAAGACTTGAATGAAATTGAAATACCAAGTAAGTGCAGCATTGATGATTTAAAAAAGGCTCTTATTAAAAAGAGACTTTGCTAAAATTTTTCAACTCTTCTATTTTTCCAGTCAGATTTATAACCACTATTCACTAATATTTCCGAATATCTATTTAGATCACTTTTCTGAATTCGCCATAAATTATAAATCCCATATTTGCCTAATACTTGATGATTAATATTTGACCAGTGCTTTTCGCGCGAAGAGTATTCATCAATAACTAACAATAAAGATTTGAATTCATAATTAGGTTGGTCCTCATAATTTTCTCTCCTATCAGAATTTAGCCTATCTGAAAGATTAATTAATCCTTCTTTAGTATTTGGCTCATAAAAAACTATTTGTCTTGAATAATAATGTAAAGACGGTTTTCTTATCCCTATCATCGCTAAAGTTTCTTTCCCCTCACGAACATCCAATATTAATTTTGAGATATTCCTCAAAGGTAATTGCCTAGAATTATCTGCTAATTTTCTAACAGGAGTCATCAAAAAGGATTGTCCAATTAATAGTGAAATCTGAAGATAGAAAATAATATTTTTGGTTTTAAAAGAAAATAAAATTATTGCTAGAACTGATAATGAAGAAAAGAACAATTTGGCTTTAAAAATTATCCCAGAACTTTTTAGTTCTGAAGCAAGATTAGGCATTTCAGGATCATTGATTGTACTTAACCAAATATTTGAGAAAAAGAATGCTAATGAAATTCCAAACAAAATTAAAATATTAAAAATCCAAAAATATGAATAACTTTTATTTGAATTTTTTAAGCTTTTAAAGCTATTGGTAATTAAGATCGCAGCTGCTGGAATTGCTGGCAACCAATAGCTTGGTAGTTTCGTAGAAGAAATACTAAAAAAGATCAAAACAGATGTTAACCAACATAGAGAAAATGTATAAAGAGTTTCAGATAAATTACAACTTTCTTTTGAACTTTTCAATAAATCCTTGAAGGCTTCAAATATCCCATGAAACAAAAAGGGAGTGAAAGGTAATGAAGCCAAAATCATTATGTAAAGAAAAAACCAGAATGGTTCTGCATGATTATTTACAACTGAGGTATATCTTTGGAAATTATGATAACCAAAGAAATTATCCCAAAAAGGCTTTCCCTCTTTTATAAGTTCTAAGATGTACCATGGAACACTTATTAATATTGCTATTAAAATTCCTTTCTTAGGGTTTATCTTGCAGAGCAACTTTTTCCAATCCTTCTGAATAAACAAAAAAGATGTAATAGTCAAAGTTGCCAAAACAAATGCAACAGGTCCTTTTGTTAAAATTGCGAACCCTAAAAATACCCACGCTGAAATACATTGATCATTATTTTCACTTGCTATTCTTCTCCAAAACAAAAGCAGGCTAATCCCTAAAGTTCCAGTTAAAAGTGCATCACTCACGGCAGTTCTACTCCAGACAATTATTAATGGTGAAAGAGCAAAAGCTAATGATGCAACAAGAGGAGTAAAGAATTGTCTATCTCCCTTTTGGGGCCAACAAAACAACGTATCTCCAATCATCAACATTAAAAATAATGATCCCAAAGCTGAAGGGAGTCTTGCTGAGAGTGTCCCGAAACCATCCCAAATCTCGTTTCGTGGTAATGAATAAAAAAAACCCATCAGCCAATAGATTAGTGGAGGCTTATCAAAACGGAGCATTCCATTTACTTTTGGAGTTAACCAATCACCTGATTCACTCATCGCCCGTGCAGCCGCTGCAAACAAAGGGGGGGTTTCATCTACCAGTCCTGTAGAGCCCAAACCTAAGATAAATAGAATGATCCCAAAAACTAAAACTATCAATAAGTTAATGAGCCTTTTTTTTGAGTTAAGAAGAAGCATTTAATATTATTTTTTCTTTTTATATTCATGCATTACCTTATTAAGCCAGTTCACAACCTTGTTAGCAAATACGTCTGTGGAGGCATTTTTTTCTACCCATTCTCTACAGTTCTTGCGCTGTATTTTTTCAATAATTTCAACATAGGCAAGCAGGCTTTCTTTATTATCAGGATCTGCAAGATACCCTGTTTGTCCATGATTAATAATTTCACTCGGCCCTCCCCTTTTATAAGCTATTACTGGCACCCCACAGGCTAAAGCTTCAACAACTACATTCCCATATGCCTCATTCCATTTCGGAGTATTAAGCAGCACCCTACATTTACCTAGTTCTTTCTGTAATTCATTCGTTGATACAAAACCCATCCAATCTATAGTACCTCTAGGAAAAGATTGTTCTATTTTTGAGGCATAGGTCTCATCTTCTGTAAATCCCCAAACTTTTAGTTTTTCGCCAAGTTGATTTGCAACATAAACAGCATCCTCTAAACCCTTTTCCGGTGCTACTCTCCCAACCCAGGCCAATGGTCCCTTTAATGAATCTTGAAAAGTATAGTTATCCAATTTAAAACCATTCCCAATAATTGTTGGATTTTTTATGAATGGATAATCATTAGCTTGTATTTTTGAATGAAAAGCAAAATTAAGTGGGCGTTTATAATATACTTTTGAGATTAAATTACTTATTACTGCACTTTCAGAACCCATGCTAATAAGATGTGCAATTGGCATCTCTACATTTAGAGTCATCCAAATAGGTAGCCAATCATAAGCCATGTTCAACAATACATCTGCTTTTTTTGAGATTTCTAATCCTTTTTCTAGCATTCCTGCTAAAAGTGAATTGTCTGGGATACTTACAGGAGAATTATAATTTTGGTGCTGCCAACTAATTTGATCTTCACCTTCTACGAAATGTAATTTTGCTTTTTTATTAATTGCATTTAATTTAGAATTTTTAGGAGCTATCACCTCCACCGAATGCCCTAGAGAAAGCAATCCAGATACTAGAGAATTTAAAGTTAATTCAACGCCTCCACCTTTTCCGCTTCCTATGAAACCTATTGGAGTACTAATCAAAACTATTCTCATTATTAGATCTCTACACCAATAAACTATTTAATATAGTAGTGACATTAAATCGTAGTGTCAGTAAATTTAATTTCCCATAAAATTCTTCTCTGGCTAACAAAAAATACCGAGATAAGAACAAAAACTACTCCTATCCATTGAACGATAGTAAGTCTTTCATCTAACCAAACACCTCCGCTGATAAGAGCAAATACAGGGGTTAAAAAAGCGAGAGTACTAAATCCAGTTATTTCTTTGTTATTAGCATAGTAGAAAAACAATCCATAAGCTATTGCCCCTCCGAAAACACTTGCAAATGACATGAGTCCCCAATCAAATATTGACCAATCTGGAATTATTTGAAAATTTGTTTTTAAGCAATGCTTAAAAATTAAGGGGACACTACCCAAAACCATATGCCATCCTGTAACTGCAACTGGATCACTTTTTGTACAAGTGAATCTAATTAAAATTGTTCCTAATGCCATTGCTAGAGAAGCTGCAAGCATCCAAAGTTCTCCAAAATTAAAAGCTATATTATTCATGTCCATATCAGACATTAACCACCAATTTTCTAGAAATTCTTGAGGAACTCCTAAAAATATTATTCCCCCCAAGCCAAAAAGCAAGCCTAACCATCCTACGGGATTAATTAAATTTCCAAAAATTGCCCTTGCTAAAATCGCGACCAAAAGAGGTTGAGAATCTATCAATACAGATCCCAGACCTGCTCCAGTTTGTTCTATACCATAAGTTAAAAACAACTGAAAAAAAGTAGCATCTATAATCGTAAAAACAAAAAACCACTTCAAATCGCACCTATAAATTTTCAAATCTCTTTTTAACAAATATGTTGTAATTAGAACAAGAATTCCTGCAGGAAGTAATCTTAAAGTAGCCACAAACTCTGGCCCAGCACTAGATACTAAAGGGGTCATTGCCGCCATTGAAGTGCCCCATAGTGCAAAAGGGAGTATCATTAAAAACCAATTTAGGATTGAATTCATTAGGTCTGCTGATAATCTTTTTAAAGTAGTTTTATGTATTTACCTTAAAAGAATGATTTGGCCTTTTAGACGAAAGTCAAAAAAAAGAATGGCTCGTATTGTAATTGATGAGCCTATTACAAGTACAACAAGAGTTTCCGTCCTTAAAGCTCTTAAACAAATTGAGGATAGAGAATTTCCTGCGTTAATCGTGAGAATTGACTCGCCTGGGGGAACTGTTGGGGATAGCCAAGAAATATATTCTGCCATTAACAGACTTAAAGATAAAGGATGTAAAGTCATCGCAAGTTTTGGGAACATTTCAGCATCTGGAGGAGTTTATATTGGTGTTGCATCTGACAAAATAGTTGCAAATCCAGGCACTATTACAGGATCTATTGGTGTGATTATAAGAGGAAATAATTTATCTGAATTATTAGATAAAATTGGCATAAAATTTGAAACTGTTAAAAGCGGTGTATTTAAAGATATACTTTCTCCTGACAAACCTTTAAGTGAGGAAGGAAGAGAACTGCTTCAAAGCCTAATTGATGAAAGCTACAAACAATTTACTGAAGCTGTTGCTGAAGGAAGAAATTTACCAGTTGAAGAAGTAAAAAAATTTGCCGATGGAAGAATTTTTACTGGGACGCAAGCAAAGGAATTAGGTCTAATAGATGAAATTGGAGATGAATTTGTAGCAAGGGAGCTTGCTGCAAAAATGGTTAACATTGATCCTAAAATTCAGCCTTTAACATTTGGAAAGAAAAAAAAGAAAATACTTGGACTAATTCCTGGAAGTAAAATTATAGAAAAATTTGTAAATAATCTTTTTTTTGAGATTGAAACTTCTAATAAAATACTTTGGTTATATAGGCCTTAAATTCATAAATTAATATGTATGAAAAAATGAAAGACGATTATAAGATTGCATTTGTTAGAGGAGCTACAACAGCAACTGGTAATTCTGTTGAGGAAATAGAAGATGCAGTAGTGGAATTAATAAACGAATTAATGTCACGCAACAATCTTATCAAGACGAACCTACTAGCTATTACATTCACCTCAACAAAGGATTTGAATGCATGTTTCCCTGCTTCAATTGCAAGGAAATTAAATAAACTTGATTCAGTAGCATTTTTAGACTGTCAACAAATGTATGTCTCTAACGATATAAAATTTTGTATAAGAATAATGGCACAGGTTTTATTACCGCCTAATTTTCTAGTAAAGCATCCTTATTTAAGAGGCGCCGCGAAATTAAGACCAGATAGATGTTAATCTTGGAATATTAACTTTTCATTTTATTTTGGATAAACCTAAAATATCCTTTAAAAATTTACTAAATCAATGGTGAAAACAAAGAAACTTGCTTTAAATTTTAAAATTCTCAGATTTTTTATCATTCCCACAATTTTATTTTCAACTCCATTCTTTAATAAAATTCAAGATGTTAAAGCTGGTTTAGAATTTCAATGGGATCAGGACTCTGGGCACAGAAGATTAAAGTGGTTTCAAAAAGAGAATAAAAGAAGATTTAAAAATAAAATTTATTTTTTCTTAAGGCCATCTGATAGAAAAGCTGATCTCCTAAAAATAAATGTTGCCATCCCTAAACCCTTTAAATCAAAATTGAATACAGAAAAAATAAGTCTTTGCAGGGTAAGAATAGGCGGTTTTGAAAACCGTACAAAATGTCTACAAGATATTCCAGCTGATATTGAAATTAATACCGATGAATCCTCTTTACGTTCAATAGATATTTATCCCTATACCCCTATACCCTCTGATAAAGAAAGTTATGCAGTTGTCTTAAAAACCAATAATCCAAATAAAACTGGTCTTTATCAATTCCATTCGTACGGACAACCTACAGGGAAATCATTGTCAAATTATTTAGGAAGCTGGACTATAGTGATCGATTAAATGATAAATTAATTATGGATATTAAAAAAAATGACTAAAAGAACTTTTGGCGGTACTTCAAGGAAAAGAAAACGTGTTTCTGGCTTCAGAGTAAGAATGCGTTCTCATACGGGTAGAAGAGTTATTAAAAGTAGACGACAAAAAGGTAGAGAAAGAATAGCTGTCTAAATAATATTCAAAATGGCCTTACCTAAAGATATGCGTTTAAAAGGTCATAGGGCTTTTGATTATATTCACAAAAATTCTACAAAATATCATGGTAAATTAATGACTTTTAAAGTGGCAAGATCAAACCCAAAAATCCTCTTATCACACAATCTCACAAATATCTCAAACAATTTTAGGGTTGCAATTGCAATTAGCAAAAAAGTCTCAAAAAAAGCTGTAGATAGAAACAAAAAAAGAAGACTTCTTCAAGAATGGTTATTAACAAATATTCAAAAAATTAATACCCACAAACCATGTTGGTTACTTGTTAACCTTAGGTTTGGAGATTTCTGCAATGATAAAAATAAACTTTTGGAGGAATTTCAAAACTTAATGATAAAATCTCGACTTATCAAATGATTAACATGAATGAAGAAACCTTTTTCGAAGGAGGTCCCGCAAAAAGTGATTTAATTATAAATCTTTTCTCAGGAATAACCATCCTTGGTTTGCCATTTACATTTGCTGCAATAGTTAGAGCCTTGTGGTTGAGATATAGGATCACAAATAAGAGAATTACTATAGATGGTGGATGGTTTGGTAAAAACAAAACACAAGTATCATTAAGTAATATTGAAGAAATTAGATCTATTCCCAGGGGTTTCGGGTCATATGGCGATATGGTTCTTATTCTTAATGACGGATCAAAAGTTGAAATGAAATCATTACCTTTATTCAGAGAAAAGCAAAAATTTATCGAAGAAAATATAAATAAAAGATCACAAATTCCAAATCTCAACGAAGTAGAAGGGTTTGCTACTAAATCCTAATTAAAATAATTACAAAAACCTTTTTTTCCTGTAAAATAAAATGTCTGCTAAAATTACTCTCTTTTTAATATCGTGATAGGGTTCATTTCTGAAAAACTACTAATCCCTATTCTAGATTTCTTCTACGGTTTAGTCCCTAGTTATGGGTTAGCGATTGTTGCATTAACTGTTGTTATTAGGATTGCACTTTTCCCTTTGAGTGCAGGCTCCATAAGAAGTGCAAGGAGGATGAAAATTGCCCAACCAGTTATGCAAAAAAGACAAGCAGAAATAAAATCTAAGTTTTCAGGTGATCCAAAGAAACAGCAAGAAGAATTAGGTAAACTAATGAATGAGTTTGGAAGTCCCCTAGCAGGTTGTCTTCCACTAATTGTACAAATGCCTGTATTGTTTGCTTTGTTTGCAACTTTAAGAGGCTCACCATTTGCTGATGTTCCTTACAATATAAATCTTAAAGTAGTACCACAGGATCAAATTGCAGCTATTGATCCAAAACCTTATAAGTCGCCAAGACACTCTATATTTATTACAGAAAAATCACATTTCCCTGTAATAGCTTCCATTCCTAATGGAACAAAATTAGGAACAGAAGAGTCAATTAAGATAAATTTGCAAACAACTAATGGGAATAGCTACTCAGATGTTTTATCAAATTATGAAAACGGATCAAAATTTCTTCCTACTTGGACAGTTTCCAAAGGATCCGATAACTTAAAAGTTTCTCAAGACGGTACTGTAACTGCAATTAAGCCAGGCGATGCAACAATTGAAGCAAAAATCCCTGGTTTAGCGGCTAAAAGTGGTTTTCTTTTTATTAAAGCTCTTGGTCAAGTTGGTTTTTACGTTGATGGTGCTATTAATTGGGATATTGCTGCACTAGTTGGTGCTTTTGGATTAACCCTACTTCTCTCTCAATTATTGTCTAGTCAGGGAATGCCTGCAAATCCACAACAATCAACAGCTAACAAAATTACACCAGTCATGATTACTGGCATGTTTCTGTTTTTCCCACTTCCAGCAGGAGTTTTACTTTATATGGTTGTTGCCAATATATTCCAAGCATTTCAAACGTTTCTTTTAAATAAAGAAGCTCTACCTGAAAATCTACAGAAAATATTGGATCAACAATTATTGGCCAAAAATGAAGTAATTACAACTTCTGCTTCAACTGTTTCAGATAAAAGATTACCATTTGAACCTAATAGTAAAAAATAGTCTTAATCTTAAATAATGAATTCTTGGTGTAGAAATTTAGAATTACTAATAAAATCAAGAACTTCATTAATTTGGATTAGGACTAAAGAAGAGGAAAGATTAGAAAAATTAGTTAATATCTCTTGTGAAAGATTAAACATAAAAAGATTCGTTTGCTGGGATTGCGTTAGCGGTATTAAAGGATTAATAAATGAGGAGCGGAAATATTCTAACAATCCTTTGGGAGTTCTTAATTGGCTTAAGGAACAAAGTTCTGAAGAGTCAACAATTTTAATGGTTAAAGATTTTCATAAGTTTTATGATGATCCATCCATTAATAGAACTATTAAAGAATTATCTTCGATGCTTAAGGAAACTAACCATAATTTAATTATTAGTTCTCATCTATTCCCATCATCAGAAGAGCTTGATGAATTAATGACTATTTTAAACTTACCTTTACCTAATCAAAAAGAATTGAAAAATTTAATAAAAAAAATTGCTATTAATACTAATTCAAATCTTGAGGAAGGAGACTTAAACGAACTTTCTATAGCTTCAAGTGGACTAACTGAAATAAAGGTAAAGCAAGTCACTGCAAAGGCCCTAGCTCAAAGAGGGAAAATAAGTAAAGAAGATATCAAAGATATTCTTGAAGAGAAAAAACAAGTTATCGCTAGGAGTGAAATTCTAGAATTTTTCGAAGCCAAATCAAGTCAAGATGATATTGGTGGTTTAAATGTTTTAAAAGTTTGGCTAAATCAAAGATATAGGGCCTTTTCTAAAGAAGCTAGAGAATATGGACTGCCTATTCCAAAAGGAGTATTACTTGTTGGAGCGCAGGGAACAGGGAAATCACTTACTGCAAAATCAATTTCTAAAAGTTGGTCGATGCCACTTCTTAGATTAGATGTGGGAAGACTATTTTCTAGCCTTGTAGGTTCAAGCGAGGCAAGAACGAGAGAAACAATATTAAGAGCTGAGGCAATGTCACCTTGTATCCTCTGGATCGATGAAATTGATAAAGGCTTTGGTGGCGATGCTAGGAGTGATGGAGGCACAAGTCAAAGGGTTTTAGCAAGTTTACTAACTTGGATGGCTGAAAAAGAATCTGCTGTATTTGTAATTGCTACCGCTAATGCTATAGATAAGTTACCGGCGGAATTGCTTAGGAAAGGTAGGTTTGATGAAATATTTTTTCTTGATTTGCCAAATTCAGAAGAAAGATTAAGCATTCTTGATTTGCACTTAAAAAAAAGAAGACCAAGTTACAGTTTCCCTCTCTCTACTATTATTGATAGGACGGATGGATTCTCAGGTGCAGAACTTGAACAAGCAGTAATAGAGGGGATGCACATTTCATTCTCTGAGAATAGAGAACTTATGGAAAAAGATCTAATTAAAGCAGTTTCTGAATTAGTACCCTTATCTAGGACAGCTAAGGAGCAAATTGATTTACTAAAAGAATGGTCATCTACTGGAAGAGCTCGTTCTGCATCTTAATAAAATTTTAATCTATTAAAAATGTTAAATAAGTCAGGAATCATTGATTTAGTTAATTTTTCACCAAAAAATCCTAATAATGAATTTAGATTAACTATCTTAATTAAGGTATAAAAAAAAAAGAGTGTTAGATCAAAAATTAATAAGAGAAAATCCAACATCTGTTGAAGAGAATTTATCTTTAAGAGGAAAGGTCCATAACATATCTCACATACACGAATTAACTGTTAAAAAAAAGGAAATTGATATACAAGTATCAAGTCTTCAATTTGAGAGTAAAAAATTAAGTAAATTAATTGGTCAAGAAATTAGCAAATCTCCAAACAATAATTCTCCAGAACTTTATAATTTAAAGAGAAAGGGGAACGAATACAGAACTAAAATTTCTGATTTAGAAGAGCAACAAAGAACTTTAGATAAACAAATAAATAGCGAGATTTCTAATTTACCAAATTTCCTAAGCAAAGATGCCCCTATTGGAAAAGATGAAAATAATAATGTCCAAGTAAAAACTTGGGGAACACCTTTAAAAAAACAAAATCTTAAATCTCATTGGGAAATAGGCGAAAATCTAAATCTTTTTGAATCTATAAAATCAACAAAAATATCAAAAAGTCGGTTTATTACACTTATTGGTAATGGTGCAAGATTAGAGAGAGCATTAATAAATTTCATGCTCGACATGCATACTAAAAATGGATATTTAGAGTTAATGCCTCCAGCTTTAGTAAATTCAGAAAGTCTTACTGGATCTGGTCAATTACCCAAATTTTCAAATGAAAGTTTTAAATGTTCTAATGACGATCTATGGCTTTCTCCAACAGCTGAAGTTCCAATAACAGCTTTTCATAGAAATGAAATTATTGACTTTAAGCAGTTACCTATTAAATATGTTGCGTATAGCCCATGTTTTAGAAGAGAAGCTGGAAGTTATGGAAGAGATACCAAGGGTTTAATAAGACTTCATCAATTTAATAAGGTTGAATTATATTGGTTTTGTGATCCAAGTAAATCTTCAGAAGCTCATCAAAAGATTACCTCTGATGCAGAAAGCATCTTAAAAAAGCTCAATTTACCCTATAGATTAGTAGATATTTGTACTGGAGACTTAGGCTTTTCTTCTAGTAGAACTTTTGATCTTGAAGTCTGGCTGCCAAGTAGTCAATGTTACAGAGAGATTTCAAGTTGCAGCAATTGTCTTGACTTTCAAGCACGTAGATCATCAGTGAGAACAAAAATTAATAAAAAAAATACATATTTACACACGTTAAATGGCAGTGGTCTCGCTATTGGGAGGACAATGGCCGCAATCCTTGAGAATGGTCAACAATCAGATGGGAGCGTTAAGATTCCAGATGCTCTAGCTCCATATTTTGGATCGAATTCCTTAAAACTTTCGTAATATAAAAAAATGAATGTTTTAACTTCAATAACAGTTTTAGGATTTCTCATTTTTTTTCATGAGATGGGGCATTTTCTTGCTGCAATTTTACAAGGTATCTACGTAGATGGATTTTCAATCGGTTTTGGGCCTTCAATAATTCAGAAAAAATATAAAGATATAACTTATTCACTTAGAGCCTTTCCTTTAGGGGGCTTTGTTTCCTTCCCTGATGAAGAAATTAATAATATTGACCCTAAAGATCCAAATCTTTTAAAAAATAGACCAATACATCAAAGAGTTATTGTGATCTCTGCTGGAGTATTAGCTAACTTAATCCTTGCATACACTATCTTAATTTTAAATGTAACTACTATTGGGATTCCCTTCGATCCCGAACCGGGTATTTTAGTTTTAGCTACTCAGCCTGAAAAGGCTGCTGCTCTTGCTGGCTTAGAAGCAGGAGATATAATTTTAAAAATTGAAACCAATACTCTAGAAGTTGGAGATCAAGCTGTTTCTACATTAGTAAAAAAGATTCAAAACTCATCAGAAAAGCCTATTTCAATAGAAATCTTGAGGAACGGTTTTTTTAAAGAATTAACTTTGACACCCAAAAAGGTTGATGGTAAAGGTACCATAGGCGCTCAATTACAACCTAACATAAGAAAAGAAACAAAAAAAACAAAAAACATTTTTGAACTTTTTAAATACACTAATAATCAGTTTTCATCACTTTTAATAAAAACAATTCAAGGATATAAAGGATTAATAACGAATTTCTCCTCAACAGCACAACAATTAAGTGGACCAGTCAAAATTGTTGAAATTGGAGCTCAACTTTCAGAACAAGGTGGTACAGGAATATTATTATTTGCCGCTTTAATTTCTATTAATTTAGCAGTTCTTAATTCATTGCCATTGCCGCTACTAGATGGAGGTCAACTTGTTTTCACATTAATAGAAGGATTAAGGGGGGAACCTGTTCCAGTAAAAGTGCAAATGGCTGTAACTCAATCAAGTTTTTTTCTTTTAGTTGGTTTGAGTGTCCTTCTTATCATTAGAGATACAAGTCAATTATTAATAGTGCAAAGATTACTAAACCAATAACTTTATTTCGAGATTTGCTAGTCAAGCTGATAGAATAGCTCTAGTTTATATAAAAATTTTTAGATGGCGAAAAAGTCCATGATTGCGAGAGAGGTTAAACGCAAAAAACTTGTAAAAAAATATGCTGCAAAAAGAAAATCATTATTAGACGAATTTAATGCTGCTAAAGACCCTATGGAAAGATTAGAAATCCATAGAAAAATCCAAGGCCTGCCAAGAAACTCAGCTCCAAACAGAGTAAGGAATAGATGTTGGGCTACAGGCAAACCAAGAGGAGTCTATAGAGATTTTGGTTTATGCAGAAATCAATTAAGGCAAAGAGCACACAATGGTGAACTACCTGGAGTTGTAAAGTCCAGTTGGTAGTACCAATTTTTCTTTATAAAATAATTAAAAAAAAACGATTTATTAAGAAAAAATAAATTTTATTCTATATTTTTTAAATTATTTACAGCTTATTTGAATATTTTACTCAATATGTCCCTATAAAGTGTAAGAATAAATTATGTATAGATTTATAATTTAAAAAGTGGAAGGACAAAATAAGTCGATCACGTTTGACGGACGAGAGATACGACTAACTACAGGACTATATGCTCCTCAAGCGAGTGGATCAGTAATGATTGAATGTGGAGACACTTCATTATTAGTTACAGCTACAAAAACAACCAAAAAAGAAGTTTCAGATTTTCTTCCTCTAATCTGTGATTATGAGGAAAAACTTTATGCAGCAGGCAGAATTCCAGGCGGATTCATGAGAAGAGAGGGCCGCCCTCCAGAAAGAGCTACCTTAATCTCAAGATTAATCGACAGGCCAATGAGACCTCTTTTCCCTTCTTGGATGAGGGATGAGATTCAGATAGTCGCTTCTTGCCTTTCTCTCGATGAAAGAGTCCCTGCTGACGTTCTTGCCGTTACAGGAGCCTCAATAGCAACCTTGCTTGGAGAAATACCTTTTTATGGGCCTATGGCCGCTGTTAGAGTTGGACTTATAGGAGACGATTTCATCCTAAACCCAAGCTATAGAGAAATAGAAAAAGGTGATCTAGATATAGTTGTAGCAGGATCTCCTGATGGAATTGTGATGATCGAAGCAGGAGCTAATCAATTATCTGAACAAGATACTATCGAGGCGATAGATTTTGGATATGAAGCGGTTACTGAACTTATAAAATCTCAAGAAGATTTACTAAAGGATTTAGGAATAAAACAAAATAAGCCAACGGATCCTGAAGAAGATAAAACATTACCTTCTTATTTAGAAAAGAATTGTACTAAAGCTATTGAACTGGCGTTAAAGAAATTCGATCAATCTAAAGATGAAAGAGATCTTGAGCTAGATAAGATCAAAATTGAAATACAAAACAAAATTGAATCTTTGAAAGACGATAACCAACTAAAAGTTCTTTTGACAGAGAATGATAAATTGTTAAGTTCCGACTTTAAAAAACTTACAAAGAAATTAATGAGGTCTCAAATTATTAATGATGGCAAAAGAGTTGATGGCCGTGAATTAGATGAAGTAAGAAAAATTTCAGCATCCGCAGGAATACTTCCTAAAAGAGTTCATGGTTCAGCATTATTTCAAAGAGGTTTGACCCAAGTTTTATCCACAACTACCTTAGGCACTCCCAGCGATGCTCAAGAAATGGATGACCTCAATCCGAGCACAGAAAAAACATATTTGCATCACTATAACTTTCCTCCCTATTCTGTTGGAGAAACTAGACCGATGAGAACTCCCGGAAGAAGAGAGGTTGGTCATGGGGCATTGGCAGAAAGGGCGTTAATACCTGTACTACCTGGCAAAGAAACATTCCCTTATGTTTTACGAGTTGTTAGTGAGGTCTTAAGTTCTAATGGATCTACTTCAATGGGATCTGTATGCGGAAGTACACTCTCATTATTAGATGCTGGAGTTCCTTTAAAGTCTCCTGTAAGTGGTACTGCAATGGGTCTAATTAAAGAGGGGAAGGAGGTTCGTATCCTTACAGATATTCAGGGTATTGAAGATTTTCTTGGTGATATGGACTTTAAGGTAGCGGGTACTGAAAAAGGAATAACAGCATTACAAATGGATATGAAAATTACAGGTTTACCAGTTTCTATTATTTCTGATGCTATTAAAAAAGCTCGTCCTGCGAGATTACACATTTTAGAAAAAATGCAAGCAGCAATAGATAAACCACAAGAATCTCTTTCACCACATGCGCCACGACTTTTAAGCTTTAAAATTGATCCAGAGCTTATTGGAACTGTTATTGGACCCGGTGGTAGAACTATTAAAGGTATTACAGAAAGAACAAATACAAAAATTGATATTGAAGATGGAGGTATCGTAACGATTGCATCCCATGATGGAGCTGCCGCTGAAGATGCTCAAAAAATTATTGAGGGACTCACAAGAAAAGTCCACGAAGGAGAGATCTTCTCTGGAGTAGTTACTCGAATAATTCCAATTGGTGCTTTTGTTGAAATTCTCCCAGGAAAAGAAGGAATGGTTCATATATCTCAGCTTTCTGAAGCGAGAGTAGATAGAGTTGAGGATGTAGTAAGACAAGGGGATGAAATAACTGTAAGGGTTCGTGAAATTGACAGTCGAGGCAGAATAAATTTAACTTTGAGGGGAGTTTCACAAAATGGAGGGATGTCTTATCCTCAGCCTACACCTACACCTGTAGCACCATTAAATTAGGAAACTAAGGGTAGATAGCATATTTTTGAATAATTTCTTTTATTTGAGAGCAAATTTTATTATGGTTATCATTGCTATTTGACGCAATTATTATTCCAGGATGTTCTAAAGCAGTTGTTCCATAAACCAAATCTTCGTTATCAATATTAGTTATTGCACCGCCAGCAGCTCTTAGAATTGCTTCTGGCGCAGCAAAATCCCAGTCTTTGGGAGCACTTTTACCTGGCAAACTTAATGCTATGTAGATATCACTTTCTCCTCTAACAATTGATGCAACTTTGCATCCAATACTTCCCATTACAATAGTTTTCTTAAAATTAATCTTATCAATCAAATTCTTCAATTTCTTATTCCTGTGATTTTTACTAGTCACTACTGTCATCTTTTGTAGAATATTTGTTTTAGACAAATTTTGTTTTTGAATACCTTCATATCTTTTCTCAAGCCAAAGCTTGTCTCCATGAGAGATCCATAATTCATCTTTTTCGGGGATAAGAACGAATCCAATATATGGCTTTCTTTTATAATTAAGTGCTAAATGCATTGCAAAATGTCCAGTCCCTTGGATAAAATCTTTTGTCCCATCTAAAGGATCTAGAATCCAAAGCCAATCGGTATTTCGATAGCTATGATTTGCTTTGATTTTGAAGTTTTCTTCGCTCAAAATTGCCCAATTAACATTAGGATATTTTTGATTTATTCTCTTAATAATTAACTCGTTAACTTCCAAATCAGCAAAAGTTACTGGGTCGTTAATATTTTTATTTTTAAGAATTTTTAATTTTTTTTCTGAATTTTTAATAATATCGGAATAAGTTAACAAAATATCTGAAGCTTCCCAGCTGAAAATTTTCAGATCATCGATAAGATTATTAACATTCACACCATTAGGTAATTTAATCATTCAATGCAAAATAATTTCTCATTATCTCATAGAAAAGAAGAACCAGAAAAGGGAATTTTATATTTGGTTGGAACACCAATTGGCAACTTAGATGATATCTCCTCTAGAGCAATTAATATTCTTGCGAATGTTTCTTTAATTGCTTGTGAAGATACAAGACAAACAAAAAAAATAATGAACAAATTTAATATTTCAAATAATTTAATAAGTTTCAATAAAGAAAATTGTTTAAATAAAATTTCAAAGTTAATTGGAGAGTTAAAAACAGGAAAATCGATTGCTCTTGTGAGTGATGCAGGAATGCCAGGGATTTGCGATCCGGGAGAAAATTTAGTTAGCGAAGTCAAATTAGAAGGAATAGACGTTATTTGCATACCAGGAGCATGCGCTGCAATTACCGCACTAGTATCTAGTGGAATGCCATCTTCTAAATTTATATTTGAAGGCTTTCTTCCCAAAAAAAATATTGATAGAGAGAAAATTCTTTTTGAAATCAGTAAAAATGAAAAAACTACTATAGTTTACGAATCTCCCCATCGACTCAAAAAATTATTATTGGATTTACTGGAGTTTTGCGGTGGAGAAAGAGAGATTATGGTAGCTAGAGAGTTAACCAAAAAATTTGAAGAACATGTGGGGAACAATATTAATAATGCAATAATGTACTTTAAAGACAAAGAGGTAAAAGGTGAAATAACTTTAATTATTAAAGGTAGAAAAAAAGAGAAAAATCAAGAACTTAACAAGGCTGATTTAAAAAGGGATCTGAAAGAGTTAATTAAGGCAGGATTAAGTCTATCAGCTGCTTCAAAGTATTTGGCTAAAAAAAATGGCATAAAAAAAAGCATAATTTATAATTTAAATTAATGATTATTAAAAAGAAAATAAATGTCCCTTACATTGAAAAAAATATTTTTTGCAATAACTTTCAATTCTTGTTTATTCTTTTTGTTGATGATTGGCATCCAAAATAGTTCTAATAAAAGTAAGATTAACTTTTTAATAAATGAGACAATTAAATTACCAATAAGTTTTATTATTGGTACAAATTTTATTTGCGGATCTTTAATAGGTACTTTTTTAACAATTAATATAAATAGGAAGAATTAATCAATTAAAGAGCTATCAATTTCTCTGCACTTACAATTCTTGATATACCCCTTGAGATAAGGATAGGAGAGACAATTCTGAATACCTCTGTATTAGGTACTTTAATAACCTTTTGTTCTTTACTACAAGCTCGTTTAGCTGATTTTGAATCAAAATGTATTTCTATTACTTTTCTTTTTAAGTCTTCTTCTGGGAGAAATTCCCAGTAAGGAAAATCTTTTAACAATTTTATTTCTAATTCAATATTTTTACTAACGATCATATAAACAACATTAGGAAATTCAATTTCTTGGATTGGTATAGATGATAGTTCCTTTCTTGAAAAGTTCTCTATTTCATAATCTATAGGAGTTAATTCAACAAAATTGAATTCTTGATCTTCAGAATTTATAGATAGGGTTTTATTTTGCTCGAATTTAATATCTTTATTAGAGTCTGTTGAATTCTTTTTAGCAAGTCGCGAACCAATAATTTCTTGATACTTTTCAACACCTAGGTCTTTTTTTAGATTCCTGATAATGGTTGCAGTTGTACAATCAAATTTCTTAGATAATTGCTCAAAACTTAATTTGTCATCAAGGAATAAATTTAAGATTTCTTTTTTAATTTGGACCGAAAGACGCGCCAATTATCTAATTAAAGTTCCTATTGCTATTCTAGAAAAAAAATTAGCAAATCTCAATTAAAAAATTAAGTCTTATAAATATTGATAAGAAATAGCAACAACAAAAAGTCTTAGAAATAGAAAAGCAATTTTGATATTATAAAAGTTATTAATAAAAAAACTTTAATAGATAAAGAACTTAATTTAACTCACTATTTATATTAAGGAACTTACTTGTTGAATGTTCAGGGCTATTTCAAAAAATAAACTTAATCTAATGCGTCTAAGTTTTATTTAGGATATTGAGATATTTTTTCTATAAGATTCTGTATTTTGAAGATTAAATTATTTAAGTTGATATTTACATTTTTTTTGCAATTATCCTACACAAAAAAGGATCTTCATCTTTAAATGGAGAAAAACCTTTTGATTCCCTAGAATATAATACTGAAAAGTCATATTTCTCAAGTTCATTTATCATCTCTTGCATTGGAATAAATCTTCTATAGTGCCTTTTAAAAATATGCAAGGCATCTTTATCTTTTTCTGTTCTGAACTCCAATCCTATTAAAGATCCATTAGGTAAGTTCTTTTTTAAGCAACTAAAGATAAGATTTTCTATGTCCTTAGTGACTGAATGCAAGAAAAATCTCATATAAATCATATTTACCATTGAGTCACCATTTATCTTTTTTACTAGAGATTTGTTTAGGAATATGTCAAGCTTTGAGGAATCTCCCACGTCAAAATTTGAAAAATTAATTTTATTCAAAATTTCTTTGTTTTTTAATACATTGGTAGATTGATCACAAGTATGAACAAAATGTCCACATTTATAAAAATAAAAGGCGTCTTCACCATTTCCACATCCCAATTCAATGATGTTAGATCTCTTTGGCATGTATTTATTTATAAAAATTGAGAAAAGAGAGTTTTTACGTATATTTGCATCTTCGTAAAATTGTTTCCAATATAATGATGAAACTTGTTTTAAAGAAAGATGATATTTTTTGTCCCACTGCCTTGTCTTTTCAGTATGACTAAAACCAGGATCAGGAACTAGCCAAGTATCCCCATATAATTGCCTCAAAATATCTTTATAATTTACAGGAACTGATATTAAGTTATCCGATAAATTTATATCAATATAATTAAAGAAATTTGGAGATTCTTTTAAAGGTTTTCCATGATAACCATAAGTAATTTCGTAATTTTTATTTTTATTAAAATAAGATACAAAGATATCTAATTTATAATAAAAACTTTTTTTTTGTTTTGTATATACCCAAGTATGAGTATCTTTTACATGTAATTTAAAACCTTTATCTATAAGAAAATTGCATATTTTAATAAATTCATTTTTAACTTTTTCTGGTTCTTTTTCTTTTGAAATATAACAAGTATCAAAGTCATTATCATGTGATATAAAATCCCCTTCTCTTGCTGCTCCAAGCATTGTTCCATAAATAGGAAACAATTCTAAATTAAATTCTTTTTTTAATAACTCTTTTAGAGAAAAAAATAAAGAGAAAATGGAATCTTTCCAAAAAGTATTATTAAGAATAGATAATTTTAATCTTCCATATTTATTAAAAACAAAACCTTCTTCTATCTTGTCAAAAAGTTTCTTAACTTTACTTTGTCTTTTAGAATTTTTAGAACGAAAATAATTGAATCCTACGTTTCCAATAGGTATAAGGTTACCACCATATTCAAACTGTACAACATCATCCTTTCCAATATATTTCCAAAGATCTTCTAAAACCCTTGAGAACCCAAATGATTTTTTTCCCCTACCAAAAATTTTTTTACCTGGATATATCCTATCAATAATTTTCCCATTAACTTTGACAAAAACAAATTGATCATCTCTTTTTTTTCTAATCCACCCTTTGACAATTTTTTTATTAAAAACTTCTACTTGACCATATTTATATTTTTTAAAGAACCTTTCAAATAAAAACCAAAGCCAATATCTTCTAACACTACTCTCCTCGATTCGTGATAAAGAATTGCGAATATTTTTTTTATTAAATAAGAATATATTTTTAAAAGGATTATTTAATTTCAAAATTAAATTAATTGATATCTAACTATAATACAAATTAATTTTCACTATCATACCTATTTAACAATTTCACAAAGATTTATTCTCTTTATCGGGAAAATTTCTAATCATAAAAACTTTTTTAATTTAATTTCTAAAAGCAAGTAAATTTTATAAAGAAAGTTTTTAAACTTTATTGGTTAGGTGCACAGTACTGATATAAAATAGAAAAGTTATTGTTACAGTTTAGTTTTGGACTAAAACCAAATGATAATGCTTGCTTCCTTAGCTCAGCTGGATAGAGCAACTGCCTTCTAAGCAGTGGGCCGCAGGTTCGAATCCTGCAGGAAGCGTTTTAAAGTAGTTATATGAATAAGTCTCTACTAAAAAAAGTAGGTTATTTTTCTTTCTCAACTGGTATCTTTTTATTACCAAGCGCACTTTTTTTTAGTGCAATACTACTCTTGTTTTCAGCCAGCATAGGTTGCTTTATTTGTGACCAAAATTATTTTAAATGTAATTGGAATAAAACTTTTTTCGCATGTGGTTTTTTGATCTTATTTAGTAGCCTTACACATTCTTTGTTTTTAACTCATTCTTACAAAGATCTAATAGATCCAAATCTTTCATTCATTGGCACACTAAATTGGTTACCATTTTTTTGGTTATTTTGGGGCTTCCAACCTTACTTAAATTCTAAGCAAAAAAGAAAAAGAACAGCAATAATTTTGGTTGCATCCACCGTACCAGTACTTTTTAGTGGTTTTGGCCAATATTTTTTTGACTGGACGGGGCCATTAAAAACATTAAATGGATTAATAGTTTGGTACCAGCGGCCCATAAGTAAGCATGGCCTGACAGGTCTTTTCAATAATCAGAATTATGCTGGAGCATGGTTAAGTTTAATTTGGCCATTTTGTATAGCTTTAGTTTTAGAAAAATCAAAACCTTTTGAAAAAAAATATTTATCATTAATCTTTTTAATAGCCATAGGTATAGCAACAATCTTAACCAACTCTAGAAACGCTTGGCTATCTATAGTTGTTTCAATACCATTAGTCATTGGACTAAAAAGTTTTATATGGTTTTTCCCATCCATTGTTTTTATAATCTCAATATTATTAATAACCATTTCCCAACCTTTCTCAGGAGAAATACAAAATTTTTTTAGGGAGTTAATACCTCAAAAAATCTGGTTAGAATTTGCACCTGAAGGGATCGGCAATATAAAGGTTACAAGATTTGAAATATTTTTAAGTGCTCTAAAAATTAGTAAAATTAATCCTTTTTTTGGAATAGGAGCAGGATCATTTCCAGTGATTTATGAATTACAACAAAATTTATGGAGAGGCCACCCACATAACATTCTATTAGAACTCGGGATAAGTTATGGATATCCAGTAGTTATATTATTTTTTTCTTCAATCATTACGTTATTAATACTCTCAGCAAAGTTAGTTTTTAATAAAAAAAATCAACAGAATGAATTTAATATTTTTGAAAGAGCTTGGTGGACATCTATTTTTTCTTTTTGTTTTACACAACTATTTGATATTCAATATTTCGATGCAAGATTAAGTATTACATCTTGGATTTTATTATGCGGACTAAAACTTATGTTGGATGAAAACAGATCTAAAACATAATTTGATTATGATAAAGTAAAATAATATTATTATTTTATGTATAAAAACGTTAATTCAAAATATGAATCAATACCTAGAATAATTCTTATTTTAATTTTAGAAATAATATTACCATTTAAAATTCTAATTTATTTAATCAATAAAGAAAATATCACTACTTTATCAAATATAGAGAATTTCTCAGTAATAATTTTCATTATATTTTGGATATTTATTAGTTATTTAAGAGGAAGGTATTCGAGAATCAAAATAAGAAACTCATTAAAAAACTATATCCTTAAATTTAGAGAATTAATTATTATTAGTATAATAATATCTTTGAATTTATTCTTTCTTAAAATAATTAATATTGACCTTTATCTATATTCAAAGAATTTACCATTTATATTTTCTTTGTTTATTGCTCTATCTATGTTAAATGAATTATTAATTAACAAAATAATTAATGTATTCTTACCTTATAAATTTGAAAAAGTTTTTATTCTTGGGTCAAAAAATGACCTAGAACAAATGAAATCTATTCTTAATAATTATAATTATAGAAATGAGGTAAAATTTGAATTAATAGAAGCTAATTACTACTTAAATGAAATTCCTGATAAACTTATAATTTCAAAAGAGAATGAATTAAGTAATGAAAGTAATTTATTAAAACATTTTTTAAAAAATGGAGTTCAGGTTTTTACCAAATATAATTGGTTCGAGTACGAGTTAAATTGTTTACCTGTAGAATTATTAGACTCTGAAGAAATATTCTACTCCAAGAATTTTTTTAATAAGAAAGATTTTGAATTTAAAATCAAAAGAGTTGGAGATATTTTAGTAAGTTCTATCCTGATAATCATATCGAGCCCAATAGTATTTTTGTGTGGAATCTTAATTTGGCTAAATGATCACGGACCAATTTTCTATAAACAACAAAGAGAAGGGTTATTTAAAGAAGAATTAAATATATATAAGTTAAGGACAATGGTCGTGAATGCTGAAGTAAATGGTCCTCAATGGGCTGAAAAGAATGATAGGAGAATTACTCTCATAGGAAATATATTAAGAAAAACTAGAATTGATGAATTACCTCAGCTTATTTCTGTTTTCAAAGGTGAAATGAGTTTAATTGGTCCTAGACCAGAAAGACCTGAATTCAACAAATTATTGGAAAAAAAAATACCACACTATAACCTTAGACACATAATCAAACCAGGTCTTAGTGGCTGGGCCCAAGTTAATTATCCTTATAGTTCTTCTTACAAGGATTCAAAGAATAAACTTTCTTATGATTTATTTTATATATCAAATTATTCTATTTTTTTAGACTTTATTATTCTATTTAAAACCATGCGGACTGTATTTAGCGCTAAAGGTTCAGTCCCAAAATAAAGCTTTTGTTAATTGTCAAAATTTTCTTTTCTAAAATATATAATTTGTTTATAATTTTAATTATTAGATATTAAAAATTTCACAAATATTTTCTTTAGTTAAAACAACTGGATTATTTTTAAGTCTTTCTAAGTTTACTTTTTTAGATATATCTTCCCGAGAGCTAATCGTGGTTAATCCAAGTTTCTCCATACTACATTCTAACCCTAAATCCTTTACAAAGTTTTTGAGTCTATCTGAAATATCAATATGATTGATACCTAGTAAATTTATAATTTCTTCAATAGAAATTTTTAATTCCCTATAGTTCAAAATACTTTGACTATTACAATCTAATGCATTTTTGTGAACCTCAAAAATCTTTGGCAATGTTAACCAGACAGCCTGACCGTGAGGAATAGAATATTCACTTGTAAAAGAGTAAGAAAATGCATGAGGTGATGTAGTCTTTGAAATATTAATAGCTTTTCCAGCTAAATTAGCCGCTTCCATAAAATTCTGAAACTTTTCCATTTTTGCCTGCCCTGAAACAATCTTTGGTAATTCTCTAAATAAAATAGGTATCGCTTTTCTTGAAAAAGATTTACTTTCATTTGTACTTCCGCATGCCCAGTGACTTTCAATTGCCTGTGCCAAGGCATCTAGACCATTAAATGCTTTCTGATCAGAAGAATTACTTAAAAAAAGCATTCCGTCCAAAACTACTATTTTTGGCATTAAAAAATCAGCTGCAACAGAGTATTTTTTTTTATTACTGTAAACAACAGCAAAATGTGTTGATTCACTTCCAGTACCAGCAGTTGTTGGAATAGAAATATGTTTTACACTAGAAATTTTTGCTTTTATATTCCCATCAATAATCTTTTCAACATCTTGATCAATATCCAAAAATGCCAAAATTAATTTTGCCATATCAATAACGCTCCCACCTCCGATAGAGACAATTGTGTCTATATTTTTCTTTCTAGCAATTTCAGTTCCTTTGATAGCATCCTCAAGTTTCGGATTTATTTCAAAATCGTTAAACCTAATAACATTAAAATTATTGAATATAGCTTTGGTAGCCGCTGCAGCACCTGAGGTTAAAAATGATTTTTTACCTGTAACAAATAAGATATTCTTAGAATCTTCGTCCTCAAGAATATTCTTTAATTTCGAAATAGAACCTAAACCTGAAATTACTCTCTGAGACATTTATGTATCGTAATTAAGACTTTTCATTAGAGCATTTTTATTTTCAATTGGCGTAGTTGTAGGCCTACCAATATCAGATCTATGTCCAGATCTAACTAAGATCTCTATAAAAGAAGAAGCTTTGTTTAATTGAGCTTTAATAATTGTTTCCTTAAGATTTATCTCATCACTAACTGTTTCTGAGAACTTATAACCTAGTGAGGAAGCAACATTACTTAATTTAAATTTTTGTGCAACTGTTGGCTGACCTCCGACTGATTCATGACATCCATTATTAAATACAAGATGAATAAGATTTGGTAAATTTTTTGTTCCCGTTATAGCCATTGAACCCATATGCATCAATGCTGCTCCATCACCATCAAAACAATAAACGGGCCGATCAGGTTGGTCAATTGCGATACCTGTTGCTATTTGAGAAGCATGCCCCATTCCTCCTACACATAAGAAATCTTTGCCATGTCCTAATTTATGATTAGCCCTAAATTCAAACAATTCCCTAGAGAGCATGCCTGTAGTACAAACAATAACTGAATCTGGCTCACAAACTTTAGTAGCAATTTGAACTGCTTCCTCTCTCTCAAGCTCAAATTGAAAATTAACGGATTTGTTAATTTTCTTTTTATAGGTTTCAAAAGTTCCTTTTCTTACAAGGATACAAACTGGCTTTTTAAATTTTTGACAATTTATAATTTGTTTTTCGATTAAATTTAATACCTCTAATTGATCCATATTTGAATCAATAATTGTAAATGGTATGTCCATTACTTCTAATAAAGAGGGGGTGATTCTTCCCTGATGTACATGTTGTGGTTCATCTTTAATCCCTGGCTCTCCTCTCCAACCTATGAGCAAAAGTATTGGGATTGAATATACTTCTTCGCTTGCTAGTGATATCAATGGGTTAATAGTATTACCAAGGCCAGAATTTTGCAAATATACAAGAGGGACTTTCCCAGAAGACAGATGATGACCAATTGCAAGACCTACTGCAGATCCTTCATTTGCAGCGATAATATGATTTCCTGAAGGAAATTCATCATCCACATAAGCACAAAAATCTTTTAATAAAGAATCAGGAACTCCTGAGAAAAAGCTAATATTATTTTTTTTAAGAAAATCTACTAGAGTTTGAGGTTTAAGCATTTTTAGTCCCAGGTATAATCTCCAAAATTTCTTTTATTGACATACAAAATTCTCTTGCCTCAAAAGCTCTTTTATTTTGTAAGATTGATTTTGCAGTTTTATACATAGCAGGATAAGCTGCTCTTAACATATGATTTGCATAAATTACAATATTTACACCTGCTTCCTCAAATTCTTTTTCAGTTATTTTATCAAAAGAAGAGGGCACTACCACTAAAGGCTTTCCTGCTCCAAACTCTTTATAGTATTCGCAGAATTCTAAAATTTCTTTGCCATCAGATTTGCGAGAATGAATCATTATTCCATCGGACCCGGCTTCTAAATAAGCCCTACATCTCTTAACAGCATCCTCCATTCCTTGATCAAGAATTAGACTTTCACAGCGAGAAATTATCATAAAATCTTCACTAACCTGCGCGTTTTTACCTACTCTTATTTTGTTGCAGAAATCATCTATAGAATCTTGTTGCTGAGGAACTTCAGTACCAAATAGTGAATTCTTTTTTAAGCCTATTTTATCTTCTATAACAACAGCTGAAACTCCTAATCTTTCCAAATTTTTCACAGTGTAAGAAAAATGTTCTGGCTTGCCACCAGTATCACTGTCATAGATCATGGGTTTTGTAGTAACATTAAAAATTTGATCTACTGAGTTTGCCCTACTACTTGGATCTACAGCCTCAATGTCAGGCATGCCCTTAGCAGTTGAATCAGTTAAACTACTTGACCAAACACCATCAAAACTATGAGTCCCATTCTCATCCTCAATCTCAATATCCTCTGCTATTAGGCTTGAGAGACCATTATGTGTCTCTAATATTCTTATAAGAGGCTTAGAATTAAGTAATCTCCTAAGTTGTGATCTGCGCCGATCAGGGGTAGTTCCTAAATCTTTATGAGCATTTATAAGTTGAGTAGAGGAAATCCCAGGAGTATATGGAACTTCAATCAGTTCTCCCTTCCAAACAGTGAGTGTATCGATAACCTGTTGGCGTATTTTTGATTGAACTCCTTTTTTCCAATCATCTCCGTGCACAACTATGTCGGGTCTAATTTTTTCTAAATTAGGCCTATAGTCTAAAGTCTCCTGAGGAACAACCTTATAGACTTGCTTCATATTTTCTATTACTTTTTTTCTTTGATCAAACGTTAAAAAAGGCAGTCTCTTATAAGATGCAATAGCTTTATCTGTAAGTAGGCCGACAATAACTTGACCATACTTTGAGGCTTCTTTGAGAATATTTATATGACCAGGATGCATTATATCTGCACTTATTCCAACGTAAACTATTTTTTGATTCATGAAATTAGGTAAATACCGCAGTCTGAAAGAATATATATCATCTTTGGTATTAATTGGGAGATTCTAGTACAGTAGTTAAATTGATATACATAGTTTTTCCAAATACCTATTTAAGAATTAATTCTTCAAGCATACTTATTTGTTCACCAGAATCTTTTCCACAATATAGTTTCCTTCTTAGCAAATATTCAAGACCAAGATAATTTTGTGCCCCTCTTACAGATAGCATATCCCTATGAAAATTATAATTTATCTTTTCCTTAAGCCAATCTCCATAAGTTTCTGATAGGTAAAGGTCACTATTTGAAGGTACTTTTAAATTTAGACCGTAGATTTTGTAATTACATAAATCAAAAGGCGTGTTTTTCCACATAATACTTGAAGTTCCATGGTATATAAAATTACCTTCTTTAAAATGCAAGTATAAATCGACATTAATGCCATTCTTATGGATTACTCTTGCGAAAGTTGGTCTATTTAAATAATCATTCTTATTAAAAAAACTTCTTTGATATTCAATTTTAGAAATTTCAAAGATATGACTTTTCTCTAGAACATTCTTAAGTTTTTCAAACGATATTTTATTATTAATCAAACCAATATCAATATCAATATCATGACTAAGAAAAGAGTTTTCCCGGATAAAACCTAAAAAAGTTCCAGATATTGGAAACCACTCAAAATTATTCTTCTCAAAAAGATTATTGATATCAATTAGTACTTTTTGAGCCTTTATAGCGCTAATACCACGGTTTTTTTTTGAAAATTTTCTTTTATTAATTTTTGGTATTATGTTATTTCTATTAATTTTTTTTTGATTTAAAAATTTCTTAACCTTGTAATATTGAGCCTTAAACTTTTCAAAAGGAATACTATTAGATTTGGACTCTTTGAAATAATTAATTTCGTAAGCAAATATTTTTAATAAATCTATTTCAGAATATATATTTTCACTAGAATTTATAGATTTCAAAAAACTACTCTTTATTATTGCTAGTTCTTCTAAATTCAATCCATTACAGAAATCAAACATTAAATCAGTTTTTTCTGTAATTACTAAGATTTTTCTTTTCAGAATCCAAACTAATCTCCTTGACTCACTCTTAAGATCATTTCTCAACAAAACTCTTTTAAAAAAAAGAGAACTTAATTTATAATCTAATGTTATTAAAAAAGAGGTAAAAAAAAATAATGAGGAAAAAACAAATCTAATAAATATTGGATATTGCTTATTGAGTAAGTAATGTACAATGCCAATTCTTGATAAATAGTTCATAATTTATCTACATATTTTAAATATTTAAATTTTTCTTTGTTTTTTAAAAATTTATCTCAAGTTTAGATAATAATCTAGTATATCTCTTTAATATCAAATCCTTGTAAATTACTAATTGCAACCCATATATTTCTTTCGCAATAACTGATAGCAAAATAAAAAGCCAAAGAGTCAAAATTATATTTTTTGAGAGACCTAATAATTCAAGAATTAATAGAATTGTTATAAAAAATAAGTAACTAACATGACGGAAAAATTGCTTGCCAAATTTAAGCATTTTCTTTTTTAAAACTTTTTTAAAATTTTTTTCTGCTGGCTTAATAAAGTATTCGTCTTCAACAAACTGAAAAGCATCATTTTCATTTTTAAATTCACTATTTTTCATATATTTATTTAAATCATATTGAGAGTATTGTTTTTTGCTTATTAACTGTTGAACAATAGTGCTTACTAATCTATTAACGGGATTAAAAGTACAAAGACTTGATAAAAAAGAAATTAATAGAATAAAAAACTGATAATCAATAAAAAACTTACAATAATATAAGCTTACTGCCATAAAAATTGATGGCATGGTTATCGCATGAGCAAATTTATCTAAAAACACTCCTTGCAGGCTATCCATTTTCTTTGCTCTTGCAATCTCTCCATCACAACAATCCAATAGATAAGCTAAATGTAAAATAATAACCCCTGTAATAAAAACATTTTGCGTTGGAAATAATGATATTAATAAGCAGGCACTCAATCCTATTATTATTTGCAAAACCGTTACAAAATTAGGAGTGATATTTGTTTTATAAAGTATCCAACTCAAACGAAGTGAGAAAGGGCGGTAGTAGCGACTTAAAAATGGATCAATTAATAACTTTTCCTCTGGGAAAACATCAGAAGAAAATTCTAAAAAATTTTTATAATTTTTTCTTTTACTCATTGTTTAAATAAGATTTAAATTTTTATTAATAATATCTTAATCTAAAATGCTCACTTAATAACAAATTCTATTATTAGAAATTAAGATAAATTTTTTAGATACTAGAAGTTGATTTATTATAAATATTGTTTTAAATTAACTTAATAGAATTAAAATATTTTCAACAAAATACTTTATTTGAAAAATCACTAATATTAAATATATGTTTTAATGAAAGAAAATAATGTTTTCCTAAATATATATTCTTTTTTAAAGCTCTTTAAAAATAAGAGAACACATGTATTCGCATTACCAATTTTACTAGGGGTATTATACAAGCTCAACTCAATTGCACTTTTTATAATTCCAATACAAGCAATAAAATCAGTTTCAGAAAAAAAATTTTCATATACAATAAAAAACATTTTTGAATTTTTTAAATTCAATGCTCCTCCAGACTCATATACTTATTCATTTTTTTTAATACTAATAATTTTTGCTCTTTTTAGTCTTTTATATATTCACAAACTAAAAGCTTTCTATGTTGAAAAGATAAAAAAAGAATTATTAGCTATTAATTTAAATAACAAATCATTAGCAACGAACACTCCTCTTTATAAGAAACAATTAAATAAAAAAATAAATAACTTTATTTTGAATTCTGAAAATATTCTTTTCTGTTTAATCCTTTTCTTATCTATCTTTATTTATGATTATCAAATTTCTTTAATTATTATTCTTGGCTGCTATTTGTATAATTTAATGACTAGTATCAAAAATAATAAAATAGATATAAATAAGAAAAAACACAGACTTTATTTAGATGGATTTGTTTTAAAGTTTTTTGAAGTTTTGAATATCGATTCAAAAATGTTTAAACCCTTAACTAATACAATTGTAATGATATTAATAATGACCCTTTTATTAATAAGAACTAATTCCTCAATATCTATTATATTTATATTTCTTATCAGGATATTTCAAAATAATATGCTAAATAGTTTAAAAAGATTCTTAAAAGGAGATAATACCTTTCTAAATTTCTTATAAATAAAGAAGTTAATTTAAAAAAATTTAATTTTTTTGAGATCTCCAGAAAGATAAAAAATTCTAAAAATGCTAAATTATTAATTAAAAATTATATTAAAGTCATATTTATAAATGAAATCAAAAAATATCATACCAGTAATATTATGCGGTGGTTCAGGAACCCGTCTATGGCCACTATCTAGAAAAAGTTATCCCAAACAATACTTATCTTTAGTTTCGCAAGAACAAAAATCTCTCTTACAAGAAACTTATCAAAGAATTTCTAATCTAGAAAATTTACTGAATCCTATTTTAATTTGCAATGAGGAACACAGATTCATAGCTGCAGAACAAATGAGAGAAATAAAAGTTGAAAAAAATACAATCCTTTTAGAACCTTTTGGAAGAAATACAGGTCCCGCGATAACCCTTGCAGCATTAATAGCAATTAAGAAAGAGATTGATCCTATGCTTCTGATATTGTCCTCAGATCACGTAATAAAAAAAACAAAAAATTTTATTGATGTTATTAATTTAGGTATCAACTATGCTGATAAAGATAAACTAGTAACTTTTGGGGTTGTTCCAACATCTCCACAAACAGGATATGGCTATATAAAATCTGATCAACCATTTAATTTAAGTGGAATAAAGGGAAATAAAATAAAAGCTTTCACAGAAAAACCTTCATATGAAAAAGCATGTGAGTTTATAAAAGACAAAAGATATACCTGGAACAGTGGGATTTTTTTATTTAAAGCAAAAACAGTTCTCTCAGAAATGAAAAAATACTGTCCCGAAATTCTTAACCACTGTGAAAAATCAATTAATAAAAGTGAAAATGATTTGGAGTTTGTAAGAGTTAATGAGAAATATTTTGAAAACTGTCCAAATGTATCTTTTGATATTTCAGTGATGGAGAATACTAAAAATGGGATAGTATTACCATTAAATGCTGGTTGGAATGATATAGGAAGTTGGGAAGCCGTCTGGGAAACTTCAGAAAAAGATGAAAATAACAATTTAAGAAGTGGAAATGTTTTTCTAAAGGACTCAAAAAATTGCTATTTAAGAAGTGAAAAAAGGCTTATTGCTGGAATTGGTCTCGATGATCTTATAGTTGTAGATACAAATGATGCTCTTTTAATAAGCAAAAAAAATAAAACTCAAAGTGTAAAAGAAATCGTTCAAATATTAAAAGATAAAGGAGAAACAGCTAGCTACAAACATCAAAAGATATATAGGCCCTGGGGGCATTATTTATCTTTAGCAAAAGACAAAAGATGGCAAGTAAAGTCAATATTAGTAAAACCTGGCGAGAGTATTTCATTGCAAATGCATCATCACAGATCAGAACACTGGGTGGTTGTCAAAGGGACTGCTAAAGTAGAATTAAATGGTAATATAACTTTTCTTTCTGAAAATCAAAGCATATACATACCTTTAGGATCAAAACATAGATTAACTAATCCTGAAAAAGTAGATCTTATAATTATCGAAGTACAAAGTGGTTCTTATGTTGGAGAGGATGATATAGTCAGATTTGAAGATAAATATGGGCGCTCTGAAAAAAGCTAATTTTACATAATGATTATTAAAATTAATATCTTAATTAATTAAACAAAATAGTAAACTATACTAGATTAATTAAATAAGATAATGCAAATAAAAAATATATGTTGTATTGGGGCTGGTTATGTAGGTGGACCAACTATGTCCGTAATAGCAGATAAATGTCCAGATATAAAAGTCAATGTTGTAGACAATAATCAAGAACGAATAAATTTATGGAACGACAAAAATTTAGAGAATCTACCTATTTACGAACCTGGTTTGGAGGAAATAGTTGGAAGATGCAGAGGGAAGAACTTATTTTTTTCAACTAAAGTAGAGGAAAATATTGCCGAAGCTGATGTTGTATTTATATCTGTTAACACCCCTACCAAGAAAAAAGGTATTGGAGCTGGCCAAGCCAGTGATCTGAAATGGGTAGAGGCTTGTGCTAGAGAAGTTGCAAAGTATTCAAGAGGTCATACTATTGTCGTAGAAAAAAGTACCTTACCTGTAAAAACAGCCGAAGTCATTAAAACAATACTTGAAGCTTCCAATAATAATTATCAAAAGGTACATTTATCTAAAAAATTTGATGTTTTATCGAATCCAGAATTTCTAGCGGAAGGTTCAGCGATTAAAGATCTTAAGGAACCTGATAGAGTCTTAATTGGTGGGGAAAGTGAAGAAGCTATTCTTGCCCTAAGTAATATATATAGTAGATGGGTCCCAAAGCATAAAATATTGCATACCAATATTTGGAGTAGTGAATTAGCCAAATTAACAGCTAATGCCTTTTTAGCTCAACGCATAAGTTCAATAAACTCTATAAGTGCTTTGTGTGAAACTACTGGTGCGGATGTAAGGGAAGTTGCTAGAGCAATTGGAACAGATCATAGGATAGGACCAAAATTTTTAGTCTCTGGACCAGGCTTTGGCGGTAGCTGTTTTAAAAAAGATATTTTAAATTTAGTTTATTTATCAAATTATTTTGGACTTAACGAAGTAGCTAAGTTTTGGGAAAGTGTCGTCGAATTAAATAATTGGCATCAACATAGAATTTCAAAATTAATTGTGAGAAAGCTTTTTGGGACAGTTACTGGCAAGAAGATACA
>CACGBT010000011.1 GCA_902571335.1 uncultured Prochlorococcus sp. | reverse complement strand
ACCTTGGGGACTCTTCAACCGAAATAATGCCTATTGCATTCGCTCCTAGTTTGGCGACTTGAAGAGCTTGTTCTTCAGACGTTAGTCCACAAATCTTAACTAAAGTATTAGTCTTGGGCATATCATTATCCTTTATGTAAAATTAATATTATTGCTAAATATAGCGGAGATTATTTTTGAGAAGTTGGCAAATTTTTAAAATATGGGGAATTCCCTTCAAAATTCATCCCTATTGGATTGTCATTCTTTTTTTATTCTCATGGAGCATTAGTAATCAGGTTAATTTATCTTCTGGTGATATTTACAATACCAAAGAAGCTTGGATTATAGGTTTTTTAACTTCTTTTTTCTTATTATCCTCAATTATTTCTCATGAGGTTTTACATACTTTTGTTTCTTTAAATCAAGGTGTAAAAATAAAAAAAATTACTTTTTATTTTCTAGGAGCAATTTTACAAATAGATAAGTATTGTGAAACTGCGATTGGTAATATAAAAATTGCAATTGTTAGACCTCTATTATGTTTCGCTACAGCATTTCTACTTCTTTTAATTAGTAATTACAATCCATCTCAAGAAATAATATCCATCAATATAATTTCTAGAGTTGGTATATTAAATTTATTCTTAGGCTTCTTAAATTTGATTCCAATAGGTTCTTTAGATGGAGGAAATTTACTAAAAAGTATTATTTGGCATTTTTCAGGTAGTAAAAACAAAGGAAGAAATTTTCTGAATAAAGTTAATTTATATTTATCTTTTTTAGTTCTTATATTTGGAATAATTTGTTTATTTAGATTTAACTTTTACTATGGTTTTATTCTTTCTTTTTTAGGATTGTTTGGAGTTAATTCTTCAAAGTCAGAAAGTCAATTTTTTAAAATTGAAAACATACTTAAATTTAGTAAAGTTTCTGAGCTTAAATTAAAGCCGTTAAGAAAAATTGAATTCGATTCTAATTTCTCAGAATTAAATAAATTAATAAAAAAAAAGAAGGATGCATCAGATAAATATTTTTTTGTTACTAAAAATGGGCGATGGAATGGTTTTATTGATGAGAATATTTTAAAAACTGTCTCCATCAAAAAATGGGAAAGGAACTTTGTTGGAGATTTTAAGGAGCCGATCGATAGTTTTAAAAGTGTATATAGTAAAGATAAATTATGGAAAACTATAGAAAGAATTGAAGAAACAGGTGAAGGTTTTATATTGGTTCTCAATGCTGCAGATATCCCTTTAGGGATTATTGATAGGGCTAGAATTGGAAACTTTGTATTGAATAAATTAGGATTTAATTTGCCTTCAGAGATTGTCAATAAATTAAATTACAAAAATCAATATCCCTTGGGAATTGAGTTGCCAAGAATAATTAATTTAATGAAGCAGAAAGGAGATCTTTAAGAATCTATATCATGAAAATTTTTGAACATTTTTATTATCTATGGCAATATTTTTGAAATTTATATTTGATTTATTCTTTAGAAATGAGTTCTTTAAATGTTGAATTATTTCATCATTTGTTAGGTCTAGATTCATTTTTGGTGGAGATTCTTCTTTAAATAATTTGAACCATAAATCTTTACAAGGATTAGTTTGAATCTCTCCATGTTGAAGGAACGCTCCTTTTTTACGATATTGGGCACTTCCTATCCTCTTGTAACCATTCTGATCAACTAAATCAGAAATTAATGAAGTCCCAAAACAATTTGATGTTATGGGTGATTTTCGTAAATTACCATTTTGTAAGTTTAGACCCAATTCTCTAAAACTCTTAATTAACCAATTATTTACCATTTCATAACTTAGGAATTTATAGTAAGTTTTTTTAAATGTTAATGCATATGTTATGCCCCCTGAATGCAAAACAGCACCCCCTCCAGAGGGCCGCCTGACAATGTTAATTTCCCCATCTGATAATAATTTTTTCCAATGAAGAGGAATCTCTTTTTGGTGATAGCCAATTGAAAGCCAATCTCCAGTCCAATAGTAGAACCTCAATGTGAGAATTATTTCTGGATTAGAAATAGTCTGATCTAAAGAATTTAAATCTAAAGCCATTTGATCAAATCCAGGTAAATTATTTGTCGAAAAAATTAAAGCTTGATTTCCTATTCCCAAAATTAACTTTGCAGGTCTATTAATAATAATTTTCAATAAATTTTTTCTTTCAATTTATTAATTACGTAACATCATTTTGTAATAGTGTGTCAAATTTCCTCTTTTAGGTGGAGAATATAAGAAATATTTTTTTCACTATGGAGCCAACTCAAACAATAAATTTAATTGCACTAAGCCTAATAGTAGTTATTCATGCAGGAGTGTTAGCTCTTAGGTTAGGAATTAGTTTAGGTAGAAACTAAATTCTATTAGAGAATTTATATTTTTAAGGTAATAATAAAGTATGACTGAATTGACTTATTCAGTAAATATTCCAAGAACTAAATTTGTCAAAATCTTTTTATAAAAATAGTATTTTCTATAAAAAATATCTTGGTTCTGCATTTAAAAAAAAGCAACAGAAACAGGAAACTTTGGTTTCTTTATTTGTTTTAATTATAAAAATTTGCTTTTCACTTTTAGCAATAATAAGCTTGATTAAACTTGGCTATAGCTCCAAAGTCAGGTTGACTAGATTAAAGGAAATTCAAGACTCATTTTCATATGAACAATATCGATTTAATGTTTTAACAAATAGGTTTGATGATTTATTTTCTTCTGAAGGTGAGCAAAGATTTATGAAGGATCAGGATCAAATGATTTCTAGGGACGTTATCAGGGTAATATGGCGTTGATAAGGATGATCTTGAATCATGCTACTTATCATTTTTCATTTAACTTTTGAGCTAGTGAGTAAGAAAATTAAGGGTTTAGTCCTAATCACAGGAACAACTTCAGGAGTTGGATTAAATACTCTAAAACCTCTTTTAAGATTTGGATGGGAGGTTATAGCTATTAATCGATCAAATAAAAGAGCTATAAAAATAGCTGAGGAATTCTTGACAAAAGAGGAAGTTGAAAATGTTCACTTTATAGAAATAGATCTTTCTAACTTGAATGATGTGAGAAAAGGTTGCGATGAAATATTAGAAAGATTTAAGAAGCCAATAAATTCTCTTATTTGTAATGCAGCAGTTTATAAACCGAGACTAAAGAGACCTGAAAGGTCTGCTCAGGGGTTTGAAAACTCTATGGCAGTAAATCATTTTGGGCATTTTCTTATGATAAACCTACTTATGGAAAATATTTTATCTTCTGAAAGAGAAATTGTTTTAAATGGCAAATCAACTGTATTCAAGCCAAGAATTACAGTATTAGGGACTGTTACGGCTAATTATTCAGAACTTGGTGGAAGGATTCCCATTCCTGCCCCAGCTGATTTGGGAGATTTATCTGGATTCAAAAATGGTTTTTTATCTCCAATAAGTATGGCGAATGGAAAGAAATTTAAACCTGGTAAGGCTTATAAGGATAGTAAACTTTGCAATATGGTGACTGTTCAGGAATTATCAAAAAGATATCCTGCAGAGAAGATTATTGTAAATTCTCTATATCCTGGATGTGTTGCTGATACAAAACTTTTTAGAGATACACCTTGGTTATTTAGATTCCTTTTCCCGATATTTCAAAAATTCATAACAAAAGGATATGTTTCACAAAGACTGGCAGGAGAGAGAGTCGCTCAAGTGGCAACTTATAAAGAATTTGCTAAACCATCAGTCCATTGGAGCTGGGGAAATCGTCAGAAAACTGGTAGAAAAGCTTTTTCTCAAAAGTTGTCAAAAAGAATAATTGATACGAAGACCTCTCAACAAACATATGATCTAACACGCCAATTGGTTGGATTAGATTAATTTAGACTAATCAAATCCTAATAAATCAAAAATTTCTCTATCTTTAAGTGGATTACCTTCTAAAGGTTCTACGTTTTCAATCATATTTTTGGCAAGAGATAAATATTCATTTTGAACTTCAATAACATCTTCAGTAGGTTCCATTTCAAAAATGGTGCATTTTTTTAGTCTTGATCTTCTAATGGCGTCGACATCTTTAAAGTGGGCCATAGTTCTTAAACCTGTTCTTTCATTGAATTTATCAATTTGATCTGTTTCTTTTGATCTATTTGCGACTACCCCACCTAATCTGACTTTATAATTTTTTGCTTTTGCTTTAATTGCAGAGACAATTCTATTCATAGCGAATATTGAATCGAAGTCATTAGCAGTAACAATTAGACAATAATTTGCATGTTGCAATGGAGCTGCAAATCCTCCGCAAACGACGTCTCCTAGGACATCAAAAATAACAACGTCAGTATCTTCTAATAAATGATGTTCTTTTAATAGCTTAACTGTCTGACCGGTTACATATCCTCCGCACCCTGTCCCAGCAGGAGGACCTCCACTTTCAACGCACATTACGCCATTAAAACCTTCAAACATGAAATCGGTTGGCCTCAATTCTTCGCTATGAAAATCCACCTCTTCGAGAATATCTATAACTGTAGGAACCATCTTGTGCGTCAAAGTGAAAGTGCTATCGTGTTTAGGATCACATCCAATTTGTAGAACCTTTTTACCTAATTTTGAGAATGCTGCAGAAAGGTTTGATGATGTAGTTGATTTTCCGATGCCACCCTTCCCGTAGACGGCAATAACTAAAGCCCCTTCCTCAATATTTATTTTTGGATCTTGCTTTACTTGAACACTTCCTTCTCCATCAAGAGGTCTATTTATAGTACTTGTCATTTAAAGCTTAAAACACATTATTATTTATATTCTTGCAGCGAAGATACACATGAAATATGTTTCTAAACAAATATGTATTTAATTGTATTAAAAGTGTGAAATATGTTCTTATAACTGAATTTTTAGGTTTAAATCTATTAGATTATGAGTGAAAATACTCATGACTTAATTATATTTTATTAGTAAAAATTAACTGAAATATGCTTTGGCATCGTAAAGAGTTTCATCGCTTATCTCTGGAATTCCTCTCAAGATTGCGTATTTTTCAGTATTTGTTTTAACTTTACCTCTTACAAAAAATGGAACTTTTGTTAATTCAGCTCTACCAGATTCAGTCCAGATAATTCCTTCTTTACTATTTTTTTCTTTTTTCTCGTCAGAATTTAAAATGTTATTTGTGTTTGTCGCTGTATGTCCTAAATGGCTTTGATGACCATCAACAAACTCAAAGTCATGTTTGAACATATCAATAAGATGCTCTTCTAAGCCCATCATTAGGGGATGTACCCAGTCATCAAAAATCACATTTGCTCCTTCCCATCCCATTTGAGGACTATATCTTGCAGGAACATCTTGAACATGCATTGGAGTACTAATTACGGAGCATGGAATGCCGAGCCTTTTTGCACTATGCCTTTCCATTTGGGTCCCTAAAACTAGTTCAGGGGCGGCCTTTTTCATGGCATCTTCCACTTCTAGATAATTGTTGGTTATGAGAGCTTCTACATTAAGATCTTTTGCAGTAGCTCTTACTTGCCTGGCCATCTCCCTGCTGTATGTTCCAAGACCCACTACTTCAAAACCTAATTCTTCCTTAGCAATCTTGGCTGCTGCAATTGCATGTGTTCCATCACCAAAAATAAAAACTCTTTTGCCAGTTAGATAATTAGAGTCTACTGATTTTGAGTACCAAGGAAGTTTTGATTTATTTTCTAATTCTTCTTTATTCGTTAAAGGAAGATCTAATTTCTCATGAACTTCATTTATAAATTCAATTGTATTTTTTATTCCAATAGGAATAGTATTCGTATATTCCATTCCAAAGTTCCGTTTAAGCCACTCACATGAAGCTTCAGCAATTTCTTGATAAAGACAGATATTTATTTCAGCATCAATTAGTCTTTCAATATCATCAGGACTAGCACCTAATGGAGCAACTACGTTTGTATCTATACCTTGTTCCGAAAGTATGCGTTGAATTTCGATTACATCATCTCTGCATCTAAATCCTAGTAATGAAGGGCCAAGTATATTAACTTTTGGTCTCCTACCTAATTCCCTCCACCTAAGGGGATTTATTTTATCTGAAGAACTTACTTTTTCTTTTAGTAGGGTTCTTGTTAATTGATAAAAGGTTTCTGAGGCCCCCCAATTTTCTTTCTTGCTATAAGCAGGTAATTCAAGATTCACAATCGGCATATCAAACCCCATCCCTTTCGCAAGAGCTCCAGGTTGGTCTTGGATAAGTTCTGCTGTACAACTTTCTCCGACTAAAAGAGTTTTGGGTTTGAATCGTTCAACCGCTTCCTTAATATTTTTCTTCACTAATTCAGCTGTATCGCCTCCAAGGTCTCTAGCCTGAAAAGTTGTATAGGTTACTGGAGGCCTTTGCCCCCTTCTCTCGATCATTGTAAAGAGAAGATCTGCATATGTATCTCCTTGGGGGGCATGAAGCACATAATGAATGTCTTTCATTGACGAGGCAATTCTCATAGCACCAACATGTGGTGGTCCTTCATACGTCCAAAGAGTTAATTCCATAGTTTTTAATGAGTTACTAAAGTTTTTGAAGTTAGTATTTGATTTCTTTTTAAAGGCTTGGAGAAGAGACCAGCCAAATCTGCGGCTTGATCAATTCCATGAATTGGACTGAATACCATCTCTATTGACCACTTAGTACTAATCCCCTCCGCCTCAAGAGGGTTAGCTAAACCCATTCCACAAACTACTAAGTCTGGATTAGATTCTCTCACTCGATCTAATTGCTTTTCTACATGTTGCCCTTCGACAATTTTTGTATTATCAGGTAATAAATTAATCTCCTCTTTCATTAAGTCTTTATTTAGGTAAGGAGTGCCTACCTCTATAAGATCCATTTCGCATTCATTATGCAAAAATCTTGCCAAAGATATCTCCAGTTGCGATTCAGGAAGAAGAAATAATCTTTTCCCCTTAAGTATTTCTTTGTGAGATTCAAGAGCAAGTTTTGATCTATTAATTAAAGGCGAAATAATTTCATGAACTTTAAGTTCACTAATTTTGAAAGCTTTCGCTGCAGCTAAAAACCATTTAGTACTTCCTTCTATACCAAGTGGAAATGGAGCCGAAATTATTTCACAACCACGATGTTTTAGGTCTCTAACGGTATCACTTAAATAAGGCTGAGTTAATAAAACTTTTGTATTTTTGCCAATCTTTGGTAATTCTGTTGATTGACGGGGTGGGAAGCTCTCAATATTTGAAATTCCTAAATTTCTAAAAATCTTTTTAAACCTATCCTCTACATTATTTGCAAGAGTCCCAACTAATAATAATTTTTCCTCATCTGATGAATCCATTAATGGAATTAAAGCTTTTAAGGCGCCATCCTCTCCTTGGGTAAAAGTTGTTTCTATCCCACTGCCGGAGTAATTAACAAATCTTACTTGACCTAAAAACCTTTTATTTAATTTATCCGCGACAGTTGCAAGATCTAGTTTGATTACCTCACTCGGACAAGAACCAACTAGAAATAGGGTTTTTATTTCTGGTCTTCTCGCAATCAGATCATTAATCACTCGATCTAATTCTTCGTGAGCGTCAGCAAGACCAGCAAGATCTTTTTCTTCAAGAATAGCTGTGCCAAATCTTGGCTCAGCAAAAATCATAACTCCAGCAGCGCTTTGAATTAAATGAGCACACGTCCTTGAGCCTACAACCAGAAAAAACGCATCAGGCATTCTTCTGTGTAGCCAAACTATTGAAGTTAAACCACAAAAAACCTCCCTGGGCCCAGTTTCTTTATTAAATTCAACTTTACTCATTAAAAATTTTCAAGAGCTTATATTTCAAGCTTGCATAAACTTTTTAATTTAAGAAAGTAATTGATAAGTTCTCTTACAAAATGAATACATTTAAAAAACTTATATGAATGTTTAAATACTTAAATGGGAATTATGAAAAAAACTTTTGGGGCGTATTTTAATTTCTGTAGAAGGAATTTCCTTGACTTGTTTTTGAAATCTTCCAAACATTTCTAGCTATTTTCGTTGCTAATAATCCTGCTCTTTCGAACTTAGATTTCCCGGGCTTTGCCCCAATTAAAGCTGTGACTTCTGAAGTGGTTAAAGGTGCTCCAGTATTTATAGCTAATTGCGTTAACTCCAATCTATCTCTAAGGTTCTTAAGATTTACTTTTTCAATTTTATCTTCTTCTAACCAACTAAAAGATGGGTCTTTCTGAGATAGTTTTTGCATCAAGCTTAGGCTAACTAATCCAAGAGTTTGATCAGGAGTTAATTCTTTTTCAGTACCAGAAACATTTGGTTCTTTTTTTGGAGAAGTTCCCATAAAAATGCATATCTTTTACTTGAAGTTATCGTTTTGTGGGAAGCATGCAAGTAAATTTAATAGAAAAAATGTACCATTATCCGTTATAGTCGCGTGAATGGAACCAACTTCTAGTTTAAACAGAGGGGAACGAAAAAAAGGCAGTTCTCTTGTCACGGGTTCTGAGGTGCAATCTCAGGCCAGTGGTGCAAGCTGTTTTATTACAACTGATTCAGAAAAGTCTTTGGTATCCAGACAAGCAAGTCAAGTTGAGCAAATTGAGTTGAGAACATATGTTTTTTTGGATTCTCTTCAACCTCAATTAGCTGCATATATGGGGACGGTTAGTAGAGGTTTTTTACCTATACCCGGAGATTCATGTCTTTGGATGGAAGTTTCACCTGGGATGGCTGTGCATAGAGTTACTGATATTGCCTTAAAAGCAAGTAATGTAAGACTTGGTCAGATGATTGTTGAAAGAGCATTTGGCTCTCTAGCTCTTTATCACAAAGATCAAAGTACTGTTTTACATTCTGGGGATGTTGTTCTAGATGCTATTGGAAGTGAAGTTAGAAAAAGAACCAAACCTTCAACAAGTTGGACAGAAGTTATTCGAGCTATTACTCCAGATCATGCTGTTTTAATAAATAGACAAAACAGAAGTGGATCAATGATTCAATCTGGAATGAGCATGTTTATATTAGAAACTGAACCGGCTGGGTATGTCTTAAAAGCAGCAAATGAAGCAGAAAAAGCATCAAATATAACTGTTGTTGATGTAAAGGCAGTTGGCGCTTTTGGTAGATTAACTTTGGCAGGAAAAGAAGGAGATGTAGAAGAAGCAGCAGCAGCTGCTATAAGAGCAATTGATGAAATTTCAAATTATTGAGAATTTTTTAATTTAAACCTATTTCTTTTTTGAGGTAAGGTGACATAATTTTGGCGGCTTTACCCCTGCTTCCTAACTTACTTAGTTGTGATTGTGAGAGTTCTCCATAAACAGAGTTAGCTTCTTTTACCCAAAAAATAGATTCGAACTCCCCATTTGGATATTTTGGAATCTTAAGAATTTCTCCCCAGCATATTCCAGTTGTATCCTTCACTAAGTTTCCTGAGGGATCACATAAAACCATACAACTTATAAATCTCGCGCTCCTGTAAGGACTATCAGAAAGTTCATTAATTAATTTTTTAATTTTTTCAGCGTTGTTTTTGGCATATCGAGCAGAATATATGCCTGGTCGACCATCTAAGATATCCACTTCAAGGCCTGAATCGTCAGCTAATGCCCAGGTTTTTGTCTCTAAAGCAGCTGCTTTTGCTTTTAAAAGTGCATTCTCAAAATATGTGTCTCCAGTCTCTTTGACATTTAAATATTCTGGTTGCTTCTGAACCTTTAAAGACAAAACATCAAGCATTTCCGAAATTTCAGAAACTTTAGTTTGGTTGCCACTCGCAATAGTTAGGACTGGAAGGTTCAAAATTAAAATTAAATTTATAGAGGATATTATCTTACTTCAAAGCTAGATACGGAGACAGGAAAGGTTGAACATTCCACACCTGTGTAGACAGGGCCTGCCTCGTACGGAAATAACATAATGTAAATTTTTTCTTAACACAACAGTATGTTTTGATGCACTAACTAATTTGCATAAGTATTGACATATCAATAGTACCAAGGGTGATAAGTTTAACTTATGAATGATAGAAAAAACATTAATGGAGATTTTATCGAAAACGCTTGACTTATAACTACTTAATGAAGCATTCTTCGAATTGAACATTCCACATTTAGTAATTAGTAGACAATGGCTACAGAAACAATGGGTATCGCTCTCGGCATGATCGAGACACGCGGACTTGTACCTGCAATCGAAGCAGCAGACGCAATGACAAAGGCTGCAGAAGTTCGCCTTATTGGTCGTGAATTCGTAGGTGGCGGTTATGTCACAGTATTAGTTAGAGGAGAAACAGGCGCAGTTAACGCAGCTGTAAGAGCTGGTGCTGATGCTTGTGAAAGAGTTGGCGACGGTTTAGTTGCAGCTCACATTATTGCTCGTCCTCATAGAGAAGTTGAACCTGCTCTTGGTAACGGTGAATTTCTTGGTCAAAAGGACTAATAAATAAAGCAAAACTTATAAATTTTGCACAATAATTATTTTCCCTACACAGACCTAAATTTATCCTTATGAGTAAGAAGTATGATGCAGGGGTAAAGGAGTACAGAGATACCTACTGGACTCCAGAATATGTACCCCTTGACACCGATTTACTAGCCTGTTTCAAATGTACAGGTCAGGAAGGTGTTCCCAGAGAAGAAGTTGCAGCAGCTGTTGCCGCTGAATCTTCAACAGGTACTTGGTCAACAGTTTGGTCCGAGTTACTTACAGATTTAGAATTTTATAAAGGACGTTGTTATCGAATCGAAGACGTTCCTGGAGACCCTGAAGCTTTTTATGCTTTTATTGCATATCCTTTAGATCTTTTTGAAGAAGGTTCTATTACAAACGTATTAACATCTTTAGTAGGAAACGTTTTTGGATTTAAAGCTCTTAGACACCTACGTCTAGAAGATATTAGATTCCCAATCGCTTTCATCAAAACTTGCGGTGGTCCACCAAATGGAATCGTAGTTGAAAGAGATCGTTTAAACAAATATGGAAGACCTCTTCTTGGTTGTACCATTAAACCTAAATTAGGATTATCTGGTAAAAACTATGGTCGGGTTGTATATGAGTGCCTTAGAGGTGGTCTTGATTTAACGAAGGATGATGAGAATATCAACTCTCAGCCATTCCAACGTTGGAGAGAAAGATTTGAGTTTGTTGCAGAAGCAGTTAAGCTTGCTCAGCAAGAAACTGGCGAAGTTAAAGGTCACTACCTAAACTGTACTGCCAACACTCCTGAAGAACTTTACGAAAGAGCTGAATTTGCTAAAGAGCTAGATATGCCAATCATCATGCATGATTATATAACTGGCGGTTTTACTGCAAATACTGGATTAGCAAACTGGTGTCGTAAAAATGGCATGCTTCTACATATTCATAGAGCGATGCATGCTGTTATTGATAGACATCCAAAACACGGTATCCATTTCAGAGTTTTAGCAAAATGTTTGAGACTCTCCGGAGGAGATCAATTACATACTGGAACTGTTGTTGGAAAACTTGAAGGCGATCGTCAAACAACTCTTGGTTACATTGACAACTTAAGAGAGTCATTTGTTCCCGAAGATAGATCAAGAGGTAACTTCTTTGATCAAGATTGGGGTTCAATGCCAGGAGTATTTGCTGTCGCATCAGGTGGTATTCACGTATGGCATATGCCTGCACTGCTAGCAATTTTTGGAGATGATTCTTGTCTTCAGTTCGGTGGAGGAACACATGGTCATCCATGGGGTTCAGCTGCTGGAGCTGCAGCCAACAGAGTCGCTTTAGAAGCTTGTGTAAAAGCACGTAATGCTGGTCGCGAAATCGAAAAAGAGAGTAGAGACATTCTTATGGAAGCTGCTAAACACAGTCCTGAATTAGCTATTGCTCTTGAAACTTGGAAGGAAATTAAGTTTGAATTTGATACCGTCGACAAACTAGACGTTCAAGGTTAAACCAGATTTCAAAATTGAGGAGATTCTTCTTCTCCTCAAACTTCTACAAATCTCGTTCTATTACGAGTAATTACATTCACATTTAAATTAATTATGCCTTTCCAGAGCACAGTAGGCGACTATCAAACAGTTGCAACCCTGGAAACATTCGGTTTCTTACCACCGATGACCCAGGAAGAAATATACGATCAAATTGCATACATAATTGCTCAAGGCTGGAGTCCTGTTATTGAGCATGTTCATCCTAGTGGAAGTATGCAAACTTATTGGTCTTATTGGAAACTCCCATTTTTTGGGGAAAAAGATCTTAACTTGGTTGTAAGTGAATTAGAGGCATGTCATAGAGCATACCCTGATCACCATGTAAGAATCATCGGATACGATGCTTACACTCAAAGCCAAGGAACAGCTTTTGTTGTTTTCCAAGGACGTTAAATCTACTTTATGTAGTAAATATCTTTCTCCAAAAAATATTTTTGGAGAAAGTTTTTCAAAAGAGTTTCACATTTGAAGATTATGTCAAAAAAAACCAGTAGAGAGATTGCATTAGAAAGAAGAAAGGCGATGAGTGATAGCGGCAAAAAAGCTGCTGCTTATTCTTCAACTACTAAAGATAGAGTTCGATCTTCTCAAGATATACAAATTTCTGGGACTCAGTCTTCTCTTAATAAACAAAATATTTCTAAACCAGCTACAAATCATATTCCAAAAACTCAGGTTAACAGAAAATCTTCTTCAACAACTTTATCTAGTAAAGGATTGGTAATAGAGAGAAGAAAAGCAATGTCTACCCATGGGAAATCAGCTATAACTTCATCCGATAGAACCCGTACTGATGCTAAAAAAGAAAGTCCTGTAACCGCAGTTAAATCAACTATAAGCAAAAAACAAGAAAGTCAAGGTTCAACTAGTACAGAATCTAAGTCCCTAAAACCTAACGTTAAAAGAAGAATTAATCAGAAGAGAAAGCCAATTACTAATACAAGTAGAGATATTGTTTTAGCGAGAAGAGAAGCTCAATCTAAACATGGTAAATCAGCAACAAAACAAAATACCAGTGCAGCCTCTTTAGCTAGAAGGGGAGACCCAGATTTAAGTAGTAGAGAGATTTCTCAGAGAGTGAGAGAGCTTAGAAGTAAAACTGGCGCTACAAGCAAAAAAGGTAATGGTAAATGTAGACCATGTGGTCCAAATAAAAATGGTGCAAAACAAAATATTGCGGATGCTAGCTGGAAAGTTGGTAAAAGTGAAACTGATTCAGGTCAAATAGTTACTGGAACTCAAGCTAATAGATCTGTAAAAACTACAGGTAATGAGGCAAGTACATGCAGAACTGTCACTGGTACTCAATATATGGGATCAGAAGTTGTTGATCAATTTTGTCAAGACAGACCAAGTTATAAACAACCACTTAGATCTACTGTTACCTCTACAACATCAGGTAATAAAGTAACTGGTAATGAAGTGGGTAGATCTGAGAGGGTCACAGGAGATGAGCCTGGGACTTGTAAAAATCTTACAGGTACTGAATATGTATCTGCTAATCAATCACAGAAGTATTGTGGTGATGTTCCAAAAAATCCTTCAAAGGTTAAACACAGCACTACAACAGATGGATTAAAAGTATCCGGATCACTTCCTGGTAGATCAACACTTGTTACTGGAGATGAATCTGGTTCTGGACATCAGTTAACTGGAGATCAATATCTTGGCTCAGAGCCAAATCCAAAAGGCAAAGCATTTGAAAAAGTAGGCAGTTACAATACTCTTAATGGGAATAATGTAACTGGTACAGGTGTAGGAAGATCAGATCATATGACAGGTAATGAACATGGGAGTTGCAAGAATGTAACTGGTGATGAGTATATAGGATCCCAACAATATGAGAAGTTTTGCGGTTCAAAACCAAAACCAGAAGCTAGAAAAGTAGGTTTAAGCCTTTCTTCAAAGTCAAATTTAATAAGCGGGACTATGACAGGAAGATCAAAAATAGTAACTGGAGATGAACCAGGTTCATGCAAAGTGCTAACAGGAACACCATACGCAGGCTTAGATCAGATTAATGAGAATTGTAATAATGAAACTTCTGAAGATATGAAATCACGAGCGACTGTTAATTCTGGAAATAATTCAAATGCCAGACTAACAGGACAACAACCAGGAATTGGCGGATTAATGACAGGTGCTAAGAAAGGTGCTTGTAAAAACCTAACTGGTACTCCTTATGTTGGTGGAGATCAGTTCTCACACACTTGTGATAATCCTCCTCATGATACTGCTTATGCGAATCCGGAAAAGTCAGCAGGTAACTCTTGGAATGAATTCTCTGTTAAATCACCATCAAGAGACAAATATTCTGAAAAAAATACTCAAGGTGTTACGGGTAATGAATATGAAAATGGTTCAAAGGTAACAGGACCTTTTGATATGGCAGTTGATAAGGTAACTGGTACTGAAAAATTTAGATTTGAACCGAATAAAAATATTACTTATAAACAAAAAATGGAAATTGAAGAGGCAGACCGTGCTTCAAAGACACCAGAAAAAAGAGTCGCATCAAGGATTACTGGTGAAGGACAATCAGTAGGAAACGTAACTGGTGATGATTGGGATCGCGGAGATAAAGTAACAGGTACAGAAGGGGCTTCTTCTAGAAAGCGAAATCCATCAAGAGCAGGATTTATGAGCGCTATGCCCCCTATGGAAGTTAAAAGAAATGAGGAAACAGAAAAACCAGATTTCTTGATAACTGGATCTAGTGGAAATACTCGTGAAGGACAACTTGTTACCTTTTCAGGTGGTGCAAGAGGTTAAGTAAATAATGCCTTTAAGAGGACTGGCTAAAGCCAAGAACTTCACATTGGGGCCAACAGCTCCAATGAAAACTTTTACTGAAAATATCCATATACAAACTAAAGAATCAAATAATTTCCGAAATTCTGGAAAGTCTCATAAATTAACCAACAATATCCAAAATGAAAATCTATTTAGGTATGAAAGCAAAATAAAAAGTGATTTTGATGAAATTGTTCCAACTCTCAAGGAAATTGGTCGAATTCAACATCACGAAGATTTTATAAATAAGGCACAGAAAATATCAAGAAAAAATTTGGGAATAGATTTACCCCTACATGTATTAGATAAATCTTGGGTTAAACCTCTTGATATGAGGGCATTATATGCATGGTGTGCTTTCAAACAGCATGAGAAACTAAGCGACAATTTTTTTAACAATGATCCACTTGAAGGTGCTGCTGGTAGTAAGGATGCGGAAGACTTCGAAAAATTTCTCTTAGATTGTGGAATACATTTACTTGATATAACTCCTTGTTCAGATGGGAGATTAGCTCATTCAGTTGCTTATGTAATGAGAATACCTTTTAGTTCAGTAAGAAGAAGATCCCATGCTGGAGCACTGTTTGATATTGAAAATACCGTTAATCGATGGGTAAAAACTGAACATAAAAGATATAGAGAGAATGTTCCTAATGAAGCTCATAAAGATACCAGATACTTAAAAGTTGTAACTTATCACTTTAGTTCAGTAGATCCTTTGCATCAGGGATGCGCAGCTCATGGGAGTAATGACGAGTTAGCTGCAGCAGAAGGTAGAAATAAATTATATGCTTTCAAAGAGGCTGTAGAGAATAGCTTTTGCTGCGGAGCTTCTGTGGATTTAATGTTAATTGGACTTGATACAGACACTGATTCATTAAAAATACATTTATCAACTATCGATGGCGGTATAGATTTAGAAAAAACTATTTCTACATTAGAAATTTATAATTCAACAATAAATTTCTCTAGAGAGGATGCAGAAAGAGAAATTTGCCAGACAATTTCTAAGCAATCTTCAAAAGATAAACTCAGTGGACTGGAAAAATTTACGTATAAATTAATTGTCAATAATATTTCTCAAATTGATTATGTTAAGAGTTTTCATAATGGTTCTTATAAAGATATTGGACATGCAGAGAGGTTTATTGGAGTAGGTATAGGTTTCAAAGAAGTACATCTCAGAAATTTAACTTATTTTGCTCATTTAGATACAGTCGAAGAAGGGGCTCCAGATTTAGATGTAGGAGTGAAGATTTTTACTGGATTAAATGTTTCTCAAGATCTCCCTATTCCGGTAGTAATAAGATTTGATTACTCTGGAAAAGTCCCCGGCGCAAAAGAGAGGGCAATGAATGATTGTGAAAGAGTTAATAATGCGATATCAATTAGATATAAAAATTTAGTTGATCAAGGGTTGTTACACACTTGCTCTACTATTAGAGATAGGGACAACATTCATTCCGCCAAAATTATTGGAATGTCTTTAGATAAAAAAACAGAGGAGGCACACTAGTTATGTTAATTTGTAAGGTTGTAAAACCACTTGTATCAACCAATAGGATCCCTGGTTTTGAACATAAACATCTTCAGGTTGTATTGGATGGTTCTTCAAAAAAGGTTGCTGTAGATGCTGTTGGCTGTAAACCAGGAGATTGGGTTATTTGTGTTGGAAGTTCTGCTGCTAGGGAAGCTGCAGGAAGCAAATCTTATCCAAGCGATTTGACGATTGTTGGAATAATAGATCATTGGGATCCTGATAACCCAAAAAGCTAGGAGAATAGAAATTATGGAAATAATGAAGGTTTTGGGAAGGATGGTATGTACTCAAAGAGTCGCAGGCTTAGGTCACATGAATTTAAGAATTTTAGAAAATAATAAAGGAAAGAAACTAGTTGCTGTTGATCCTGTTGGTGCTAGAGAAGGTAACTGGGTTTTTACTGCTAGTGGCTCTGCCGCTCGATTTGCATGCCCTAATCCAGAAGTTCAAACCGATTTAACAATTGGCGGTATTATTGATTATTGGGAGAGTGATTAAAAATTTTAACTTCAAAAATTTATTGAGAAACTTTGTTGAATGTATAGTGTAATTAGTGTTGTATGAGGAATTTAATGTGGAATGAAAGAGAATCACCTTTGAGGATTGAAAAAAGATTTGAATTTGAGCAATACTCAAAAATTAGTAAATTTATTGAGAAAATTGAGAAATTATGTAAAGAAAAGGATATCTATCCTAATATCAGCTTCGGTAAGAATTTTGTAAGTCTTTCCATATTTTTAGATAATCAAGAAATATCAGAGAGGGAAAAAGACTTTTCAAAGGATATTGATAAATTTTATTTAGAAGATTAGCCCTTTTTAATAACTATTTGGCTTCGCAATATCTCTTTTGATTAAGGCCATTAAATATGTGGGGGCTTTATATCTACTAGGTAGACATCTATTTAAAGTTTCAAGATGACTCCAACACACTGTCTTTTCTATATCTTTAACTGAGTTACCTTTTAAAATTAATAGTCTAAGAGCTTTGCAAAATAAAGGATAACCTGCTTCTAGTTCATCTATATTAAGCTTTGCTGCTGACATAGATCAATCATGAATTGCCAACTAATAATCTATACAAATATGGTGCACAATTGGTTCATATTTCAAATTTCTCAATAATTAGAAATTAATCTAGAAATGCGACGCAATCTATCTCAACTAAAACTCCTTTTGGTAAAGATGAAACTTCCACACAGGCCCTTGCTGGAGGATTTTTTATATTAAAAAAATCACTATATATTTTATTTACAATTTGAAAATTACTTAAGTCAGTTAAGTAAATAGTTGTTTTTATTACATCCTCTTTTTTTGCTCCACCAGCTTCAAGAACTGCTGCGAGATTTTTTAACACTTGAACAGTTTCCTTCTCTATATCACCTAAACATGTTATTTCATTTAAAGCTGGGTCTATAGCAATTTGACCAGAACAATAAATAAAATCCCCAGCTTTTATTGCTTGATTATAAGGTCCGACGGGGTCTGGAGCATTTGATGTTTTAATTACTTTTTTGGAGGACATTTGTTTAAGGAGATACCTATCTATTTAAACCCATAAATCTTTATTTTCTCTCAAAAAAGTAAATTCTTCTAAATTTTTTGCTCTTAAGAAAAGGTTTATTTTCATCTCTTCATCCAGTAAAAATGGAATTGTCAATTCATTAAGAGAGAGTTTTTTTTCAACTTCCGAAAGTTTATTTTTTATATCTTGATCTTTTGGCTTGAGATTCAATGCCCACAATATATTTTCCTTTGTATATTCATGTGCACAATATATGAGAGTTTTTTTTGGTAAAGATTTGATTCTTTTTAGTGAAGAATACATTTGTTGATAAGTTCCCTCAAAAATTCTTCCACAGCCTCCAGAAAATAATGTGTCACCAATAAAAAGAACAGGATTTTCCCCATTCAAAAAGAAGGCAATATGTGAGCTTGTATGACCTAATACTTCAATTATTTTTACTTCTTCCCCTAAAATGTTTAAAGTTTCTCCATCTTCAACAGATACATTTTGAAAAGGGATTCGCTTTTTTTCTTTGGAGGAAGCAATCACCTTTACATTTGGCCATTTTTCAATAAGAGACTTCGTCCCTCCAATATGGTCTAAATGATGATGAGTTTGCAAAATAGCTTCTAAGTGAAAATTGTTTTTATTTATATATCTAATTACTGGTTCGTGAACAGATGGATCTACAACCACAACTGATTTGTCTTTTACCCATAACCATATGACGTTATCACTTAAAACTCTAAGTCCGATTATATTTCGAGCTTTATTAAATTCCATTGTTAAATTAGAATGAAGAATGCTAGGAAGAAATTGATCTATGATTACTATAGCTTTACCAAAAGGAGCTCTGTTAAAAGATTCAATTTCAACTTTTAAAAAAGCTGGGTTAGATTTCTCTAATGCGTTGGAAGAAAATAATAGATCATTAACCTTTGAATCAAATTGCAAACGGGCAAAAGCTCTATTAGTAAGAAATGGAGATGTGCCTGTTTATGTAAGTTATGGTCAGGCTGATTTGGGTATTGTTGGGTATGACGTTTTACGAGAATCTGAATTAAAAGTCGCAAAATTATTAGATTTAGGATTTGGGGGTTGTCATATGTCGTTGGCGGTTAAGAAAAATAGCAATTATTTAAAACCAACCGATCTTCCAGCGAATTGTAAAGTAGCAAGTAAATTTATAAAAACAGCAAGATCTTATTTTGAAGAATTAAATATTCCTGTAGAAATAGTTCATTTGACAGGATCAGTGGAGCTTGGTCCTATTACAGGTATGGCAGAGGCAATAGTTGATTTGGTGGCAACCGGAAAGACTCTCAAAGAGAATGGTTTAATTAAAGTAGATGATCTTTATTACTCGACTGCAAGACTAATTGGAAATCCTTTATCTATGAGGTTAGATGATAATCATCTCAGAGATACAATATTATCAATAGAATCAACTAATGCTTTATAGAAGATTAGCTAAATGTTTTTTAAAGATTTTAAAAGGATTAAAAAGTTAGGTAAATATTTAACTAAAGATAAAAAAACAATCTATCTAATATTGATAGTTTTGTTACCTGTTTCTTTCTCTGGAGCTATTCAACCATTATTAGTTGGTCAAGCAATTACTATTCTAAAGAACGAAACTACAGATGTTTGGCTAAGTAAAACTTTCTTTGGACAGTCGATAAATGCCATTATCGTAACTTTATTTATAACTGTTTTATTTAGATTAGTTTTGCAGGGATACCAAACTTACAATATCCAAGCAGTGGGACAACGTTTGACAGCAAGAATAAGAAGAGAACTTTTTGATCATTCAATTTCTTTATCTCTTAAGTATCACGATAAGATGCCTGTGGGGAAGTTATTAACAAGATTAACAAATGATGTTGATGCTTTAGCCGAGGTTTTTGGTAGTGGGGCAGTTGGAGTCATTGCTGACTTCGTTAGTCTGATAGTAATTTCTTTGACAATGCTGTCAATTGATCGGGGGCTTGCCATTTTATTACTTTTGACTCAAATCCCAGTTTCATATTTTATTATCTGGCTTCAAAAACGTTACAGAAGAGCCAATTATCAAGTAAGGGAAGAATTGTCTCAACTCAACTCTGATTTTCAAGAGAATCTTCAAGGATTAGAAGTCGTTCAGATGTTCAGAAGAGAAGCATTAAATAGCAAGAAATTTTCTAATACGGGAGTTGCTTATAAGAAAGCAGTAAATGGAACAATATTTTATGACAGTAGCATTTCAGCATTTATTGAGTGGATTTCTCTTGCTGCAGTATCTTTGGTTTTAGCAGTTGGAGGTTATCTTGTCACCTCTGGAAATATTGGTTTAGGCACATTAACTACATTTATTTTATATTCCCAAAGACTTTTTGAACCTTTAAGACAGCTTGCAGAAAGATTTACTCAGATTCAAGGAGGCCTTACAGCAGTTGAGAGAATAAATGAATTATTGGATGAAGAAATACAGATTAAGGATTCTATTTCCGCAAAACATTATTTAGAGAATGCTAAAAATGTAACTAAGAAATTTAAGGGTAAAATTGAGTTCAAGAATGTTAATTTTTTCTATAACGAAGGAGAACATATCATAAAGAATTTATCTTTCTTAATCAATTCAGGGGAACATGTCGCTTTTGTAGGGCCAACTGGTTCAGGTAAAACCACCATAATAAGACTACTATGTAGATTGTATGAACCTCAATCAGGTCAAATTCTAATAGATGATATAGATATAAAAGATATTCCTATCGCAACTCTTAGAAATATGTTGGGAGTGGTTTTGCAAGATACCTTTATCTTTGCTGGAAATGTCGCAGATAACTTGAAACTAAATTCGAATGTAGACAATCCTGAATTAGAAAATCTTTGTAACGAATTAGGGTTAGATAATTTGTTGAAAAAATTACCAAAAGGTTTGAACACCTTACTAAGAGAAAGAGGGGGAAATCTCTCTTCTGGGGAGAGACAGCTTCTTTCTGTAGCTCGAGTAGCGATTAGAAATCCTGTGGTTTTAATAATGGATGAAGCAACAGCTTTTATGGATCCCTCTACAGAGGCTACTTTACAGAAAGATCTTGATAGAATTTTGTCAAAAAGAACAGCATTAGTAATAGCTCATAGATTAGCAACTATTGAAAGTTCTGATAGAATTTTAGTCTTAAAAGGGGGATCATTAGTTGAAGAGGGATCGCATAGTGAATTGAGATTGAAAAAAGGTTTATATTTTCAGCTCTCTGAGCTTCAACAAAAAGGATTTGCGAATTTTTAATGATTTTTAGAAAACAAGGATCATTAATAAAAAAATCAAACAGTATATCGAGTAATGAGCTGATAGATTTATATGGTTTAAATTCTTATGAGTTCACCCAAACAAATAAAGAAGAAATATTTGTATGCAGTAAAAATAAAGATTTAGACCTTATAGAACTAGATCAACTATTGCAAACTGTTGGTTGGAGCAGACGACCAATAAGAAGAGTTAAAAGAGCATTGGATTTTAGTATTTTGGTAGTTGGTTTATGGAGACATGACAATAAATTTCCTAGGCTAGTGGGATTTGCTAGATGCACTGGAGATGGAATCCTAGAAGCAACAGTTTGGGATGTAGCTGTTAATCCTGTCTATCAAGGGCTAGGTTTGGGGAAAGAATTAATGAAATATATTCTAAATGAATTAAAAAATATTGGTATTTCAAAAGTTACCCTTTTTGCAGATGCAGAAGTGGTTTCATTTTACAAAAAACAAGGTTGGACATTAGAACCAAGAGGTTCTAAATGCGCTTTTTGGTACGCAAATTAATTATTTTTTGTAGTAGTCAGTATAAATAGATTTTGTTGATTCGCCTTTTAACCACCTTCTTCTAAAGTTCCAGTTCTTAAGTGCTTGCAGAAAAATATTAGTTCTTTCCCATTTCCTTGAACTTATAAATATAGGTAAATTTAATTGTTTTAAATCTTTTTTTTTGTTTAATCTCCTTAAAAAATCTATATCCTCCATCAAAGGTATCTTTCTAAAACCATTATTTTTAAAATAAGTAGTTCTATGAATTATTAAACCTTGATCACCATACGGTTGTTTAAAAAATTTACTTCTAAAATTAACAAGAATTTCGAGGACTCTATAAATTATCTTTTTGTGATTAATTTTAAATTCAAAATAGTAAATACTATTCTTGTTCCCCTTTAAAAATGAATTTATTTTTTTAAACCAATTATGAGTTAATCTTGTGTCTGCATGTAGAAATATCAGCCAATCGCCTTTTGAATTTTTAGCTCCAATATCTAATTGTAAACCTCGATTCCTCTCTTTGGATATAAATACTTTCGCTCCATAAATTTTTGCTATATCAATAGTTTTATCTTCACTTCCACAATCAACAATTATGATTTCGCCCTCTTTCTGAATATTTGAAAAGTCTGAAAGCAATAATGGCAAATTATTAGCTTCATTAATAGTTGGAATGATAATTGAGATTTTAGACAAGTCGATTACTTTCTATTATCAATATCAATAATTGTATCTATATCTATTTTTTTATCTAAAAACTTATATTTTAATTTTGTAGAAGCAAAATTATTAATTGTATTTTGAAGAACATTTTCTGTCCCCCACTTTATGTTGATAAAAGGTAAATATATGTGCGATGACATTATTTTTTCTGATAAACCAATAAGCCAATATCCTCCATCATTAGATGGTCCTAAAATAAGATCATTTTGTTGGAGCTCTTTTAGAGTATGCAATAAATCTTGATGGCATAAATCTGGAAGGTCAGTACCAATAAAAATAATATTTTTGATCTTATTTCTTGCACAAAATTTTTTGTTTATTATTATTTGCCGTTTCATTTTTTCTCCCAAGCAGCCTTTCCCCTGTAAATTAAATTTTTTGATGCCTAATTCTCTAGTCCATCTTCTACAATTCATTATCCCCAAACCAGATATAGCAATAGAAATATCAATAAGTTTATTTTCTTGGAGAAATTTTGCGACTGAAATAGTGTGTTTGGTCATTACACTTTGAACCTTTGCAGAATTTCTTTTACCTATATCTTTAGATAATCTTGTTTTGCATCTTCCAAAACCATGCCATTTTGCCATGATAATAAGTAATGCTTTATCCAATAATTTAGTGGGATTTAAAATAATTATATGCCTAAAAAAATAAAATATTTTATAAATTTGTATGATCCTTTGTTAAGTAATTTTAAATTTGTCGTGATCTTGTGATTTCCTAATGGCCAATTATTAAATTCCAACTAGATTAATAATCTAGAGAATAAAACTTTGCAAGCAACTAATCCTATTTGGGCGGAAGTTCAACAATTACTTCAAAAAACTTTAAGTAAGCCTTCATTTGAGACATGGATAAGGCCTGCTAAATTTAATTGTTTTGAAAATGGCTTATTAACCTTAATTGCTCCAAATACATTTTCCAGTGATTGGTTAAGAAAGAATTATTGTCAAACTATTGAAAAGGCTGCAAAAGAAATATGCGGCCATGATGTAAAAGTTGTTTTTAAATCTGAAACAAATATTAGCAGCGATTCAACAAATAAAGAGAACATACATGAACGGATCGTGAATCATAAAACAAAATCATTTCCTAATAATAGTCAAGAAATTTCTTCAAAAAATCGATCCAAAAATCCCAATGGTTTAAATCTGCGCTACGTCTTTAAAAGATTTGTTGTAGGTCCAAATAGCAGGTTGGCGCATGCCGCGGCTTTGGCAGTTGCTGAATCACCTGGGAGAGAATTTAATCCATTATTTATTTGTGGTGGAGTAGGTCTCGGTAAAACTCATTTAATGCAAGCAATAGGTCATTATCGAGTAGAAATAGATCCAGAAGCAAAAGTTAAATATGTATCTACAGAGACTTTTACTAATGATGTTATTAGTGGTATTCGAAGAGATGGAATGACAGCTATTCGAGATAAATATAGAAATGTGGATTTAATTTTAATAGACGATATACAGTTCTTAGAAGGCAAAGAGTATACACAGGAAGAATTCTTTCATACTTTTAATGCTCTTCACGAATCAGGAAGTCAAATAGTTATTGCAAGCGATAGACCTCCAAATCAATTGTCGGGAATTCAAGAGAGATTAATTTCTAGGTTCTCAATGGGTATGACCGCGGATATTCAACCACCTGACCTTGAGACGAGGACAGCCATCCTTCAAAAAAAGGCAGAACAGGAGAGGATGAGTCTTCCAAGAGATTTAATTCAATTTATAGCAGGAAGATTCACTTCTAATATTAGAGAATTGGAAGGAGCATTTACTAGAGCTGTTGCATTTGCATCAATAACAGGCTTGCCAATGACAGTCCAATCAATTGCTCCAATGCTTGATCCGAATAGTGTTGGAGTAGTTGTTACTCCAAAACAAGTTATTAATAAAGTGTCAGATTTCTTTAAAGTTTCTACTGATGAATTGATTAGTTCAAGCAGGAGAAAACCAGTAAGCCAAGCTAGGCAAATAGGCATGTATCTTATGCGACATGGAACTGATCTAAGCCTACCAAGAATTGGAGATGAGTTTGGGGGTAAAGATCATACAACGGTTATGTATGCTATTGAACAAGTTGAAAAAAAATTGTCTGTTGATCCTAATATTGCAAGTCAAGTTCAAAAAATAAGAGATTTACTTCAAATAGATTCAAGAAAAAATTTATAGTTTTATTATTAATTAGAAGCAAAATTTCTAGGATCTTGATCATATCTATGCCTGAAAGGTATCTTATCTATCTCATTGATATAGCTAAGCGATTCAATTTTATTTAATGATTGTCTAAGTAACCTTGCCGAAATGATTGGCATATCTCTTGGAACTGAAATTCTATTTTTTAAGTATCTTAGAGAGATTCCTGAAAGTTTTTTAGGGATCATAACTTCACCTGTGATCATATGGGTCAAAGCTGATCTTAATGATTCCTCAAAGGATTCTTTATTGTATGGGTTTACTTTTAGTAAATTGTCTTTATGCTTTATCACTCTTTTAAGAGCAATTTTAGCGAAATATTTTGAATCATAATTTTTATTGAATTCGTAATTACCCAGACCTTTTCCAGTATCTATAAGCTCAGAGAAAGTAATCTGTTTTTCATTGCTTTCTTTATAACATCCACCCATTTGTGGAGGTAAATCATGAGAGTGAGTATGAAAATCTCCTTGTGTGCCTCTATAAGCACTTGTCCCCTCAAAAAGGGTAAGCCAGTTATCTACATGACGATAATTAGATCTTAAATTAAACCCTTTATAATAAATAAGTGATGCATTCATTCTCTCCATATAGGGAATAAAAATTATATCTCCAACACCAGGCTCAATATTACCCTCAGTAGATAATGCAGGATCAACAAACCCTGATTTTGAGCTACTTAAGATTTCATCGAGTTTAGAAATGGATTCCTTAAATCTTTTTTTTCTAAAAGAGTTATCTATAAAATTAAAGCTTTCTCGGCAGAGCCAATTACACCAGGATCTGAAAATTTCTCTTTCTAACTCTCGAATTTTGATAAGGTGACTAGATTTAATAAAAGATCCAAGTGCTCCAAATTCATTTTCTAAAAAAGCTATGATATCGTCGCTTTCAGTTATAACTAGCCCTTTAAATTCAATTGCAGGTAATTTCCCCGATCTGACTTTTTCAAGGAACCAACTTTCTTTTTGGCCGTAGCAAAACATATTTATTTTCTTGACTCTGTATGGAATTTTCTTAAATTCAAGCCATAACCATATCTTCTGACAGTAAGGACACCAAGAATGCCTATCCCTATAGAGAGTAACTAATACATCATTTTCACTATGTCCAAATAATCTTAAATTTGCGTAGGAATTATTTATACCATGGATTCTATCAAGATCTTCAAATTCAAATTTATTTAAATCATCCCATGTCAAAATCCCATTCATTATTTGAATTAAAGCTATAAACTAACGTTATAATAATTGATTAAAAAAAGTCTTGGAATTTGAATTTGATTTAATTGTTGTTGGCGCTGGGTCTGGAGGACTCGCGGCGGCTAAACGTGCGGCTAGTTATGGAGCAAAAGTCGCAATCATAGAAGCAAATCAAATAGGAGGAACCTGTGTAATAAGGGGATGTGTGCCTAAGAAATTAATGGTTTATGCAGCTAAAAGTAAAAAAAATATGGATTCTTCTGAAGGATATGGATTAAAAAATGAAGGTATTAATTTTGAATCAAATATTTTGTTGAAGAATGTTAGAGAGGAGGTTTCTAGATTAAGTAATTTACATAGAAATTCTTTAAAAAAGTTGAATATAACTATTTTTGAAGGCTTAGGCAGATTTATTACTCAAAATGAATTAGAAATTATTTGTTCAAACACAAAGAAAATCAAAAACAAAATAAGTTCAAAAAAAATTCTTATTTCAGTTGGAGGTAAACCAAAGAAATTAAATATTCCTGGGGTAGATTTGGCATGGACTAGTGATGATATTTTTGAATTAGAAAAGTTTCCTAAATCAATATTAATAGTAGGAGGTGGATATATTGCTTGTGAATTTGCTTCTATTTTCAGAAATTTAGGTACTCAAGTAACTCAATTAATTAGAGGTCAACATTTACTTAATGGTTTTGATGAGGATCTTTCTTCCTGCCTTGAGGAATCACCTACTTTTACTGAAATCAAAATAATCCCCAATACTCAATTAAATTCCATCAAAAAAGCAAATGGAAATCTGGAATCTACCCTAGACTCGGGAGATAAGCTCCTAACTAATAATATCCTTATTGCTACAGGAAGAGAACCAAATCTTTTGCCTTTAAACTTAGATTTTTTAAATCTAAAGATGGATGGCCAATATTTAGATGTCGATGAACTTAATCAAACAAGCAACGCAAATATTTTTGCAGTTGGCGATATCATAAATAAGCCAAGCTTAACTCCAGTAGCAATAGAACAAGGGAGAGTTTTCTCGGATAACTTTTTTAATGACCAAAAAAGAAAAGTAAATTATGAATATATCCCTAAGGCCGTTTTTACTATTCCAGAAATTTCAACAGTTGGCCTAAGTGAGAAAAGAGCTAAAGAGATTTACCCTGAAAAAAATATAAAAATTTTCAAATGCAAATTTACCCCTATGTCTAATACCTTTAAAAAGAATAAATCAAAATGTATGTTGAAGATTGTAGTTCATAAGCTAACTGACAAAGTCCTAGGATGTCATATGTTTGGAGAAACATCGTCTGAGATTATTCAAATGGTATCAATTTCATTAAATGCAGGGATAACAAAAAAAGACTTTGATATTACTATGGCTTTGCACCCAACTATCTCAGAAGAATTTGTGACTATGTATAGATAAAATTATGAATTAGAAAATTTTAAATTTTCTTGAATAATCAGAAATACTATAAGTAATGCAAAGTAAATAAATAAACCTATCCTTAATTCAGAAAGGAAGTTAAATTCATTCAGGAAAAGTATCTTATCGAGAATGTAGAAAATATAAAGATTGAGCAAAATAAATCCTTCAATTCTTGTGATTTTCCCTTTGCTCCAGAAAATTGGTAAGCATGCAAAGGTAGTTAAAACCATAAAAGGTAAGTCAACTTTTATTAGACTCTGTTCAATTACTAAACCTTTAAATCCTGAAAAAATACTGCAACTTCCAAGGATTAAAAGTTGATTGAGTAAATTACTTCCTATTACATTCCCAATCGCAAGATCTGTTTTACCTTTAAATGCAGCAATTATTGAAGTCACTAATTCCGGTAAAGATGTCCCAGTTGCGACGATAGTTAAACCAATAACAATTTCATTTACACCCAAAAGAGTAGCGAGCGTTTGAGAACCATTTACTAAAATATTTGAACCAAAGCTTAAAAGAAATATTCCCAATATTAACTTTAGTAAAATGTTCATTTTCCCTTTATATTTATCTTTTAATTCTTCTATCTCTGGTTCAGCATCTTTTGTTTCCTCTCCTTTTTCATTGATGGTATTGATTTCCCATATTGTATTTAAGATTAAACAAAATATTAGAAATACCCCTGCTTGCAATGTTAATAAGCCTGTTGATGACATAGCCCAAACTGCACAAGAAATTGCCATTAAAAGAGGCACATCTCTTCTGACTATTCTGCTTTTTACTTTAAGAGGTGTTATCAATGAGCTTATGCCCAAAACAACGAGAACATTAAAAATATTGCTTCCAATTACATTGCTTGCCGCAAGCGAATCACTGCCTTTTAAAATGGAACTCAAACTTACCAACAACTCAGGAGAGCTTGTTCCAAGAGAAACAACTGTCAAACCAATTACTATTTGAGGTATTCCTAAAATTAAAGATAAAAATATGGCTCCTTGAATAAAGAACTCACCTCCAGCAAAAAGTAGAACTACGCCTAAAAATATTTCTAATATTGGAAATAAAAAATCACTCATATTTACGATTTAATTTAGATAATAAATTTTCATAATTGGTTAATAACTATCCTCGAATATCTATAATTTATTGTCAATTTTAATTTGCTGTTAAAATTGATTAAATAGAAAAAATTTTGAAGACTTTAAACATAATAAAACCTGATGATTGGCATTTACATTTAAGGGAAGGTCTTGTATTAAAAAATATCATTCAGTTTACTTCGGAATATTTTGGAAGAGCCATTGTTATGCCAAATACTAAAAGTCCCATAACATCAATCAATAGCGCTATTTCTTATAGGAAATCTATTGTTGAAGCGCTACCAGAAAGTTCTAAGTTTGAACCATTAATGACCATTTATCTTACAGATGACACTGATAAAGGGGCACTAATTAATGGTTTTAAAAATAATGTTTTTTTTGCAGCAAAATTATATCCTGCTAATGCCACAACAAATTCCAGTCATGGAGTTAGGAAAATAGAAAATCTATATAAGATCTTTGAATTAATGCAAGATTCTGGAATGCCTCTTTTAATTCATGGGGAAGTGACTGATTCTGAAGTAGATGTATTCGATAGAGAAGAAGTTTTTATTGATAAAGAACTTTCTCAAATAACAAAAAGATTTCCAAAATTAAAAATCGTTCTAGAACATATAACCACCTCTTACGCAGTGGATTTTGTGCAAGAAAATAATATTGGGGCTACTATTACCCCGCATCATTTACATATAAATAGAAATGCAATGTTTTTTGGAGGCTTAAATAGTGATTTTTACTGCTTACCAGTTGCTAAGAGGGAAAATAATAGACTCGCTTTAAGGAGAGCGGCAACAAGTGGAAAAAACTGTTTTTTCTTGGGGACTGACTCTGCTCCACACCTTAGGAAGTGGAAGGCTTTTTGTGGATGTGCAGGCATTTTTAATTCGCCAGTAGCAATAGAAAGCTACTTAACAGTTTTCGAAGAGGAGGATGCTCTAGATAATTTTGAAAAGTTTGCAAGTTTGAATGGCCCTAATTTTTATAATGTCCCACCAAATAAAGAAAAATTAAAATTAGTTTCTAGACCTAATAAAATTAAAGAATATATTGATGTTGTTGAAGAAAAAAATATTGTCGGACAAATAAAACCATTTCATGCTGGTGAAACTTTACAATGGCAAGTGGAAGGAATAGTAAATTAAAAAATTAGATTTAATCTGACAATTAAAAGTGTAAATATTCCAATTTTTCTTGGTTAAATGGGTTACTTTCAGCTACGATTAGAAAGCGCAAATTCCTTTGGGAGTGTGGCGGAATTGGTAGACGCGCCGGACTTAAAATCCGTCGAGCGATTTAGCTCGTGGGGGTTCAAGTCCCCCCACTCCCATTATTTAATTATTTATTTTTAGTTCTGACGATAACTTCCAATAGTTGTTATGTTTTAACTAAGCAACCATAAATTAAAATGGAAAGTTTTTTCAATAATTCATTAGTTACTTTAATTGCTTATATCGGAATTATTTCTACCTATTTATTGGTTATCCCATTGTTACTATTTTACTGGATGAATAATAGATGGAATATTATGGGTAAATTTGAAAGATTAGGAATTTATGGTCTTGTATTTCTTTTCTTTCCTGGTTTAATTTTATTTTCTCCATTTTTAAATCTCAGACTAAAAGGAAGTGGTAAAGGGTAAAAAATTGACTAAAGGAAAAGTTATACAAATAGGTTTATTTATTTCATTAATAGGATTAATTAGTTATAAATTTGCACCGGAAATTGGTATCGATAATATTACAGCCACTACTCTATCAAGTTTTATCTTGATTTTGATTGTTATTACTTGGGTGACATCTTATGTTTATAGAGTTGTAAATGGAAAAATGACTTTTATGGAACAAAGGAAGCGTTATAGAAAAGAGTATGAAAAAGTTGTTAATGATAAACTAGAAGCCAAATTCAACTCATTGTCAAAGGAACAGCAGCAAAAACTTATGGAAGATTTAGAGAAAAATCCATAAATTTTTAATAGAAAAATATCTAAAAATTATGAAAGATAACAAAATGCAAATTACTAAAAATGAATCTTTATCTAAGGTAGGTGAGATGTTTTGTGAGTTAAAAAATAAAAAAAAATTTGCTTTAATGCCTTTCATAATGGCTGGGGATCCCAATATTGAAATAACGTCTGAGATCTTATTAAAGTTACAAGAAAATGGAGCTGACCTTATTGAATTAGGTATCCCGTATAGTGACCCACTTGCAGATGGACCTGTAATTCAAGTGGCGGCCTCTCGCGCCTTAAAGTCAGGTACTAGTTTAAGAAAAGTGATTAAACTTTTAGAGTCTTTAAAAGATAAATTAAATATCCCCATCATCCTTTTTTCTTACTTGAATCCATTACTATGTTTTGGCTTTGAAAAGTTTTGTGAGATGGCATCTGATGCTGGGGTTTCTGGACTAATAGTTCCTGACCTCCCTTTGGAGGAAGCTTGTAAATTTTCTAGAATAGTTAGTAACTATTCTATGGACTTAATTTTATTGGTAGCGCCAACTACCCCTTTTGAAAGAATGAAACAAATATCAAATCATACAAAAGGCTTTACTTATTTAGTAAGTGTTACAGGTGTCACTGGTGAGAGAAACAAAATGGAAAATAGAGTAGAAAATCTTATTGCTAAATTAAAAGATGTAAATAGCAATCCAATTGCTGTTGGTTTTGGAATATCAACTCCAGAACATGTTAATAAAGTTCGTGAGTGGGGAGCAGATGGAGTAATTATTGGGAGTGCATTTGTAAAACGAATCTCGAGCTCAAATGAAAAAGATATTGTCGATAATGTTGGTGAGTTTTGTAAAGAAATGCGTTTAGCTGCTGATCAAAAAAAATAAATACAAAGATAATTTATTAATTAAAAGAATTATTTATAGAAAATTAGTCAAAAATGTTATTATCAATTTATCTTTGTTGTCTTTAAGATTCTTCTGTAGGTAATAATCTGATTTGTTTTCTTCCGAGCTTAATTTCGAATTCATCACCTGCTTTTAAATCAAGAAGTGCTGTATATGCTTTCCCAATCAGAAGATTTCCATTGCCTTGAACTGTAGCAATATAACTAAGTTTTCTTCCACCTTTTCCAATACCTGCAACTCCAGAATCACCAAGATTAACCCCTTTTGCTTCTAAAAGTGCTTCATAAAATGCGGTAAAGTTTAAGCGTTCACCTCCGTTTTTTTTAGTGGAAACATATCCACAGGCGCGAACTAGTTCAGATTTGCTAACATCACCAAGTTCTTTAACTTTTGCAAGGAGATCGCTACCAGTTAGCATAATTAATTAAAAGAAAGTTGTATTAAATAACATAGCAATCTGCGTGTAATATATGCAATTATTAAGTATCTATTCATTCTATTATTTATATTTAAAAATGGAAAAGTTTGTAGTTTTTGGACGGTACTGTGAAGATGCAATTATTAAAAGGGAACCATTTCGAGAACAACATCTTAAGAGACTTAAAAACTTAAAAGATAGCGATATTTTAGTTACATTAGGGCCAACAAAATGTACCAAATATTTATTTGGAATTTTTAATGCAAATGATGTAAACGAGTTGAAATATCTTATTGAGGAGGATATATATTGGAAAAAAGGTATATGGATTAATTATGATATTTATCCCTGGATTCAAGCATTTTAAATATGATTTACGAAAAAAATTTAGTAATTATTAACTATTTATTAAAAGAATTAATTAAACTTAAAAAAATATTATTTTTGCTTTAAAAATTAAATTATTTATCTTATTTAGGAGTTAAAACGATATTTATTTAAACGTTAGTTTTAAGAGGTCATATCATTTTTAATTAAAAATATATTATTTTAAATAATATTTATTTACTAGTATCTTGATTTATCTGGTTTACTAATGAGTCGATATCTAATTGATTATATGGTGGTGTTTGTTTTGTTTCTAGATAATCGTTCTTGATATTGTTTAACCATTTTTGCTCAATCTTTATAAGATTTTTTGCAATATTGAACATGCCGCCTTTTTTATATAATTCTTTCATTTTGATAATAATCTCGGAGGTTCTACTCGATTTAATATTTAATTCATTTGCTAAGTCTTTTTGTGTAAATCCATGCGTTTTTAACCAATCTTTAATGAAGGAGACGAGTTCTTTTTCTTCCTGTATAGATAATTTACTCATTCAATAAAAAGGAAATAACTTATTAAGCTTATTCTCTGCTCTTGCTCTTATTGAGGGAGTCATGTATTTGCTCCATATACTAAGTACTGCTGTGAGGGCTACAAAATCATCACTAAAACCAACTAAAGGCATAAAGTCAGGGAAAAGATCAAATGGCATAATCAAATATGCTAGAGCAGCCATTAATGAAACTCTCACTTGTGCAGGAGTATAAGGATCTAGTGCCATCTCCAAAACTTCTAAGGCAGGCTTGGCAATTGTTCTTCCCGCTTTAATAAGAATCTTGATAATGATATTTTCATCAAATGTTGAACTTTCTAAAACTTCAGCATCATAGATTTTTTCTTGAGTTTTGTAATTCTCTTTCATCCTTGTAAATGAAATTTAAATATTTTTAATTGAATTTTTAGCTAATACTATCAACTAATCCATTCTGTATTCCTGCTTTTCTAAGTTTTCTTAAAGCACGTTGAACAACTTGTCGGCAATATTCCCTGCTACAACTCATATGTCTTGCAACTTCAGCTAAAGTTCTCCATTCATTTGAGCCGTCTAAACCAAATCTTAAGCTTACTATCTTTCTTTCTTTATCAGTTAAATTTGCTTTATCTAATAACTTCCAAGCCGAGGCCGTCCTTTCGGCTAATTCGGCTAATTCCATTGGGGGAGTTTGATCACTTGGAAGAATATCAACTAATTCGGAAGGATCTGATTTTGATTTAACAGTACCTTGGAGACTAACAGTGATGCTTCTCAATTCACAAGAAAGGAGTTCGTCAATTTCCTCCCTAGGGACTTTTAATTCTTCAGCTAGCTCGTCACTACTGGGTGGAATACCCTTAAGTTGCATAAGCTTTGATTTTGCTGATCTTAGTTTTGTAAGTTTTTCATTAATGTTAACAGGGATCCTTATCGTTCTACTTTGAGTTGACAATGCTCTATTTAAACCTTGTCTAATCCACCAATAAGCATAGGTGGAAAATCTATGTCCTCTAGACGGATCATATTTTTCTACGGCCCTTGTAAGACCTAATGTACCCTCCTGAATTAAGTCCAGTAATTCTAATCCTTTCCCTTGGTATCTCTTGGCGAGGTTGACAACTAGTCTTAGGTTAGCTGTTATCATCTCGTTTTTAGCTTTTTCACCAATTTTTATCTTTTTTCTCTCAGCTTCGGAGTATTCACAAGCGGGGCCTTTCCCTCCGGCCTCTTGACATCTATTAACAAGTACTACCATTTCTTGGACTTTTCTGCCCATTGTGAGTTCTCTCTCGGGAGTCAAAAGTTGATGACGACCTATTTCACCAAGAAAATCGCTTAATGAACTCACGATTTACCTCATTATTGATATATTTAACTTATAGTCAATTCAGTAATAAGCCATACATGTAATAATTAATTAATAATTAATTAATAATTATTAATTAGTTAATTAACATTGTTTTTTAAAATTTTTAGATAAAAAAAATTATAAATTTTAATTTTTTCTTCTTGATTCTAGAATAGAAAGTACATCTCTCCACTCAACCCCTTTATGCATAAGGGCTACTTGCAGATGATAAATTAAATCAGCAGCTTCATTTGAGATTGAATTTTTATCATTATCTTTGCAAGCCATTATAAATTCTGCAGATTCCTCTCCTATTTTTTTCAAAATAGTATTACTACCTTTTGTTAATAAATGATTTGTGTAACTTTTTTCTGATGGATTTATTGATCTTTCGCTAATTGTATTGAATAATTCAGAGCAAATATTTGAGAAGGGAGTTGTTTTTTTCTCTTTTTTATCACTTTGATTAATTTTGATTTCGTTGAAAAAACAACTTTTTTCCCCAGTGTGACATGCTCCTGAACCATTTTGTTCAATCAAAAGGATTAGTGCATCATTATCGCAGTCGAATCTTATCTCCTTAAGTATTTGGGTACTTCCACTTGTAGCTCCTTTTCTCCAAATTTCGGATCTTGATCTACTCCAATAATGAACGTTTTTGGTTTCCAGTGTCATTGTCAAAGACTCTTTGTTCATCCAAGCAAGCATAAGAATTGATCCGTCAAGCCAATCTTGTGCTATTGCAGGGATTAATCCATAATTATCAAAGCGTAGATCCTCTATCGAAAAATTAGTTGAATAAGTCATTATGTTCGTTATGTTAAATCCTACTCAATGTGTTTTATTAAAAATTATCCTAACAGTTAATTGATGTATATTCATTCTCTGAAATTTTCATGCAGCAAAAGTTACGAGGATTTTCCCTGTTCACATAGGCAATGGCGTCATGAAGGCCACTGCAGATTTGTGCATGGATATTCAAGATCATTTACCTTTTGGTTCACTGCGAAAAAATTAGACCTAAATGGTTTTGTTGTCGATTTTTCAAGTCTAAAGCCGCTAGAAAATAGACTAAAGGAGCAATTTGACCATACTTTTCTAATAAATAAAGATGACCCTTTGCTGAATTACTGGGAAAAATTACATGACTTAGATGCTTTAGATCTGAGAATTATGGATAATGTCGGAATGGAGTTCACCTCTGAATTAATTTGGAGATGGGCTAATGAATACTTACAGGATAAGGATAAGGGCAGAACATGTTGTTGGAAAACAGAATCAAAAGAAAATAAATCTAATAAAGCAAGTTATGAGGAAATTCCTGAATGGTTCAAATCTTAGATTAAAGTTGTTAATTTTAAAGTCATATAGAATTCTTTAATTAGATATTTAATCAACATTTATCTCTCCATTAATCAGATAAATATTAATCTCGTCTTTATAAAGGTAATGATTATTCAATATATTATTTGAAATTTTTGTCTCAATTTGTTTTTGAATAATTCTTTTTAAAGGCCTTGCACCATAGGCATGATCGAAACTATTTTCGACAAGTTGGTTAATTGCTTCATCCGTAATTTTGAATTTTAAGTTTTTTTTGTTAAGTCTTTTTTCTAAATGTTGAAGCTGGATTTTTGCAATTTCTTTTATGTCATTTAATTCTAAATTATTAAAAATAACTATTTCATCAAGTCGATTTAAAAACTCAGGCTTGAAAAATTTTTTAATTTCATTATCTACAACTTTTTTAATTTCATTTGTATCTTCTTTTCTAACTGATAAATCATTTATTGATTGACTCCCTAAATTACTTGTGAGAACAATGATTGAATTTTTGAAATTGATTGTACGACCTTGACCATCAGTAATGATTCCATCATCAAGAACCTGTAAGAGAATATCTAAAATATCTTTGTGAGCTTTCTCTATTTCATCTAGGAGTATTAATGAATAAGGATTTTTGCGTACAGCTTCAGTTAGTTGGCCGCCTGATTCGAAACCTAAATATCCAGGAGGCGCACCTATAATTTTGCTCACTGAATGCTTTTCCATATATTCAGACATATCTAGTCTTGTAATTGAAGAATTTGAATCGAATATTATTTTGGCTGTTACTTTACTTAGCTCTGTTTTCCCAACACCAGTTGGACCTAAAAAGAGAAAACTGGCTAATGGCTTGCTTGGATCATTTAGACCGGTCCTTGATCTTTTAATGGAATCTGCAACTGCCCTAATTGCACTATCTTGACCAATAATTTTTTCTTTAAGGATTGACTCGAGGCTCAAGAGTTTATCTTTTTCTGACTGGTTTAAGTTCTGTACTGGAATAGAGGTCCACTTTGAGACAACTTCTGCAATATCATCAAAAGTTACCTCTTGTCTTAAAAGACTTGTAGCTCCATTTTTTTGAGAATTTACTAGGAACTCGCTTTTTTCTTTCAATTTTTTTTGCAAAGAATTTAAAGTTCCAAATTCTAATTCTGCTGCTTTGTTGAGGTCAAAATTTCTTTTGGCTTGATCTATTTGCAATTGAACAGATTCAATTTCTTCTTTTATGGTGCTAATCTCATCAATTTCATCTTTTTCTTTTTTCCATTGAGCGCCTAATTCTGCCTGTTTATCTTTAAGGGATATAAGTTCATTATTGATTTTCTTTAATCTTTCTATAGAAAAATCATCCGTTTCTCTTTTTAAAGATAATTTTTCCATCTCAAACTGTAGAACTTTTCGATCAATTTCATCAATTTCTTCAGGTTTGGAAGTTATGACCATATTTAATCTTGAGGCTGCTTCATCGATTAGATCTATTGCTTTGTCAGGAAGAAATCTATCGTTGATATATCTTTCGCTAAGGGTTGCAGCAGCAACTAAAGCATTATCAGAAATTCTCACACTATGATGAACTTCGTATCGTTCTCTCAATCCTCTTAAAATTGATACAGTATCGTCTATTGAAGGAGCATCAACTTTTATCTTTTGAAATCTTCGTTCTAAAGCAGGATCTTTTTCTATATTTTGTTTATGTTCATTAATAGTTGTAGCACCAATACATCTAAGTTCTCCTCTCGCAAGCATTGGTTTTAATAGGTTGCTTGCATCTAAAGAACCTCCACTAGCGCCTGCACCAACTACCGTATGAATTTCATCAATAAAAAGAATAATCTTACCGTCTGATTCTTTCACTTTCTTAAGAATATTTTTTATTCTTTCTTCAAATTCTCCACGATATTTTGCTCCAGCTAAAAGTGAACCCATATCTAATGAAATTAGTTTCCTATCTTGTAGCGCAGAAGGTACATCGCCATTAATAATTCTTTGAGCTAACCCTTCTACAATGGCTGTTTTCCCAACCCCAGGTTCTCCAATAAGAACTGGATTATTTTTTGTTCTTCTACTTAATATTTGAATCGTTCTTCTAATCTCTTCATCCCTACCAATAACAGGGTCTAAAATCCCATCTCGTGCAGATTGAGTTAGATCAATACCATATTTTTCCAAAGACTCATTAGAACTATTAAATTCATTTTTTAATATCGGATCTGACTTCATTTTTTTTATAATTTTAAGAAATTCTGTAATACCTTTTTGATTTAAAATTTGAAATCCATATTTATCATCATAAGTGAAACCGTAAACTAAGTGTTCTGTTGATATCACTACATCATTTAAAGTAATTTTAATATCATTCGCCTTCAAAAATATTTTGTGAAGAGTATCACCTATATATAAATTATCTTGTTTATTTTTCATTTTTGCCTTCGAATTTAATGAAGAAATTATTTCCCTCTCAAGATCTTTTATATTTACATTATTTTTTTTTAGAATCTTATTTGTAATGTTGTCATCTTTTATAAGAGCTAATAATAAATTATCAGAGTCTACATTTTGTTGATAATTTTTATAAGCAATTTCTTTGGCAAAAATAAAACAATTCCAAGCAGAATTTGAGAATTCGCTTGGAACTATTTTCATCAATTAAATTTGGATATGACCGTAATAAATATTAAGTCAAAAAAGGGTGTTTAACTATTTAAAAGATTTATTCAACAATAACTTTACCTACCATTCCAGCACCTCTGTGTGGCTCGCAATAGTAATCATAAGTTCCTGCAGTATCAAATGTTTCTTCCCAAGACTCTCCTGGAGCAAAAGCTAGGTCCGCATGACTTAATTCCTCATGCCCATCAAAAACAGCATTGTGAGGGGCAAGTTTATTATTGACGAATTTAACTGTATCACCAGCACTAATGGTTACTGTACTTGGTTCAAATGCAAGCATTCCAGCATCTGTTCCAAGTTTTACTTCAACAGTCTTAGCTGAAACTGATGAAATACCTAGACCTAGAGTTAAAACTATTGCAAATAACCCTGCAAAGATTGAACGTAACATAATAAAAATTTGCTTATCTATATATATTACAAGGCTTTGGTAACCTAACTGCGAGAATTTTAATTGTTATTACAGCTTGGTAACTTTGATAACCTTAAAATATCATTCAGTGACTTGGCATAACTCTTAAGTTTAAAAGTCTCAGGATTAGTGATGGGGACATGATTAAAGTCATATTTTTTGATACTGAAGCTATCCCAAGGAGTAGTTTGGATGGGGAGAATTCTTAATAATATTTTTAGAATTTTTTTTGTAAGCGGTATCGCAAAAAATCTCCTCATATTATGTTTCTTTAAAAGTGTAATTATGGCATCATCAATCGAAATGCATTTTTGACCTAGCACAAATTTTCTAAAGCCTTTGAATTGCTCTTCTTTATGATTTTTAATTAGAAATCCGCAAATCTGGGCGATATCATTTGCGTGTATAAAGTGAAATTTAGAATCGAGTTTTAAAAATCTTGCTAACCAAAGCCATTTCCCAATTTCTTTCAATCCACTAGTTAAATAACTCACAGGATATTTACTTTTTTTTCCAAGATTCCCTCCAAAAACCAAGGTAGGGAAAACAGCGAATGTTTTTTCTGCAAATGAGCTTTCTCTAAGTCTCTGGAAACATTCATATTTTGTTTGGATATACTCTGTTCCATAAATCAATGATTCCCTCATTAATTCTGTTTGGGTATCAAGAATACTAGCTGTTGAAAAATAAATAATCTTTTCTAACTTTTCAATATCAATCATTTCTAGTAATTCTTCAAAAGCTTTAATATTTACTTCATAGGCTCTTTTGGGATCTCCCCAAGCTGTAGCAGTATGTATTAGGTAATTAATTTGACTAATTTCCTTTTTAAAACTATTTGATTCCCTGATATCGCACACTATTAACTTGACTTTTTTATTTTCTTGAACAGAAATTGGTAACTTACTTTTGTCTCTTACCATGAGATAAAGCCGGAATTTTGTGTTTTTCAAAAACCAATCAACTAAATATTGGCCAACACATCCATTAGCGCCTGTTATTAATAAGTTTTTATATCCCAAGACTTTGACTAGTAAGTGAGTTTTTTTCCATGTTCAAAAAATGTTTGGGCATTTTCTTCTGGAGTCCCAGGTAAAATCCCATGACCCAAGTTAAGAATATATTTCCTGTCTTTAATTTTGTTGAAAGTATTATCTATCCTTTCTTTTATTGATTCTTTGTTTCCGAATAAAATGCCAGGGTCAACATTACCTTGAATTCCAATCCCCCTGGGGATTCTTTTGCAAGCCTCTTCAATATCTACTGTCCAGTCTAATGAGATTATATCTACTCCTGTTTTTGCCATTCTTTCCAGTACCCCAGCACTTCCTGAAATGTAAAGAATTATCGGTGTTTCAGGGTATTCCGATTTTACAATTTCAATAACTTTTTTTTGATACGGCCCAGCAAAGATATCGTAATCTTGTGGACTTAGTTGGCCTGCCCATGAATCAAAAATTTGTACTACTTGCGCTCCAGATTTTATTTGATACTTAAGATATTCACCAATAGATTTTGCAAAATGATCAAGAAGTTTATGAAGTAAATCTGGTTCATTAAAAGCCATTGATTTTATTAAAGAATAATTTTTACTGCTTTTACCTTCAACTACATATGCAGCAAGAGTCCAAGGTGCGCCAACAAAACCTAAAACTGTCGCCTCATTATTCACATCTTTTTTTAGTGAAGTAAGAACTTGTCCAACAAAACCTAAACTCTCACTTGGATTTAATTCTTTTAAATTTTCTACCTGGTTAAGGGTTCTTATTGGGTCCTCAATAATTGGACCTTTACTTTCTATTATTTCAAAATTTATTCCCATCCCTGGAAGAGGTGTGAGAATATCTGAAAAAAGGATCACACCATCCGGTTTGAAAGCATGAAAAGGTTGCATTGAAATCTCATATGATAGTTCTGGATTCTCAGACCTCTCTCTAAAGCTTGGGTAACGCTCCCTTAAATCTCTATAGATTTTCATATATCTTCCTGCTTGCCTCATCATCCATACTGGAGGCCTATTTACTTTTTTACCTAGTGCGGCAGAGAGTAGTAGTGGTAAATCTTGACCCATTTTTCAATTCGATATTTTTAAAAAATTAAAATCCAACTTAAAAATCTTACAATGTAAAGCAGAGCAAAAGCGTTATATGAACATTTATATGAAGCACTAAGTTAAATGAGCCCTCTTATTTTTTTGATTGATGTTTGAAGATACTCACGCTTAATGGGGGCAAAGCAAGTTCTAGAGCATTTTGATAATCATGAATATTGTAATTTATAGTTTCTTTCCCACCCATATTTCCTTTGTTACTGCCCCCGTATCTAGAGCCATCTGAATTAAATATTTCTTTATAGAATCCTTCCACAGGAACACCTACTTTGTATGACCCATGAGTATTAGGTGTAAAGTTAGCAACAATAACAAGCCACTCATTAGTATCGTTTTCTCTTCTCATGAAACTTATAACCGAATTAGATTTGTCATTACAATCAATCCATTGGAATCCATAAGGATCAAAGTCATTTTTCCATAATGCAGGTTCATTTTTATAAAGAACGTTTAGGTCATCAATCAAGTTCCTGATACCTTTATGAGGCTCAAATTCTAGTAACTCCCATTGCAGATCATCCCAAACATTCCATTCTTGTCTTTGCCCAAATTCCATTCCCATAAATATCGTTTTTTTACCAGGGTGGGTCCACATATAAGTTAGTAATGCTCGAGTATTTGCATATTTCTTCCAGTCATCGCCAGGCATTTTATGTAAAAGATGACTTTTCCCATGAACAACCTCATCATGACTAAGTGCAAGCATAAAGTTCTCTGTATAGTTATATGTAATTGAGAAAGTTACACTATTTTGATGGAATTGCCTAAACCAAGGATCTATTTCAAAATAATCAAGCATATCGTGCATCCATCCCATATTCCATTTCAAGTTAAACCCTAACCCTCCCATGTCAGTTGGTTTGGTTACCATTGGCCAAGTTGTAGATTCTTCTGCAATAGAAAGTGCACCTGGGAAGTGTTGGAAGAGTACATGATTAGCCTGTTGAAGAAATTTAACGGCTTCTATATTTTCATTCCCACCATTTTCATTGGGTATCCATTCTCCATCTGGACGTAGATAATCTCTGTAAAGCATTGAAGCTACAGCATCTACTCTTATGCCATCAATATGAAACTCTTCAAACCAATAAACGAGGTTGGCTACTAAGAAATTTCTTACTTCGTTTCTGCTGTAATTAAATATTAGGGTTCCCCATTCTTTGTGTTCACCTATTCGTGAATCTCCATGTTCATAAAGATGGCAACCATCAAAAAATGCTAATCCATGCTTATCTTTTGGAAAATGACCAGGCACCCAATCAAGAATTACGCCTATACCCTCTTCATGACATTTATTTACAAATTCTCTAAATTCATTTGGGGTGCCAAATCTACTTGTTGGTGCATACCAGCCTGTAACTTGGTATCCCCATGAACCATCGAAAGGATGTTCAGATATTGGCATTAGTTCAATATGAGTGAATCCTCTCTCTTTTACGTAAGGGATGAGTTTCTTGGTTAATTCTGGATAAGTTAAAAATCTGGTTCCAGGTTTCAAATCGGCTGCAGGTACTGGGTCTCTTGGTTCACCATTGTCCTCCAGATATTTATTATCTGTTGATTCATGGAGCCAACTTCCTAAATGCATTTCATAAACTGAAATTGGCTTGTTAATTTGACTAGAAGAATCTCTATTTGAAATCCATGAACTATCATTCCAATTAAAGTTTTTCAATTTTGAAACTTTTGAACCATTTTGAGGTCTGATTTCATGAAGGAAACCATATGGATCAGCTTTCTCATAAATATGACCTTGTTGTGTTCTTATTTCGTATTTATATGTGTCCCCCTCTTGCATTGTTGGCATGAATAGTTCCCAAATTCCCCCTAATCTTTTTTGCATTGGATGGTGTCTTCCATCCCATGAATTTATATCTCCAATTATCGAGATTGATTTTGCATTTGGAGCCCAAATGCAAAACATGACTCCTTTTTGATTCTTTTCTTCAATGAGATGAGCTCCCATTTTTTTCCAAATATGATGATGATTACCTTCTGCAAAAAGATGTCTATCAACTTCTCCCATCCACTCATCTCTATATGACCAAGGATCACGTTGTGTATGTGTGACCCCTCCTCGTGAAATATTTATTTCGTAATTATCATTTGGATTTTCAGGCAGAATAGCTTCGAAAAGCCATTTATGGTTTATGCTTTCCGCCTTATAGGTATTGTTTTTAAAATTTATTTCTACTTCGTTGGCTTCAGGCATCCACACTCTAATTACCCATTGTTTTTCATAAAAATGAGGACCTAATATTTTTAATGGATTATCATTGCAACAATTTTCTAGGTTGATAGCTTCTGATTTAATCCAGTCTGCTTGAATTGTCTCGATCATGACTGGTAGATATTAACGATTAATAATATCAAATGATTAACCAAAAAAATAATTATTTATAAAAAAAAGGGGTCATTTTCATAAATGTTTTATCAAGGCTAAAACTTAAAGTAATAACTCTATGATTTGCTGAAGGAGATCCAACATTTCCCTCCCCAAATCCAGGATTAACTCCAATAGCGGGATAAGCTGCTGCAGATATAGATAAGCGAAGCTTGCTACCTTTAATCAAACAAATATTTGTTGGCTGCATTGTTATTTGATAAATGCATTCTTCACTTATTTTGGAATTTTTAACTCTTAAGAATCCAGTTGAAAATTGATTCACCTTCTTATCACCTTCTTCAACGAGAGATAAAGCAAGGCAGATATCGAAATTGGGCTGATCACTTTTTACCGAGATTTCTAATTTGGGAACTCCTTTGAAATATTGATCTTCTACAAAATAATTGGTTTGAAAAACACCTACATCCAGACGTTTATCAATAATATTTCTATTAAACTTTCCTGGATTTGGACCTAAATGACCACCGTCAGATGGAGTAGGTCTCCATGGGTCATTAACAATTGTGAACCATCCTGATCCTTCTGCATTTATGATGAGACTTCCATCTTCAACATCTACATTTGCTGTACCATCGCTTTTGAGCCCAAAAATAAATTCAGGGTGAATTTTATTATCTAATTCTTCCCATTTATTTAATGAAATATTCCATATTTTTTTCTCGCTTTTTGAATTCTTAGAATTAATTTTTTCATTTGGTTTTAAATGTTTATCAAAAAATTTTAATAAAGATTCTTGTGATCCCTCCCACCAATTTAGGTGTGTAGCGTTCCCAATAATTATTTCTGGATTGCCTCCAGCTTCTTTAGATTTTTTATAAAGATCAAAAGCACCTTTTAAATGTGGATCCCAAAGTCCTCCAATAATTAGCATGGGTTGTTTAATCCATGTTGAAATTGGATTAAATTCTTCAAAGGGGCGAGCACTATTTAAATTTTTAAGCCATTTCAAAACAAAGCTATTAGGATCATATTTTTTTAAAATATCAATACCTTCCTTTAAATAACTTTTATTTTCTAAGGATAATCTTATCTTTTCCCAATCAAACAAATTATTTTCTCTTTTCATTTTTAGTGCTGCGATTTGAAGTCCCCATGCAATGTTGTTATGCCACCAATATGCCCCTCCATCTGAACACCAATGATCTTTAATATTCAGCCCAGTCATTGCTGGAGACAAACAATCAGGGGGCTTTGAATTTGATTCGCCAGTCAGTTGAGTAAATCCTTGATATGAAAAACCATATAAGCCAAGCTTTCCATTACATTCTTTTAAAGACCTTACCCATTCATGTGTTTCTGAAGTATCTCTAGCCTCTTGATTGAAACCATTAAAAACTCCTTCAGAAGCACCCATCCCTCTAACATCCTGAATGATTACCATATACCCTTTGGAAGCCCACCATTCTGGGTGAGAATAGGTAATCGTTGAAGCTATTTCTCGACCATAAGGTTGTCTCATCAATAATGTTGGCCATGGCCCATTATCATTATTCGGCAACCAAATTCTTGATGTAAGCCTGACTCCATCTCTAAGTATTAGAGACTTGTCAAACCATCTTGAACCATACATTAAGCTTTAGATAATATCTGGACAGTGTAATCCTATTACGTAAATAGAAAAGATCTCTGCGTTAACAGGCGTTAACTTATTTTTTTTTGAAACGTACTCTATAGCTTTGTCAGAACTAGCAGAAATTCCTTTTGAATTGAACTCTCTAAACTTTTTACAAATATTTATAGCTTCGCCTGGATTCTTTTTTACGCTTTCTAATAAGTTCGATTGGCTAAAAACAGGGTATAAAGAGTTGGAAAACAAAAATAATAAAAATAAAAAAGATTTCATTATTTCTAACTTTTTCTAAATTCTACATTAAAAAATTTTTTTAACCAAGATTTTAAATAGATTTGAAGATTTGCTTAGCTTTTATAATCCATTTTTTTAAGATAATTAAAGTTATTTTTGTATTAGTTTTTACTCTCAGACTTCTTTCTAATCTACCAATTTTGCGTTCTAATTCGTAAGGAGTAGATATTGATAATGATTTAATAGAACTAATACCGCAATGTAGAAGTAAATATGCTTGCGGTGGAGAAATATCAATTTCTTTTTTAAAAATAGCAATAGCTCTAATTTTTTTTAAATTATTTAATGTACATAGTGAAGATTTTCTTTGAATGTTATTTATATCTAAGTCTGAAAGATCACTTAGTTTTTCAAAGCTAGTTAAATTATTTTGAATAAAAAAAGATTTTTCATGTCTAAAGTTAGTTGGCAATAAATCTAAAAAGGTTTTGCTTTTCATTTTTTAGAGACTAATTCATCTTTACATTTTTTTGAACTTCTCCTATTACTACTGGTTTGCTAACACCATCTGAAATTTTTTCAAGTTTCCTTATCTTAATTTTTACGTTGGCACCAGACCTACTACCTTTTCTTAGGTTCTCCGATAATTGTTCTAAAGTTGGTTCAATAGACTCTTCTGGAAAGTCATCACCTGCTTTAGCAATAATCAAATCGAACCCATTGTCATAAACAATTGGGACATATTTTGCATCTTCTATTAATACTTTTTCAGTATAACTTTGTATAAATGCCCAACTACTTAAAGAAAGTAATAATGAGAAAATAGTTGCTCCTATTATGCGAAATTTAAAACCAAAATTAAATATAAAAGCTGCTACGGTGCACAAAAAAAGGAATATTCCAAAGTATCCAAAAATCTTGGGTGTGTTCTCTAATAGTTCAAAAAAAGACATTTACTGGCTTTGACCTAATTAATTTCTTATATTTTGTAAGCCTACTCTATTTTGGGTTCTAACTTGAAAAAATTTAGATCTCTAAATTTAAATACAAAAATTCTATTATTAGGAATAATTTTGTCCTCAGGGTTTTTAAGCACCTTTTTATTAAATAATTTTTTAAGAGATAGCTATAATTCTAGGAAATCAGATCTTGAAGATAGAGTTGAGAATTTAATAAATAAAAAGGTTTCTTTAGGTGATTATTCCGGCATTAGATTTTTTGGTTTTTATCTAGGGAATTCAAAAATTATTGACAAAAAAAACATAGATTCTGGAATTACAGCTAAGAAAGTATATGTTGGTATTTTGCCTTTAAGATCTTTTTTAAAACAAAAATGGATAATAAAAATAAGACCTGAGCAAACTGAAATTAATATAGACAGAGATTTTTTCAAAATAGACGAATCATATAAAAATACTCGAGCTACAAAAAGATCAAACTCAAAGTATGAATTAAATTTTAACTTTAATAAATATTCAATTCTGAAGTTTAAAAATACAGGATTAAAAACGAAAGTAAAAGGTAATGTTATCTACAAGTCAAGTAATAGACAAATAATTGCAAATGTAAAATCAAATTTTGATGAAAAAGGATTTTTAAAATTTAAATTTAATACAAAGTTAAAACAAGACTTTTTAATGTTGGATTTATTTTCTAGAGGTTTAGAGCTTGAGAATACTGAATATATTATTGGAAACAGAAAAATTAGTTTCAAAAAAGGGAATTTTAAATCTAACTTTAAATTTCAAAAATTACCAACTGAAACATTTTGCCAAGGAAGATTTTCTTTTACTAATTTAAAAATAAAACCTGATACTTTTTCAGAGAATATAAATTCAGATTTAACTAGTTTTTTTTGTAAAGATAATAATTTAATTGGAAATTCAGAAAATTTAAATTATGGAACTTTGACTTCAAATTTTATTCTTAATGTCCCTTTAAATAAAAGTTCTAATAATATTGATCTTAAAGGAAGTATTGGATACATTAATAGTCTGAATCCAGATATAAAATTATCAGGTAATATTCCTTATTGGTTTGATAGAAGAGGTATTAATTTTGGTGCTATAGATTCTAGTTTTAGAATAAATAGAACTCAATTATCTAATCTTAATATTTTCAGAAAGAATGATATAAGAGGCTTTATTACTGCTAAAGGAAAATTAAAAGGAAAAATTAGTGATCCTGATATTTCAATAAACTTTAATGTTGATTATCCGCACTACAAAGGCATCCGCATTAGAGAAATATGGGAGGGAGATATAAAAAATGATAATAATGAATTTTTGCTAAATATGAAAAATAGATATTCTCCAATACCTTCATTTCTATCAGTAAAGTTTGATTCTGATCTTAAACTAGATAACTTAAATTTTGTAAGAGTTTTTAATTCAAAAAAAGGGAGTATAGGGATAGTCAAAGAGGATAATAGTTTTAATTGGAGAGCTGATAATTTTCCTCTTGATGAACTTGAATTATCTATAAGCAAAAATCAATTCGATAGAATTAACGGAATTATTAATGGTTCAGGGTCAATATCTTCAGACCAGTCATATCTTGATGGGCGTCTTGCATGGAGTTTAGGTAGATATAGAAATATTAAGTTAGCAAACTCATTATTTGATTTCAGCTTCAAAAATAATTCTTATTATGTAAACACTTCATTGTATCCAATCGATGGAGGAATAATTGAAGTCGAATATGATTCCAAAAAAAATAATTTAATTAGTTCGCAATTCACCAATATAAGTACAAGTTGGACTATCTATACGGCTATTGATATTTTTAATTTTGATGATAAAAAAGATTTTTTGATAAGTAAATCTAATCTTTTAGATGATTTGGAAATAAATAAAGATAATAAATCTTTTAAAGAGAGGATGGATTTTATAAATAACTTTATTGAAAATAGTAATGAGCAAGAGGATAAATTTAATTTGCAAAAATATTTAAGTAAATTTAGAAGTAGATACAATGGGGCACTAACTATTCAGGGCGATAGTCCAGTCAATTACAAAATAAAGGCAATTTTAAATGGCTATCTTGATGTCTCTAGAGATAATTACAACAATAATAAAGAGGAATTTTCTATTAATTTGGAAGGTGGATTATTAAAAGGAAAGGGTTACTTAAGAATTGAAAAATTACCATTAAATGTTGCAAATATCTTTTTAAATGAACCAAAAGATTTTCTTGGAGGGTTGGATATGAATTTATTTTATGATCTTGATATGAAATCTTTCTCAAGTGAAATTTCTTCTAATAGTTCATCAATAAAAAACAACATTATTATATTTGAAAAAGGACTAGTTGAATTTAATAATTCTATTTTTGATGTTGATTTTTCTCTGCTACTAAATGACTCTGAAATCCCAATTAATATTTCAGGCTCAATACCTATAAATAAATCAGATAACTTAGATCTAAGATTGATCGGGAATGGAAAATTTATTGAGTTAATAGATATTTTTGCAGATGAATTGTTTACCTTTAAAGAAGGCAAAGTGAATCTTAGAATGATAATAAAAGGAACTCTAAATAAGCCGATACTAAATGGATTTGTCGTAATTAAAGATTCGGAAATTGATTTTTATAATAATATAATAAAGGAAATTAATAGTTTGATAATTTTTGATTTTGATTATTTAGAGATAAAAAATCTAAGAGCAAAAGCTGAGGGCTCAGGGAATATTTTTATAAGAGGTTCTTTGCCTTTTTATAGTAAGAATGATCTTGGAAATTCAGAAATTAATTTTATAACTAATAAATTTTCTATAAAAACAGATAATTATAATTTTTTAATAGACTCAGATATAGACTTAACTGGATCATTTGAAAATCCTGTTTTAGAAGGTAACCTATCTCTGAATAATGGATTTATTAATTTTAACAACACCAACCAAATTAATAAAATTGATAAAAATATTGAAAATAAAGAAGATAAAAAAAATTGGCCAGAACTCTTTTGGAAAAAAAATAAGAATATTGAAATAATTTCAAATGAAACAATTCTGAATTCAGTTCTTTTAGGGGAAACCTTACCAAATTATCTTGATAATTTAAGTTTTAATAATTTTAAATTAAAACTTGGACCAGATTTTAAACTTCAATATTCAGAGATAGTACAAGCTAATTTAGATACCAAATTAGATCTTAATATAAATGGTACGGTAGGAAAAGATTTAAATGCTAGAGGTCTTATTTATCTTGAAAAAGGCAGTGCAAACCTTTATACAACTCCTTTTAAACTTGATAAAAGTAAAGATAATTATATTTTATTTGCATCAAGAAGTGGTGTAGTTCCATTTATTAATTTTTCACTAGTTAGTAAAGTTCCAGATTCAATAATACCTATAAGTGAAAATAATCGGGATTCAAATATCTCAAGTGATCTTAATGCAAATGAGTCTTCAAGTGGTTTTGGATCATTTGGGATTGGCAATTCAAGGCTTATCAAAATTGAAGCTTCTTATGAAGGATTTTTAGATCAATTATCTTTTGAAGATGAAAATAAAAGAATCCAACTAAGAAGTACGCCAAGTTATAACAGATCACAAATAATTGGTTTGATTGGAGGCAACTCTGCAAATTTAATAAATAGAGCATTTATTTCTCAACTTAATAATGCAGATGCTTTTAGTGAAAGATTTCAGTTATCTTTATACCCAGCGCTAATACAAAATAATGATTCTTTAAATAATATTTTTTCCAATGAAAATTTAGATATAGAAAATGATGTGCAATCATCTTCTAACGATGAATTTTCTTCTCAAGCTTGGGTAACTGAAATAGGTCTTGATATTACTGATAAAATAAATTTTGCCTTTCAAACCGTTCCAGGTAGAGATGACCTTTCATCTACAGGAATTTTGACTTTTCAAGCCAATCCAAACTTAGAATTATTGGGTTCTTATGATTCCAATAGGGAATGGAAAAGTCAAGTTCAATTATTTTTTAGATATTAAGCCGCAAAGAAAGTTAGTTTAAAGAATCGTTAATTTGAATTATTATTACATTAACTAAAAAATATTATGGCCAATATCTTTGAAGTACCTCAACCAGGTAATGATCTTTTAGAAAAAGCTGATCAAGTTCGCTTGGCATCAATTAAAATAAGTCAGACTGAAAATCAAAATAGAATTAAAGCCTTAAATTTTATGGCTGATTATTTAGAAAAAAATACTAAAGAAATATTAGAGGCTAATAGCGAAGACTATAAAAGAGCAGAAAAGAAAGGAATTTCAAAGGCTTTACTCTCTAGATTAAAATTATCAAAAGAAAAATTAAATTCAGGTATTGATGGGGTAAGAAAAGTTGGAGATTTGGCTGATCCAGTAAATCAAGTTCAAATAAAAAGAGAGCTTTCCAAAGGACTGATCCTTGAAAGAAAAACTGTTCCTATAGGAGTTATAGGGGTTATTTTTGAATCTAGACCTGATGCTGTTATGCAGATTAGTTCTCTAGCAATAAGATCAGGTAATGGAGTAATGCTAAAGGGCGGTAGTGAAGCTAATTTAACAAACACTGCAATAGTCAATGCTTTACAACAGGGATTATATGAATCAGGTCTTGATAAAAATGCAATATGCTTACTTACAAGTAGAAAAGATAGTATGTCTATGTTAAATCTTGAGAACTATATCAATCTAATAATTCCTAGAGGAAGTAATGAATTAGTTAAATTCATTCAAGAAAATACAAGAATTCCTGTGCTAGGTCATGCTGATGGAATTTGTCATTTGTTTATAGACAATGATGCAAATATTGAAATGGCTTTATCAGTTGCTCTTGACAGTAAAATTCAATATCCTGCGGCATGTAATGCTATTGAAACTTTATTAGTTCATAAAGATATTGCATCAGTTTTTCTTGAAAAGGCAATACCATTATTTAATTCTAATGATGTTAAATTAATCGGAGATAAAAAATCAGTTCAATTAGGGGTGAAATTTGAGGCTAGTCTAGAAGACTGGCAAACTGAATATTTGGATTTAATCTTATCTATAAAAATTGTTGATGATCTTGATGAGGCAATCAGTCATATTCAAAAATATAGTTCCAAACACACTGATGGAATAATTACGGAAAATTCAAATACTGCCAATAAATTTATGAATATAGTTGATAGTGCAGGTGTTTTTCATAATTGCTCTACGAGGTTTGCCGATGGCTTTAGATACGGATTCGGAGCTGAAGTTGGGATATCTACTCAAACTCTTCCACCAAGGGGACCTGTAGGTCTAGAAGGTTTAGTAACTTATAAATATTTTTTAAAAGGCGATGGGAATATAGTCGATGATTTTTCATCCGGAAAGGCTATTTACACACATAAAGATCTTTAAAACTTTTAAAGATGGAAACTTTTTTAAAAATTGAGAATATTAAACTTTGGGCTAGGGTTGGTGTTCTTGATGAGGAGAGGGAATTAGGTCAACTATTTATTTTGGATATACTTTTGTGGACTGATTTTGAAAGGTGTACTCTTAATGATGATATAAAAAAAACAGTTGACTATTCAAAATTAGTTCAAATCTTAAAAGATCAATCAAAGAAAATATATTGTTTTACAATCGAAAAATATTCAAACGCAATCTTAGAAATCATTGATCAGGAATTTAAACTTTCTAAAATTAAAATTATTTTGACAAAATGCAATCCTCCAATTACAGGTTTCGATGGGAAGGTGTCAATAGTAAGAGTTCTTGAAAATAATTAAAAGTATTGGAAAAAAGAAATCCCATTATATTGATTCATGGTCTTTGGAATACTTCAAGTATTTTTTCATCTATTACCTCAAAACTTGATGATATTGGCATTGAATATTTTGCCCCAACTCTTAAGCATTCATATGGAATGACTTCAATTATTGATTTGACTAATATATTAAACAAATTAATTTTAGAGAAATATGGTTTAGAAAAAGAATTAGATATTTTGGGATTCTCAATGGGGGGAATAATTGGTAGGTATTGGATTCAAAAACTTAATGGTTATAAAAGAACAAGAAGATTTATATCTATAGGTTCCCCTCACAAAGGAACATTGATAGCTCAAATAGTACCTAAATACCCTTTTAGAGGAATATCAGAAATGAAAATAAACAGTAATCTTTTGAGAGAACTGGCAAAGAATGATTTTTTTCTTAATGATATCGAATGTATAAATTTCTTTACTTTTTGGGATCTCATGGTTTTCCCTGGTTGGTGGACTAATTTAAATTTTGGGAAAAAAATATCAGTAAAAGTATACAAGCATAGAAATCTAGTGAGAAATAAATATGTGGTAGATAAAATAATAAGTGTAATTACTATGTAGATCCAGATAGCCCCAAGTGTCTTATTAAGGAATCTGTTTTTGGCTCTCTTCCCCTGAATAGTTTGAATATGTCTAGTGGTGGCAAGCTGCCCCCTAAGCTAAGTATAGTATCTTTAAATTTCTTACCTATAAACTTTAAATCTTCAGTGTTTTCTAAATCAGCTTCTTCGAACATAGAAAAAGCATCGGCACTTAGAACCTCAGCCCATTTATAAGAGTAATATCCTGCAGAATATCCGCCTGCAAATATATGGCTAAAACAACAAAGAAATTGATCCTCTGGAATTGGAGCAATAACGGTAGTTTGTTTTGCAATTTCTCTTCTTAATTCATCAGCTGTTTTACCTTCGTTTTTATCAATATTACTGTGTAATCTGAGGTCAGTAATTGCAAAATGCAGTTGTCTAAGAGTAGCCATACCACAATTAAAAGTTCTATTCTTTAGAAGCTTTTCAAAATTTTCATCGGAAAGTTTTTCTCCTGTTCTATAGTGCTTAGCAATATTCAAGAGTGTATTTTTATGGAAACACCAGTTTTCCATAAATTGACTTGGAAGTTCGACTGCATCCCATTCAACATTATTGATACCAGCTGCTTGAGGAAGATCTACAGTGGTAAGCATGTGTTGAAGACCATGGCCAAATTCATGGAACAGTGTTTGAACTTCATCAAAACTCATCAAACTAGGTTTATCTTTTGATGGTGGGGTCTGATTACAAACAAGATAAGCTACAGGGAGGGTCTTTTTGCCAACATTATTTTTATTCAAGCATTCATCCATCCAAGCACCTCCTCTCTTTGATTCCGGACGAGAATATGGATCGAGGTAAAAAGATGCTATT
>CACGBT010000010.1 GCA_902571335.1 uncultured Prochlorococcus sp. | reverse complement strand
ATATAAGAATTGCTAAGGAATACTGATTAAGAAAAACATAAACTATATAGACGAGAAATGGAAATAAGCACGCCCTCTTGAAATTTAATTTCTGTTCTTTTGACATATTTTTCCAATTTAAATATTCTTCCCATTGAAAAATCTTCTTCATTTTTCTACTTCTATTATTACGATTAAACATAAATTTATAAATATAGTTTTGGTGATTCTTATATTAATAAATAATATTAATCTACAATATCAAAAAAATTTTTCATTTAATAAAAAATATTTTTTTAAAAAATGAACTCAAAACCAACTTGGATAATTAAAAAAATTGTTTTACCTCAACACGCAGACCATGCAGGAGTAATGTGGCACGGAACATATTTTAATTGGCTTGAAGAAAGCAGAATAAATGCACTTTTAGAAGTAGGTATAAGTTATTTTGAACTTACTAAAAAAGGCTTTGATTTACCTTTAATCAATACTTCAATAAATTATAAATCACCTTTATTACTTGGTGAAAAAATAACAATAGAAAGCGAATTCAATATTGATAAAAGTCCACGGATTAATGTAATTTCAAAATTTCTTAATAAGAGAAAAGAAATCTTAACGATTGCTGAAGTCAATTTAGTCTTAATAAATAAACTTAATTTTTCTATAATAAGAAAAAGACCAGATTTCCTATCGGAAGCCTTTACTAAATTAAACGGTTGAAATTATTATCCGCCAATTGAAAGATTTATTAAATTATTAATTATGCATATATTTCAAGTTATTGATTCTTATCAATATGAAATGGAATCAAGATATCAAGAAAGATCAATGCTTACAAATCTTTTTACAGAGCACAAATTCATAGGTTGGTTAGGATTGTTTATAGTATTTTTCTCTATCTTTGCCATTTTTGTTTTTCAATTTCTTGAGTGGGAAAGTAATGACAATAATAAAAGTTAGGAAGATTTAATGCTTATAATTCAACTGAATGAATTAAAAAATGGCTATCTACTTAAAAATAACTAACCCAACAGAGGTTGTAAAAAAAAAGACCTCAAAATGGCTTACAGATATTACACCTGAAAGAATTGATAGAAAATTGGTCGAGGATGAAGTAATAAAAGGCATTATCGAGCAATTAACATTAGAAGGCATAAAAGGAGAAATATCAGCAATTAATGGGTTTGAAGTAAATGAATCTTCAGTAATAACAAAAAATAACTTTGTTATTAGAAAAACAAAAACTTTTTAGATCGAAAATAAAAATCATTAATGACAATCTTTTTTATTTTAATTATTTTTATCATTTTCTTAATTTTTATAATTGTAAGGGATTATCAAATTAAAAAGAAAAAGTTTAAAGTAAATAATGCCTTAAATTCTAATTTTTTTATTCAAACAATTAATAATTTAATAGAAGAAAACAGATACAATTTGTTAGAAGAGAGGATCAGATTAAGGGAAATAGATGCTTACGGTAACGAGGATTATAAAAAATGGATTGGCAATCCACCTCTTGATGAAAAAGCAATTGAGAAAAATATATTTTATGGATCCAAGCGATTTAAAGAGGGAATACCATACTTCTGGGAAAAAGTAATTTTAAAAAAATTTGGAAGTATGGAATTATTTTTCGAAAAGTGGAGATCTTATTGTAATGAAAATCCTACTATTGATGATGAGATAATTGGATCTATTAGAAAGCTAGAGACTGAAGATTGGTTTGTGTTCATAGCAAGTCAAATAGAGAAATCATGCTTAAACCTAATAGAAAAAAACTACTCAAGTAAAAACAAGGAAAACTACAAAAAAGGTATTAGATTTGAAAATCATTGTATGGAAATTCTCAAACAAAATGGCTGGGAAGTAAAAGAAACCCCTAATACAGGAGATCAAGGGGTTGACTTAATTGCGTCAATAAATGATTTGAGAATATGTATTCAATGCAAAGATCATGAAAAAGCTATTGGAAATAAAGCAGTTCAGGAAATTTCAGCTGGTAAATTATTTTGGAAAGGTACACATGCAATAATAGTTTCAAAATCTGGCTTTACAAAGTCTGCTCAACAACTAGCAAAATCAAATAAAGTAGAACTAATTAATGAATATCAATTAAAAGATTTAGAAAAGTTTATTGTTTAAATAGTTTATATCAATTGTGTTAAGCCCTCTTTATAAAGCAAAAGTGTTGTAAAAATTCCTGAGGCCCACATTAAACCTCTAGCTGTTGGGATATTAAATACATATGCACCAATATATAAAAAACGAAAAATAGGATGAATCAATGCTGCAATTATTGCAATATTAGAGTCAGTTAAAGTAATCAAACAAAAAAGACATGCGGGTGCATGTAGGGAAATACTTTCCCAACAATTTTGGTGACACCAAACTGCTCTTTTACCAAAAGAAGGTAATTCATCGAATAAAGCCCTTGGAGCAGACATATTTTCAACAGAATATCCAGCTTTAACTCTCCCTATAGTTAATGGAATAATTGATAATAAAACAACCCCAACTGATAGACAAAGGCTCCAGGCAAAAGCTACTTGCATATGATTTAAATAATATTACTAGCTTAAGAATTGCAGCTCGTTATCGTGATAAATGAAAAATCATTACCATATAAAAAAATTTCCTAAAAATGCTGTAATTTATATTAAAAAATAATTTATGGATATTTCAAAGATAGTTTTAATTTTTGGCATAAGTTTACTAATATATTCTGCTTTTCTGTTTTTAGGATTTTTTCTTAAGAATAAAAATCTAAAGGCACAGAATCAAAAAAAGGAAGAATAGATTATTAATACCACGAAAATTTTCTGTTTTTCAATATTTTTATATCTTTTTGGATATATTTCATGGAAATAAATTTGATACTAATAATAATAAGTAATATTTGAAATTCAATCAGAAAGTTGCTGGTATATGAAAAAATTTTATAAATTTCTTATAAGTTTTATATTTATATCACTATGGCTTATTTTATCCTCATTTTTAACCCAATATTGGAATACCTTTCATTGGGAATATATTTACTTAAACTTTAGAATTTTTTTTGATAAAGAATTTTGGTTTGTTGTAGAAAAAATTCTTTTAGGATTTGATATTGGTTACTGGTTAGAAGAAGCACTAAAATTCTTAAGTTATGAAATCCCTAAAGAACTTTTTAAATATTTTCCAATTTATTTCGTATTAAAGTCTATTTGGATAAAGAATTAATTTATATTTTAATAGATTTTACTAAATTCCTTAAAATTCTTGAATACAGTCGTTGAGTTTATTTTTCTTAAAACAAATAAAGTTCCTTTATCACCTCTGCAGATTCTAAGCTTATTACTTAAATAAGTTATTTCTAACCATCCTAATTGTTCATTATTTATTTCTCTCATAGCCTTTATATTTTTTCTTCCAAATTTAGGACCTATAAAACCAGCATGTGTAAATTTGATCCCAATTTTTTTTTCATTTATATAAAAAAGTCTTATTAAAATACCAGTACCAATAAGGGAATTTATTCCTCTAGGTTTTAGTAAATTAAGACCATTTAAATTAAAGGGATCAAGAATTTGAAGGTTATCAATAAAAGGAGAATATTTTAAAAAAGGACTATTAGAACTACTCCATCTAAGCTCCCAAACACCCTGTAAATCATTTTTATCTTTGCTAAATGAAAAATTATGATCAATTTCAAGTTGTTCGGCAATAGTCTTTATACTTTCTGAATTTGGAGATTTAAGAAGTAAATTTAATAAATCTTTTTCGGATTCCATTTAATAATCGCTGAGTATATAGCTAAGAATAAATACTTACCTCCATGTGCTATATTCTACCCAGAATATGTTGATTTGATGACAAAGAGCTATTGGCTAAAGAAAATTTCAATTCCAAATGCTGATTTATTTCTGGAATATATAAGGACAGTATTGCCTTGGATTAAATCTGTAGGAGGAGTAATAGTAAAAAGAGATTTGATACAAGAATCAACCTCAAATGAATGGGATGGAGGGCAGCTTGGATTAGTAATAGAATTCGAATCAAAATTTGCTGCTAAAAAAGCATTTTATTCTGAAGTATTTCAAAAATATCTGCAATCCAGGGATTTAATGGAACTAGTTACTATAAGTACTCTTTAAAAAATCAACCAATAACTATCTCACACAAACAACTTATAAGTATTTATTACTATTAAATTATTTATGTAATATTTATAACTTCACTAGAAATCGTATATTTAGCAAAATTTAAATGTAAAGTAATTCGCAAATCAAATGAACTATTCAACAGAAAAAGATGATTATTTGATGACAACTCCATATACAAAAAAAATTCAGCAAAAATTCGAAAAGGTTAAATCTTTTTTAGAGCAAAATGGATTTAATCCTTCATCAGATAGCTTAATGCAAGATATAGTTAATTCAGAAGAATATATTGCTAAAAATGGATTATAAAATATCAGAATATATTCAAAGTCCTTAAATAATAAAAACCGCCTATTAGAAAGGGTAATAATATTCCAATAAATAAAAATATGGATTTCTTTGATTCGCCTTCTGATATGGGGTTAATTTCTGGTTCAATTGCAAAACCATTCTGTCTACCACCGCTTTCGGTTGTATAACCTTTTTTATTCATAAGAAAAATAATTTATGCAGATTATCTCATGCAAAAAGTTATTTGAAAAAATTTTTTACATTTAGAATTAAACTAATTTATTAAATCTAGTAATTGATTTCAATCTGAGATTTCAATTTGGCAGCTTTTTTTAAAAGACCAACAACTTCCTTACGGCCGGTAGCAAACTCAGCCTTGTTGAGTAATTCACTATATCTTTTTGTTATTTCTCTATGATTCATTTTTAATATTAACTATCTTTAATTATAAAGTTACAAAAAAGATTTTTTGTATAAACGATATCAAAATAGAGTTTAAGTACCTTTAACTATTTAAACCAACCTTTTTTCTTTGGTTTAATCTCTTCTTTAATAACTTCTGTTTTTCTCCCAAATAATCCCTTTTTTTGGACTGTTAGATTCTCTTCAACAGGTTTAGATTTTCTTTTAAATAAGCCTTTTTTAGGTTCTTTTTTAATTGATTCTTTTTTGTCGGAAATCTTTGTTTTTTTAGGATTTGATTTTGAATTTTTGGGTTTGCTATCTGCAAATAAAGTTTGATATACAAAAAAACCAAAAACAGCAAAGAAGCCTAATGCCTGTACTAGAGCAGTTCCAAGATTATCAAACATTTAGGCCTCAACTTTGTATAGTGATTCTTTTTCTTTCGCTTCTATACATTTTTTATCATCAGACAAGCATTCAATTTCTGCCTTCTTCTCAGTATGAGAACTGCAGCCACCTGCATTTGCATTAGATATTGAAAACAAAGTTAGTACCCCTAAAATTAAGGCGCATGAGGTGTTAATCGGTTTCATGAATTTTATTTTTATTATGGAAAAATAAATTCGTAATTGCGAAGATAATCTTCTCTTCTGCTAAAAGTATCCCGTTTTTATATATCTATTTGTAGTAATTAACTAAATCGATAATTAATATTGCTAGTAATGAAAAACCTAAAATAAAAGGTAAATAAGGATATTTATTTAAAATTTTGTTTAGTTGATTTTTCGATGTTTGTTTTTCCTTTTTCTTCTCTCTAGGTGGTAAGCCTAACTCTTCCCTTCTCTTAGCTTCTCCCATAATTTTTAAACTATTTATGACTATTCTATATACCTAGTAATAGTAGTGTATTGTTCTAGATTTAAATTATTAACGGTTAATTTAATTTAAATTTTGGATATATTAAAGATATATAAAAAAATTACATGATAGAAGTCGTTTGGTCAGTAAATATAATGATTGCAATTCTTATTATTGGTGTTGCCTGGGTTCTTTACTACATATTTACTTATGATCAAAAATTAACTTCCTAGATAAATGTCAGATAAAGATCTAAGTAATTTTCTAAAAAAAATAGAGCAACTTAATCAAATTGCTGAGCTAATAAAAAATAATCCTAGTAAAAAGTTATCCCTCTCAAAATGCAAGAATCATGATGAAGTAATTAAATTAACCACTGAATGGGGTTTTGATATTGGTAAAAGGTGGGGAGAATATTAATTGATTTTATTACCAGCATTATTAAAATTGTCATCAACATCAAATTAAATTCCTAAGATTAATTAGTATTTCTTGTATTGGAGTTATGAAAAAAATTGGAGAGATAAAGTCAAATATATATAAATTAGCTGCTGTTACAGATAGAGGGCAAAGATTAAATAAATTAATTTCTCCTATGTATGAGGAAAAAGTTAATGAAATGGATGAATTGATTGATGCTCTTAAAGACTTTAGTTTTGAAATATCAGAAAAATTATTGTCTGGAGAGTGGGAATTGATTTTTTCTAATGTTGAATTATTTCGAAGTTCTCCTTTCTTCCTTGCTATTGAAAAGGCATTAAATGATGAATTTAAAAGTAATCTTTTTTTTAAATTACATCAATTGCAAGTAGGATCCTTTGGCATATCAACTATTGGGAGAATTGCTCAAAAGATTGATTTTGAAAAAAAAGAATTCATATCTACTTTTGACACTACAATATTTGGGCTTACAACTATTCCTATCTTAGGTTGGTTCAAACTATTGCCTACTTTTGGTGGAAGAGTAATAACCCTAGCAAGTGATTTAGTTTTAAGAAATAATTTACTTGATATGAACTTACAAAAGACAAAAGTTTCCAAAGTTGATGGACTTAATAAGATTCCATTATTTAGCGAATTACTTATGGATAGATGGTATCCAGTTAAAGAGGTATGGAATAAGTTACCTTGGAATAAGGAATCGCCAAATTGCCAGGTTTCAATTGTATATTTAGACGATGAATTGAGAATTATGCAGGATATGTATGGGTCTATTTTTATTTATATAAGGCCTTCAATTTCCTTGTTGAATTCAAATTCAATCTCTAATGATTAATTAAAACGCTGAATAATATTTTTGTAATTTATAGAATAAATCCATTAAAAATTTATTTTAAAGATTAATTAATAAAAACATCTCACATCTTAAATTCAAATAGGTTATGTTCATAATGGACATTTTTTTATTATGCTTAGAAACCAAGAAAAAAATTCTGTTGTTAGAGGAATATTTCTAATAGGAGGTTGGGGTTTAGGTCTAGACAGATTCTACGAAGGAGATAAAAAAGGTGGCTTTTTATCAATCATTGGTTGGAGTATCACATTTTTTAGCTTTATCTTTCTTAAATGTTCAGGTTATGAATATGTTGAGGGTGTAAAAAATTATTCAGATTATTCCCCTAACCCTTTAATAGTATTACCTTTACTGGCAGGAGCATATGGTGGCTTTCTAATAATTAAGAAGGCATTTAGATTAGCAAAGCAATTTGAGAATGCTGAATAATAATACCAGCAGGCTATTTCAAGATAATAATCCAGATCCTTTCAAATAAAATTTAAATAAAAGAATTACTAAAAGGTTTACTATTGCTAAGGCTACTAAACCATTTCTGTTTTTTACATCTAATTTTTTGACTAAATTAGAAAGATAAACGACTGGATTTTCTGGCTCTTTATTATCCAAATTTTATTTAAATATTAATTTGACAAGAAAATATCACAGTTTCATTTGAAGAATCAAAATTGTAAAGATGATTATCCAAAAAGAAATAAATAATTTCTAACCCATAATTCCTGCATTTCTTAAAAACGCTTTACCCATATTGCCAATTACAAAAAATAGAGACAAATTAATTAAAAGGATTATTAATAATGCCAACATTTTATAGTTTGGATTAGTTGAAATTCCATCAAATCCATTATTAAGAAATCTTTTAAAAAGTGATTTGTCAATTTTTGGTTTTTGTTGCTCAGAATCAAGTTTTACTTTTTCTTCTAAAGAATCTTGACTACTTGCTTTTTCTAGAAATTCTGTAAATGCTTTAACATTTTCTTCTTTTTTAATCCCCTCATTAAGATCTTTATTGTCTTCATTCAAATTGGGGGACGATTCGATTGAATTATTTTCCTCAGGATTAAGTTTTGAATCTTCCAAATTAGTATTAAATGCTAGGAGTATATTACACCATAAAAAAAAACCACTCGATCTATTGAAGAGAGGGTTAGCTAAGGTTAAAGTTCTTATATACAAATAATAATTTATTTTAATTAAATTTGCGGTTGTTTAGGATAATGAAGTTTTAATTTTGATTAAATTCAAAGTAATTTTTTTTACATATGTTAGATGCGAATACTAAAAAAGCATGTAAAGATGATCCCTCAATAAGAGAAATTAAAATTAGAAATATAGAACATGCTATTGAACAAGCAGAATTGATGATAAAAGAATCAAAAATGAGCCAAGAAGAATTAATCTTCTTAAAAAGAAAAATATCAGACTCAAGACAGGATTTAGAATTACTTTATTTAATGAAAATTCAATGAATATAAATTTTTTAATCTTTTAAAAGAATTGAATTTTTGCAAAGAAAATTAATTTGTATATTTGAAGACTTATAAAGTTTAAAGAGAATGTAAGAATTTTAAAAAGGTTCTAGTTATGTCTAAAAATAATCTATATATACCTTTAAAGGTTGTTCCATACATCTTCATATCAATTACTGCTATAGCAATAACAGCAGCTACATATGTAATTACTTAGTTCTATAAGCTATATAAAGTTTTTAGATATTAAATAAATTAAAATATTTGTAATAACTAATTGTATGAATAAATTCAAAATAGCAATTTTTACAATATCAATAATCATATTTTCCCTTATTGGGATTAAAAAATTAATTTATATAAATCAAGTTAAAAACTTAAAAAATAAAGAAGAAAAATTCTTAAATGAATCTATAAGTGTTTTAAATGAATGCTTCGATCTAGAAAATAAAAATAAAAGAACTCTTAATAAATCAATTGAATTAATTGAGTATTGCTTAGAGGAATATGGATATAAAAACTGATTTCAAAACTTGAATGATGAATTTCCTTAATACTCCACTAATATGCAAATAAAAAATTTTTCATAAATAATCTTGTTATGTTCCATAATTTTTTATTAATAATATTTACCAAATTTAATTTTTTAAAATGACTAAAGTTAAATGTTCTTATTTAGGAAATTTAAACTGTGAGGCTATTCATCTACAATCTGGAAGTGTTATTAGAACTGATGCACCATTAGATCACTGCGGTAAAGGTGAAAGTTTTTCCCCAACTGATTTATTAGCAACATCTCTAGGTACTTGCCTGCTAACCATTATGGCAATCAAAGCTAAATCGAGAGGATTTGATTTGGAAGGTATATTCTTAAATATTGAAAAAGTAATGACACAAAATAGCGAAAGGAAGATAAAAGAACTAATAATTGATATTTTTTTACCAAAGAGCACTTCTAATGAAACTATTGATTTTTTGAAAAAAGCTTCCAAAGAATGTCCAGTTACAAGAAATTTATCTCAAGAAATATATATTAAAATTAGTTGGCATTAATGAATAAATCTCAAAGGTAGTAATTACATAAAAAATAATGAAATACTTTATTGGAATAGTCATTCTTTTATTTGGAATATATGTAATGACAGACTTGGCATTAAAGACTAGGTATAAAAGAAAAAGACTTTCAAAAGGAAAAAAATAAATCTTATAAATTTTGATATTGCAGATTAAGGAAATAGATTTATGTAATGGCAATTAAGACATATTTTAGTTTTATTTTTTCAATATTTTTTGGTCAATCAAACTAATCAAAGGAATAATGAAATTTACATTTATTCCAACAGTGCACCATGTATAAATAATAAGAAAAAAAATTTTTGTAAATAAATTAGGGGGTAAAGTGAAAAATATTTTGAAAAACCCTCCAATGAATAATACCAATATTCCAATTTGAAAAAGACCTTTGATTATCCATTTAAGTCCATTTTTCTTAATGTTTATATAAAACCAGAAAAAAACAAAACTAGATAACAATAAATATATAAAATTTATGATCATCTTTTTAGAGAAAATCTAATAAATTTGCCATTATCAAGGCATGATGACAATTATCACTTTTTTATCTGCTAATTTTTTTTAAAAATGGAAAAGTTATACAAAAAACAATAAAATACAAATTTTATTTTTTTTACTTTTTACCTTAAAACATTTTCGATTTTAGTAAATCAACTCTTTTTTGATTCACGCCCAAATCACTTTCTCCAACTCTTGATTCTGATCTTATTGATAAGATGTTTGATTCAGGTAGAAAGGATACTTCTAAGTCGTCTACATACTTCATCCATTTACTGGTTGCCTCAGCATGAAGATAATCGCCATCAATTTCTACAATCTGAGTTCTTGGAGTGTTTTCGATAAATGTTTTAATCTCTTCAAAAGGTTTCTCAATGTTGTTAACCTCCCATTCTTCTCGTACACAATGAGCAATCTCTACGCAAGGTTTTAGTTCTATATGTGAGGCAAATGATGAAGAAGGGAATAAAAAGCTTGAACAAATTAAAATTGCTAAAAAAAGTATTTTCATTAACAGATGGATTTAACGACTCGTAATCTAGCGAATTAAATTACTAATTTGTAATGAAGACCTAATTATTTTGGAAGAAAGCATATATGTTTTTATATTCAGAATTTAATATGTATTTCTAAAAATCCACAAAAAAAAAGATCTCTCAAAGAGAGATCTTTTAAAATTGATTTTATCAAGTGTTTCCTTGTTTCCACTGAAATAAATCAATTCCTCCTACACACAGACTTAATATCACACTTAATTTCAAAATATGTAATGCCTAATAGACCTCTATCTTAACTGTCACATCGCAAAAAATATAAAAAAGTACTCAAACATTGCGGACGAGTACTTTTAAAGTTATCAGAAAAAAGTGTGTGAGGAGTTTCTGATGTATTTAATTTACTCCGTAGGTAATTTAAAAGGCTACAGTATAAATTACTAATTATTTAAATCTTTCAGAAAAATTGGGCGTTGATGAAAAAAATAATCAAAAACATAAAAAATTCATGAAAAGCATTTACAAAAAAATCATTTTTCTTATTTCGGCAATTGCTCTTTTTTCAGTAATAGTCGGTATTGTCAAATATTCGCTTACTTATATTGAAAATAATCCCGAAAAATACTTACCTACACAAAAGTAAGACAAAATTAAGTATAAATTCACTTCAAAAAATCTATAAAGTGTCTTAAATATGTTCTACGTAGACAGCTTGAGTCATGAAAATCAAAAATACTTTAGTTCTTAATCAGAATAATATTCATTTAAGTCAATTCAAAAATAAGCATAAATATCAAATACTTGAGAATTACTGGAAGAAAAGAAAGAAAGAATGTGAAAAAAATCTTTCAAAATTTTGCTAACCGATAATTATGAATTTTATTTTTTCTTTTTTATTAGCATCTGTGATGTGGGTACAAGTTCCACAGTGGGAAGCTGACTGGTCAAAATGTGCTGTAGATGTTCCAGATTCATCATGTCACTGGTACGTAGCTGCTCCCGATAATACTTTTGGTGAAGGATTTAACTGGGAAAACGCTCCTTGGTTTGATGCTAATGGATTACAGGATGTAGCTAAAATTGAGAAAGAATCTGTAGTAGAAAAACTTCAAAATAACTAAAGTTTCTATTTCATCAATTAACTTTTAAAAGTATTTAAATCTAGTTGCTTAGTGGTTAACTTTTGATTAATTAAAAAATTTTTATGCGTTTCAAAGTAAGTCTCAAAAAAAATGGAAAGGAATTTGATGAAGTTGTTATAGCTAATAATAAAAAAGAGGCTATGGAATTAGCTTTAAAAAACAATCCAGAAGCTCAAGCATTAAACTCTGATTGGACATTTAAGATTTAATTATTTACGAAGTTTAGGAATCAAAAGAGATGCGACACAAATAACACTAATTGCAGGTCCAGGCGACAAATTAAAGACTATAGATAGAATAAAGCCCAGAAGTGAGATACATAATCCAAAAAATGAAGACCTCATCATTGCAATTCTTAAACTATGAGCCTTATTAAGCCCTAACAGTGTTGGGGTAGAAAGAAGAGCAATAACAAGAATTACTCCCACTGCTGACATTGAACTAACAATTACTAATGCCGTTGTAAAACTCAAAGCAAGATTTAATAAAGAAACGTTTATACCACTCGCAGATGCTCCTTCTGGATCCATTCCCACATAAACAACCTTTTCATATCCAAAAGTCATTAAAAGTATAAATACTAAAAAAGCAATTATTGTTCTAAGTAAATCTCCAAAATTTGCTGTCAATAAATCGCCAAATAATACTGCCTCCAAATCGATCCTTATTCCAAGTAAAGGGATTATAAGGACTCCAAACCCAAGCATTCCGGCTAATATTGTGTTCATTATTGCTTCATAGTTTTCACTCTTTTTATTAGTTAAACTTTCCGCAATTACAGAACCTAAAAGACCACTGATAACCCCACCAATTGAAGGATGAATTCCAAGCGCTAAGGCTAAAGCAAGTCCTGGCAAAACGCAGTGAGAGATTAAATTTACTTGAAGTAATCTCCTATGTGTTATTAATACAGTTCCCATAGCTGGACATAGAATTCCTGAAAAAATAGTTATTATTAAAGGAACAAGCCACCAACTGCTATTAATAAAAGACATTAATCTATTGATTCGGTATGATCAAAAATACGGGACAAAAAAAGATTTCGGAAACAATGGTAACTAAGCCTGACATTACCAAAAGACAAGAACAACTTCTTGAAGAACTTAATAAATGTGAAGATGAACTGAGCGGTCAAGAGTTGCATAGACAATTGATTGAAAGCGGAAAAGCTATGGGACTGACAACTGTATACAGGAATCTTCAAGTTCTTATAAAGCATGGTTTAATACGTTCTAGACATCTCCCAACAGGAGAGGTTCTTTACACTCCCGTAGATAGAGACATTCATCATTTGACATGTGTTCAATGTGGTGAGACTTCAAAAATGGAAGGGTGCCCTGTAAAAGATATTCATACACCCAAAACAAATCCAAAGAAATTCCAATTGTTGTTCCATACCCTGGAGTATTTCGGACTTTGCCAGAACTGCTATCAAGCACAAAGTTAAAACTAAATATTTTTTTAATCACAACAATTATTATCCTCAATAGAGCTGATATTTATATCCTCTAATTTATCTTTTATGGAATCAGGGCTTCCACAGGCCAATACAGCTTTATCCAAAACAATAACTTGATCATAACTATTTAACGAGGTGCCCCAATCATGACTGCTCACCATTAAAGAAAGACCAGCATCAGCAAGTTGACGAACAATTTTTAGAAAATCCTCCTTTGCAGGTGGATCTAAAGCTGCACAAGGTTCATCAAGAAGGAAAATTTTTGCTGGAGACATTAATGTTTTGGCTAATAGAGCTCTTTGTTGTTGTCCACCAGATAAAGAATCAAGCCTTCTTTTAGCAATATTTGCAATGCCGACTCTTTGCATTGTGGCCTCCAATTCACAGCATTTATTAATCCATGCATTAGGGTTAGCAAGAAGAGCTTTTATTTGAAAAGGACTACTACTTTTTGATTTTGAGTATTTTATTTGTCCTAATGAAACTAGTTTTTCTACAGTTATTGGAAATTTCCAATTCATAGAGCTTCTTTGTGGCATGAGTGCCACCTGAGATCTTTGTCTAATTAACTTCTCCCCGTCAATTGTTATCTGGCCATTATCAGGGATACATTGTCCCTGCAATATTCTTAAAAGAGTAGATTTGCCAGCTCCGTTTGGTCCTACTAGAGCAGTTAATGTACCTGGTTCAACTGTTATGGAAACTTTACTTATAGCCGGGCTTACATTTTTTGCATACGAATAAGATAAATTTTCAGCTACTAGTAGTGACATTAATGATTGAACTTACAACCCCATAATATTTTAATTATGGAAAATAATTTACTTTAAAAACATTTTATACCTAAACTTGCATATAAAAATGAAAATGATTATCATTTTAAAATATCTATCATTTTTTTATGTCATTTTTTAAGAGAATTTTTTCAAGCTATATATCTCATAAAAAAGTATCTATCCGAAATTCACTTATCGCTAGTGCGGCATTATTCTCAATAAATACAAACGGTGCCTTTGCTGAAAGTAAAAACTATGTAGCAGTTGAGCCTCTTACCTGCGATATCGTTAAATCTATAGCACTCCCTTCCGATGAAGTTATATGTCTAGTAGATAGAAAACAAGATGTTCATGATTTAAAAATTTCTCCAAAACAGGCAAGATTATTAAAAAAGGCAGATAAAGTTTTTACTTTAGGGACAGAAATGACACCCGCAATGAGGAATTGGGTGAAGAGAAATAGCACTGTTATTTTAGGCGTAAGCGCAATTGATATTGACGATCATAGTGACCATGATGACCACGACGATCATGGACACTCAGCAAAGAAACATGATGACCATGATGACCACGACGATCATGGACACTCAGCAAAGAAACATGATGACCATGATGATCACGACCATCATGATCACGGAGGCGTGGATCCACATGTCTGGCATGATCCTCATAACATCATCAAGATGGGTGAAGTCGTATCAAAAAGTCTTAAAAAAGATGTGCCTGAAAGAAAACTACGCAAAGCTATCTCTAATAGATTCAAAACTTTTGACAAAACACTAGAAGATCTTGATAAATGGATTGTTAAACAAGTATCTACTATCCCTTCTTCAAATCGTGTAATTGTCTCAAAACACAAAGCTATGGATTACTATGGCGATGCATTTGGTTTTGAAACGATAAGTTTATTAGATTTCTTAGGTCATTCATCTAGCCTGAGGCCTCAGAACATATCAAAAGTTTTAAATGAGTTAAAGGAAGAAAATGTCAAAGTCATATTTAAGGAGCAAGAGCCTGCTTCAAAATTAGTCAATAATTTAAGCAAGCAAAGTTCTATCCCACTCTCTTCTAATCAAATTTTTGTCGATGGACTAATGATGGAAGGAAACACTATCACTGTGGCAGTTCATAACACGTGCACTATCGTCAATGAGCTTGGTGGCTCATGTGATGAGACAACAGGTTTTGATTTAGCAAGTAACTGGGGATCACTTAATCAATAAAATTTTATAGATAAAAATGGTTTTCATTTCGATTTTTTGATTATTATATTGATGGTTAGCATTACATTTTAAAAACAGAGCGAAATGAGTATTAAGGAAAAGGTTCCTGTAACCATACTTACTGGATTCTTAGGATCAGGGAAGACTACTTTGCTTAATAGAATATTGAGTGAAGAGCACGGGAAAAGAATAGCAGTAATTGAAAATGAATACGGTGAAGTGGGTATAGATCAAGGGCTCGTAATTAATGCCGATGAAGAAGTGTTTGAGATGTCAAACGGGTGCATTTGTTGTACTGTTCGCGGCGATTTAATAAGAGTCCTTGGCAACCTTATGAAAAGAAGAGATAAGTTTGACTATGTTTTAGTAGAAACGACAGGATTAGCAGATCCAGGTCCAGTTGCTCAGACATTTTTCATGGATGAAGAGATTAGTTCTGAATTCACTCTTGATGGAATTGTGACTTTAGTTGATGCTGCCCACATTGATCAACAGTTAGGCAGGAGTGATGAAAGTTCAGAACAAGTGGCATTTGCAGATGTTCTTGTCCTTAATAAAACTGATTTAGTCTCTGATGATGCACTAAATACTCTTGAATCGAGATTGAGAGATATGAACCGAATGACCCGAATTATTAGAGCCGAGAATGCCAAAGTACCAATTGAAACAGTCTTAAATCTAAGTGCATTTGATCTTGATCAGATCCTTAAACGAAGACCAACATTTCTTGAACCAGAATATCCTTTTGAATGGACAGGTGTTTACGATCTTGATGCAGGTAAATATGAATTAATGCTAGAAGAAGGACCAGATCCAGAAATGTCCCTAGTAGCTCTCGTTAACCAAGGTGAGAGTGAGGAGGAACTTAAAGATGGGGCTGAATCCTCAGTAAGACTTTATGCAGAAAAAGCTAATAATTTAGAACCTGGAAATACTATCCCATTTAGAGAACATATAAATCTCAAATTAGACGATAAAGGGAATAAATCCTTCATACTGAACATAGAAAAACCAACCAAAATAGCTTTGTTTACACAGCACACTGCTGAAGAATTCAATATGAAAGTCATTAAAAGTGAGGAAAATAAAGAGATTCCATTTAATACTGAAAGGTTTTGGCAAGCAGAGCATGAACATGATGATGAAGTAGGCTCAATTGCTATAGAGCGTTTTGGAGATGTTGATCCAGAAAAACTAAATACTTGGATGGGAAGGCTTCTCTCAGAAAAAGGCGTGGACATATTCAGAACTAAAGGTTTCATAAGTTACTCAGGGAATCCAAGGCGAATAGTTTTCCAAGGAGTACATATGTTATTTACTGCACAACCTGACAAAGAATGGGGCAACGAACCTCGTAGAAATCAACTTGTTTTTATCGGTAGAAATCTAAATGAGAAAGAGATGCAAGAAGGCTTTGATAAATGCCTAATATAGAACCATTTAGCCCAAGAGGCATGTTCCACGAGGGATGGACAGCTGAAGTTAACGATTACGCCATAGCATGTGGCTGGGCTCTTAAAGGAAAACAATTTATTGTTGGCGACGTGGCAGGAGGTCTTTTTTCGTTCGAAGGAGATACTGGAAAAATTATTTGGAAAAAAGAAAATACACACTCCGGTGGTCTATTAGCAATGGCCATTCATCCAGAGGGTGAGATTTTTGCAACATCAGGTCAGGATGGAAATGTTCAAATCTGTAATTGCCACGAAGGTAAAGTAATTAAAACACTTAATCTTGGTAAGGGTTGGGTAGAACATCTCAAGTGGTCAAATGACGGTTTATTTCTAGCGATAGCTTCCTCAAAAAAAGTATATGTTTTTAATGAAATTGGAGAAGAGAAATGGATCTCAGAAGACCATCCAAGCACAATAAGTGCAATAACATGGTCAAATAAAAATGAGCTCGCAACTGCATGCTACGGCAGAGTGACATTCTTTGACATTGTTAATAATAAAACGAATCAAAAACTCGAGTGGCAAGGATCATTGGTCTCTATGGAATTAAGCCCTGATGGAGATATAGTCGCCTGTGGGAGTCAAGACAATTCAGTTCATTTTTGGAGAAGATCAACAGGAATGGATGCTGAAATGACTGGATACCCTGGAAAACCAAGTCACCTTTCTTTTGATGACAGCGGAAAATTATTAGCGACTAGCGGCAGTGAAAGAATTACAGTATGGAGCTTTATAGGCAAAGGTCCAGAAGGGACTATGCCAGGAGAGCTATGTCACCATACAGAACCTATTTCGAGCCTAGCCTTTTCAAATAAAGGTATGCTTGTAGCCTCAGGATCTAGAGATGGTTCTGTTGTCGCAAGTTTTTTAAAAAAAGATGGTAATGGAGACCCTGTTGGGGCTGCTTTCGCAGGAGATTTAGTAGGGGCAATATCCTGGAGACCTGATGATTGTGCACTTGCAGCAGTTAATGCAAAAGGTGTTGTAAATGTATGGAAATTTAAAGTTCGTACTAATCTTTTTTCTAAGGGGTTTAAGTAAAAGTAGAGATTTATAAAATTACCAATAATTAGCTTTTAAATGTCTTTCCATACAAATGACTTCACAGTCATTATCTATACCTTTTGGGTGAATATCGCAATATGAGAGGCATTGAAAATATTCGTCTATAGGATTAGATTGATCAGTTTTCCTAACTTCTTTCGAATGATTCATAAAAGATTTCCTCAATTATTTAAAATCAAGATAGTCGAATTAAATATCAAAAGAAATAAGCAAAACTTACTAAAAATATCCCAGAAAATTAACACAATTGATTCCCACTTTCGGACATTTTTAATAAAAAAGCAATGCGTATAAAAACGGATTGTCTTTAGAGAAATATTTTCCTAATTTTATATTGTTGAGTTCTAGGAGGTCTTTCAAAATGATCGATAGCCTGCCTGAAATTTCGGAATAAACCGAACTAATTTAATTAACTGCTCCAATTATTTTTTATTAATGTCTAAGCTTCCTTCTTCTGCATCGTTTAGGTGCCCTTTAAGAAACAAGCTTAATTCTAGAGTTTTTGCCCCAGTTAAAGACAATTAGTTAATTTTGGTGAGCATTAGCTTAAAAGAAGTTAGCAACAAGGATCCATGATTTAGGTACGTTATTAACTTCAGTAAAAAATATAAGTAAGAGATAAAAGAGGGCTTAAATAAGCCCTCTTTTTTTAGTAAGATGACTTTCTTCTAGTTTTATAGATAATGATTAAAACAATTAAATTTAAAAATGGTTCAATATTATTGCCCATATTGCAATCCTAAATATCAATTTCAAAAACAATCCTCAAGAGGTAATTTGATTTGTGGCTTGTGCGGAGAGGATCTTGTGAAAAAACCATTTATTAGGTTGAACCAGATAATCGCTTTAGTTGCTGCTTCATCATTACTTTTACCGTTGATATATACTTTTATTTATTTAATTAAAAATCAAATTAATCCTCCTAATAAAAATTATCAAGCAAATGGTACTTTAATGATAATTATCAAAGAAACAATTTCATAAAATAATTTAAAAAATCTCGAGAGGTCAACCTCTACATAGTGATTTATTTAAACAAGAATTTTTACTCTCAATATTTATTTGATCATCAATATTTTTTAATTTGTTTTTATTACTTATTACTTTAACTTTTTGCACACAATGTTCTTTACAACCACCATTAAATAAATTATGTGCATATAAAATGGAACTATTCGTAAGTAATAAAAGAAAAATTATTTTATATATTTGATTAAAATAAGACTTCATTTTTATTATGATTTTCCCGGAATTAGTAAATAAATAATATCAGTTAATTCCAAGGAGTGTTTATAAGTCCCCAGATATCAAAGAAGAAAAACAAAACTGCAATAACAACAAGATCCCATGCTCTTTCCCTAAAAGCCCAAGGAGCAATAAAAACTTCTCCAAGTCCGTGAAGCGCCGCTCCTACTGGTAGATGATCAAGAACTAGCAAACTGTGAGAGAGGATAAAAAGAAAGCTTGCGAAATATCTAAAAAAAACAAATTGCCAATTACTAGAACTCATGCCTTTTAGATTTTTAAAAAATATACTTCAATGATCAAAATAATGATATAGATCGAGTCAAGAGATATTATTTTTGGTAGCCATAAATACGAATAAAGATATAAAGCTAAAGTAAAAGTTACTAAACGATGAAATATATGTTTTCAAGTTATCAGCCTAAAAATAGTTTTGATGAATACTTTAAGGATAATGTAAACTCTGCTAGAGAAATATTGATTCCACTTCTTTCATCCTTAGATAATATGGGACTTGAGGAATTAAACAGGAATCATTCTGCGGCAAAAAAATTATTACTAAGACATGGTGCAACTTTTAGATTAAATGATACTGGTTTAAAAGGTACTGAGAGAATATTACCTTTTGATCCACTTCCTAGAATAATTAGTAAAGATGATTGGGTAACTTTAGAAAAAGGACTAAAACAAAGGCTTGAGGCAATTGATTTATTCCTGGATGATATTTATAATTCTCAAAAAATAATTAATGATGGAATAATTCCAAGAGAATTAATAGAGAGTTCAGAAGGTTGGAGACCTCAGATGATAGGTTTCAAACCTCCACTAAATAAATGGTGTCAAATTTCGGGACTTGATTTAATAAGAGATAGAAAAGGAGATTGGCATGTTTTAGAAGATAATTTAAGGTGCCCTTCTGGGGTTGCTTATTTTTTAGAAAATAGATTAGTTATGAAGAATATTTTCCCTAATCTTTTCTCTGGAAGAATAGTAAAACCAATTGATGAATATCCATCATATCTTTTAAAAACTCTTCAAGAACTAGCTGTTTGGACTGACACTCCCAAGATAGTTCTACTAACTCCAGGAATTTTTAACAGCGCTTATTTTGAACATAGTTATTTAGCTCAAGAAATGGGCATACAACTAGTTCAGGGTCATGACTTAGTTTGTAATGATGATTATGTATATTTAAAAACTACCTCTGGATTAAAAAGAGTAGATGTCATTTACAGACGAATTGATGATGATTTCTTAGATCCACTTAATTTCAGAAAAGATTCCTGCCTTGGTGTTAGCGGATTACTTGATGTTTTTAAGGCAGGTCATGTTGCTTTAGCAAATGCACCTGGGACTGGAATAGCAGATGACAAAATGATTTATTCTTTTGTTCCAAAAATGATTAAATATTATCTTGATGAAGAAATTATCATTAGAAATGTAGAAACGTATATTTGTCATTATCAAAAGGATCGAGAATATGTTCTAGAAAATTTATCAAAACTTGTTGTTAAGTCTGTCGCAGAAGCTGGGGGTTATGGAATGTTAATTGGCCCTCACTCAACAACCAGTGAGATAGAAGAATTCGCTAATAAAATTAAAAATAATCCAAGAAATTTCATAGCACAACCAACATTAGAATTATCTACTGTGCCATCTTTATGTGATGGAGAACTATATCCATGTCATGTTGATTTAAGACCATATACTTTAAGAGGAAAAGATTCATGGGTTAGCCCAGGCGGGCTTACGAGAGTAGCATTAAAAAAAGGATCATTAGTTGTTAATTCTTCTCAAGGTGGAGGATGCAAAGATACATGGGTTGTAGGTAAATAATATGCTTTTAAGTCGTGTAGCAGAATCTCTTTATTGGATCAATCGTTATTTAGAACGTGCGGAAAACATATCTCGTTTCGTGGAAGTAAGCGAAGCAATGTCATTAGATTGTCCACCAGGAAGTGCAGAACCTTGGCTTCCATTAATTGATGCCTCCAGTGACAGAGAATCTTTTGATAAAAGATTCCCGGAGAAAAAGCCTGCTGACGTTATTAATTTTTTAATAAGAGATCGTTTAAACCCAAATAGCATAATTTCTTGCATTCAAATGGCAAGAGAAAATGCAAGGCAAATCAGAGATGTCATGACCACAGAAATGTGGGAACAGATTAATATTTTATATTGGAATATGCAAGAAGGAGAGGCAATATGGAATAAACCAAGACAAGAACAATTAAGTGAAATAAGGAGGGAATGTCAGCTTTTTTATGGAATTACAGATGCGACTCTAAGCAAAGATCTTGCCTGGAGATTTAGCATTCTTGGAAGATTAATTGAAAGAGCTGATAAAACATCAAGAATTTTAGATGTTAAATATTATTTACTCCTACCCAGCTTGGATGAACTTGGAGGAGTTCTTGATGAGCTTCAATGGATTGCACTTTTACGTTCAGCTGGAGCTTATCAAATGTTTAGGAAAGCAGTACAAAATTCTATAAAGCCTAATTCAGTTGCGAGATTTCTTTTACTTGATCCAATTTTCCCTAGATCAGTAAGATACTGTCTTGATGGGATAAGCAATACTCTTAAAACAATAGATACCTCTCCATCTACTGAAAATCCTTCAGAATTAGAATGCATGAGAGGTTTGCTTAAAGCAAAGTGGAGTTATATCAGAATTGAAGATATAATCAATGATGGTTTACATGAGGCAATCGATTCATTGCAAATGGATTTAAATAAATTAAATGATCTCATTCAAGAAAAATATTTTATTAATTAATAAGTTTATTAATGAGAATTAAATACATTCACAAACTTGAATATAAATATGAAGACCCTGTTCAATTAGGCGAGCATAGATTATGTATAAAGCCAAGGTCTAATGGATTCCAAAAGCTAAAGAATTTTGAATTAAAAATAACCCCAGAACCAGAAATTATTTATCCATTACTTGCTGCCAGCGGAGAAGAAATTAATAGAATCAGATTCAATGGATTAACAGATAATTTAATTATTGAATCAACTAGCGAAGTTGAAACTATTAAACATCCAAACATTATTGATGGAGTAAAAAATAGAGATTTAACATTACCTTTTTGTAAAAGCATTATTAACAGAGATTTACAGGGAGCATTAGAGGGATGGATGCCTAATGGACAACATGATCCCTCTGCCATAGAACTTGCCCAAGAAGCCCTAGCAGGAAGCATTAATAACGCATTATCATTTACCTACCAGCTAATAGAGATTATTCAAGATCGGGTTAAATATACCAAAAGACATACAGGTCCAGCATGGCCGGCTAGCAGAACACTTAGAGAACGTATAGGTTCATGCAGAGATTTAGCAATGCTAATGGTTGAAGCTTGCAGATCTATAGGTATCCCAAGTAGGTTTGTAAGTGGTTACCATTTTGAAGATCCGTTACCCTCTGAGTTGGATTTACACGCTTGGGCCGAATTATATATTCCAGGTGCTGGTTGGAGAGGTTTTGATCCCAGCGGAAAAGGATTGATAGATGATAGATATTTAACATTGGTATCCTCTTCAAAATCTAATTTAACCTCTGTAATTACAGGAAACTTTATAGGAAAAAATAATTTAGAAAATACTTTATCCTGGGAAATCAAACCCCTTGAAATTAAATAAACGCACGATTTTTAATTTTTTAAAATAACGGGAACAATAAATAATAATATGTTTCTTTTTTAGTGTTAATTGATACGTTCTTAGAGATATATATCTGTTTTCATTTGTTTAATCTTTAAAGAAAATTGAACTCAAGTTTAGAAATTCCAGTTATCAAATCAAATAAATCAAAAATGTTTGAATTGATAAGTTATGAAAAATTTCGCGATACAAAAGATGTCAGATTTTTTGATATTAGTGTTAATGAATCAAATTATAGGGATCTAGTAATTCACAGTGGTCCTGCGATTAGTCCTCCAAATGATGAAGATTTTAATAATTGGCAATTTTACATACATCACAATCAAGAAGATAATCTATTAGCTATCTCTGGAGGTAGAACATTTTTCCTTGTCAATTTTAGTTGGGATTATCCTTTTTATAAAGTCAGATTAGAATCTTGCGGATATATTTTAAGGATACCTAGAGGAACTTTTCATAGATCCGTATCTGACGAAAACGGTTCCATTGTTTTAAATCAAGCCATTAGAGATGAAGGCGGCACAGTTGAATCTGAATTCAAGGTAACGAATAGCAAAGATAGTAAAAAACTTCTAGATTGTATAACTAATCTAGAACCTAGATTTAAAATTTATAGTGTTAAATAATCTTAAAAAGGTATACCAAACTTATATATCAATTTTAAAAATTATCTAATTGTTATAAAATAATTATATTCGAATTATTTAGTATGAAATCTTTTAAGTTCTTAAGATATTTTTTATGTATAACTTTTTCTTTCCTAGTTTTATCCTCTCCAGTTTTTGCTGGAGCAAATGTAGCTGTTAAAGGCGAGGGAGATGAAGTTCCAAGTTATGTAAGATCTAATATTACAGGATTTAATTTCCATGGAGAGGATCTTCATTTGTCTTCTATAGCTGGAGCAGTTGCAAGAGACGCAGATTTTAGTGACGTTGATTTACATGGGACAACCTTAACCCTATCTGATTTAAAAGGTTCTAATTTAAATGGAATCGACCTGACCGATACTCTTTCTGATCGAGTTAATTTCCAAAAAACAGATCTTAGAAATGCTGTTTTAATAAATATGATCGCATCAGGTAGCAGTTTTGCAGGAGCTCAAATAGAAGGAGCAGATTTTTCTTACGCTATTCTTGATAGCGAAGATCAGAGAAATCTTTGTGAAATTGCTGATGGAATCAATCCAAAAACGGGCGTTTCAACAAGAGAAAGTCTTGAGTGTAGTTAGAACAAAAGCTATAAGTAAACTTTTTTTCCATTATTAATTTTATAAATCCTTTGTTTCTCATCTTGAAAAATCATTTCACCATTTAATCTGGATTTCTTAAATTTTGCAAGCCTTGCTCTGTGAATATTAGATTTTCTATTAATATTATATTCGTTATCATAACTCCCAATATAAATATTTATATTAGGGTTTGAAAAGGTTTTTTCTTCCTCTCTTAAAAAAATTCTTTCAATATTTGTTTGAGTGCTCTGATGTTTATTTTTAAATTTGTCTAATTTTAAGTTCTTTGATTTTTTAGATTTAATTATTTTGTAGACAAAAAAAATAAATCCTAAAATTAGAAAAACTAAAAATATATTCATTACCTATTTAATTTTTATTTTAATATCTACGCCTAAGTTACTTTTAGTAGTTAATATTTCTTTTTTTAAGATTCCATAAGTAAAAATTCTAGATAAAGTTTTCAAAGATTTAAAAACTAAAAAAATAGTAAATAAAAAGAAAACAATAAGGTTTTCTACAAGAATATTTTTATTTTTATTATTTAGGTTGCTCATGTAAGTGTTAATTCAATTATATTTCACCATTATTTGCATATGGGCCAAAAAATTCACTGGCGTCTCTTCCCATTACTTTAGCAAGATTTAAACTTTTATCTATATCCCATTTAGATGCCATTCCATAAAGGATACCAGCAGCAAAAGAATCTCCACATCCATAAGAATCTACCTTTAATTTTTTGTTTTTAAGAGCCTTATATCTCCCTCCTGGAAATAGTATGCCTCCCTTCTCTCCCTCGGTTTTAATAATATATTTGGGTTTTAACGATAATTCAGAAAAAGAAAAAACTTCACCGGGATCAAGATTACTGCCTATTAATCCATCTAAAAGAACATTTGATTTATTAATTGTATTTAGTCCCACCCTTGGTGTTGTACAAAGTATTGAAGCTGATCTAGCCATTTTAAAAATCTCTGAATCAGAGGCAGTAATAAAAATTCCGTCCATTTTTTTTAAAATTTTCCATTCTAAATTGTCTTTATGAGTTGGAGCTAACCTTTCTCCAATAACTGTTATTGCTCTTTCACCTAGAGAGTCAATTAAACTAAAACCTCTTCTAGTTGGTTTATCACGCCAAGCTACATGCAACTTAATTCCCATATTTGAGAGAATCTTGAAACACTTATCTCCATAATCATCTTTACCTAATGAAGTAAAAAAATGAATTTGGTTTAAAGTTAAATCAGAAAGTATTTTCGCGATAATAGATCCACCACCAGCTGGATATTCAATGGACTTTTCAGAATGAGAAATAACTCCGGGTTTTGGTAATTGATCGACCTTTAAGAAATTTATCCACTCAACATGACCAACAACAGCAAAATTTAAATTTCCTTTTTTAAATTTATAGTCTTCAACTTTATAATTCTTTTCAACAACCATAAGCTTTTAAATACTATTATTAAAAGAAATATTTTTGAAAAGTGAATTCATTTAACATTTTAAAAGATAATAAACAGATACTATCTTATCTTTACCTTTTTCTATCAATTTTGGGTGCTGTCCTGCCAATGATGGCAAATTTCGAATTTGCTAGGGAATATGGAAACAGCTTTGATATAAATAACTTCATTTCTTTAGCGAATGCAAACCCTGCAGCTCAGTCAATTTCTAGAGACCTATTAGTAGGTGCAAGCGCTATTTTTATATGGATAGTAAATGAATCAAAAAAACTAAACATGAAGAATATGTGGGTAGTATACATTGGAACTTTTCTTATAGCATTCGCATTCTCTGCACCTTTTTTCTTATTTTTAAGAGAGAGAAGAATTATTGAATTAGAAAAGATTAATTAAAATAATCTTTTAAATAGGATTGCAAAAATCATAAAGCAAGCAAATGAAATAGATAGCCAGATTACTGAAGCATAACCAAATAGATCTAATATACGTCCCGAAATAAATGGTCCAAAAAAATAACCCATAGCGAAACATTGTGATAATAGAGCAAGTGCAAAACCTTTTTTGTTTGAAGGAGCTATTCTGAAAACGATATCTGTTGATGTTGGGAGAAATGAAGCAGTCCCTAAACTTACTAATATCAATGAAAAAGAAATTAAATAAAAAGCTGGGATATTTAAATAACTAGAAATAAATAATAAAAATGAAGCGAAAGAGAAATTTATCAAACTAAATTTTAACCCAAATAATCTCCCTTTTTTTGATATCCAAGATCCAATAGGCCATTGTAAAAACAACAATAAAATTAACTGAATAGAAATTATAAGACTAATAATTTCTTTGCTTAATGCATTGCGATATACTCCGCCTTTAACAAGATCTAGAGGCAAAGTTACTTGAATCAGAGCTAAAGAGGTAGTTATCAATAAAATAGATAAAATTATTATTGTTGAATTTTTATTCCATTTCAATTGTCCCTGATTAATTGGATCTGCAAATTTTTTTTGGAAATTTTCTAAGTTTCTTTTAATAGAAGAACTATTTCTAGATATTAAATATGTGATAACTAACATGCAAAATATATCATTAATAAAAATTGATTTAGAGTACAAAAAATTCGTCATATAACCTCCTAAGAATACCCCTAGAAATATTCCTAAAGCCTCCGAACTTCTTACAAGAGCATACGCTTTGCGTGTTTCGATAGGATGACAAAAATAGGGCACCCCAAACTCGGCAGCAGGCCAATATATTCCTGCAGCAGCCCCAACAAGTGATTGTCCAATTATGTACAAAAACGTATCTCTTGAAAAAATGAGGCATAAGCTAGCGGCAATACTTAGTATTGAAGAAGTAATTATGGGAAATTGTATTTTTCCCGTTTTATTAAGATAATTACCCGTAAAGAGTCTTGTTAAGGTTCCAATTATTGCTGAAACTGTAAATCCCAGGCCAATATCTGTCGCCGATAATCCTAGGTTATTAAAAATAAGTGATGTTAAATAAATAACACCTCCTGCTCCAAATGCAGCGAAAAATCTTATCTTGGTTATTAACCTCAAATGATATGGAAATTGAATCCACCAATTTTTGCTAATTTGTAAACTATTTGGACTAATCACTAGTGAAATACATTTTTATAATTTTTTTTAGTTTTTGTGGTTTATTTTTTAATAATGATTTAAAGGCTGCGGAAAAGATAAATATTAAGTTTGAAGAGATGGAAATCCCTCTTACTATAGAACAATTATCAAAATTAGAAAAATATAAAGATGAATCAACAGAATTAATAGATTGGTTAAAAAAAAATGGATTTATAAGAGTTTTTGAATTATCAAAATTTTTAGAATTTCCAGTTTTCAAAGAAGAGGGATTAAATAGAGAAATATTAAGAAGTTGGATAGGACGTAAAATTCTTACAGAATTAAGCAAAAGCATTAAAGTTCCAAATGACAATAATGGAACAGAAATATATAACACTATAGAAAATTTATTAGATCAAAAAAAAGAAGTTTCAACTTTAGACATTATAAAGGCATTACCAACAGAAGAAATTTCACTAGATATTGATAATCTAATTTTAATAATTTCATCTTGGAAAAATAAATTATCAATGCAACAAGAACTATTGTCCAAATTAAATAAACTTGAAAGAACTAAACAAAACGCCTTTAAAAATACTGAAAAAAAATCAACTAAAGATCTAATAAAAATTGATAAAAAGATTTATGCTCCTCACCGAGTGAAACCTTTTGAAATTGAAATATGGAAAAGCAATAAAACAAATGTTGATAAAGAATTGATAATATTTATGCCAGGACTTGGAGGCGAAATTAATAATTTCAAATGGATAGGAAACGAATTGGCTAGAAGAGGCTGGCCAATATTATTCATAGATCATAGAGGGAGTAATTTAGAATCATTCATAAAAGTACTCGATGGTAAGGAAACAATACCAGGAAGTGTAGACTTTTTCTTATATAGAATTAAAGATTTAGATGCTGTATTGAAAGCTCATGAAAATGGAGAATTTGATTTACCTAATAATTCTTATATTTTAATGGGGCATTCACTTGGTGCTTTAATAGCACTTTTATATGAAGGCAAGAGACCTACTGATCAACTAGAGAAAAAATGTGATTCGGCATTAAAAGACTTTGCGGTAACAAATTTATCAAAATTACTTCAATGCCAGTTGAGCGAAATACCATTCCCTAAGAAAAATAACAATAATAAGGCCAGTGCCATAGTAGGTTTTAATTCATTTGGAAGTTTAGTATGGCCAAAAGAAAATAGTACAGGCATTAAAGCACCAACTCTTCTAATAGGTGGTACTTATGACCTTATTACACCGTTAATCAATGAACAATTCAGAGTTTTTTATGCTTTAGATAATCCATCGAATAGATTTCTAATTATTGAAGGAGCAAGTCATTTCTCTCCAATAAGAATTAATAAAAGCTATGAAGAAAATAATGACCTCTTCAAAATAAGTGAACCTTTTATTGGCTCAAAGCCAATATTAGTACAAGATTTATCTACTAAATTTATAGTTGAATTTTTAAAAAATATTAAAGACCAAAAGATCCCTAATGTAGTTAAAAACCAAAGAGATTTGGGACTTAATTTCCATCTTTTAGATCTTGAAACGATAAAAGAGATTTCCGAAAATTAGTACTCTATTCGTGGATCTAAATATGCGATTAAAATATCCACGAAGAGATTTAGAGAGACTATAAGCAAAGAGGTAAAAATTACAATTCCTTGAACCAAGTTATAGTCTCTTTGAGAAATAGCTTCATGTAATCTTAAAGCTATACCTGGCCATGAAAAAGTCACCTCGAACAAAAGAGCACCTCCTGCTAAAGAGGCCATAGTCAAGCCAGAAATAGTAACAATTGGCAATAGAGCATTAGGCAATGCATGGTTTAAAAATATTTTTTTCCTTGATATTCCTCTACAAATAGCAGCATTTACATAATCACTTTTTAATGTCTTATCCAAATTTACTCTTAATGAGCGGCTGAATATACCACTTAATAAAAAGCCAAGGGTAATCGAAGGAAGTGCGAGATGATAAAGACTATCTTTCAAGGCAATAATATTATTTGAAAGAATACTATCTAAAACTAGAAAACCTGTAATTTGGGGTTGTTGCTGAAATATCGGAAATCTCCCTCCAATTGGGGAAATATTAAAAAATACAGAAAATAATAATTGCGCTAACATTGCACCCCAAAAAGGAGGGATCGCATATGTAGCAATTCCTAATATTCTCGTAATATAATCAGTCCTTTTCCCTCTATTTCTTAAGCCAACTAATCCCAATGGGAAACCTATTAGTATGGCACTTAATATTGAAAAGAATCCAAGCTCAAGACTTGCAGGCAATGACTTTATAATAATATTAAGGACTGGCTCTTGGGTACTAAGAGATTGGCCAAAATCTAAGTGCAATATATTTTTAATATATGAAAAATATTGATTTATCAAAGGTTCATTTAGCCCCAATTTATTTCTTAGAAATTCCCTAGAGACCTCATCTGCACCAGATCCAAGTATGGCATCGACAGGATCGCCTGGAGCAACTCTTAATAAAATAAAAACTAATGAAGAAATTATCCATAACATTATCGGTATTAATGAAATTTTTAATAAGGAATAATTTAGTAGTTTATTTAAATTTCTACTCATTAATTAAATCAAGATCACTCAATGAAATTATTCCTGCGCCATTAAAAATAGGTTTTGATATTTTATTTTGTGACCATGCTTTTTGAGAGGAGATCCAAATAGGAATATAAGGTATTGAACTTGCGGCTATTTTTTCAATTTCAACAAGTTTTTCTAATCTTTTAATTCCACTTATTTTTTCACTCTCAAGAAATAAACTTTCCACTTTATTAGATCCCCAAAAACTACCGCTGTAAACTGATTCTCCTTTTTTACATATGCCATCAACTATTTCATTACAACTTAAAAGAGGGGTAAGATAAGCCTCTGGATCTGAATAAGCCCCAGTCCAATCGAGAATAACTGCCGTATAAATTCCTAAACTTAGATTCTTATAAACTGTTGTAGATTCAACCCCATTGAGTTCAATATCAATACAATCTTCCAAAGAATTTTTAATTTCTTCTTGCCATGTCAGAGCAATAAGCTTGTCAGCTGGTACATTCGATCTATAAGTAAGGGGTATTTTTAGAGTATTTCCATTGCAATAATTTTCTTTTTGCAATAACCTTCTCGCTTCTAAATAATCATATTTAGGCCACAGTTCTTGATTATCTTTTTTTAATATCGGAGGAATAATTGATCTAGATGGCTTCCTTAATCCATAACTTACTTTCTCACTAATCAATTTTCTATTAAGACTTTTTGCCAAAGCCAGTCTTAAATTAAGATTACTTAGGGGATAAGAATTAGTTTTGAGGCTTATAAAACTTAATTCAGTGAAAGGGCTATTACCTTCATTAAACTGTTTATTTTTGCTTAAATCATTTAAGCTTTTTCTCTGACTATCATCAATTGAATTTGATAAAAGCACGTCAATTTGTTTACTTTTTAAAGCCCCAAAAAGAGAGGATGAATTTGAATATCCCACAAAATCAACTCCTTTATTTAAGGGCTTTTCACCCCAATAATTCAAATATGGATCAATTGATTGAACTTCATTAGAAAAACTGGTCAGCACATACTTGCCAGTACCAACAAATTTTTCATTTAGAAATTTATCAGAATATTGTCTGTAAAATGTAGGAGATATTGGAGTTAAATTTACTGATGTGAGTAAACCATTTAAAGAACTTGATGGTTTATTCAAATTTATTGTGACTGAATATTCACTTGGCGTTTCTATTGATTTAATCTTATTCCCTAAAATATAGTTCATCGTTCCAATTCTTTTGAATCTATCAAAGGTAAACTTCATAGCATTTGAGTTAAATGCAGTTCCATCGTGAAAAAAAACATTCTTTCTTAAATTGATAGTTATTTGAAGTCTGTCCTTTGAAATAACTGGCATCCCCGAGGCCAATTCAGGTATTAATTCTCCGTCAGAATTTAATTCATATAATGTGTCTCCAAGAGAACTGATTAATTGAATTGCTTTAAGAGTATTTGCTCTAGCTGGATCTAAAGATTCAATTTTTCCAGAACTTGCTACTATGATTTTTTTAGATATTCTTTTTGAGCCGCAAGAATTCTGTAAAAAAGAAATTAAAATTATAAATATTGATAAAACAATTTTTTTTTTCATATTTCCTTAGTTCTTAATTATTCTGAAGAATTATTTGAGCAGAAAATTTGTAAGGTTATTTGACTAATTTCTAAAGCAAATGTTTTTTTAGAATTACAAGCAAAAGGCCACTCTCTCACCCAACAAATTTCTTTTCCTTTATTTAAACCAATTACTTGAAAAGTCTTATTGCTATTTTTAATTTTTACACAAGCTCCTTTATAAAGTTTTTCAGAAAAAATTAAATTATTATTTTCATTATTATCTAATAGTTTTGAATGAATCATTAGGTGCTAAAACCAAACACTTACTTTCTTCGGTTTACCAAGCTATAAAGAAATTTGCAAACTATTTTTTTAAATACAACTTAATTGACTTGCAATAATTTTGACTTCATTTAGCGAATTTATTGCATCTTTCGATCTCTCAAAATCTCCATTATTCACCTCATGAGTAATAACGACAATCTCAGCTTTGTCCTCACTAGCATCAAGTTGAACAATTGATTCGATTGATACATTATTCTTTCCAAAAATATCTCCAATCTTTCCTATGACACCTGGACTATCAAGACAAATAATTCTAAGGTAATTTTTTTTATTTATTTGTGAAGAACTTATTATATGGCAGTTTCTCCAGAAATCAAAAGATAATAAAGGATCGATTGAATTATTATTTTTTACTGAGGCGGCATGCAGATTTAATATATCTGATACTACTGATGCTGCAGTTGGGCCACTACCTGCACCTGGACCATATAACATTATTTCTCCAAGAGGATCAGCCTCAATCAATAAGGCATTATTAACTCCCTTAACTGTTGACAATGGATGAGATTTTGGAATCAAAGAAGGTCCTACCCAAATATTTAAAGCGAGTGAATCATTACTATTAATTTGTCCCCTTTCGGAGAGCGCTAAAAGTTTTATTTCAAAGCCTAATTTATTGGCATATTCGATATCCTTTAGATTGATTTTACTAATGCCCTCGGAATGAATCTCCTCTCTTTTAATTTTTCCTCCAAATGCAAGTTCACTAAGAATTGAAATCTTATCAGCTGCATCATGGCCCTCAACATCTGCAGTTGGATCAAATTCTGCATACCCAAGGCTTTGGGCCAATTTTAAGGTCTCCTTGTAATCAGCTTTTTCATTTGTCATCTTTGAAAGAATAAAATTTGTTGTGCCATTTATTATCCCAACCATTTTTTTTATGCTGTTGCTTTTTAGTGATCTTTTTAAGGGTTCAATTATAGGAATTCCCCCGCAAACTGCCGCCTCTGACAATATATAAAGTCCTTCTTTAGATGCAGTTTTATATATTTCTTCTCCATATCTTGCAATGACTGCTTTATTTGCTGTAACAACAGATTTACCTAATTTTAATGATTGCAGAATAATATCTTTCGCCAAATCAACCCCACCCATTACTTCAACAATTACATCTATAGAGGGGTCATTAATTAATTTAAATGGATCATCAGTTAATAAATTTTTATCTAGCTCAATATCCCTTTTTTTATTAAGATCTTTAACTGCTATTTTTGCAATTTCTATTTCTTTTAGAATTGGATGTGAATCAACTTCAGAACTTAATATTTTATAAATCCCTGAACCTACAGTTCCAAAACCTACAATCCCAATTTTGCATTTTCTCATTTTTTATTTCTTTTGACTTTGAGTTTAATTTTATATTATTAGGCCTACAAAAATTCATTTGCTTGAGACTGCATTTTCAATAAAATGTTTAAAAAACCATTTGACCGAGAAGGAGTTAAGCTTGATTTCAAACCAGTATCTTCTATAAATTTCTTATCTATTTCAACAACTTCTTTTGGTGTTAACTCATTTAATCCACTTATTAGAAAGGCCAATAAACCCTTTGTTATGAGAGCATCAGAATATCCTTCCCAAAATAATTTACCGGCTTTAATAGTTGCCTTAACAAAAACTTCTGAAACGCATCCCTTAACTTTATTTTCTTCAACAAGGATTTCACTATCTGGTTCTTTTAATTTTTTGCCTAACCATAAAATATATTCATATTTTCTTTTTGAATCTTCTGATTTCTTCAACTTTTCTACTAATTTTGATAAATTATTGTAATTTTCCTGATTTTCCATTTTTTAAAACTATAAATTAATCACTTTATGAATCTTCTATTATACAAATATTTCTTTTTCTGTGATAAAGCCCGATAAAGGAATATCCCACTCAGCTCTGGTTAATGGAACCGTACTTACACAATTAGAAGTTAATACTCCTATGCATGGAACATTTCTCCAAGCATTATCTCTTCTTAATTTGTCAAAATAACCTCCTCCATAACCTAATCTTGTTAAATTTTTATCAACTGAAAGACATGGTACAAATATCATGCTTATCTGCAAATGACTTAATGGGAAAGAATTATTTGGACTTAGTATCCCCTCAAAGTCTTTGGTAAGAGGTTTTTGGTCCCATGGATAAAATAACAACTCTTTTTTACCTTCACATCTAGGCAAAGCTAAAGTAAATTTTTTCTTAAGACTTCTTATATCAACTTCATTTTTTAGAGGCCAATATATTGCTATATAACCAATATTTTTATATCCCTTAATAAAGGAATCAATATATAATCTTACATTTTTTTCCACATTTTCTCTTTGATTAAGAGAAATCCCATCTCGTAGTTTTCTAAACGTATCCCTTTCCAATTTCTTATTTTCAAAGATCGTCATATTAAATTTTCAGTTAAAGCCATCCTCATTTAGTTTTGTAAGTGCTATAGCCAATGCATCTGCTGAATCATCAGGTTTTGGAGGTTTGTAAAGATCTAAGTTATACATAACAGCATCAAGAATATCTTTCTTAGATGCCTTTCCAGACCCAGCAATTGTTAATTTTATCTGAGCAGGTGAGTACTCACTAACATCAATTTTTTTAGAGGCCAATACCATCATAATCACGCCTCTGGCCTGCACCACACTAATAGTAGTACTTGACCTATAAAAGAAAAATTTTTCTACTGCCGCTGAAGTTGGTTTCCAATGATTTATTAATTCATTAAGATCTTGGAAGATCTCATAAAGTCTATCTTCTTCTTTTTTATCTTTACCTGTCTCAATAACGCCGCAATCTAATAATATCTTTCTTTCATTTTCTATTTCTATTATTCCATAACCAACTCTAGCTAATCCGGGGTCAATCCCAATTATTCTCACTGTTATTAAGCTTCAGCTGATAATTGAAATTTTGAAAGATTTTCTTTTTCATCTAAATCAAACACTTTACAAAAAGCTTGAATAACTTTTTCACCTGAATCAACTTGTTCTAAGGGATCTTTTCTAAGCCTATGTCTTAAAGAACAAGAAATAACCCTTGCTATGTCATCTTCTTGCACTTCAGTTCTGCCCTCAAATGCAGCAATTGCCCTTGCTGATCGATTTGTAACAATATCTCCACGTAAACCATCTACATCTAGTTCTCCGCAAATTGCAGAAATATTCAATCTTAAGTCATCGTCCATTTGAACAGAATTTAATATTTCTTGTGCTTTAATAACTTTTTGTTGAAGTTCATCCTGTTGTTTCTCAACACTCAATGAAAACTTATCAGGATTATCATCAAAAGAAGTTCTTTGATCAACTACTTGAACTCTTAATTCAGCATCTCTAACTGTTTTAACTTCAACACTCATTCCAAACCTATCCAATAGTTGAGGCCTTAATTCACCTTCTTCTGGATTTCCTGAACCAATAAGGACAAACCTAGCAGGATGTCGAACTGAGACCCCCTCCCTTTCAACGGTATTCCATCCGGAAGCGGCCGAATCTAAAAGTACATCAACTAAATGATCATCAAGTAAATTCACTTCATCAACATATAGTAAACCCCTATTAGCTTTTGCTAATAGACCTGGTTCGAATGCCTTAACACCTTCGCTCAAAGCCTTCTCTATATCAATGGTTCCACATAGCCTGTCTTCAGTAGCCCCTAACGGCAAATCAACCATAGGTACTTGTTTTTGAATACTTTCAAGATTTTCTCCTTGAGTAATTTTTTCCAAAACTTCTTTACTTTGTAAATCAGGATCGACTAGTGAACTATTATATGGATCGTCTTTAACAACATCAATTGCAGGCAACAAATCAGCTAAGGCTCTGATTGTAGTAGACTTTCCAGTCCCTCTATCACCCATTATCATCACTCCTCCAATTCTTGGATCAATAACATTTAACAAGAGAGCTAATTTCATTTCTTCTTGACCAATTACTGCTGTAAAAGGAAAAACTCTTCTTTTCTTTGTTGTAGGCACAGTTTTAGTTTTCTTAAATATTCAAATAATCAATAGATGCTACTTCAGAAAATGTTTTTAGTAAATATCCCTTTCAAATTAAAACAAGAAGTGAATAATAACTAATCAAATTTATACTTACTTATTTTTTTTTGAATTGTTCAAAAACCAGTTTATTTGATGGACAATTCCTCTTAAAACATTTATTTCGTGCATTGATGTATTTGCCCTAAAAATAAAATTCTTAAATTTACTAATTTTTGCCTTGGAGGTATGTTTTAAGAGATATCCAACTCGCAAAAGCATTTCCTCTATCTCCACAAATGTATCATGTACTTCTTTCGATGATGCTAAATTAAAAACTTTTAATTCATTATTTAAATTCTTTTTAGAAGACTTATTTAATTCATACAAAACTATTGAAACAGCGTGAGAAAGATTTAATGAAGGATTATACTGAGAAGTTGGAATATTAAAAGTTTTATTTGCCAGAAGCAATTCACTGTTAGTTAAACCTCTATCTTCTCTTCCAAATATAATTGCTAAATTATTAATCTTCTTAAAGGATAAAGTCCAATCAAATATATCTTCAGAAGATACAAATAATGACTCTTTATTTACATCAATCCTTCCACAAGATGCTAGAACCAAATCACAATCAAAAATTGCTTTTTGAAGGTCATCAAAAACCTTACAATATTTAAGAAATTTTTGACCTTTAAGAGCCATTTTTTTTGATTCTAATGAAAAAATATCACATTTAGGAGAAACAATTCTTAATTCATCAACTTCAAAATTGCTACATAATCTAGCAACGCTTCCTACATTTAAAGGGCCATTTGGTTCAACTAAGATTACCTTTAAATTAGAAAAATTTTTTCCCAAAATCATTCAAGGCTATGAAGATATTTTAACAAATTGGACATATTTACAGGATCAATTTCAAAACTTGGCATGGGAGGAGTAAGGCCTCCAGTAACTTGTTTTATTATCTCTTTATCATTCAAACGTTGAGTTATTGAATGTAAGTCTGGGCCCACTAATCCTCTTGCTGTAATTCCATGACATCCAACACAATTTATCTTAAAAAGAGCATCTCCTTCCTCAGCAGAGCCATTAAGCTCAAGAGTTTCAATAATATATTTGTTATTTTCATGATGATTTACGAAAAATATTGAAAAACAAATCATTAAAAATCCAAATACAACAAAAACAATTTTTAAGAATTCTCTCTTAAAATCTCTTTCTGCTGCAGTTGATGAAGATGTTGACACAAAAAATAGTCTCTATGTAACAATTGTGGGTAAGAATTTCAAAAAAAGCAAAAAAATGATCGAGCCTCTTCTATGTGGAATCGTTTTAGGTTTAGTTCCAATAACTCTTCTTGGATTATTCGTAAGTGCATGGAATCAATACAGAAGAGGTTCAGGGATGCTGGACATTGATTAAAAATGTTAATCTTGATTGCCCGTAATTTCTTACATCTGTAGTTTCCCACAAAGTACTTTTTTTAATAAATAGGTTTGGAGAATGTTCACAAATAACTGTTGAATCTTTTTTTAAAAGATTACAATTAAATAATTGATTTAAAACTAATTCATGGAAATCCACATCGTATGGAGGATCTAGATAAACAAAATCAAATTTTAATTTATTTAAATCCATATTTCTAGATGATAAGTTTCTCTCATAATTAGGTTTTGTCCATTTCAAAACGTCTTTACAAATAACTTCGATATCATTTCTCCTGTTATCTATATTCTCCAACGAGAGTAAATTTTCTAAGCAAATTTTTGAATTGATTTTGTTTTTTTCAATTGCAATTATTTTGCTTGCCCCGTGATTATAGGCTTCACAAGATATGGCCCCTGTTCCACTAAATAAATCTAACCAGTTACTATTTTCAACTCTATTGTTCAATATATTAAATATGGCCTCTCTCACTCTCAAAGTTGTAGGTCTGGTATATGAATTACTTGGACTTTGGAGTCTTTTACCACCTATTAATCTTAAGTTAGTCTTCATCCCTTAGCATTTGTTATTGAATATTACTAAGCCATCTTCTCAAAAGTTTTTCGCCGGTTTTTCCAGATTTCTCGGGATGAAATTGACATGCCAATAAATTATCATTCTCAATCATTGCAGTTAATTTTTCAGAGCCATAATCAACCTGAGCTGCAATAATATTTAAGTCATCTGGGATTGCGTGATAGGAATGTACAAAATAGACCCAATTATTTAATTCTTCGATCCCAAATAAAGTATTTTTTTTTGTAGGTAAAAGTTGGCACCAACCCATGTGTGGGATTCTTTGGTTAACAATATTGGGTATTTTTTGTATTTTTCCTTTTATAATACCGAGCCCTTGAAATTTTCCTTCATCACTAGATTCAAAAAGGAGTTGTAGTCCTAAACATATTCCCAAAAAGGACTTCCCACTTTTAATCCAATTTTTCAAATCAGTTATCAAATCAGTATTTATGAGATTATTCATCGCTGGATCAAATGCTCCAACACCAGGAAGTATTATCGCCTTACAAAGCTTGGAATCGTTAAAGTTTTTAATTAATATAATTTCTTCTCCAAGACTTTCTAGAGATTTAGTTACAGAATGAATATTACCCATTCCATAGTCTATTAGTCCAATTTTATGCAAAGCTTTAAATTTATAAATGCTTAGTTAAAGTGCTCGAAAGAGTTGCTTTTGGCACAGCGCCAACAACAGTATCAACCTTTTGACCTCCTTTAAAGATCATTAATGTAGGAATACTTCTAATTCCGTATTGACTGGCTACATTTGGATTCTCATCTGTGTTTAATTTAAAAACTTTAATTTTCCCTTCAAAGTCTTTTGAGATTTCTTCTACAACTGGAGCGACCATCCTACATGGACCACACCATGGTGCCCAAAAATCAACCAATACTGGTAGATCACTTTGCAGTACATCCTTGTCAAATGAAGAATCAGTTACGGCTGGAGCTGATGACATAATTTAAGTATTCCTTTTTGAAAATTTAGCAGGCAATTCTTTTAAGTGATGATTTCATTACAGATAAAATAATATAAGTAACAAAATATCTAAAAAAGCCCGATTAATCGGGCGATTTAGTGTGTGAGGAGTATGGGGTTTCCCCCATCATTTAATAATAACTCCTAATTAGAAAATTTTTCAATTTAATACTTAATTCACTAAGGTTTTATAATTTTGATCTAAATAAATTACTTACCCATCCCAAGCTGCTGAGCTTTTTGATAAACCTTACCCTCTGTAAGAAGCGATGGTGCGATAACTATTTCAACTTCTTGCATTTCTTTAATATTTTTTGCCCCAAGAGTACTCATTGAGGTTCTAATGGCTCCTAGCAAGTTATGTGTCCCATCATCCAGTAAGGCAGGGCCTTTAATTATTCTTTCTAAGGATCCTGTAGAACCAACTTCAATTCTTGTTCCCCTTGGCAATACTGGACTTGGAGTCGCCATACCCCAGTGAAATCCTTTACCTGGAGCATTTGATGATTTAGCTATTGGGGACCCAATCATTACAGCATCTGCTCCACATGCTAAACATTTACAGATATCTCCGCCCGTTACAATTCCTCCATCACCAATAATAGGAATATAACGTCCACTTTCTTTAAAGTAATCATTTCTTGCCGCACTACAATCAGCAATTGCAGTTGCTTGAGGGATTCCAATTCCTAATACACCTCTTGAAGTGCATGCCGCTCCAGGTCCTATCCCAACCATTAGTCCTGCAACTCCAGCATCCATGAGGAGTTTTGCAACTTCATAAGTAACACAATTTCCCGCTATAACTGGGACATTCATAGATTGGCAGAGATCTTTAATATTTAAGGTTTCCTTACCTTCCATACCAAGATGTTCAGTTGAAACAACCGTTCCCTGAAGGAAAAATAAATCTATTTTGGAATTATTAAGTGTTTCTTGAAACTTAATAGCAGCCTGAGGAGTCCCACTAAAAGCAGCTATACCTCCTCCTTCTTTGACCTCATTTATTCTTTGTAAAATCAATCCCTCCTTGACGGGTTCACTGTATATCTTCTGCATTAACGGGACGAAATCATTCTTCCCGACTGATGCTATTTGATTCAATATTTCATCAGGATTTTCATATCTTGTTTGTATGCCCTCCATGTTAATAACCCCAATGGACCCTAATTTTGTTAGTTCTACAGCTGCATTGACATCGACAACACTGTCCATGGCACTAGCTACTATAGGAACTTCTCTTTTAATATCACCTATTGCCCAAGAAGGATCAGTCAAATCGTAATCAAGTGTTCTATTACCAGGGACTAAAGCTATTTCATCAATGCCATAAGCCCTTCTGACTTTTTTATTCAAACCAAGTTCAATATTCACGGAATTTTTCACTTTATTTTGAATAAATTAACAACTAAAGGGGTAATAAGCCAAGGTTTATTCAAAAACAACAGGTTTTATTTTGATTTGTGTGTAAATGTGAGTATTTGGGAATTAAATAAATATTTTTTTTTATTCATTATGACAATCAGCGATTATTATTAAAAAAAGGATTTTTATATGTCTGATATTTTAGATTCTGATAACTCAGGATTAAGCGAAGATAACGACCGCATTATTCAGACTGACCTAAGAAACGAGATGTCTCGCTCATACCTTGAGTATGCAATGAGCGTTATAGTCGGTCGCGCTCTTCCGGATGCAAGAGATGGATTAAAGCCCGTTCATAGAAGAATTCTTTATGCAATGTATGAACTTGGTTTAACTAGCGGTAGACCATACAGAAAATGTGCAAGAGTTGTTGGAGAAGTACTAGGTAAATACCACCCTCATGGCGATACTGCAGTTTATGATGCTTTGGTCAGGATGGCTCAGGATTTCTCTATGAGGATGCCACTCATAGATGGCCATGGAAACTTTGGTTCTGTTGATAACGACCCTCCAGCAGCAATGAGATATACAGAATCTCGTTTACAGTCTCTTACAGATGAAAGTTTATTAGAGGATATTGAATCTGAAACTGTAGATTTCGCCGATAATTTTGACGGTTCTCAGCAAGAACCAACAGTTTTACCTGCTAGGATCCCTCAACTACTTCTTAATGGATCATCTGGAATAGCAGTAGGAATGGCAACTAATATTCCACCTCATAACTTAGGGGAATTAATTAATGGTCTTAAATCAATCATCAACAACCCTACGATTGAAGATAGAGAACTTTTTGAAATAATTAAGGGTCCTGATTTTCCCACAGGTGGTCAAATTTTAGGCAGAGATGGTATCAGAGAAACTTTCAAGACAGGGAGAGGTTCAATAACAATGAGAGGTGTAGCATATATTGAGCAAATCAAATCAAGTGGTAGAGCAGAAAAAGATGCAGTAATAATTACAGAACTCCCATTTCAAACTAATAAAGCGGCATTGATAGAAAGAATTGCTGACTTGGTTAATGAAAAAAAATTAGAGGGTATTTCTGATATAAGAGATGAAAGTGATCGAGACGGAATGAGGATAGTTATTGAACTAAAAAGGGATGCATACCCACAAGTAGTTTTAAATAATTTATTTAAGTTAACACCTCTACAAAATAACTTTAGTGCAAATATCCTTGCTTTAGTAAAAGGAGAGCCTACAACACTTTCACTCAGGAAAATGTTAGATGTATTTCTAGACTTCAGAGTGGAAACAATAAGGCGAAGAACAGGATTTTTATTAAAAAAGGCTGAAGAGAGGGATCATATTGTAAAAGGTCTTTTGTTAGCATTGGCTGCTATGGATGAGATTATTAATCTAATAAGATCAGCAAAAGATACAGTTTCAGCCAGAGAAAAATTACAAACTGATCATGATTTATCTGCCACACAGGCAGAAGCTATTTTACAAATGCAGTTAAGAAGATTAACAGCGCTAGAAGCAGATAAAATCAAAGGAGAACATGATGAGTTAACCAGAAAAATCAACTCATATCAGCAAATATTGAATAGTAAAGAAAGAATTTTTGAAATTATTCTTGAAGAACTTAATAAAATCGATGAAAGATTCTCCTCTCCAAGAAAAACAGAAATACTTGATTTAGGCGGTGGTCTAGATGATATTGATCTTATCGCAAATGACAGATCTGTAGTTTTATTGACTGAAGCAGGTTATTTAAAAAGAATGCCTGTTAATGAATTCGAGTCTACAAGTCGTGGATCAAGAGGCAAAGCTGGAACAAAGACACAACAAGATGATGAAGTGAAACTATTTATAAGCTGTAACGATCATGATACTCTTTTACTTTTCAGCGATAGAGGGGTATCTTATGCTCTTCCAGCATATAGAGTTCCTATGAGTAGCAGAACAGCTAAAGGTACTCCATCAGTCCAACTACTCCCAATACCAAGAGAAGAAAAGATAACTTCACTGGTTGCTGTAGATTCTTTTGATAACGATTGTTATCTTTTAATGCTAACGAAGGCTGGATTTATAAAAAGAACTTCACTTTCTGCTTTCGCAAAAATTCGATCAAATGGATTAATAGCAATAAATCTTGAGGATGGAGACGCTTTAACTTGGGTTAGATTATCAAAAGAAGGTGATAGTGTTTTGATTGGATCAAGAACAGGAATGGCGATTCATTTTAGATTAGATTTAAACGAATTAAGGCCACTTGGCAGGACCGCAAGGGGGGTTAAATCCATGAACCTTAGAAAAGGAGACAATCTTGTATCTATGGATGTTTTGACATCTGATTTAGTTGATCAATTGTCTAAAAATGAGGATCTCACTAAAGAAATTGATGATAATCTTGAAGTAAATTCATCAGAAGGTCCCTGGGTACTAATTGCCAGTGCATTTGGATTAGGTAAAAGAGTACCTGTAACTCAGTTCAAATTGCAAAAAAGAGCAGGCATGGGTTTGAGAGCGATAAAATTCAGAATTCAAGATGATGTATTAGTTTGTTTAAAGGTACTAGGAGAAGGGGAAGAATTACTTTTTGTGACTGGAAAAGGTGTAATAGTGAGAACAAACGCAGATAAAATTTCCCAACAATCTAGAGCCGCTACAGGAGTAAAATTACAAAGATTGGATGAGGGTGATCATTTATCAGAAGTAGTATTAGTTCCTCATGAACAAGAAGAAGAAACAAACCAATTCAACTCAGGCAAAGAAAATTAAAAGAAAATGATTTATTAGATAATATGGAGATACTTGATATTTTAATTTTAGGATCCGGGCCCGCAGCACTATGTTTGGCTTCAGAATTATCCAAGCAAGATTTAAATATAAAGGGAATATCAACTAAATCTCCAAATGAAAAATGGGAGAATACTTACGGTATTTGGGCCTCTGAATTAGAGGAATTAGGATTAGAGTCTTTGTTATCTCATCGTTGGCGTAAAACAGTTAGTTTTTTTGGAAATGGGGAAAATAAAAAGGGAGATAATCCAACAAAACATAACTACGATTACGGTTTAATAAATCAAGAGGCTTTTCAAAATGAACTTTTAAAAAAGTGTAAAGGGATTGAATGGTTGAATGAAACAGCAAAAGATATTAGAGAGAAAAATAAACTATCTGAGGTTATTTGTTTTTCAGGTCTTAGAATAAAGGCGAGGTTAGTCATTGACGCAAGTGGTCATAAGAGTAATTTTGTAAAAAGACCAGTCCAAACTGAAATCGCCCAACAAGCTGCTTATGGAATTGTCGGTAAATTTTCATCACCACCCGTCAATAAAGAACAGTTTGTTTTAATGGATTTTCGTCCAAATCATCTTAATAATAAAGAAAAATTATCATCTCCTTCTTTCCTTTATGCAATGGATCTTGGGAATGAAACTTTTTTTGTTGAAGAAACATCGTTAGCTAGTTATCCTGCATTATCCCAAGAAAATCTTAAAGAAAGACTTTTAAAAAGACTGAATAGTAGGGGTATTGAGGTAAGTGAAATTTTTCATGAAGAGAATTGTCTTTTCCCAATGAATTTACCCCTCCCATTTAAAAAACAATTTGTACTAGGTTTTGGAGGGTCTGCAAGCATGGTACATCCCGCATCAGGATACATGATCGGATCTTTATTAAGAAGAGCTCCACTACTCGCAGAAAAATTAGCACTCTTTTTAAAAGAACCTCATCTAAGTTCTCTTGAACTAGCAACAAAAGGTTGGGAGATCCTTTGGCCTTACGAGTTAACGCAAAGGCATAAACTTTACCAATATGGGTTAAGAAGATTGATGAGTTTCGACGAAAGTAGATTAAGAAGCTTTTTCTCAAATTTCTTTAGATTATCGACCAAAGAATGGGTAGGTTTTCTTACTAATACACTTCCACTTCCAAAACTAATTTATGTGATGACTAAGATGTTTATAAATTCACCTCTAAAAGTAAAACTAGGAATGCTTAAGTTAAATTAGTATTTTTTATTTTCGCCAATCATCAATATTAATATCTTGGAAAACTTTATCTTCTTCCTCAATATCTTCAAGAAATTTTAAATTTATATTGGAATGATTTCTTATCATTTCAACTATTTTCCAGAACCTGAACAAGTGTCTTTTAATCCTCTCTTTTGCAAGCTCAGTTGTAGTCCCTGCTCTTAGGATAAAACTCCAATCAGAGGACTCAGAGAGAAGTAATTCTCTTGCTGCTTGCTTGAAAAGTCTTGGAGATAAGTCATTATTAAAATTTTTCGAGCATAAATCAACAAAGGTTGAGCCTGCTTTTGAGATCTCTGGAACAACCCATGCATTGGCATCATTAATCCAGTAATTATGGTAACCTCCTTGTCCCCAACTTGATGGCGATGGATCGCAAATCTGAAGATTTGGCTTTTGAAGTAAAAATTCTCTTAAATTTGTAAGCTTAATTGAATATTTACTAGAGTTCTTTAAAATATTCTCAATAAAAAAAGGTCCCTCATACCACCAATGACCAAATAACTCTGCATCAAATGGAGCCACCAATAATGGCTGAAAGGAAGAGGATAAAGTTAATTTTTTAAATTGTTTGGATCTCGCGAAGAGATAAGAATCAGCATGTTCTGAAGCCTTCTTTTTGGCTTCATTTTCTAAGTAAAACGACTTTTCCCCTAAAGGTACGTTATGATTCGTAATCTTATGAAACTTCAAACCCAAGGGTCTTTTAGTTGAGATACCTTTCTTTTGGAGCTGGGAGATAGGTAATTCCCATCCCAAATCCTTATGAAATTCCCTGTAAACTTTATCGCCAGGGAACCCATCCTTGGCAGACCAAACGGGTAAAGTAGACTCACCATCTCTTCCGAAGAAAGCTACCCCTTTTTTCGAGCAGATTGGAGCGTACACACCATACCTTGGCCTTGGTATAGAATTTAAAATCCCATGACCGTCTAAGATTGTATATCTAATTCCAGAATTAAATAATATTTCGTCTAAATTCTCATAATATGCACATTCAGGTAACCAAATACCTAAAGGCCTAGTTCCAAAAATATTTTCATGGTTCCTAATTGCAGTATTGATTTGTCCTTTAACAGTTTCAGGATTCTCCCTTAAAATTGGCAAATATCCGTGAGTGGCAGCACAAGTAAGAATATCCAAATTTCCAGAGTTATTTAAAAGTCTAAATTTCTCAATTAAATTACCAGAACAATTTTGCCAATATAAGTATTTATCATTAAGATTTTTCTTCAAAAATTCAGAGGCATTTTTTTCTTCTATTGGTAGTTCGTTTAAGAAATCATTACGTGTTTTAATCCAGCTTGGGAAAGTTTCTTGAATTTGTCTATTATTTAGAAGTGATAATAATGTTGGTGACAAACTAATAGTAAGTTTTGTATTTTCGGGATTTTCATTTTTGGAAGATTCTATTGATTGAAGTAGTGGTATATAACATTCCAAAATTGCCTGAAATAACCAATCCTCTTCTAAGGAGTTTTTTTCATTTTTTCTGACATAAGGTAGATGAGCATGTAAAACTATCGCTAGTTGACCTAAGACATTTTTTTGAGGGTATTGCCCATTCATACTTTTTATAATTTATGCCTTTAATTCTATAAAAAATCAAAATTAACCTTTTATAAAAGGAAGCTTTAATCTTAAAGAATACTTTAATAATTTAGATATTTCTTTTTTTTTTTTAGAATTTTAACCAATATTGTTAAGTTATAAAATATCAGGTAATTTTTACTGAACAATATCTAGTCAAAATTTTTTTATTAGCTTAATATAAGTTTAAGTTATTTCATTTAATGTCAAAAGATCCTGAAAGAATTTTGATATTTGATACCACTCTTCGAGACGGAGAGCAATCTCCTGGTGCCAGTTTAAATCTTGAAGAAAAACTTGCTATCGCACATCAATTAGCAAGATTAGGCGTAGATGTTATTGAGGCTGGATTCCCTTTCGCAAGTCCAGGAGATTTTAAAGCTGTTAATAAAATTGCTAAAGCCGTAGGGAAAGAAAATGGCCCTATAATATGTGGTTTAGCTAGAGCATCAAAAGGAGATATAAAAGCATGTTACGAAGCAGTAAGTCCAGCTCCCAAGAAAAGAATACACACTTTCATTGCGACAAGTGATATTCATCTTCAACATAAACTTAAAAAATCCAGAAAAGATGTTCTTCAAATAGTTCCAGAAATGGTTAATTATGCAAAATCATTGGTAGATGATATTGAGTTTTCTTGTGAAGATGCCTCAAGGAGTGATCCTGATTTTTTATACGAAGTGATTCAATTAGCAATTTCTGCAGGAGCGACAACAATAAATATCCCTGATACTGTTGGATTTACAACTCCTAGTGAATTTGGCAACCTAATTTCCGATATTAATAAAAATGTTCCAAATATTAATGAGGCAGTAATCTCGGTTCATGGTCATAATGATTTAGGTTTAGCCGTGGCCAATTTTCTTGAGGCAGTAAAAAATGGAGCAAGACAATTAGAATGCACTATTAATGGAATTGGTGAAAGAGCCGGGAATGCCTCTCTAGAAGAATTAGTAATGGCACTGCATGTTAGGAAAAGTTTTTTTAATAGTTTTTTCAAAAGAAATTCAGATTCACCAACGCCTCTTACGGCTATAAGAACCGAAGAAATAACAAAAACCTCTAGACTTGTTTCTAACCTAACTGGAATGAATGTACAACCTAATAAAGCAATTGTAGGAGCTAACGCTTTTGCACATGAGTCAGGCATTCATCAGGATGGTGTTTTAAAAAATAGATTAACTTACGAAATCATCGACGCAAAAACAGTTGGTTTGAGTGACAACAAAATATCTTTAGGGAAACTTAGTGGAAGAAGTGCAGTAAGAGCAAGATTGGAAGAGATGGGATATGACTTGAGCCGAGAAGATTTAAATGATGCTTTTGCTCGTTTTAAGGATTTAGCTGACAGGAAAAGAGAAATTAGTGATAGAGATTTAGAGGCAATTGTTAGTGAACAAGTTCAGCTCCCAGAAGCTAAATTTCAATTAAGTCTTGTACAAGTGAGTTGCGGTAACGCATCTAAACCTACTGCCACCATTTCGCTTCTAAACACAGAAGATAATACTGAAGATACTGCTGTATCAATAGGGACTGGACCAGTTGATGCTGTATGCGAGGCTTTAAACAAATTAGCTAAAGTTCCTAATGAATTAATTGAATTTTCTGTTAAGTCGGTAACAGAAGGAATTGACGCTTTGGGCGAAGTGACAATAAGAATAAGAAGGGATAACAAAATATATTCTGGTCATTCTGCTGATACGGATGTTGTAGTTGCCGCAGCGAATGCCTACGTTAATGCTTTAAATAGGCTGGTCTTTTCTGAGAAAAAAAATTCAATTCACCCACAATTTGATAATTTAGAAAATTCGAATAACAAATTTCTATCTAATCAAGCAAATTAAATTATTTTTTAGGAATATTAAGTAGCTTAAAAAAGAGTCTCTTAGTATTGTAGATTATTCAAATAGTTAAAGCAGTTAATAATGAGAGAAAGGTTACTAGGATATTGGGCACTTTCATGGGTTGGGTTAATTAGCAATATAATTGCACTTCCAATAATCGCATTGATAATAAGTTATGGGCCTCCACTAAAAGTTGCAAATATAACTCTTGCTATAAGTCTTGGTTGGCCTGCTGCGATCGTTGGGATAGTTTCTTCAGCAGCTCTTTTAGCAGAGAAAAAATGGGGAGTAACTTTAACTCTAGTATCTCTATCAATGGTAATTTCTGGGACGGGTCCTTATTCAGTGGTTAGACTCATAACTCTTAAAGACATTTTTGGAATTGGTGGATTTACTCTTTTAACAACATTATTAAGTACATTAGCTCTTGTATATTGGTGCAATCCTAAACATCGAAGAAGTATTAGGCTATAAAATTGAAAATTAAGAAAAAGTATTATTCTTGCTGGTTGGATACTGAATTCTTCTATGTCTAATTCTTTTCCAAACATTCATAAATGCCATTTTTATCAGAAAAATTTCTCCTTTCGATAAATTACTATCATCTAATTGGCCATCTTTTTGGCGCGAATAGATAATATTAGATATCGTTTCCAAAGCTTCTTTATCAGATGCATTAATATTCATAGCTCTTAATGCTGCTTCACATCCATCTGCAAGCATTAAAATAGCTGTTTCTTTAGATTGAGGAATAGGGCCTTTGTATCTAAAATAATTTTCATTAATATCAATATTTTTTTCTTTAGCTTTTTGAAAGAAATATCCCATTTTTAGTGTACCTTGATGTTCGGGAATAAAATTAGCTATTAGTTTAGGTAATCTATTTTTTTTCGCAAATTTCAATCCTTCATCAACATGTGCCTGTAATACTTCTGCACTTTTAATAGGATCATCTAGTTCGTCATGCGGATTTTTTGAACCATCCTGATTTTCAATAAACCAATTAGGTGCATGCAATTTACCAACATCATGATATAAAGCTCCAGTTTTAATTAGATCAATATCACCACCAATCATTCTTGTTGCTTCCTCTGCTAAACCACATATAAGTAATGTATGTTCAAAAGTGCCAGGAGCTTCAAGAGACAATCTTCTAATTAGAGGTTTCTCCTTATCAGCTAATTCGAGTAATCTTGCTTTAGTTAATAATCCGAACATCGATTCAAAAATAGGAATAAATAGAATAGTGAAAAGCATTACTATTGCCAATAACAAAGAATCAGAAAATATATCCCCATAAGCTAAAACAAAATCTTGATTATTAATAAGATATATTTTATCTTTACCAATCAATATCCATTGACTTAAGAACGATCCTATGGGGACAAAAATTGATAGTTGAAGTAACTGTGCTCTACTTCTTATTCTTCCGCCAAGTAGAGATACTACTGAAGAGCAAACTAATAAAATAAAAAATAAATTATTATTAATAGCAACTGTTGGGTCTGGCCAACTAAAGCTTGCTATTGATACCCAAGCTAAAGCTGTTATGCTTCCCATTCCTTGAGATATTATTAATGCCGGTGGAATTATCATAGATAATGGACTTATTGTTGAAGCTAAAGTTAATTTCGCAACTTGTACTGCTAAAAGAAGAGTAATGAGCAAGAAGATCTGTCTCGAAGAAATTGTAGGATTCTCTTTTTTTGAAACTAATATCAAAATTCCAGAACTAACAAGTATTTCAGTGAAGGTCAAAAGCCATGAAAAAATATCTGTGATATTTAAAGGCGAGATAAGGAGTATTTTATAAGAAGAAATTATTGAAATTAAAATGCATATTAAAAAAATTATGAGATTATCTATTCTTGAAATTTTAATTGTTTTTTTTACTGGAACTTGACTTCGCCTCCACAAATAAAACAATTTCTTTAAGGTAGTTGTGATGTTTTGCACAGAATATAAATAAATCTATTTGAATAATTTAAAATTATAGGCATGCTAAGTGTAAAAAGGAGATGTTTTTCTAAATGTCATTAAAATTAGACGGTAAAAAATTATCTCTTGAAATAGAAGAAAGATTAAATAACTATATTTCTGGCAATAAAAAAATTGCAAAAAGAGCTCCCGGTTTAGCTGTAATAAGGATAGGGCAAGACCCTGCTAGTGGTGTTTACGTTAATAATAAGGAAAAAGCATGTTCAAGGATTGGAATAAAGAGCTTTATCTTTCATCTAAATGAAAGTGTAGAGCAAAAAGAAGTTGAACAACTAATAAATAAACTTAATTCTGATAAGGATATTGATGGAATGTTGCTGCAACTTCCCATTCCAAAAAAGTTTGATGAGCAAAAACTGATCAGCCATATTAATCCAAGCAAAGATGTAGATGGATTAAATGAGATAAATATCGGCAAATTAGTGAAAAATGAACCTGGGATGAGATCATGCACACCAGCAGGAATTATTAATTTATTAAGATCCCAAAATATTACAATTGAAGGTAAGAAAATTGTTGTTATCGGAAGAAGTTTACTTGTTGGGAAACCCCTGTCGCTTATGCTGTTGAATCTAAATGGCACGGTAACAACGACTCATTCAAAAACATTAAATTTGGAAAAAGCCTGTAGAGAAGCCGATATTTTAATTGCTGCGGCAGGAAAACCGAATCTTGTAGATTCGAGTTTTGTGAAAGAAGGAGCAGTAATTATTGATGTTGGAATCCATAGATTAAAAAGTTCCGATAAAAATCAATCCAGATTATGTGGCGATGTATTATTAGAAGATGTCATTTCTAAAGTATTTGCTTACACACCTGTACCTGGAGGTGTTGGACCAATGACAGTAACAATGTTACTTGTAAATACTATTTTTAGCTGGCAAAAACAATTTGGTTTATCATCAACTCTTAATGACCTTTTGCCGTAAACTCCAAGATGAAAAAATTTTTTATTAAAGGTACAAAATGACTGAAGTTATAAATAATATTTCTGATTTTGAAAAATATCTTAAGAGTACAAAAAAGGTTGTAGAGGAAGCACTTGATTTTTCCTTGGGCCCTGAGAATCCAGAAATATTAAGAGAATCAATGAGATATTCCCTTTTAGCTGGAGGGAAAAGAATACGACCAATTTTATGTTTGGCATCTTGCTCACTGGCTGGAGGAGAACCTTCTCTTGCTGTTCCTACTGCGGTAGCAATAGAAATGATTCATACAATGTCCTTAATTCATGATGATCTGCCCGCTATGGATAATGATGACTTGAGGAGAGGTAGACCGACAAATCATAAAGTATATGGAGATGCAATAGCTATTCTTGCAGGCGATGCTTTATTAACAAGGGCCTTTGAAATGGTTTCTTTAAGAAGCCCTGGAGTCGATCCAAATAGATTATTAAATGTAATTGGCGAACTATCCTTAGTTGCTGGTGCCCCAGGCCTAGTCGGGGGGCAAGTTGTTGATTTGGAATGCGAAGGTAAAGAAGTCGACCTTGAAACTCTCGAATATATTCATCTTCATAAGACTGGGGCGTTATTAAAGGCTTGCGTAAGAACAGGCGCTATGATCGCAGGCGCTAACGAAAAACTATTACAAGCGCTAACAACATATGCAGAGGGGATTGGTTTAGCCTTCCAAATAATAGATGATATTCTTGATTTAACTTCCAGCAGCGAAAAGCTTGGTAAAACTGCCGGCAAAGATCTTTTAGCTGACAAAACTACTTACCCTAAATTACTTGGGATGGAAGAGTCAAAGAAAAGAGCATTTGATTTAGTTGAAAAAGCAAAAAACGCAATTCAACCTTGGGGTGCAGATGCAAAGTACTTAATATCGTTAGCCGATTTTATTACAAATAGAGACAGATAATTTGTTTTAATTTATGTCTGAGTTTTTTTCCTTTTTTAATAATTCAGTTCTTTTTTGGAGCTTATTATCTTGTTTAATAGCTCAATTTTTCAAAATTGTATTCAATTTCTTTTCAACTGGAGAGATAAGATTTGGAATTATGTTTGAAACTGGTGGTATGCCTTCAAGTCATGCCGCCTTAATTACTGGTGCTACATCTGGTATAGGTTATGAATTGGGATTTGATAGCTCCATATTCGCATTATCAGTCGCTATAGCACTAATAGTTATGTATGACGCTAGTGGTGTTCGAAAATCAGCTGGGATTCAAGCTGCAGAAATCAATAAACTATCAAAAAAACTAGACCCTCAATCTGACTTACATTTAAAAGAAAACCTAGGCCACACAAAAATTGAGGTCATGGTTGGGAGTTTTTTAGGACCATTAATCACTTTACCTGGAATGTTTTTTTTAGGTTCTCCTCTAAAAATTCTTAATTTGATAATAAATTAAGAATCTTTTGAAGAACTAATTTGGGTTGCATCTATAAAGTTTTTTGCGACTTCTGGTGAACTTGGCAAATGTAAGTGAATCCAACTTGCATGTAATTTTTCATCAAAAAAGCCTTCATTTTTGTATTCAGTTTCCCAAGATTTAATTTTCCATGGCGAAGAAAGTTTCTTTTGATGCTCAGCTTTTCTTAAATCAAGTTCAGATAAATTATTTTCAATTTCCCAATAATGAAATTCATGTCCTCTAATTAATTGATTTTGTTTAATGATCGGTGTATCACTTAAACCTTGAATATATCTATAACCTACTGAAAGTTTACTTTTTTTTGATCTAAAGGGCAGGATGCAACTCATTTTATGATTATTACCATTTTCATCTTTTATAAAGTCTCCTAAAATCATCATCCCTCCGCACTCTGCATATATAAATCCATTTTTGCGGAATTTCCTTAACGAATTTAAGCTTTTTATAGAGTTACTTATATGGTCAGCATATTTTTCAGGGAACCCTCCAGGAATAATTAAAGAAGAAGCCTCATTAGGTATTTCTTCATCATCATAAATACTCCATGAAATCAATGGTATTCCTATTTCACTCAAAAACTCCCTAGTTTCAGGGTATTGAAAATGAAAGATTTTGTCCTCTGCAATTGCGATAGGTTTACTTTTGTCAACTTTATAATCTTTAAAATTGACAGAATTAAATATTTTCTTTTGAGGAGATTTCAGGAATTTAATAAAGGAAAATACATCAAGATTTCTTTCGGCGAAATTTGCAAAGTATTCAACATCAATTTCTTTTCCATTATCCATTGGAGATATCAAACCTAAATTAGCTTTGTTTAAAGTTATTTTTGAATCAGATGGTAAAAAACCAAGAATTTCAATGTCTTCATTTTTAAAAACTTCTTTGATTAATTTTTTATGTCTATCTGAATTAACGTTGTTAAATATTATTCCTGCTATTGACAACTCACTATCGAAGTCTCTAAAACCTCGAATAGTTGCCAAAAGAGAAGCTACTTGACCTCTAGCATTAACAATAAAAATTATTGGAGCATTCAGAAGTTTAGAGATATTTGCTGTGCTGGAATAGGTTGTTGACCCTAATCCATCAAATAGACCCATTGCTCCTTCAATTAATGAGAATTCATATTTCAAAGCATGTTTTAGAAAACTTTCTTGGACCCATTCCTCACCACTTAAAAAAATATCTAAATTCCTACAAATAGGTTGGCCAATGGAACTAAGTTGTTGTTGATCAAGATAATCTGGTCCAACCTTGAAAGTTTGTATCTTTATACCTTTTGAGAACGCCCAACAAGATAGTAAAAGCGATAATGTAGTTTTCCCACTATCAGTTGAAGGAGAAGATATTACACAAGGCATCTATTAGTTATTAAAACCATTAAAAATTTTAAGGGCTATTTTAATAGAATTTTCAAAAAGAGGACTGGTATTACCTCTACTACTTCCCAATAATTTACTAACATCGTACTCTGATGTAGAGAAAGAATTTGGAACAACTTGTTCTATTAATTCCATATTAGCCATTCCCCCTGCTTCAAGTCTCATACATTCCACTGATTCACAGCCAAGTATTACACAGGTATTATTTTTTTGAACCTCACTAATTTTTGAAATCAACCTCAATCCAATAACTTGTCCTAAATGAATACTTGGATTTCCCAAAGATAATGGATTAATTGATGCATAAATTATTTCGCCATTAATTCTTTTAAACTCTATTTTTGTTGATTCTGTATCTTTTTCAACTCCAAGAAAAGACCAACCAAGTTTATCGCTAATCCATGAAATCAAAAACAAAGCTTGAATCATATGATCTCCTGCGATATCAATATCAACATCAGTAATATGATCTAAAATTGGTCTCCTTGAAGGCGGATCAAAAATCATCGCCAATGATTCCCTCCAATTTTTCAACCTAACCCAGTTCAAATCATTAATAGCTTTATTTGAATTATTTAATTGATCTAAAACTTTTAAACATCTTTGAGGCGATCCAAGAGCAGTATCAATTATTAACCTTAGACCAGAATTAGTAAAATATTCGAAGATTTCATGCGATTCATCCAAGCTTCCATTCCACCACAACCATGAAGGTAATTCATCAATAGATAATTCATCAATTATTTTTAATCCTTTATTAGATATTGAGTCAGAGTCCCCCCTAATAACAACTAAATCCCCACATATAGGTTGCAAAGCTGGTGTATCACTTAATGGACAGTAAGCAGATACAAAAGTTTTGATATCTGAATTTTTATTTAATGTTGGCGCTAGAGTTATTAATCTTCTTGGATTCAATGTACTTATTGATGATTCAAAAAATTGTCCTCTAAAATCTTCAAAGTCTTTATTAGATAAATTTTTCTTCAACAACTTCAATAAGTATTCACTATTCAGGGAAGTAGTGATAGGAAGTCCTTGATCTAATATAAATGTTTTAGCAACTTCAATTATCTCTGGACTTAAATTTCCAGTAATTGGTCCATTTACTAATCCATTTTGAACCAAACATTGTTCTAGCCAAGCAGGCTGCCAGACCGTTAATGTAAAAGTATTAGCTCCACTATTATCTTTATCCTCTGAAATCCATAATTTATTAAGGTAACTAGAAATTTCCTGATAAGGTAGCTCTAATGGTGTTTGTAGTGTTAGTTGAGGTTTCATTTTTAAGGTCTACGCCAGAAAATATTATCTTTTGAGATTAATTGATCAGACTCAGGAGGTCCCCACGTCATAGATTCATAATTATAAATAGGTAACTTCCAAGGAGAATTATCCATCAATTCTATTAATGGTGTATAAAGTTTCCAGGCTGCCTCTACTTCATCACTTCGAGTAAATAAGGTTGGGTCAGAAAGCATTGCATCAGCTAATAATCTTACATAGCCTTCATCTGAGGGTTCTCCAAATGATTCATCATAAGAAAATTCCATCTCAACAGGTCTAGATTTCATTCCTGAACCAGGAGATTTAACCTCAAATTTGAAAGTAGCACCTTCATTTGGCTGAATTCTGAGGATAAGTTGATTTGGGGCAGGATTTATTATTGTTGATTCAAATAAATGAACAGGAACATCTTTAAAAGTTAAGACTATTTCTCCAAGTCTTTTAGGTAGTCTTTTACCTGTTCTCAAATAAAAAGGAACTCCTTGCCAACGCCAGTTATCAACAAAAACTTTTGTCGCAATATAAGTTTCTGTTGTGCTATTACAATTAACACCATCTTCCTGTCTATATCCTTTTAGTCGATTTGAAATATTACCTCCCTCTCCATATTGACCTCTTATGCAACAATTCCACGGTTCATTTTCCTCAGCAAGTTTTGATGCTTGGAGAACCTTAGCTTTTTCATCTCTAATCGCTTCTGGCTCAAACTTTCCTGGAGGTTCCATAGCAGTAACAGCAAGCATTTGAGTCATATGATTTTGAAGCATATCCCTTAAAGCACCAGAGCTTTCGTAATAGCCTGCTCTATCTTCAACACCCACTGTTTCAGATGAAGTAATTTGAACGCTTGATATATAATTTCTGTTCCAGATTGGTTCAAAAATGGTGTTAGCAAACCTCAAAACAAGAATATTTTGAACTGTCTCTTTACCTAAATAATGATCAATCCTATAAATCTGACTTTCTTCAGCGCAACTTTGAACAATCTTATTCAATTTTTTTGCACTTGAATAATCTCTTCCAAAAGGTTTTTCAATCACTAAACGACTTTTCTTAGGGTCATCTAATAGGCCAGCCGCTTTAAGAGCTTTACATCCACTTGCATAGAAATTCGGAGATACTGATAAATAAAATGTTCTATTCCCATGAGTAGCTTGTGTTTTATCAATTTCATTTAATCTTCTAGAAAGCCTTACGACATGATCACTTTGTTGTAAGTCAACTGGTTCATAGAAAAGATAATTAGAAAATTGTTCCCACTCCCTTTCTTTACCAGATATTTGATTTAATAGCTTTACTCTCATCTTTTCTCTAAACTCATTATCAGTCCAAGGTCTTCTCGCACAACCAACTATTCCAAATTCACTAGGAATTCTTCTTTGCAAATAGAGTTCAAATAAGGCTGGTATTAATTTTCTATGAGTTAGGTCTCCACTAGCACCGAATATTACTAAGGATTGTGGAGATATGACTCTTTCCTGCCGTAAACCTAATCTTAGAGGATTACTTAAAGTTGAAGGCATATTTTTATTATTCTTTATTTAAAATCCTCTTTTTTTCTAAAATTAGCTACATATTGTGTCTAAACCAAAAAGTTTTAATAGGTTAAAAATTAAATATAAATATCAAAGACTTAGTAGGTTTCTACGTGCCATCTTCCCGCTTTTTTTAGTTGAGGTCTTAATTCTGACCAGTTCAATCCTTTTTCTTCCGCTGCCTTAGTCATAGCTTCATCTATTCCAGGCTCCATACCCTTTAATCCACAAAGATATATGTGTGTCTTTTCATCTTCAATCATATTGAAAAGTTCATTGGCTGACTCTAAAACTCTGTCTTGAATGTACATTCTTCCACCTTTTGTATTTTGCTGCTCACGACTAATAGCTTTTGTATATTTAAAATTATCTGGATTATCAGAAAGATATCTCTGAAGATCTTCTTCGTATAACAAATTAGCTGATTTAGGAGCACCCATAAATAACCAAGCTTTACCCTTGAAATTCCATTTGTTTTTTTCTTTTTCTGTTGGCTCAAACATTCGTCTTAAATAAGCCCTCATTGGTGCTATTCCAGTTCCCGTAGCCAACATAACAATGTTTGCATCCTCATCATCAGGGAGAAGCATTTCTTTACCTACAGGGCCTGTTATTTTTACTTTATCTCCAGGTTTAATATCACATAAGTAAGTAGAGCAGACACCATTAATGGTTGCACCATCTTTTTCATACTGAAGCTGTCTAACACAAAGAGAAACTGTATTTCCATTAAAGTTATCTCCGTGTCTGGTGCTAGCAATTGAGTAAAGTCTTAATTTGTGAGGTTTTCCATTAGCATCTTCACCAGCGGGCATAATACCAATACTTTGACCTTCTACATAATTTAAAAACGGATCACTATCTTTAAGATCAAAAGTTATGTGATTAACTCTACCAATTGCTCCTTCTTTGAGAAGACTATAGTTTTCAATGACTGTTCCCTCGAATGGTGTCTTAGGACGGTATA
>CACGBT010000009.1 GCA_902571335.1 uncultured Prochlorococcus sp. | reverse complement strand
AGCAATTAAGAAAGAGTTAGGAGATGTGTTGTGGTACATATCAAATCTTTGTACAGAATTAAACTTCAATTTAGAGGATGTTGCATTACAAAACCTTGAAAAATTAAAATTAAGAGCTGCTAAAGGAAAGATATGCGGTTCTGGGGACGATAGATAAATTCAGCTATATCCTAAGCTGGCATACTGGAGATTTGTAATTAAGTTTTGTATAACGTTCAAAAGTAAAAAAGCTAGTAAAGATGAAATATCAAACCCACCTATTGGAGGGATAATACCTCTAAAAATGTTTAAATAAGGATCTGTGATAGAAGTTAATGCAGATAACACACCGTTACTCCAATCAATACCTGGAAACCAAGTAAGTAATATTCTTATTATCAATATGAAAGAATATATTGATAAAGTTTGGCCCAGAACTGCAAAAATCTCAGATAACATTATCTTTTCGTAATTTAATACATACTAACATTTACATATTATTGCTGTTTATTAATAGGGCTTCCTATATTTGAGAGATATTCATTACTCACAGCAAAAGTTTGAAAAAACTTTTCTGATAATGATAACCAAAATGATCTACCATCTTTTTGCTTTCGTTTGACGATAAACTTCTTTTCTAATAATTCTTTAATATGATCATAAGCTCCTGAACCTCGAAGAAGTATAAGATCTGATTGCAGGATCTTTTTTTTGATTGCAATAGTTGCCAAAGTCCTTAATTCGGATGTTTTCAAATCAGAAGGGAGTAAATCATCGACGAATTCATTAAGACTAGATTTTAGTTCAAGAGAAAAGCTGTTATTAACTGCATTTAATTCAATAGCTGAGTTGGGTTTAGAGTATTTACTTTTTAGATCTTTAATTGCATCATTTATTGAGTTGATATCAGAATTAGTAATTTCTGAAAGATCCTTTTTTGTTATTGGTCTGCCTTTCAAATATAGAACAGCCTCAACTTTAGTAACAAGATCTATATCAGATATTGAGGTGGTATTAAGATCAGATTGATTGATTTTTATTACCGAAATCTTCTCTAAGATACCTTAAATTTAATCTGATGCACCTAGGAATAATTTATATGTATCGTTTTGAGTTTCATCCCAGAATTTATAGCCTAAGATTTTTACAAATTTATTCCACTCTAGAATTTCATTTCTTTGGATTAAAACTCCTATAACAATTTTTCCTACATCTGCACCATAATTCCTGTAATGAAATACGCTTATAGACCAATTTGATTTCATATTATTTAAGAAGTTTATTAATGCTCCAGGTCTTTCAGGAAACTCAAATCTGTATAAAAGCTCAACAAAGTTTCTTTTATCCATTTCTTTAAAATTATTTGGTAATCTTCCACCTACCATATGTCTGAGATGATTTTTAGATAATTCATCATCACTTATGTCAATAAATGAGTACTCCGAATTTCTAAATAAATTTAAAAGATTTTTTTTATCGTTTAACCCATAGACTTGAACTCCTACAAAGATCTGGGCATTCTTAGAATTCGACATTCTATAGCTAAATTCAGTTAAATTTCTATTATCAAGTAACTTACAAAAGTCAATTAAACTTCCAGCACGTTCTGGAATTTCAACAGCCATCATTACTTCTTTACACTCTCCAAGCTCTGCTCTTTCTGCTACAAATCTAAGTCTCTCAAAATTCATATTTGCACCACATGCAATCGCAACCATTTTTCTATTTGAATAATTCGAATTTAAAATATCTTTTTTCATCCCTGCAATTGATAATGCTCCTGCTGGCTCTAGTATTGATCTAGTATCCTCAAAAACATCTTTTATAGCAGCACATATTTCATCAGTATTAACCCTAATCATCTTATCTATATGTTTTCTACATATATCAAAAGTATTTTTACCAATTTTTTTAACCGCTACTCCATCTGCAAATTGACCGATAGAAGATAATTCCACAATTTTTGATTCTTCCAAGGATTTTGTCATAGCGTCAGCATCTTCAGGCTCTACACCAATTATTTTTACTTCAGGCCATATTTTTTTAATATACAAGGATATTCCTGATATCAATCCACCTCCACCAACAGCAATGTAAATCGCATAAGGTTTTTCCTTTAGTTGCTGTTCAAGTTCAATAGCTATTGTTCCTTGTCCTGCTATTACGTCAGGATCATCAAAAGGATGAATAAAACATAAATTTCTTTCTTTGCTAATCCTTATTGCTTCTTTGTAAGTTTCATCATAATTATCGCCAAATAATATAACTTTTGCTTTTAAATTTTTTACTGCATTAACTTTTACTAGAGGTGTTGTAATTGGCATTAATATGGTTGCTTGACAATTTAATTTGAGAGCACTAAGTGCAACACCTTGAGCATGATTTCCAGCACTTGAAGTAATTACACCCTTAGTAAGCTGTGATTTATTGAGCTTACTCATCTTGTTATATGCTCCTCTTATTTTGAATGAAAATACATCTTGAAGATCTTCTCTTTTTAGAAAAACTTCATTATTAAGTGTGTTACTTAAATTATGAGCTTTCTCAAGTGGAGTTTTTTTTGCTACTTCATAGACTTCAGCCTGAAGTATTTTTTCAAAATAATCATTCATATATATATTTTTAGCATTAATTATTAATCTAATAAAACATTACATGATCTATTTCAAAAAAAATACTCATTTTGCACCTCGACGTTTTAGATTATATAGATACCAATTTTTGTTAAATGCTTTTAAGTGAGTTAAGTCATCCAAATCAACTTCATGGCTTAACAGTTTCACAATTAGAGGAAATTGCTTGTCAAATTAGAGAAAGACATCTTCAAGTAGTATCTACTAGTGGTGGACATCTTGGTCCTGGATTAGGTGTAGTTGAGCTTACATTGGCTTTATATCAAACTCTTGATCTTGATTTTGATAAAGTTGTTTGGGATGTAGGACATCAAGGTTATCCTCATAAATTAATAACAGGACGTTTCAGTCAATTTGATTCCCTTAGACAACAAAATGGTGTAGCTGGATATCTCAAAAGAAGTGAAAGTAAATTTGATCATTTTGGGGCTGGGCATGCAAGTACTTCTATTTCTGCTGCTTTAGGAATGGCAATAGCAAGAGATAGAAAAGGTGAAAATTATAAATGTGTCGCTGTTATTGGAGATGGAGCGTTAACTGGAGGAATGGCATTAGAAGCTATAAATCACGCAGGTCACTTACCAAATACCCCTTTACTTGTAGTACTAAACGATAACGATATGTCTATTTCACCTCCCGTTGGAGCGCTTTCTTCTTATTTGAATAAGGTAAGAGTTAGTCCTCCATTGCAATTTTTGTCCGACAGTGTTCAAGAAAGTGTAAAAAATATTCCATTGATTGGTAAAGATATTCCAGAGGAACTAAAAAATATTAAGGGAAGCGTTAGACGACTAGCAGTGCCTAAGGTTGGTGCTGTTTTTGAAGAACTGGGATTTACATATATGGGCCCAATTGACGGCCATGATATTGGAAATTTAGTTAATACTTTTAACTCTGCTCATAAACTTAAAAAACCTGTTCTTGTTCATGTTGTCACAACAAAAGGTAAGGGTTATCCTTATGCGGAAGCTGATCAGGTTGGATATCATGCACAATCTGCATTTGATCTAACAACTGGGAAATCTATTCCATCTAAAAAACCTAAGCCTGTTAGTTATAGTAAAATATTTGGTCAAACCTTATTGAAAATATGTGAACAAGATAGCAAAGTTGTTGGTATTACAGCAGCAATGGCAACTGGTACTGGTTTAGATATATTGCAAAAAAATATTCCTGATCAATATATCGATGTAGGAATAGCAGAACAACATGCAGTTACACTTGCAGCAGGTATGTCCTGCGATGGTCTTAAACCTGTTGTAGCTATTTATAGTACTTTTCTTCAACGTGCTTTTGATCAATTAATTCATGATGTAGGGATTCAAAATTTACCTGTATCGTTCGTACTTGATAGAGCTGGGATAGTTGGAGCTGACGGTCCTACTCACCAAGGTCAGTACGATATCAGTTATATGAGATCTATACCTAATTTTGTATTGATGGCGCCTAAAGATGAGTCTGAATTACAGAGAATGTTAATAACATCAATAAACCATAACGGACCAACAGCTCTACGAATTCCAAGAGGTTCTGGATTAGGAGTGGCTGTAATGGATGAGGGTTGGGAACCCTTGAATGTAGGCGAGGCTGAAATACTTGAAGAGGGAGAAGATATTTTAATTATTGCTTATGGATCAATGGTGGCATCAGCTATTGAAACATCAAAGATGCTTAAAGACATGAACATTAATGCGTGTATTGTTAATGCAAGATTTGTGAAACCTCTAGATAAAAATCTTATTATGCCTTTAGCAAGTAGGATTAAAAAAGTTGTAACTATGGAAGAAGGAACCTTAATAGGTGGATTTGGTTCTGCAATAGTTGAATTACTTAACGATAATGGAGTAAACATTCCTGTATACAGAATTGGTATACCAGATGTTTTAGTTGATCATGCTTCACCTGACCAGAGTAAAGAAAAATTAGGACTTATGCCTGATCAGATGGCAGATAAAATTGTTAAGAAATTTAAGTTAAATAATTAAAAATTAAATAAATAAATTTTTATAAAACACCACGTGAGGCTAATCCTAAGATTGCACCAATTCCAAAAATATGACCTAGGCAATTAGCACCTACAACAGATGCGTGACTTAAACCACCATAGAATTTTGAATTAGGTATTTCAAAACCTTCATTAGGTTTTCTTATAGTTGCTCTAGCAATTGCATAAGCAAAAACATTACATGCAATCATTACGACGGCACACTTTGGAGACCATGAAAAAGTTGCTGGATCTGCAGCTGCAAATAATGTAGTAAACATAAAAAATCGTTATTTTTATATATTCTCTAATACTTTTACCTAAAAAACACAAAATTGTAAAAGGTCTTAAGAGTTGTTTACTTCTAAGCTATTTAACAACTTTATAAATCCAAACAAAATAACAAAATCACTTAGAGTTAGAAAGGATTCTGCAAAACCATGCAGGAAGTCAACCTCAACAAGGGTTTTATCATAGTAATTCAGAGAGAAGATAGATACCAATATAGTTATGAATACGAATAAAACAGTTAAGGAAAAACCTGTTTTTACAAAAATATTAAAAATTTTGATTTTATATAAGTAAAACAAAAATATTGCATATGGAATTATTGATACTGCGAACAAAAATGTGTTGTCAATTGAAGCTAATTTTTCTAAAAATTTTATAAATAAATCATTCATAAGTCTCTTTTTCTTTGAAAATTATTATTGCAGCTAAGGCTAATGTTGAATTTCCAATAAATGTAAATATTCCTTGAAGTGATACTAGACCGTAAAGATTTTCTTGGTTGTCATAGATATGCCAGGTTATAGCGCACATAGCTCCTATTAAGTTTGGGACCATAGCTAAGCCTAACCAAAAAAATAAATTATAATTTTTATATGTAGAAATTTTGTATATGACAAAGATGGTAAAAATCCATTCAATGACTGAAGAGAGATGAATTAGCCAAGTTCCAAATGAAAGTTCGTGCAAAATTTATATTTTTTTCTTTAGAACATTAAGTACTTCTTTGGCATGATTTATAGGTAAAACACTTATCCATCTATAAGAAATTTCCCCTTCAGGAGAAATCAAAAAAGTATTTCTATCTGAAAATGGAGGAATCCAAGAACCGTATTTATCGCTAATAATTCCTTCAGAATCAGATAATAAAGTGTAATTTATGGATTTCTCACTGCAGAAACTTTCATGAGAATCTTGATTATCAGCACTAATACCAACAATTTCGGCATTATATTTTGAAAAATCTTTTTTTAATTCTGAAAAACCCTTAGCTTCAAGAGTGCAACCTGCTGTAAAGTCCTTTGGATAAAAATATATAACAAGCCATTTACCCTTAAAATCATTTAATTCCCATATTTTTTTTGATTTTATGTTTTTATTAAAACCTTCTAATTGAAAGTTTGGAGCAATATCACCTACTTCAGGAGCAAAATCAAAAGAGAAGGCTGAATTACAATTAAATAAAAGAATAAATGGTATTAATAGACTTACAACTAAATTTCTCATCAAATTTAGAATTTTTTTAAATCAACTCCATTTGATTTTGCAAATTTATCTAAACCTACTTTTTGTATAGACTTTAAGGCTTTGGTACTTATCTTAATATTTACCCATTTTTTTCCCTCTTCCCACCATAGTCTCCTTTTTTGGAGATTAACTTGTTGCAATTTTTTTGTACGAATATGTGAGTGACTCACTGCCATCCCATTATTAGCTTTTGCACCGGTCAGTTCGCAAACTCTTGACATATTTATTGAGTTATATCTTCAAAAATTCTAACACATGACTCAATTTGTTGAATTAAGTAATTCTGAAATTAATTCGGCATTATTATTTTGTAAATTAATTATCTGTTCTTGATCTAATCCACCGACGGAAAGCTTAGCCATATCGTAAACATGATTAGCAATTTTAGATGCCAATGGATTCTCATTAGGATCTTTTTCATCAATAATTATTTTGTTACCTGTAATTTTATTAAGACCAATAATAAGTGGATGTTCTTTGTTAATTAAGAGCACATGATATTCAGGTAAGCCTGGCATCTTTTGTTCCATGTAAGCGCCCATATCATTAATTCTTCTCATTTGTTCTGGGAGCAGGATCATCGCTGGTGGAGCATCTTTACTTGAAAGTGACTGCACTTTAACTGTTACTTTCTCATTGTTAAGGGCCTTAATTATCGTATCTCTAAGATTATCTGTATTTGATTTGCCATCCTTATCTACAATTTCTTTAGATTCTTTATCTTCTAGTTCATTTATTTCTGAATCTACTCTTTGGAATTGATAATCTTCATTCTTACTTTCCAACCATGGAAGAAATTGTGCGTCAATTAATGGATCTGATTTAATAACTTCTTTATTATCAGATAAACAGATATTTAATGCACTAGACTGAGCAATCAAATCTGAACAGTAAATTATTTTTTTAGAATCAGTTAATTTATTTCGCTCTTTGTAATTTGCGAGAGTTGTGAAATATTTATCATTAGACTTTATAAGAGATTTATTTTCAATATCTTTAGTTACGTCTTTTTCTGAATTTATTATTGTTTCAAAAATTATACTGTTATTGACTAATTCAGCAAATTTATCATCTTCAATGGCACCAATTTTAATAAAAGCTGATATTGAATCCCAAATTTCTGTATAAAATTCTGGAGAATTTCTTATCAAATCCTTCAGTTTATTAGCGATTTTTTTGGAGATAAATGATGATATAGACCTTACTTTTCTATCTGTTTGTAATGCACTTCTACTAACATTTAGTGGTATATCTGTAGAGTCAATAACTCCTCTTAGGGGTAAAAGGTATTTTGGTACTATCTCTTTAATTGAATCGCTTACAAATACTTGATTGCAAAATAGTTTTATTTCTCCCTTTTCCCAATCAGCTCTACCTGACAACTTTGGAAAATACAATATCCCTTGTATATCATATGGGTAATCTGTATTTAGATGAATCCATAACAGTGGGTCACCCTGGAAAGGATAAAGGTATTTATATAACTCAATATAATCTTCATCTTTTAATTCACTAGGTTGTTTTCTCCATGGAGGATTTTTCTTATTTATTGTCTCTCCTTCTAATAAGACATCTATTGGCATAAAATCACAATATTTTTTTATTAGTGATTTAATCCTTTCAGGCTCGATAAACTCTTTTTCTTCTTCAAGTAGGTGAAGAACAACATCTGTACCAATTGTTTCTCTTTCTGATTCCTCTAACGTGAAATTTGGCGATCCATCACAAGACCATTTGAAAGCTTTTGATTCACCAATTGCCGACTTAGTTACTATATCGACTCTATCTGCCACCATGAAACTTGAATAAAAACCTAATCCAAAATGACCTATGAATTCATCATTATCTTTTTTGTATTTTGTTAGAAATTCTTCAGCACTAGAAAATGCAACTTGATTTATGTATTTCTTAATTTCTTCATCATTCATTCCAATTCCATTATCGGAAATTGTTAACGTATTTTTTTCACGATTAATTGTTATTTTTACTTGAGCCTCCTCAGTATTCTCGCAATCACCTGCCATAGAGGCCATTCTTCTTTTACTAATTGCGTCAACACCATTACTAACAAGTTCTCTTAAGAAGATTTCATGGTCAGAATATACTGCCTTCTTGATAATTGGGAAAATATTTTCGGTATTAATACGAATTTCGCCTTTTTCCATTTAAAAAAAATCAAACATATTAAATATTATTTCGTTAAAACTAGTTAATCAAGTTTAATTAGGAGTATTGTCCGAACAATATGTGAATTTACAAGTTAAATACCTTTTTAAAAGGTTTTATTTAACCCACAAAATCTCACTACAATTATTTTCTTTCATAATTTTATTGGCTTTAGCCAAGTCATCACATGGATTTAAATGTAAGACAGCAATATTTCCTTTTTTCTGTTGTACTTTTTGTTCATGCATACCTTTTTCTAACAAATAAGAATCTTTAAACATCAATAAAATCTTTTTTTTATCTCTCTTTTCTTCTTTAATTAAATTTCTTAAAATATCTACTGAAATTGAAAATCCAATCCCATTAAATATTTTCTCATTAGGACTAAATGATCTTACTAATTCATCATATCTTCCGCCTTTTGCGATGACGCTTTTATTTTTACCATTATCCCCTATTAGTTGAAAAACTATTCCTTCGTATAAATTCAAGTGAGGTTGAAAAGTGGGATCAAGTTGTAATTTAACACCATATTTATTTGATATTTTTGATAATGTTTCAAATAAAAAATTTAAGTCATCTAATGTTTTACTAGTACCATATATAGTTTTTAATTTTTTTAATATTGTAATTGGCTCTCCTCGTGTGAATAAAAGATCTTTCAGAATATATTTATCATCTTCATCTATTCCTAATTTAGATAAATTATCTTGATCAAAATTAACCAGACTTTTCTTAATTTCTTCAAAATTATTATTCTTATATTTGTTCAGTATCAAGTCCATTATTTTTGTAGTGCTTACTAGTAGATATAAATTACAACTATCCTTCAAATTAATATTGTCGATTGAATCAAACAAAATATTAATAACTTCGATTTCTGGGTATTTTGTATCATATCCAATTAATTCAATTCCACTCTGCAATTTTTCTTGTAACTTAAATGAATTTTTATTATTTTGTTTTTTATCAAAAACTGTTCCATTAGTGAATAATCTTATGGGTCTTTTCTTATTTATTAATCTAGTAGATGACAATTTAACAATAGATGTTGTCATTTCTGGCCTAAGACATAATGAATTATTACTTACTATTCCTACAACCTGATTTTCATCAATAACGCCTCGGCCTTTTATGGTCTCTAATGTATTTATAAATGAAGGTGAAACCTCTTCATATCCCCATAGTTTATAAATACTATTTAAATTATTTATTATGTTTGAGTTATTTTTTACATCGATTAATTTAATTTCCTTTATATCGGTCATTTTAATATTTAACTAATTTTAGGTATAGAGATTTTTTTTAAATGGAGAGACTTTATCTAGTTCATTTTTAAATTCATTCTCAAGGCTGGGAGAACAAGCTAAAATTCTTCCTGAACTTAAATTAAATTCGCCTGATGGATAATCAGAAATAATACCACCAGCCTCTTTAACAATAATAGCACCGGCTGCTAGGTCCCATACCTCCAGTCCTCTTTCCCAGTATCCATCTACCTTACCTGCAGCAACGAATGCTAGATCAACTGCTGCTGCACCTCCTCTTCTAACACCTCTAGTTTTATGTGTTAAATAACAAAATTCAGCATAATTATTATCCTCTGTCTCAAATCTGTCATAAGAGAAACCCGTTACAAGTAAACTATCAGAAAGATTAGATGGATTCGATACTTTAAGTTCACTATCATTGCAGAATGAGCCTAAACCTATACAGGCTGAATATAGTTCATCTAAATAAGGTACTGATATGGCACCTATAATTGGCTTGTTTTTATATACAAGACCAATAGAAGTCCCAAAAAAAGGATATCCATGGGAATAATTAGTTGTACCGTCTAGTGGGTCTATACACCACGTTAAATCCGAAGATTTGGTTAATTTACCCGATTCCTCTGCATTTATAGAGATGTTTGGGGTCTTTTCTAATAAATATTCTTTTATTTTATTTTCAACTTCCAAATCTACATTGGTAACAAGATCACCCTTCCTACCCTTTGATGATATTTTCTGAATTTTATTGTAATTAACTTTTAATATTTCTTTACCAATTTGAGCGGAATTCTTGGCTATTTCATACAAAATGGATAAGTTTACTTGATTTGCAAGTTCCTCTATTTCACTTAATTCAAACATGATAATTAATCTTCCTCAAATTCCCAGGGTGGCGCAACTCTTGTATTTCCCCTACCAAAATATTGTCCAAATTGTAGATCGTAAACTTCATCTTCATATGTAGTTTCTACCTCAAGATCAGAAGTTGCCTTAGCAACACAAAGAAGAGCATAGCCTTTGTCTTTTAAAGCCTGAGATACACCCATGGCTTCTGGTTGTTTCAAACTACCAGATTTTATTTTAACTGCACAACTTGTACAGCAACCATTTCTACATGAAAAAGCAAGTTTGAAACCTTTCTTTTCAAATTCCTTAAGTATGTACTCATCACTATTAACCTGCTCTTGGTAGACCTTTCCGGTTTCCTTATTTTTAATCGTGACTGTGAAAGTCTTTTTCAAATAACTTTCCTCTAAAATGAGATGATGAAGGGTTAAAATGATTATCTAGGGAGAGGTGGCCGAGTGGTTGAAGGCGCAGCACTGGAAATGCTGTATAGGGGCAACTTTATCGAGGGTTCGAATCCCTCTCTCTCCGTTTTATATTAGTTTATTTTGGTTAACTACATCAACAATTTTGTAATTAAAAAATCTTTTAAAATAGATAGTAATCTTTTTGACAAGTTATAAATAATCTTATTTATTTAAATTAAGTTGAAAATATTTGATTTTTACTATTATATGTAAATATCTAAGATAAAAATTAATTAAATTATTAGTAAATTTTGCTTTTTTTTAGCGATCTAAAATCATGGGGCAATTAGTTGGAATTGATTTAGGTACTACAAACTCTGTTGTAGGAGTTATTGAAGCTGGTCGTCCAATTGTTATTGCGAATTCTGAAGGTTCTAGAACTACACCATCAATCGTTGGATTTACAAAAGATAAGGAAATAGTAATAGGAGACCAAGCGAGAAGACAACTTGTTCTAAATCCTAAGAATACCTTTTATAACCTAAAAAGATTTATTGGTAGTGACTGGGATGAATTAGATGAGAATAGTATTTCTGTCCCTTACAACGTAAAGGCTAATACCAATGGAAGCGTTAGGGTTCTTAGTCCAAATACAGAAAGAGAGTATGCACCAGAAGAATTAGTGAGTTCGTTGATTAGAAAATTAATTAATGATGCTGAAACATATCTTGGAGATACTGTTGATTCTGCCGTTATTACTGTCCCTGCCTACTTTAATGAATCTCAAAGGCAAGCTACAAAGGATTCTGCAATTTTAGCTGGTATTAAAGTAGATAGAATTCTCAATGAACCTACTGCTGCTGCTCTAGCTTATGGTTTTGAAAAAAGTTCTTCTAATAATGTTTTGGTTTTTGATTTAGGAGGAGGAACATTTGATGTTTCATTATTAAAAATTTCCAATGGCGTATTTGATGTTAAAGCCACTTGTGGTGATACACAGCTAGGAGGAAACAATTTTGATTCAAAAATAGTTGATTGGCTGGCAGAAAAATTTATTGCTAAACATGATATTGATTTAAGAAGGGATAGACAAGCTTTACAGAGATTAACTGAGGCTGCTGAAAAAGCTAAATGTGAATTGTCAGGATTGCAAAAAACAAAAATATCTTTACCATTTATCACAACAAGTAAAGATGGTCCGTTACATATTGAAGAAACCTTAGATAGAAAAATATTTGAATCATTATCACAAGATTTACTAGATAGATTATTAGAGCCTGTTCAAATAGCTTTAGATGATTCTGGATGGAACGCAGAAGATATTGATGAGGTAGTTCTTGTAGGTGGCAGCACAAGAATCCCAATGGTTCAACAATTAGTAAAGACTCTTGTGCCAAATGATCCTTGTCAATCTGTTAATCCTGATGAAGTCGTAGCAGTTGGAGCTGCGATACAATCTGGAATTATTAGTGGTGATTTACAAGATTTACTCCTAAATGACGTTACTCCGTTATCTTTAGGTTTAGAAACTATTGGTGGTCTTATGAAGGTACTTATTCCTCGTAATACGCCAATACCAGTTAGGCAATCTGATGTTTTTAGTACTTCTGAAGCTAATCAATCATCAGTAGTTGTTCAAGTACGGCAGGGAGAAAGGCCTTTAGCCTCCGAAAACAAATCACTTGGTAAATTTAGACTATCAGGGATACCTCCAGCTCCAAGGGGAATACCTCAAGTTCAGGTAGCATTTGATATTGATGCTAATGGTCTTTTAGAAGTAAGTGCAACTGATAGAACAACTGGAAGAAAGCAAACAGTTACAATTTCTGGAGGTTCTAACTTAAATGAACAAGAAATAAATTCGATAATTGAAGAAGCAAAGGTAAAAGCTAATGAAGATAGGAAGAGAAGATCTGTAATTGATAGAAAAAATAGTGCTTTAACTCTTATTGCGCAAGCTGAGAGAAGACTTAGGGATGCTTCATTAGAATTTGGCCCTTATGGGGCCGAAAGGCAACAACGAGCTGTTGAATTAGCTATTCAAGATGTTGAAGAGTATATTGAAGATGATGATCATCAAGAATTAGAAATTTCAGTAAGTGCTTTACAAGAAGCATTATTCGGCTTAAACAGAAAATTTGCGGCAGAAAAGAAAACTGATAATAATCCTTTACAGAGCATTAAAAATACATTTGGATCATTAAAGGATGAACTCTTTTCTGATGATTATTGGGATGATGATCCTTGGGATAATCAAATGAATAGAAATTATAGAAATTCGAGGTATGGTAATTCTAGGGACGATGATCCGTGGGACAATGACTACTTCCTCTAAAAAAGACTATTTGTCGATTTTGGGTTTATCCCCTGATTTCGATATTAAAGAACTTAAAAAGGCCTTTCGAAGAGAAGCAAGAAAATGGCATCCAGATTTAAATAAAAATGATCTAAATGCAGAAGAAAGATTTAAATTAATTAACGAAGCTTACGAATATTTACGAGATCCTAATATTTTTAAACATGGTTCGGATGAAAATATCCAGGATGATTACGAAAATAATAATTTCAAGACAGGGTTTCCTGATTTTCAAGATTATCTTGATTCATTATTTGGATATGAATACTCACCAAAGAATTACGAGGAAAATGATAATGAATCATTTGAGGATGAATCGACAAATACTAATAACGATGGATTTAATAATTATGAATACCCTACAACCTCTCCAGAAGAGCCGCCTCCAGTTAAACTTCATCAAGATATTGAAACAGTTATTGAATTGACTCCTGATGAAGCCTTAAATGGAGCTTCAATTTTAATAGAGCTTGAAGATGAAACCGTAGTAGAAGTTGATACACCTCCTTTCGCTGGAGATGGATGGAGATTAAGACTTGAAAATATTGCTAGAGGAGGTAAAGATCATTATCTACAGTTAAAAGTTCAAACGGAAAGCGGTCTTAGAATTGATGGTTTAAGAGTTCTTTATAAATTAGAGTTGTTTCCTCATGATGCTCTTCTTGGTTGTGCCGTAGAGGTTCCTACCCTTGATGGAAATGTCACACTTCAAGTCCCACCAAAATCGTCCACTGGAAGAATGTTACGTTTGAAAGGTAGGGGTTTAACTTTCGAAGATAATATAGGTGATCAATATGTTGAAATCTTGGTAGTGATACCTGCTGATATTAATGATGAAGAAATTGCTTTATATACAAGACTACAAGAATTATCACTTTCTGAATCTTAATCAAATATTATATAAATAGAAAAATAAATACTTATGAACATATTTGTTCTTTTATATAATTCAGGAACAGATAAGGAAGGAATTCATTCAATCGAACTTAAAGGAAGGACCATTGTTCTTATGTTTGAAGATAAGGATGATGCAACAAGATATTGTGGTCTACTAGAAGCTCAAGATTTTCCTTTGCCAACAGTTGAAATGATCAATATTGAGGAAATAAAGGATTTCTGCATTAAATTAGATTATGAATGCAAATTAGTAGAAAAAAATTTTGTACCTAAAACCGCAGAAGACAGGTTGTTAATTTCACCTCCCCAGAAAAACATAGAAGTTGAAAATTGGGAGGAAGACAAAAATAGTAATAAAGATAACATTGATATAAATACCATTAAGGAAAACCTTGAAAAGTTACTTTAACTATTAAAATATCGGAATAATTATTAAACAAATAAAAATGACAACAGCACTATTTGAAACAGAAGTTGGGAAAATTAAAATAGAATTTTTCTCTGACGACGCACCTAATACAGTTAAAAACTTTACAAATTTGATTAGTGATGGTTTTTATGATGGTCTAGCATTTCACAGAGTTATTCCTGGATTTATGGCTCAAGGTGGATGCCCTAATACTCGTGACGGAGCATCTGGCATGCCAGGAACTGGAGGACCTGGATATAATATTAAATGTGAAATCAATTCCAATAAACATCTAAAAGGCTCACTTTCTATGGCTCATGCAGGAAAGGATACAGGAGGTAGTCAGTTTTTCATAGTTTATGAACCACAGCCTCATCTCGATGGAGTTCATACTGTTTTTGGTAAGACTGATGATATGGATGTAGTACTAAAGCTTACTAATGGTTCAAAAATTATAAAAGCAACTTTGAAATAGTAATTTATCCATCAAAAACAATACTAAATGTCTCTTTATCAAGGTTAAATTTTCTTGTAGAAGAATATAAGATTTCATTATTAATAGTGAATTTAGTATTGATTAGTTTGATGCTACTTTTTGGGTGTAATGCTTGTTCAATATTTCTAGAAACAATAATTCCAATCTTTGTACTATTTTCATATTTGGATAAAAACTGAATAAATAATTCTATATTCTTTATTTCCTCATCATTAATCTTGGAATTGGTTCTAGTCTGATCATGTAAAATTCTCCATACTAATTTTGGTCGGTTCCAAAACGCCAATAATCTTGGACTACTTTCGAGTTTAATATTAATGTTTTGTTCACTACAGAATTTAATAACTTTATTTTTTATTGGAACTAAATCAATAGATTTATATTTTCCGTCAAGAAAAATTGATATAAATGGATCAACATTACTGGAATTAGAATTATCATCATCAAACATGTGGCCCAACTTTGTTTTTTTAACACTCAAATATTCTGCATTATTATCGTTTGGACAAATAACTAAAGGGACTCTCTCAATAACTTCTATTCCATAACCACCTAATCCAGCAATCTTTCTAGGATTATTGGTTAATAATTTTAATTTTTTAATACCTAAATCAGTTAAAATTTGTGCTCCAACTCCATAATTTCTGAGATCCGCTGGAAAACCTAATTTTTCATTAGCTTCTACAGTGTCTAATCCACCATCTTGTAAACTGTAAGCTTTTAATTTATTTATTAGACCAATACCTCTGCCTTCTTGTCTCAAGTAAACAACAACTCCTTCTTCCTCCTTTTCTATTCTTGATAAAGCAGCCTCTAATTGGGGTCTGCAATCACAACGTAATGATCCAAAAGCATCACCAGTTAAGCACTCTGAATGCATTCTTACTAGTACAGGTTCGCTTAATTTCGATGATTTTTGTTTAACTAAAGCAACGTGCTCTGAACCATCTAGTTCATTAACATATCCATATGCTTTGAAATTACCAAAAATACTTGGAAGAACAGCATCAGATTTTCTAAATACAAATCTCTCAGTTTGAAACCGATAACTTATTAAATCAGCTATTGATATTAACTTCATTCCCCACTGTTTTGCATACTCTTTTAGTTGTGGAAGTCTTGACATAGAACCGTCAGGATTTTGTATTTCACAAATCACTCCAGCGGGATAAAGACCTGACATTGCGGCTATATCTACTGCCGCTTCGGTATGACCTGCCCTTTTTAATACTCCACCTTTTTTTGCTCTCAGTGGAAAAATATGTCCTGGCCTCCTTAAATCATCAGGCTGTGTATTTGGGTTTATAGCAACTTGTATTGTCTTTGCCCTGTCTTCAGCTGAAATTCCGGTAGTTACATTATGTTCAGGTCCAGCATCAATTGATACTGTAAAAGCTGTTTGATTTTCATCTGTATTTCTATCTACCATTAATGGTAAATCTAATGAATCAAGTTTTTCACCTTGCATTGCTAGGCATATAAGACCACGTCCCTCAGTAGCCATAAAATTAATTTGCTGTGGAGTTGCAAACTGAGCCGCACATATTAAATCTCCTTCATTTTCCCTTCTTTCATCATCTACGACAATTATGCATTCACCATTTCTTATAGCTGCCAACGCATCGCTGATAGGATCAAATTCAATTTTAAAAGATTCATTTATATCCAAAATTGTTCCATTATTTGATTTGGGACTTGTTTCTTTCATTATTCCTATCAATATAGAAAAATAGTGTTTTAGTTACCTTAAATTCAACACTTTATAATCCTATCTCAAAGTCTGCCAATTCAAAGAAATGAATGTTGCAATAGTAGGTGCTACTGGTTACGGCGGTATTCAAGCGGTTAATCTCTTAAAAAAAATTAAAAAATACAAAATTTCATTTTTAGGAGGTAATAAAACATCTGGATCAAAGTGGAATGATAATTTTCCTTTTATATATCTAGATAATGATCCTTATATAGAAGAAATTTCCGTAGATAATATTTCAAAAAATGCAGATGTTGCTTTGCTTTGCTTACCAAATGGACTATCTTCAACATTGACAAGGAAATTATTAGATCGAGGACTTAAAGTTATTGATTTATCTGCTGATTACAGATATAAGTCTTTAGATGAATGGAAAAATGTATATTCCAAAGAAGCTGCTATTTATAAAAGGAATGATGATGATTTATGTAAAGAGGCCGTCTACGGTCTTCCTGAAATAAATAAGGAAGCTATTTCAAATGGAAGATTAATTGCCTGTCCAGGATGCTATCCAACATCTGCTCTTATTCCATTAGTTCCTTATCTTTCGCAAGGAATTATTGAAAATGAAGGAATAGTGATTGATTCTAAAAGCGGAACCTCTGGAGGAGGTCGAGAACCAAACCAAAAGCTACTCTTATCAGAATGTGGTGAAGGCTTATCAGCATATGGATTGATAAACCATAGACATACCTCAGAGATCGAGCAAGTAGCATCTATAATTTCTGGAAATAAAATTGAACTGCTTTTTACACCTCATTTGGTTCCAATTTCAAGGGGTATGCACTCGACTATTTATGGGAGATTAAGAGATCCAGGATTAACTTCTGATGATTGCAGAATTCTATTGGATAATTATTACAGAAATTTCAAAAATATTAAAGTATTACCTGTAGATACATACCCTTCAACAAAATGGGTTAAAAATACAAACCAAATTTTCCTTTCTGTTAAAGTAGATATTCGAAATGGAAGGATTATTATTTTATCAGCAATTGATAATTTGTTAAAAGGTCAGACTGGACAAGCAATTCAAAATTTAAATATTATGAGTGGATTTTCAATGGATGAAGGTCTTAATTTAACTAATAATTTTCCATAAAATTACTTCTTATTAAAAAACCAGCTTGAGATATTGAGTGAGGTAAAATTTTATGCTCAAGCATTTGTATCCTTTTGGAAAGTGATTCAATATCATCATCATCTCTAATTGACAATGCAGCTTGCATTATCAATGATCCACTATCTACCTCCTCTTCTACAAAATGTACTGAACAGCCAGTAATTTTTGAACCATTTAATATAGAGTCCTTAATTGCGGAACCACCTTTATATGCCGGAAGTAATGAAGGGTGAATATTTATTATCTTATTCTTAAATTTATTAATAAAAAATGGAGTAACAATTTTCATCCAGCCTGCCATAACAATAAGTTCAACATCGTAATGAATTAAAGTATTTGCAATTTTTAATTCAAATTCCTCTTTTTGTAGAAAGTCTTTGCCTCTTATAATTTTGTGAGGTATTTTTTTACTTTCAGCTCTTTTTATACAACCGGCTTCATCTTTGTTAGTTATTAGAACTTTAATATCTATATCTAATTCTCCATTTTCGGAGAGATTGATTAATTCCTGAAAGTTTGTTCCTTTCCCAGAAGCCAGCACACCTATCTTTAATTTTGGGGAAAATCTTCTAAATTCAGATATCTCAGGCGAAATTATGTAATTAAATGATCTATCCAAAGTTTTTTATTTTCTCCAATGATAAATTCATATGAAATAAAAAAAACCCTTATTTTTAATTGTTTATATTCAAAAACATATTTATTTGAAGATAATAATTTAAACAAATTTAAATGATTCAAATCTATGTACTATTCGTATAGATATAATTGAATAATAAATAAAAGAAACAAATATATAAAATGAAAGGAGATTTAAACTCTTGGGATAAATTTTGTAATTATCTTTGGTTTGATAAAAAATTAAATATTTGGTTAGACATAAGCAAAATTAATTTCACAAGTAAAGAGATAAAAAATTTAGAAGATAAATTTATAGATGTTTTTTCATCAATAAAAGAATTAGAAAATGGTGCAATCTCAAATATTGATGAAAATAGACAAGTTGGACATTATTGGCTTAGAAATCCATCAATTTCACCCTCTTCAAAAATAGGAGAGGAAATTAAAGCAGATTTTAAAGCAATCTCTGGATTTGGAAAACAAATTTTAAATGGAGATATCAAGAATAAGAATAATCAGCAGTATACTGATGTTCTTTGGATAGGAATTGGTGGAAGTGGGTTAGGACCATTACTTATTACAGAGTCACTGCAGAAGTGTTCTAGTGGCTTAAATTTTTCTTATATCGATAATGTTGATCCTTTTTTAATTAGCGAAAAGTTAGAAGAGTTATCTGAGAAATTATCAACAACATTATTTGTAGTAGTAAGCAAATCAGGTGGTACGCCTGAACCTAGAATTGCTATGGAAATTATTAAAAGTCACTGTGAAAACAATTCTCTTGAATGGAATTCTAATGCTATAGCAATAACTATGAAAGATAGTAAATTATTTAAAAAAGCCACTTCTGAAAATTGGTTAAAAATATTTAATTTGCAAGATTGGGTTGGAGGAAGAACTAGTATTACAAGCTCTGTGGGATTACTTCCATTAGCTCTTATTAATGAAAATATATCTGAATTTATTAGAGGTGCATCATTAATGGATGAAGCCACACGTATAAGTGATTTTAAGAATAATCCAGCAGCACTGTTATCATCCGCATGGTATTTAACTGGTGATGGTATTGGAAAGAGAGATATGGTCGTATTACCTTATAGAGATAGGTTACAGGTATTTAGTAAATATCTCCAGCAATTAGTAATGGAATCATTAGGTAAGAAATTCAATAGGAATGGTGAAGTAGTTAATCAAGGTATTTCCGTTTTTGGTAATAAAGGATCTACAGATCAACATGCTTATGTTCAGCAACTGAGAGATGGTATTGATAATTTCTTTTGTATTTTTATTGAATTATTAGATTCTCCATCTACTAATTTTTTTGATGAAAAAGAGAATCCTAAAGAATATCTTTCTGGATTTTTGCAAGGAACCAGATCAGCACTCTCTAGTGAAAACAGACAAAGTATCACTATCACGTTAGAAAAGTTAAATTGTTTTTCACTAGGTGCCTTAATCGCTTTATTTGAGAGGGCTGTATCCTTCTACGCTGAATTGGTAAATATAAATGCATATGATCAACCTGGAGTTGAAGCTGGAAAGAAAGCAGCCGCAAATATTATTGAGTATCAACAAAAAGTAAGTAATTTATTAGATGAAGGTGGAGAATATTCTATAAAAGACATAACATCATTATTTGATAATTCAGCGAGTGAACCTATATTTTTCATACTCCGTGAAATGTGTTTTAGTAATGATAATTATTTAGTTAAGGGCGATTGGTCAAATCCAAATTCATTAGTTATTCAAAAAATAAATTCTTAAACAACAATATTCATAATTTTTCCTTTAACAATAATTATTTTTCTTATTTCCTTATCTCGAGTCCATTTTAATATGTTAGGCCTTTTAAGAGTCAATTCTTTAATTTGATCTTCGCTCATATCATTATTAATATTTACTTTGTCTCTAACTTTTCCATTTACTTGTATTACTAGTTCATACGAATCTTCCTTAAGTGCCTCGGCATTAAAAGAAGGCCAGTGTTCTAAATGCACAGATTTTTTAAATCCTATAAGATGCCATATTTCTTCTGCTATATGAGGAGCAAAAGGAGCCAACAAAATACAAAATGTTTTTAAAGTCTCAATTTTTAAATTCTTGTTTACGTCATTAATGGAATTTGATAATGAATTATAAAACTTCATTAGTTCTGAAATCGCAGTATTAAATTGGTTATTTAATATGTCATTTGAAATTTCTTTTATAGCGATATTCATTGACTTTATTAAACTTTTTTCTTTATCTGGATGGGCATTAGATTTACTATTTATATCTTTTGCACAATTTATGTAAAGCTTCCAAATCCTACTTAAAAATCTAAATTGTCCTTCAACATCTGTATCTCCCCATTCCAAATCTTTTTCTGGTGGTGCTTTAAATAATATAAACATTCTTGCTGTATCTGCTCCATATTTTTTAATTACTGATTCAGGGTCTATTCCATTATATTTAGACTTAGACATCTTCTCGAAAAGAACTTCGAGTTTAGAATTGTCAATTGGATCTGTAGGATTTGATAAGTCAGTAATATCGGAAGGAGAAACATATTTACCCGTATTATTGTTTTTATAGGCTGCGGCCTGAACCATTCCTTGCGTTAATAGTTTTTTGAAAGGTTCATCAATATCAAATAGTTTATTATCTCGCAAAGCTTTAGTGAAAAATCTTGCATATAACAAATGCAATATTGCATGCTCTACTCCTCCAACATATTGATCTACAGGTAACCACTTATTAATTTCATTCTTTTCAAATGGCTTACTTGAACATTTTGAAGATGGGTATCTTAAAAAATACCAAGATGAACACATGAAAGTATCCATAGTATCAGTTTCTTTTCTTGCCGCTATTCCACATTTTGGGCATGTTGTATTTATCCAATTATTATTACTACCTAAAGCATTAATTTTGTTAGAGGAGATTTCTATATCTTTTGGTAATGAAACAGGCAAATTTGATTGGTTTAAAGGAACAGCTCCACATTTTTTGCAATTAACGATGGGTATCGGACATCCCCAATATCTTTGTCTAGATATTAACCAATCTCTTAAACGATATTGAATTTTATTTTCGGCCCATCCATTATTTACTCCCTCCTCTGCAATTTTTAATTTAGCAATAGTATTTGCTACACCATTGTATTGATTTGAATTAATTAGATATCCATTTTCTACATAAGCATTATCAAGCTCCTTACTTTGTTCACTTTTATCCTTTACTATTACCTGTTTAATATATATATTGTTTTTCTTAGCAAACTCAAAATCCCTTAAATCATGAGCAGGTACACCCATAACAGCGCCTGTGCCGTATTCATCAAGTACATAACTAGCCACCCAAATAGGTATAGGTTCAGAATTAACTGGATTTATTGCTATTAAGCTGGTTTTTATTCCAATTTTTTCAAGTTCATTATTTTTATTATTTTTCAAATATTGTTTAAGATTTTCTATATCTTGTATGGTTTCTTGATCAGTAATTTTTTTAATTAATGAATGATTTACAGAAATTGCTAAATAAGTAACTCCAAATAAAGTATCTGGTCTTGTTGTAAATACAGTTATTTTATTTTCTGGATTGGTATTGATATTGAAATTAATATTTGCACCAATTGACTTTCCAATCCAATTATCTTGCATTATTTTTACTCTTTCTGGCCAGTTATCTAATTTTTCTAAATCCTTCAATAACTCATCCGCATAATTAGTAATTCTTAAAAACCATTGCTTTAATAATTTTTTTTCAACTACTGCCCCAGATCTCCAAGATTTACCCTCTGAGTCAACTTGTTCATTCGCTAGGACTGTATTATCTATAGGATCCCAATTAACTTCTGATTCCTTTTGATATACAAGACCTGCCTTATATAACTCTAAAAATAGATATTGAGTCCAAATATAATAATTTTCATCACATGTTGCAAATTCCCTATCCCAATCAACTGATAGTCCCAAAAGCTTTAATTGTGACTTCATATGAGAAATATTTTTTTTAGTCCAAACACTTGGACTAATTCCTCTTTCAATCGCAGCATTTTCAGCAGGCAAACCAAAAGCGTCCCAACCCATTGGATGTAAGACAGATTTACCCTTAAACTTTTGGAATCGAGCTATTAAGTCTGTAATAACATAATTCCTAACATGTCCCATATGAAGATTACCTGAAGGGTAGGGAAACATTGATAAGGCATAAAATTTATCGCTATTCTCAGTTAATTCATCGGTTTTGTATAAATTGTTTTCTGTCCATATTGACTGCCATTTTTTTTCTATTTCAGATGGATTATATAAATTGGTATCAGCCTCATATTGTTTATCGGGAGAAATCACTTAATTTATATTTGTTAAATTATTATTTTAATATCCATTGCATAAAATAGAAATAGATTGTTAAAAGGAATAATTTATAATTAAAATTTAAGATATATGAATTACAAATGAAAAATATAACTTTTGAAAAATATCAAGGTAACGGAAATGATTTCGTAATAATAGATTCAAGAGGAAATGAATTATATAAAAATTACAAGACAAATAAAATATTTGATATAAAAAAAATTTGCAACAGGCAATTTGGTGTTGGAGCAGATGGTGTGATTTTTATAGAAGAACCTAATGAAGATAATTATGCAAAAATGATTATTTTTAATTCTGATGGTTCTGAAGCACAAATGTGTGGAAACGGAATTAGGTGTTTAGTTGAGTATCTCCACGTAAATGATTCAATGAATAATAAAAATATAGAATATAAAATTGAGACTAAAGCAGGTTTAAAAATTGCAAAATATATAAATGATGAAATTACAGTAAAAATGGGAGTTCCAATTTTAGAATGTCAAAATATTCCAACAACAATTGAAAAAAAAATAAATTCAATTCCCTCACACGAATTTATTGAGAAAGATTTTAATAATATGGGTTATGCCGTAGGGATGGGAAATCCTCATTTAATATTCTTTGTAAAAGACATAGAGTCAATTGTTCTCTCCAGATTTGGTCCTATATTTGAAAAAAATGAATTATTTCCTGAAAAAACTAATGTGCATTTTTGTCAAATTTTAAATAGAGATAATATCAAAGTAAAAGTATGGGAAAGGGGTGCAGGACCAACCTTAGCTTGTGGAACAGGTGCCTGTGCTATCCATGTGGCAGCTTATAAATTAGGCCTTTGTAATCCACAAACCATAGTAACCTTACCAGGAGGTAATCTTAAAATTGATTGGTCACAAGACGATTATGAAGTAATGATGACCGGTAATGCTAAAAAGGTTTTCTCAGGATCAATGTTAGTAAATTAATGGAAAATAATTTTATCTATTTAGATAATGCATCCACAACTCCATTATCTGAGAATGTTTTAAATATAATTAATTCAACTTATAGGAATTATTGGCATAACCCTTCATCTACATATGAGCTAGGGATAAAATGCTCTACATATCTTGAAAAAATCAGATCTAAAATTGCTTATATATTTGAAGCAGATCCAGAGGATATAATTTTTACATCTGGTTCTTCGGAATCGACAAATATTGTATTTAACAATATTTATGAGAAATTTAAAAATGGTAGGGTTGTTACTTCAAATGTTGAACATCAAGCAACAACTATTTGTGCTAATAAACTAAGAAAACAAAATTGGGATATTTACGAATGGAAGGTAAATAATGATGGAATTTTAAATATTTCTAATATCGAAAAATTTTTAAACAATGATACTAAGCTTGTATCAATTATTTGGGGACAAAGTGAAATTGGGACAATACAACCTGTCCAATTTATTGGTTCCAAATGTGAAGAATTAAATATAATGTTTCATTTAGATGGAACTCAAATATTAAGTAATGGAATATTCAGTTGGAAAGATCTTAAATGTGATTTTTTAAGTTTATCCGCTCATAAATTTGGAGGTCCAAAAGGGATCGGTATCCTTTTAACAAAAGAAAAGTCTAGACAAATTTTAAAAAATAATGACATATCACTTACTCAGGAATTTTCAATTAGACAAGGTACACAAGCTTTGCCATTAATCGCTGGAATGTATGAATCATTAAAGAATATTGAAGGAAAAATAAAATTATATGATTACATAACTGAATTTCCTTCTAATAATATTAATGAACTTAAAAATTATTTTTTTCAAAAAATTAAAGATAATAATCATATAAAGATTACGGGTAGTATTAACCATAGACTTCCCAGTCATATTTCTTTTCTACTATTAAATAAACTATTTGAGCCTATAAGGGCCTATAAGATTGTTAATTTCATGTCAGAAAATAAAATAGCCATAAGTAGTGGAAGTGCTTGTTCAAGCTCATCTGGGAAACCTAGCTCAACACTTAAAAATATTGGTTTAAAAGATGATGAACTATATTCAAATATTCGTGTTACTTTAGGTTCAATAAACAATAAGTCAGAAATAGATAAATTTTTAGAACTTATTCAAATATGTATTGTTAAATTTTAATGGAAACCAATTACAGACTACCTAAAGATTTAAATGAATCTCTTAAGAATATGGAGGATGCAATTATTCCAAGTTTATTAGATTCAAATAAAAGATTTACTATAGAATTTAATTTTGAAGGGTTGAAGTTTAACAGAATTGGAATAACTATCTACAAGATATTGTCTAAAAATAATAATGTATTCATAACATTTGCTGATCAAGGTGCTGTGGCTTTAGCTCAAAGAGACTATCCAGATATCAAAGATAAAATCTTTACTTTTAAATCATTTAATGAATCAAATAATATAAATAATATTGATAGTGCAATGATATCGATACTACCTCAGCCATATGATTTCGATTCATTTGAACCAATGTCTGATAATTATCAAGGTACCCATTATTCATTAAATCCAAAATTTGAAGATGCCAATATTGGTATAGGAAGTGTTATTAGAGAGCGACGTAAAAACTTTGTCAAAACATGGACAAATATTTATTTTCTGCAGCCTTTAAATAAAGCTGCTCTTATGCATATTTATCCAAATAACTGGTTGCTTTTCAAAGAAGAAAATAATAGATATTATTTTAAAAAAGAATTTGAAATTAAACCCGACAATGAATCTATTTTTGTAAATTTATAGATTGAATGTGATAAAAAGAATATATACATTTTTCTTTATTGTTCTTGTATTAGTAACATCTCCTTTCTTAATAAGATATTTACTAGCAAAACAGAAAATAACTATCTTAAATAGTATTTATTTTAATTTCCCGGGAATAATTACTAAAAACAAAATATGTCCTAATTATGATGCTTTATTGAATCAAACTCTTGATGATACTTTTAGTGTATCAATTATTAATAATAAAGGGGAAATAATAAGTTCCTACAATGAGGATGTTCCAAGGTTGCCAGCATCTAACCAAAAATTATTCTCATCAGCTTATGTATTAAGTAAATATAAATTAAATAATAATTTAAAAACTTCCTTATTTAAAAATAAAAACGATTATTATTTACATGGTCAAGGTGATCCAGATCTTAATTATGAACATATAATCGAACTAATTTCAAATGTTAAAGAAAATAAAATTATTAACTTTAATATTGTAGAAATTGATTCAAAATTATATTGGCCTAATGGTTGGACAAATACTGATAAACTTTACGAATATGGATCTCCAATTACATCTCTTGCAATAGAAAGTAATCACAATAAATATGATGATATTTATGCATTAAAAAATTTTATTAAAAATTATTTAAAAAATAAATTTCCAAATTCAAAAATATATATAGAGTTTTTTGATTCAGAAAAAACTTTTTATTTAAAAAATATTAAAGAGATAAATAAAGTATATTCAACTCCAATTCTTTCATTATTAACTCTAACAAATTCTGAAAGCCATAATTTTACGGCTGAATCTCTTTTTAAAAATGCCTCAAATACATGGAACGATAATAACTATATAAAATTGAAAACATGGCTTGAAAATAAAGGCCTCCCTGCAACTAATGCATACTTTGCAGATGCTAGTGGATTGTCTCGAAAAAATAAAATTACAACAAAGTTAGTTGTATTGTTTTTAGATAAAATGAGATATTTTAATGATTTTAAAGCTTATCAATCTACACTTTCAATTACGGGAGTGAGAGGAACATTAGCTAAAAGATTTGTAAATAGTGAATTGTCTGGAAAGTTTTTTGGCAAAACTGGGACTCTTTCAAATGTCTTTGCATTATCTGGCTTTTTATATAAAAATGACAAGCCAATAATTATAAGCATTATCCAAAATTCTAATAAAATTGATAAAGAAAAAGCTTTTAAATTATTACGTGATGTTTATTACTTGAAATCCTGTTAAAAAAATATTATTTAAAATGTTCTTTTAAATCACTCTCAACAGAGGGAGGTACCATGTGATTAATTTCACCACCAAATTTTGCAACTTCTTTTACTAAAGAACTACTAAGAAAACTGTAATTGGTATTTGTCGATAAAAATATAGTTTCAATATCATTATTAAGAGATTTATTTGTATGAGCAATCTGAAGTTCATACTCAAAATCACTCATTGCTCTTAAGCCTCTAAGAATAAGATTAGCTTTTAGATCATTTGCACAATCAACAGTTAGACCAGAATAGGAAATAACTTCAATATTAGGTAAATGAGAAAGAGAATTTTTAATTTGTATTATTCTTCTTTCAAGATTAAATGTTGGTGTTTTAGAGGTATTTTCTAAAACAGCAACTACTAGATTGCCAAATATTTTTTCAGCCCTTTCTATTAAATCAAGATGCCCATTTGTTAAAGGATCAAATGTACCTGGATAAAGAATTTTCATGAATTTATTATGATCGAATAAGAAATTTAGTTAAAATAAGATTATTAGTTAAATCAATTATGACATTAAATCTAGAAGCAAAAAAAATCTTATTAAGAAAAATACCTCACGGATTATTTATTTGTGGCGTAAGAGACGAGGATAAAAATGAAGTGAATGGATTTACTGCAAGTTGGGTAACTCAAGGTTCTTTCACCCCACCATTAGTTGTAATGGCTGTTAGAGCAGAGGGTTCTAGTCATGAAATAATAAAGTCAACTAATAAGTTCTCATTAAATGTCCTAAAAAGTGATCAAAAGGATCTAGCAGCTGTTTTCTTTAAACCTCAAAAAGCATTAGGAGGTAGATTTGAATCTGTTGAATTTAATTTAGGTGAGCTTGGATTGCCTATTTTAGTTGATAGTGTTGGTGGTGTTGAATGTAATGTTGTTGGAAGTGTTATGCATGGAGACCATACCGTTTTTGTAGGAGAGGTTAAATCTGCTTATCTGAATAATGATGTTGACTCACTAAATTTATCTTCAACTGGCTGGAATTATGGAGGTTAACCATTATAAATGAGTAATTCCTCTATCGAAAAAGTAAATAACAAATATAATTTTAAAATTGAATATAAATTAATTAATAATAAGGAGTTATTAAAATCAAGATTATCCGAAATTCCAAAGTCATCTGGTTGTTATCTATTTAAAGATATTGATAATAACTTACTGTATATCGGTAAATCTAAAAAACTACGCAGTAGAGTAAGTAGTTATTTCAATAATTATTCAGATTTAACTCCCCGATTAAGTTTGATGGTTCGTCAAATAACTGAAATAGAAATAATAGTCACAGATAGCGAATATGAAGCATTAAATTTAGAGTCAAATTTAATTAAAACAAACAAACCATATTTTAATATTCTTTTAAAGGATGATAAGAAATATCCATATCTTTGTATAACTTGGAGTGAAAAATATCCTCGAATATATATTACAAGAAGAAGAAGAAATAGAAATAATTTAGATAGATATTATGGACCTTATGTTGATGTCGGATTATTAAGGAGAACATTATTTACGATAAAAAAAATATTTCCACTTAGACAAAGACCAAGGCCAGTCTATAAAGATAGAACTTGTTTGAATTATTCAATAGGAAGATGTCCAGGTGTTTGCCAAGAAGTTATATCATCTGACGATTATAAAAAAATAATGAAACAAGTATCTATGATATTTCAGGGACGAAATGATGACTTAGAAATATTTTTACAAAAAAAAATGCGGCAATTTTCAAATGATTTAGATTATGAGAATGCAGCAAAAATAAGGGACCAAATTTCAGGTTTAAAATTATTAACTGAATCACAAAAAATATCAATACCAGATTCTTCAATTAATAGAGATATCTTTGGAATAGTTTCAGAAAAAAATGTAGCTAGTATACAAATTTTCCAAATGAGATCTGGTAAGCTCATTGGGAGAATTGGCTATAGTCAAAAATTAAATAATGAAGATGAAAATCTTATTTTACAAAAGATATTAGAAGAGCATTATATGAATGTTGAACCTGTAGAAATACCGTCAGAAATTCTTATTCAATATAACCTTCCAAAACAAGCTACCATAGAGGATTGGTTAACTGAGCTAAGAAAAAAGAAAGTAAAAATCCTAATCCCAAAAAGAAATAAAAAACATGAAACTGTAGAAATGGTTTTAAAAAATGCAAAATTGGAATTAGATAGAATATTAAATGGGATACAAGATAATGAATCATCAATTGAGGATCTTGCCCAAATACTTGAATTAAGCGAACAACCTAAAAGAATTGAAGGTTATGATATAAGCCATATTCAAGGTAGTGACCCTGTAGCATCACAAGTCGTTTTTATTGATGGGATTCCTTCTAAACAACATTATAGGAAATATAAAATTAAAGATCCAAACGTTTTTATAGGACATAGTGATGATTTTGCTTCGATATATGAAGTAATACATAGAAGGTTTAAAAAATGGTCAAGATTTAAAAAAAGCGGAGGGGATTTTTCAATATTAAATGATAAAACGAATAGTAAATTAGACAACGAACTTCTATCAGATTGGCCTGATTTAATAATGATTGATGGAGGAAAAGGACAGTTAAATGCAGCTATTAAAGCATTAAAAGAATTAAATCTTGAGGAAGAAGTAACTATATGTTCATTGGCAAAAAAAAATGAAGAAATATTTATTCCAGGATTTACTAAGTCTCTTGATACTGATGAAAATCAAAAAGGAGTTCTTCTATTAAGAAGGGTAAGAGATGAAGCACATAGATTTGCATTATCTTTTCATAGAGACAAAAGATCTAAAAGAATGAATAGATCTCAATTGTCCCAAATCACTGGATTAGGACCATCAAGAATAAGAGAATTGCTTGAGCATTTTAAATCAATAGACGCTATAAGAATAGCTAGTAAAGAGGATTTATCAAAAGTTAAAGGACTTGGAAAGAATTCAGTAAATGATATATATGAATATTTTAACGAGTTATAAATATTAATTAATTTTTGAAAAATAGATTTCTTGAAATTGTTAAATATAACTATATTAAAAATATATATTTTTAAATTAATCTAGTAATTTGGCAGCTGAAGCATATCTCTGGTTTAAATCACTTCACATTATTGGTGTAATCGTTTGGTTTGCGGGACTTTTTTATTTAGTAAGACTTTTTATATATCATGAAGAATCTAAAAATATGGATAACGAATTAAAAATTGCCTTTAATAAACAATACACCTTGATGGAAAAAAGACTGGCGAATATAATCACAACACCTGGGATGATATTAGCTTTAAGTATGGCTATTTGCATGGTTATTATGCAACCAAGTTGGTTAAGTGAGAAGTGGTTGCAAATTAAAATTTCTTTTGTTTTGGGATTAGTAATTTATCATTCTTATTGTTATAAAATAATGTATTCATTACAAAATGGTACTTCAACCATTTCAGCAAAAAACCTTAGATTATTAAATGAATTGCCTACTTTATTATTATTTATAATTGTACTTTTAGTTATTTTTAAAAATAATTTTCCAACTAGTGTTGCTACATGGAGCGTAGTTGGACTAATTATTTTCATGTTGGCTTCAATACAATTTTATGCAAAGATTAGAAAGAAAAATGAGAATTCATTAAGTAATGAATAGGGAAGACTTAGTAAAATTAACTTCCAATATTAATAAAAATAGTTGTCCTAAAAATATTAATTTTCACTGTCATACAAAATTTAGTGATGGAAGTTTAGAACCATATGAACTTTTAGAACAAGCTTATAAAAATAACTTGAAATTTTTATCAATAACCGATCATCATACAATTAAAGCTCATGAATATATAAAAAAAAATAATATACTCAAAAATTATCCTAAAGATTCTTTTACATTAATTTCGGGAATAGAAATTAATTGTTTGATTTTAGGATGTTTAGTACATGTAATTGGATTGGGAATAGATATAAAAAGTAAATACCTAAATCCCTACATCCTTGGAGAGTCTCCAATAGGTAATGATTTAAATATTAAATCAGTTATAAAAGCAATAAATTTAGCTGGTGGTTTATCATTTCTTGCACATCCAGCGAGATACAGGATTCCCTTTTATAAATTAATTCCAGAGGCCAAAATACAAGGTATTGATGGAATAGAGGTTTGGTACGATTATGAACTTAATGAAGTATGGAATCCTAGTTTATTTGTATGTTCAGAAATAGATAAATTAGCAGATAAATATTCAATGCTAAAAACATGCGGAACAGATAGTCATGGACTTTCGCTATTAGGTAGATAATTCAGAATTCGTTTTTTTCAATTATTGAATCAGTACTAATAATTATGTTCTTTAAATTTTCAATGACATCTGATGAACAATTATTCCACATTTTTCTATTGACAATTTCAAGAAATCTTTGTGCAATATCTCTTAAAGCCCATGGATTATTCTCTAGTAAGAAATTCCTAAGATCCATATCACATAACCATGATTTATAAACTTCCTCATAACACCAATCTGAGACTACTTCAGTAGAAGCATCAAAAGCATATAAGTAATCTAGTGTAGCTGAAAATTCAAACGCTCCCTTATAACCATTATCCTTCATTCCATTTATCCATTTAGGGTTAAGTATTCTTGATATAACAACTTTATTAATTTCATCTTGTAATTTTGTAATTTTGGATAATCTAAATTTTGATAAATCACCATGATACATTTCAGGAAATTTACCGCTCAATTTTTTTACTGCTGAAGATAATCCACCCTGAAACTGATAATAATCATCCGAATCTAAAATATCATGTTCTTTATTATCTTGGTTATGAACAACTAACTGCACATTTTTAAGAGCATTTTCTAATGATTTTTTATCCTCTATAGGTTCAAGATTATCACTGTAAGTCCACTTACTCCAATTAAGAAAAGATTCTCCAAAATCATCAATATTTTCCCAATTAGAATTAGAAATTAGTTCTTGAAGACCAGCTCCATATGAACCTGGCGCTGACCCAAATATACGATTAATTGAATCACTATCCCTTAATGCCCCAGCAAGAGGGTTAAATTTATCATCCTCATTAAGATTAGAAACAAGATTTATTGCTTTATATGTTAATTTAACCAACTGTGGAAATGCATCTCTAAACATTCCCGAAATCCTTAAAGTAACATCAACCCTTGGTCTTTCGAGAACAGATAAAGGAATGATTTCTAGATCAACTACTCTTCTTGAAGGCCCATCCCAAATAGGCTGTACTCCTAATAAATATAGTATTTGACAAATGTCTTCACCACCATTTCTCATTGTGGATGTTGCCCATACAGATATTGCTATATTTTTTAAATCTTCTCCATTATCTTGTTTGTATAAATCAAGTATTTGTGAAGCAGACTGACAACCAACACTCCATGCTGATTCAGTTGGCAGTCCTCTCGAATCAACTGAAAAGAAATTTTTACCCGTGGGTAAAGTTTCAGTTTTACCTCTCGTAGGAGCTCCAGATGGACCGCTTTTTACATATTGTCCCTTTAATGAATTAATAAATGATAATTTCTCATTATATGAAGAATTAATGATTGGAATTAGAATCTCTTTTTTTAATAATAAAAAATACTTATTATGTTTTTTTTCATTAAAGAAATAGTCTATTATTTTTTGATTTTTATATTTTTCTAGATTTTTTATATTGGTATTCTTTTTGTAAAAAAATAAATATATTAAATACTTTGCTTGTTGTTCCAAAAAATCAATAGCCATTCTAAAGTTTAAAATTTTTTTGTTGGAAAAAGTCAATAATATTTTTTTATCCTTTTCACTTAACATTTGATCATATTGATTTGTCCAAGGATTCAAATCTAGTTTTAAATGTTTTGCTATATATTGAATAACACCAATTCGGTTCGTATTTGGTACTCTAGCAATACACAAGAATAAATTTATTTCATTAATGTCATTCTGCCTATTGCCAAAAATATGCAAACCTGTCCTAATTTGAGATTCTTTAATTTTGCAAATAAAGGAATCAATTTCTTCTATTTGATTATTTTTATTCTTTAAAGTAATTTCGCTAAAATCTTTTTTTATTAATTCAAAAATGGAATTTTCTATTATTTCAATACGATTAGAATTTAATAATTTTGCTTCAAAATATTCGTCTAAATAATTTTCTAATATTGAATATTTTCCATATAATTCTGACCTATCCAAAGGAGGGGTTAAATGATCAATAATTGTTGCAGCAGTTCTTCTTTTAGCTTGGGATCCTTCTCCAGGATCATTTACGATGAAGGGATATATGTTTGGTATTGCTGGACAAATAATATTTGGAAAACATTTATTGCTGAGACCTATAGATTTACCAGGTAACCATTCAACAGTTCCATGTTTACCTATATGGCATATAGCATTAGCATTAAAAACTTTTTCTATCCAATAATATTGAGCTAAATATCTATGAGGAGGAGGAAGATCAGGTGAATGAATATCTCTATCAGTATGAGTATCATATCCTCGTTGAGGTTGAATCAATAATGTAATTTTTCCAAACCTAAGACCATTTATTGAGAAGCCTTTGTTATCAAGATCCACCGCATCAGATGGATTTCCCCAACGATTAACAATAATATTTTTTGGCTCACATTCTAAATAATTCCAATATTTCAAATATTCACTAAGTGGTAAGTAATCTAATGGTTTATTATTTTGAGATTCAATATCATTAGTTCTAGTTTTTATAAGTATTGACATTAATTCCGAAGAATCTTGAGGATAATTACAAGATCCAAGGTCATAACCTTCTTCTTTTAACCAATTAAGAATATTTATTATCGAAGATGGTGTATTAAGACCAACTCCATTGCCTATTCTTCCATTCTTTACTGGATAATTACTTATTACTAAACATATTTTTTTATCAAAATTATTAAGTTTTTGAAGTTTCACATAATTTGTTGCAAATTTTGAAATCCATTGAATACCTAATTGATCAGCTTTGTAACTAGTTATTTCACTATAAAGTGTATTTTTTTTAGAAATTATTTCTTTAAATGCTGAAGGACAGGTAGTAATTCTTCCATCAAATTCGGGAATAATTATTTGCATTAATAAATCAGATGAATTCATTCCAATTGATGAATTTAACCACTTTTTTCTTGATCTATTAGAAGAAAGAAGCTGTAAAATTGGAATTTTAAGAGAAGTAAAAATATTTGTAGAATTTTCAATTAAATCGTTATTTTTGATTTGAGATGAAGAAAATGAAGTTGTGGTAATTATTAGTTTAATATCTTCTTTTTTAAAAATTTCTATTAATTTCTTCTGAATAATATGATCTTTTAGTGTTGAAATAAAAAATGTTTTTGGAGATAGTCCGCATTTTCTTAATTGCAAGTTAAGTTTTTCGTTTACTTCAATTTCATTAGCCAAAAAAAGTGATTTATAGGATATTATTCCTATCTTTTCGCCTTTTTCATTTTTCCAATCATATAAATAAGGATCTGCATAAAAAGTAATATTCAAAAACTCATCAGGAATTAATTTTTCATCTACAACTAAATAATTTAAACAATTAAGAAACTTTCTATAGTTATCAAGTCCTCCAGATCTTAGTAATCTAGAAATATTTAATGCAATATTTTTATCTATACTACTTATTTCACATAAAGAAATTTCCTGATCAATGGTACCTGATAGGATTACTAACTTCCTTTTTTTATTAACTTCTTGCCAATTTAAAAGTTGTTCAATTCCATAGTTCCATGTACCTTTATCTCCAAATATTCTAAGTACGACAACTTTTGCATAATTAATTGTTTTTAATAAATAATTATCTATTTGAGCTGAGGAATTTAAATTAGAAATTTCTAAAGCTCTTATATTATTTTTTAATGAAGCAAATTCTTTTTCTAACAATAAGTTTGATATAAGATTTAAATCAGCTTTGACACTTGTTATAAAAATGAAATCTGCAGCTGGTTGCTCAATTAAATCATCCTTATTCTTTTCATTTCCTGCTATATTTAATATCCTATGCATTTTTATATATAAATAAGGTTTAGAATACGTAAGTAAGATAAAACAAGTTTACCTTAATTAAATGATTTGAATATGCATGAATTTCTTCCATACGCCTGGTTCGAAGGTAAATGTATTCCATTTAAAGAAGCAAAAATATCAATAGCTACTCATGCACTACATTACGGTACTGCTGCATTTGGGGGAATGCGAGCGATACCTAACCCAACAAATAAAGAAGAATTCCTTTTGTTTAGAACTGATAAACATATAAAAAGATTATCTCAAAGTGCAAAATTTCTCTTAACTGACATTTCTGAAGAATATATTTTTAAAGCCTTAGAAGAAGTTATAAAAAGAAACAAGCCAGAAAAACCTATTTATATAAGACCATTTGTATATACAAGCGATTTAGGTATAGCTCCAAGGTTACACAATATTGAAACAGATTTCTTTATTTATTGTATTGAACTAGGAGATTATCTATCCCCAGAAGGTGTTTCTTGTAGAATGAGTAGTTGGTCAAGACAAGAAGATAGATCTCTCCCCTTAAGAGGAAAAATAAGTGGAGCATATATTACTAGTTCATTAGCCAAAACAGAAGCTAGTTTATCGGGTTTTGATGAAGCCTTGCTATTAAATTCAAGTGGCAAGGTAAGCGAAGCTAGTGGTATGAATTTATTTATTGTGAGGAATGGAGACTTAATCACTCCTGGTGTTGATCAAGATATCCTTGAGGGGATTACTAGAGCTAGTGTAATTGAATTAGCAAAATCATTTGGAATAAATGTAATTGAGAGACCTGTTGATAAAACAGAATTATTAATAGCAGATGAAGTTTTTCTAACTGGTACAGCAGCAAAAATTACGCCAGTTAAAAAAATTGAATCAACTGAATTAAATGTTGAAAGACCAATAATGAATAAATTAAAAAGTAAGCTTATAGAAATAACAGAAGGTCGTTCTCAAGACTATGATAATTGGGTAACAAGAATTTCACTAAAATAAATTAATTTCACCTAAAAATGGAATCTTTTAGAACCTATTTAAATAGAGATGAAAAACCATTAATTATTTTTGACGGAGGTACTGGAACATCTTTTCAGAACTTAAATCTTAATGCAGATGACTTTGGAGGAAAAGAATTAGAGGGATGTAATGAAAACCTTGTTTTATCATCGCCAAAGGTAGTTGAGAAGGTTCATAATTCATTTTTAGAAGCAGGTTGTCATGTTATAGAAACTAATACATTTGGAGCCTCATCAATAGTTCTTGATGAATATGATATTGCGGATAAGGCTTATGAGATAAATAAAAATGCGGCATTTATAGCAAAAAAAGCTGCTGCCAAATACTCATCAGTTGATAAACCAAGGTTTGTAGCAGGTTCAATTGGGCCAACAACTAAATTACCCACCTTAGGACATATAGATTTTGATGAATTAAAGCAATCATATAAAGAACAAATTTATGGTCTTATAGATGGAGGAGTTGATCTTCTTTTGATTGAAACTTGTCAGGATGTTTTACAAATTAAATCTGCCTTATTAGCATCAAAAGAAATTCTTGAAAGTAAAAATATAGATATACCTTTAATGGTATCTATAACAATGGAAACAACAGGTACTATGCTTGTTGGATCTGATATTGCATCTGCATTAACAATATTAGAGCCATTTAATATAGACATCCTTGGACTTAATTGTGCAACTGGTCCAGAGCAAATGAAGGAACATATTAAATATTTGTCTGAAAATTCTCCCTTCGCTATAAGCTGTATTCCCAATGCAGGTCTTCCTGAAAATATTGGTGGTGTAGCTCACTATAGATTGAAGCCAATAGAATTAAAGATGCAGTTAATGAATTTTATATATGACTTTAATGTTCAATTGATAGGTGGATGTTGTGGAACAACACCTGAACATATAAAATACCTTTCTTCAATAATCGATGAAATTATTGACAATGAAAAGACTAAGAAAAATGGTAAGAAAAATTCAAGCGGTTTTATTCCATCTGCCTCATCAATATATAACTCTGTGCCATACAAACAAGACAATTCAATTTTGATAGTAGGAGAAAGATTAAATGCAAGTGGATCGAAAAAGGTAAGGGAACTATTAAATAACGACGATTGGGATGGCTTAGTTGCAATTGCCAAGCAACAACAAAAAGAAAATGCTCACGTTCTTGATGTAAATGTCGATTATGTAGGAAGAGACGGAGTGAAAGATATGAAAGAAATAACTTCAAGACTAGTTACCAATATAAATTTACCATTAATGATTGACTCTACAGATGCTGACAAAATGGAAAGTGGATTAAAGTCAGCTGGTGGTAAATGTATTATAAATTCAACCAATTACGAAGACGGCAATGAAAGGTTTGATCAAGTTCTAAACTTAGCCTTAGGATATGGTTCAGGTCTTGTTGTCGGAACAATTGATGAAGATGGAATGGCAAGGAATGCAGAAAAAAAATATAAGATTGTCAAACGAGCGATTAATAGAACTAGAGAATTTAATTTGTCAGATTATGAGCTATTTTTTGATCCATTAGCTCTTCCAATATCTACAGGGATAGAAGAAGATAGATTAAACGCTAAAGAAACTATTAGTGCTATATTAAAAATTCGTGAAAATTTCCCAGATATTCATATCATACTTGGGATATCAAACATTAGTTTTGGTCTTTCACCATTATCAAGAATTAATCTAAATTCAATATTTTTAGATGAATGCATTAAAGCAGGATTAGATTCTGCTATCATCGCACCAAATAAAATTTTGCCATTATCAAAAATTTCTGAAGAAACTAAAAAGCTTTGCTTAGATTTGATTTATGATAAAAGAGAATTTGAAAATGATATTTGTATTTATGATCCATTAGTAGAATTAACAAAGGCTTTTCAAGATTTATCTATTCAAGATTTCAAAAAAGCATCTTCAGAAAATAAAAACCTAACTCTTGAAGAAAGTCTGAAAAATCATATTATCGATGGAGAAAAAATAGGATTAGAGGATCAATTAAATAAAGCGTTAAAAAAATATAAACCTCTTGAAATAATTAATACCTTTTTACTAGATGGGATGAAAGTTGTAGGAGATTTATTTGGCTCAGGACAAATGCAATTGCCATTTGTACTCCAATCCGCTGAAACAATGAAATTTGCTGTTTCAATTTTAGAACCAATTATGGAAACTGTAGATGAAAACATATCGAATGGAAAACTCTTAATTGCAACTGTCAAAGGCGATGTTCATGATATTGGAAAAAATTTAGTAGATATAATACTTACAAATAATGGTTATGACGTAATAAATCTAGGAATAAAGCAAGATGTTTCAGCAATTATAGATGCACAAAAAAAGCACAATGCAGATTGCATCGCAATGAGCGGATTACTTGTTAAATCAACTGCTTTTATGAAAGATAATTTAGAGGCTTTTAACAATGAAAATATTAGTGTACCAGTAATATTAGGAGGGGCAGCCTTAACCCCAAAATTTGTAAATGAGGACTGCAGCAAAATATATAAAGGGAAAATATTGTACGGAAAAGATGCGTTCACTGATCTTAAATTCATGAATGAATATATGGATAATAAGAAAAAGGGTAATTGGTCAAATACAGAGGGTTTCATTAACAATGAGGGTATAAATATTAATTTAGCCTCATCAAAATCCAACTCTCAAGCTGTTAAAAAATCAATATCCATTCATACAGACACTTCAAAATTAAATTTAAAAGAAAATTTTATAAGATCTAAATTTATAAATGAAGAAGATCCAATTCAAGCCCCTTTCTTGGGAACGAAAGTCTTGAACGATGTTGATATAGATTTAAATAAGTTAATATTTTATTTAGATAGAAAAGCTTTATTTAGCGGGCAATGGCAAATAAAAAAAGGAAAAAACCAAAGCGTGGATGAATACAATAACTATTTGGATTCATATGCTAAACCATTGTTAGATAAATGGTTAGAGATAATTATGGAGAAAAAACTCATATCACCCAAAGCAGTTTATGGATATTTCAGATGTGGAAGAAAAGATAATAGTATTATCTTATTTGATGAGAAATCATTAAATAAAATTTCCCAATTTAATTTTCCACGTCAAAAATCTGGGAATAACTTATGCATAGCTGATTTTTATTGTGATTTGAAAAATGATAAACCGATAGATATATTTCCTATGCAGGCAGTTACGATGGGCGATATTGCTAGTGAATATTCTCAAAAATTATTTAAAGAAGATAAATATAGCGATTATTTGTTATTCCATGGACTTACAGTGCAATTAGCAGAAGCTCTAGCTGAGTATGTCCACGCATTAATTCGTATTGAATGTGGTTTTAGCTCCGAAGAACCGGACAAAAATAGAGAAATACTAGCTCAAAAATATAGAGGAGCTAGATATTCTTTTGGTTATCCTGCATGTCCAAAAGTATCTGATTCAAACATACAATTATCATTGTTGGATGCAAAAAGAATAAACTTGACCATGGATGAATCTGAACAACTTCATCCAGAACAAAGTACTACAGCTATCATTTCACTACACTCAAAAGCTAAATATTTCAGCGCTTAAGCTAAATTTTTAGTTGTTTTCTAAATATTCAATAATTTCTTCCTGTAGTTCTTCCATCGTTTCATTATCACCCAGATCAAGTCCCTCACCCGCGGCATCCTGTGTTAACTCAAGATAATATGAGGCACCATCACTAGATAAAAATTCTAATGCAGAATTTTCACCACTATCTTTAAAAGCTTCATAAAGAGCTTTAAATGCTATGTTTTCAGTAAAGTCCCAATCCATAATGAAAAAAACCTTATTAGAATTATTACCTCCTTACCCCCCATACTCGTCAACCTTTTTTAAAGAAATGTTGGTGTTTTATTATTATTAAAAAAATCTATGACCATAAATAATCAAAATCAGTTAAATGTCCTTGGAGAAAAAATTGAGATTTGTAGTTGCGCACCTATGACAGGGTGGTTCAGAGATGGATTTTGCAACTATGATAAAAATGATGGAGGGAATCATTCCATATGTTGTGTAATGGATGATAATTTCCTGAAATATAGTAAATCACAAGGTAATGATTTAATAACTCCCATGACTATCTATTCCTTCCCAGGACTAAAGGATGGTGATCATTGGTGTATTTGTCTTGATAGGTGGAAGCAAGCATTATTAGACGGTCTTGCACCAAAAGTCATATTAGAATCAACGAATATTGTAGTCTTAGAATCAGTACCACTGGAAAAATTGAAAGAATATCAATTTAATAAAAAGTAATTACAAGTTTATTTTTTTTTTTAAAATGATTATGATAAATTTTTTTAAATGAGTTTAGAAATATATTGGAAAAAAGCACTAGAACAAACTCGATTATCAATTGATGATGAATCATTATATCCTCTCAAAACTGATATTATTACAAGAGATTTATATGAAAAAGACGATTTCATAATTAGGAAACTCGATACTTCAAAATTTAATAAAAAAAAAATTTATGGTCCTAAGCAAAATCCGTTTTGTCCTTGGGAAAAAATACTAGAAATTGATAAAATTGGTGATAATCATCAACTAATTTTAAATAAGTACCCTGTACAAAAAGGTCATATTTTACTTATTACAAATCAATGGAAACCTCAAAATGGATGGTTAGATATTAAAGATTGGAGAGCGATCCAACAAGTTAATAAAGATACTAGTGGATTATGGTTTTTCAATAGTTCTCCAATTGCTGGAGCAAGTCAACCTCACAGACATTTTCAACTTCTACGTAGATCTAAAGGTGAGATATCATGCCCCAGAGAACAGTGGTTTTTAGATATGAACTCATATCAAGATTTAGATAGTAAGCTTAAAAAAAATATTATTGTATCCAAATTTAGTTTTTTAGAAAATCCATCATGTCTTTTTGAATATTACTTAGAATTATGCAAGAAATTAGGACTTGGGGATCCTATTAGTGATGAGAAACCGATATATCCTTACAATATTTTAATAACTAATAAATGGATCGCTATTATAAAAAGAAAAAATGATCATATTCATGGTTTCAGTATTAACGGTTTAGGATTTGCAGGATATCTATTAGTAACTGAAAATTCAAATGTTAATTATTTAAAGAAATTTGGCCCTGAAAAACTTCTAGAAAGTTTTGTTTGAATACTAGTTTGTTACTTCAACTTCTTTATCCCTGCTTATTTGTTTTTCTAGAACTTCTATAGATGCTGTTATGGAGGCAATTTTACGTTCAAGTGAATCCTTAATATAATTGAGCATTTCTAATTTCTTATGTTGATAAAAACTCTTTTTTTCTTTAGATGAGTTGAAATGACAATTAAACATTTTTGTACTTATTATAAAAAGATACTTAATTGACTTGTGACATAAAAATAAATTGATTTTAATTTAAAAGCAATATATCGTATGGACTTTCAATTTTTTTTGAATAAAATTAAATAAATTCCATACTATTCAAAAAAATATTATTGAATATTCCTAAAAACTCAAATACAAAAAGAATTTCAATTGATTTACCTGAGGAACTAATTTACAGGTTTGATCAATTACGAAAAGAGTGGGGATTTAGAGCAAGAGGACCTGTAATAGAAAAGATACTTAATGAAATTCTTCAAGAAGATGATTTACAACCTAAGAACCAACAGCAAGAAATAGACTTTAACGAGAAAAATAATAATAAAAATTTAAGTATAGATGAAGATACTGCATTGGTATTAATTAAATCAGAAGTAAAAAAAGAAGTTAATGAGATATCTTTGAATAAAAGGTTTACAAATAACAATCAATATAAGGAAAAAGCCAACTCAAACATAAGCCTTCCCAATTTTGTTGAAAAAAAAGTTAAGAATCTAAGAAGAAGTATTAATAGTGAAAAATTAAAGGAGAATATTAATGATATTCAAATTAATACAATTAAAGAAACTGAATTAATAAAATGTCGAATTGAGTTAATTAGTCATTGGAAAACCTTATATGGATCAGTTCCTAATGATCATATAGTAGAAGCTTCAATGGATTGGTTTGAAAGGGATATATGGCCAAATCTTGATGGAACTGAAAATCTACCCTTTACGTGGAGTGCAGCCAATAAATTAATGTCAGAATTATGCCCATTTTGGATTAAGAAAAATCCATCCCTTGAAATTGTTTTATTAATGATTGGCGTTTTAGAAGACCCTTTTGCTACATCAGATCTGTTAAATAGAATACCAACACTTATGAGAAGGTTTGTAAGTAGATTTAAGCGAAATAATAGATCAAATTCATTTGAAACTTTGGACTCAACAATGACAGTACATGGAGCACTCAAATTATTGAATTTGTCAACATCCGCAGGATCAGCACATACGTTCCGTAAAATTAGGGAAGCCTATAAATCAATAGCCTTAGAGACGCATCCAGATGCTGGAGGATCAACAGATCAAATGAGAAAATTAAATGAAGCGTATCAATTGCTAAAAAACCTATATAGAAATTAGTATAATAATTCTCAAATAAGACTGATTATAAGTCTACCTAATAGTCTTATTTGAGATAGTTGCTAATTTGAAAATTTCTAATTTTTTCAAATATTTATATTCAAATTTATAGAATCAATATTTATGTATAAATGAAAATTAAAATAAAATTCCCCCACAAAAAATAAGAATTTCATTGTATAGTTTTTCTTATATGAGACTTATTATAAGTCTATTTAATAGTCTTATAATAGATAAATAAGAAAAGTTAATTTACTAATTTCAATGAATAATATCAAACTGTTTATTACCTGGGGATAAATAAAGATTGAATAATAAATCAACAAATTATGTCCTTTTAATGTCCAAGAAATTAACAATGGCTAAGAAGTATGGCTATAAAAGGTTTTTATGTATTCCCGAACTGCCTTAAAGACAGTACTACTTACTTTGAAGCTTTTGGATAGCTGTTTGTCTTTCAATACTAGGGACGTCGCTTAATCCGTTTGCATCAAACCAAGGAGCGCTAGCCCAATCAAACCCTTCTCCAAAGGTGTTATCAGGTGCAGCTATATACCAATGGCATGAAGCATCGGGAACGTCGACAGCGCATTTTGACCAATCATCTGACCACTGAGGGACTTGCACCCACAGCACTGAAGACAGAAGTAGAGAAAGTAGATTGATCATGGTCATTATCATACAACATTAATTACTTTTATAGGATTATTATTTATCTTATATAAGAATTATATATAGACTAGATTATAGTCTCATATAAGATTAGTAATACAACTAATTCCTCAATTTAGTGTTAAAACATTTTTCAACATTAGATATGATATTAGAATGTATTGATGTAATGTCCGAGTCCAGTAATGTTTTATCTTTATCTCTATAAGATAATCTAAATGTATAACTTATATGATCATCACCAAATTTATTATCTTCAAAAACATCAAGTAAATTTACATCTTCTAATAGATTTTTTCCTGTTTTTCTTATTTGTGATGTTATTTCGCTAATTAAAAATTTCTTACTGAAAACAAAATTTATATCCCTTTCCATTTTCGGAACAGTTGGGTATTTCTTATATATTGGAATCCATTTATTTTTTCTCGTACTAGCTCCCAGGAGAATAGAAACATTTATGCTAAATAAATAAACTTTTTTTAATGTCTTCTTTTCTAATATTAGTTTTGGATGTATTTCACCAAAATAACCTGCGTCTTTACCTTCAATAACTAATTTTGCTGTTCTTCCTGGATGAAGAAAATCAATTGAATCAGTAGGTTTATCCTCAATTTTTATGTTCAAAGATGATAAAGACTCCTTTAACTTTCCTCTAGCCTGGTAATAATTAAGATCGTTATCCTTACCCGAATTTATCCATTTTCCAAATTTTTTATTTCCATAAATCGCACCATTCAGAACTTCTTCTTGAATGAACTCAGTTTTGTTATGAAAAACATTTCCAATTTCAAATATATAACAACTTGTTTGTCCAGCTTTTATATTACGGTTCACTATCTCCAAATGTTCATTCCAGATATTATCTCTAAGACAGCTTGTCTCTAATAACAAAGGATTAGAAATCTTTATTAGTTTTTCATTATCTTCAGGAACAAGAGAGTAGCTTAATACTTCGTTAAAACCGTTTTCTATAAAACCATTTTTTACTTTTCTCAATGCCAACTGTTCTGTTGATAATTTTCCAGGATTAATTGGATTAGGAAGTTTTAAGTCGAATCTGTCATAGCCTATTAATCTCGCTATTTCTTCAATTAAATCTATTTCTCTTATTAAATCATGGGATCTATTAGGAATTACTGCTACATCCCAGCCATATTCTTTATTCTTTAATGTACAACCTATAAGTTTTAATTTATCAACTATTTCATTATCAGATAAATTTCTTTTTTCAAATTGATCGTTAATTATTAATGGACCAAGAATTTTATGTATTCGATTTCTTCTTAGTTTAATAAATATATCCTCACTACTTAATAAATTGGAAGTATTGATGATTGGTGAATTAATAGAAAAATATTCTTCTAAAAGATTAATTGCCCTTGTTACTGCACTTATTGTATTTTTTGATGAAATCCCTTTTTCATACCTGCTGCTAGATTCTGTTCTTATGCCAACTGCCTTTGAAGATTTTCTTATAGTTACTGGATTAAAAACAGCGCCTTCAAGGTAAATAGATGAGGTAGTATTAGTTACAGAAGTCTCTAAACCGCCTATCACCCCAGCAATAGCTACCGGTTTATCACAACAAGTTATAACTGTGATATTTTCATTTAAGTCATATTTTTTACCATCTAAGCAAGTAAGGCTTTCGTTATCCTTACCTTTTCTTACAGAGAAGTCTTCTGTAGAAACTTCCTTACCAATTAAGTATGACAGTTTATCTTTATCAAACGCATGCAAAGGTTGACCTTGTTCTAAAAGAATATAATTTGTCAAATCAACAAGTAGATTAATAGATTTTATACCTGATTTTTCTATACGGTCTTTAAGCCAATTTGGCGAGAATTTCTCTCCATTTACTCCATTAATGCAGCTTATTGTATAAATGCAATTGGAATCTATAGCCTCTGGACAAAGTTTCATTCCCTTAAGTAAATGAATATTGTATTTATGGTTTAATTCTGGAAAATTTAAGGTGGATTCTAAAAGTGCAGAAATTTCACGAGCTATACCTATAACAGACATTCCGTCAGGTCTATTAGCTGTTATGGCTAAATCATATATAAAATCATTTAACTGAAGCAAGTCAGACCCAGGAGTTCCCAATTCATGTTTTGAGGCTAAATCTTCATCAATGATCTCTATACCTTCGCTAGAGTCCTCTAAACCCAGTTCCTGTAGTGAACATATCATTCCTTCACTCATAACACCTCTAATTTCACTTCTTTTAATAGTTAAATCAACAGCATTTAATTTCGCACCGACAGTAGCAACATAAACATAAATATTTGGTTTAATATTTCGCGCACCACAGATAATTTGTAAATTCTTTGAATTACCAATATCGACCTGGCAAATTGAAAGTTTGTTAGATCCTTCGTGTTTTAAAACAGATAATACCTTACCTAAAACAACACCATTTACATTTTCTGAACAATCCTCTAATGATTCAACCTCAAATCCACCAATAGATAATTTCTCAGAGAGATCTTCAGGAGTAGAAGTAATTTCTACTAAATTATTCAACCAATTTTGAGAAACTTTCATATATTTTTTTTAATCAATGATGATAAAAGAAATGATTATATCTTCAAAAAAGTTTGTTGAAGATGTACAATAGAAAATTATACAATAAAGTATTAATTAAAATGGCCAAAAAAGGGACAAGAGTTGTAGTGACCCTGGAATGTACTGAAGCTAGGACAAGCACAGATCCTAAGAGATCAAATGGTGTCTCAAGATATACTACTGAAAAGAATCGTAGAAATACAACTGAAAGATTAGAACTAAAAAAGTTTAATCCTCATTTAAACAGAATGACAATTCACAAAGAAATTAAGTAATCAAATCTAATTAAATCATGCCAAATTCTATTTTTAAAAAACAATTATCACCAATCAAACCTGGAGATCCTATTGACTATAAGGATGTAGAACTACTAAAAAAATTCATAACTGAGAGGGGCAAAATCCTACCAAGAAGGATGACAGGTTTAACTTCTAAACAACAAAGAGATCTTACATTAGCTGTAAAGAGAGCAAGAATTGTAGCTCTTTTACCCTTTGTAAATCCTGAAGGATAATTTTATATTGAATATAGTTGGCTCTATAATTAATATTTCAAATATTTGAAAGATTTAACTAATTTAAAAACATATATTATTGACTCTGATGATCCACATGAGGTTGATGACGCTGTTTCATTAGAAATAAAAGAAGGAAATAAAAAAAATTTATGGATACATATTAGTAATCCATGCAAACTGTTTTTGCATGACTCTGATGTTGATTTAAATGCAAGAAAGAGAAATAGCAGTTTATATTTAATTGATCAGTATGTCCCAATGCTCCCTAAAGATATTCTTGAAAAGGCAAATCTAGCTCAAAATAAAGTTTCAGAAACTATTAGTGCAGCAATAGAATTCAATGACGATGGATCAATAAATAAATATGAAATAACTGAAGCAATAATAAAACCAAAATATCAATTAACATATGAAGATGCAAATGAAATATTAGAAATAGAACCTAAAGAAGAAATAGAATTAATTGAGATTAAAAATTTATTAGAAAAAAGTATTAAATTCAGAAAGAAACAAGGAGCAATTATTTTTGAAAGTCCTAATAGTAAAATTAAATTAAATAAAGATAAGATTATACTAACTAAATTAGATAAAACAATATCACAAATTATAGTTGCAGAATCAATGATATTAATGGGTTATGTAACAAGTTTATTTATAAATAAATATAATTTAGCAGCTGCATTCAGGATTCAAAAATTAAATTGCAATCCATCTGAAATACTTAATAGATACAATGATAGTGATATTAAATATATAATATTAAAACAATTTATGGGAAGAAGTTACATTACTACTAAGCCAGGAATCCATGAATCACTAGGCCTTAAAATGTATGTACAATGTACATCACCATTAAGGAGATACCTTGATTTAATTATACAAAGGCAAGTCTATAATAAAATTAATAATAACGAAGCTTTAAGTAAGGATTCTGTATCTAAGATTATTGATTATTCAAAGAATAGACAATCAGAGAATAATAATATATTTAAAAATGATAAATTAAAGTATTTAAAATTATTTTTTAAGAATCAAAAAAAAGCTTTTTATAAAATAATATTCGTTAAGTGGATTAATCATAAAAAAAATATTGCATTGGTTTATTTTCCAGATTATTCACTAGAAATACTTATTACTCTTTTTGTATCAATAGAAATATATAGTAATAAAACATATAAAGTTAAATATATCATAAATGATAGTAATCTTTTAGAGTTTATTTATTAATAAGAGAATAAATATAATAGGTTGTTATTAGTTTAAAAAATATCTGTTAGTATTAATAAAAAAAGCTTTATGACTTTTGTCATTACTACCCCTTTATACTATGTTAATGATAAACCTCATTTAGGAAGTGTATATACAACAATAATTTGTGACTCAATAGCTAGGTATAAAAGGCTTGCAGGTGAAGATGTTGTTTTTATCACTGGTGTTGATGAACATGGTTTGAAAATACAAAGAACAGCTAATGAAAAGGGTATTGAACCAAAATCACATTGTGATGAAATCTCACAAGTCTTTAATAATAATTGGAAAAATTGGAATATATCATTTGATAAATTTATAAGAACAAGCTCAAAAAATCATGAATATGTAGTTAATGAATTTTATGAAAGAGTAAAAGCATCAGATGATATCTATATGGGAGTTCAAAAAGGTTGGTATTGTGTCGGTTGTGAAGAATTTAAAGATAATCCAGAAAACTCATCAACATACAAGTGTCCGATACATCAAAAAAATCTAGAATGGAAAAATGAAGAGAATCTCTTTTTTAGGCTTTCAAAATATCAAAAAGAAATTGAAAAAATAATCAACGAACCATCTTTTATAGAGCCAACAGAAAGAAAGAATGAAATTATAAATTTTGTATCTAGAGGTTTAAAGGATTTTTCAATTTCAAGAACGAATGTCTCATGGGGAATTCCTGTCCCTGATTACGATAACCATACCTTTTATGTATGGTTTGATGCTTTACTTGGATATGTAAGCGCCATTAGCTCTGATGCGACAGAACATGCATTGGAAAAATCAATTAATGGAGGATGGCCAGCTGATGTTCATTTTATTGGTAAAGATATCCTGAGATTCCATGCTGTATATTGGCCCGCAATGCTCATTTCTGCCAATATGAAAGTTCCTAAAAAGGTTTTTGGTCATGGTTTTCTTACAAGAGAGGGGCAAAAAATGGGTAAAAGTTTGGGAAATGTACTTGACCCTGATTTATTGCTTACAAAATATGGAAATGACCCTGTAAGGTGGTACCTCATTAAAGATATATCACTAGGAAATGATGGAGATTTTCAAGATAAAAGATTTGTTGACATTATCAATAATGACTTAGCTAATACAATTGGTAATTTATTAAATAGAACATCATCTATGTCCAGAAAATGGTTTGATAATAAAGTGCCAAATAGTGAAAAAATTTTAAGTGAAAATAAACTAGAGAATTCTGCCAAAATTGCTGTCGAAAACTATATTTATAATTTTGATAACTACAAATTAGATATAGCAGCTAATGAAGTACTTAGCCTAGCAATTAATACAAATTTGTATTTGAATGATAATCAGCCATGGCTGTTAATAAAAGAGAAGAATAATGTTCCTTTAGTTAAAGAAATTATTTATAACGTTTTAGAAAGTACCCGAATAATAGGATTATTATTACTACCTTTATTACCCGAATTATCAACAAAAATTAATGAACAACTTGGTTTGATATACAAAGAAGAAATTCCTTGGAAACAACAATTAAGTTGGGGATTATTAGTTAGTAACGCAAGTCTTCCTAAACCCAATCCAATCATAAATAAGCTGGAGTATGAACAACATTTATAGGTTTATAATTTTCCTTCCATTCTTAATTCTTGGTTGTGCCTCAAATGTAATTGATGAAAATAAATTAATACAAAAAATAAATAGTTTAGATATGAATATTTTTTCTAAGAGTGGAGACAAACTATATACTATTACTAGTCCATACTCAATTTATAATAATAATCAACTAAGATTTGAATTAAAGAAACCTACCATAAATATTTTAAACGGAGAAGAAACTAAATATATTATTAATTCTGATAAATCTACATTATCGGATAACAATAAACTTTTAATATTAACCGGAAATGTAAAATTAAAAACCCTAAAGCAAGATGAGGATAATTTATTTGCAGATCATTTTATTTGGAATATAGATGAGACTGACTATCTATTAGAGGGAAATATAAGATTTGAAAATAAAAATATCATTTTAAATTCAGAAAAAGCCAAGATGAGATCAGATAACATTATTGAATTTTTTAATCCCGTAAGATATACAATCAAAGATGATAATAATAAGAATAAATATGAAATAAATTCGGAAAATGCATACTATAATCTAGAAACTAAATCAGTAAGTTTTGAAGCAAAAGATAAAAGAGTTAAATCAATAATTTATTTTTAAATTTTATTTTTTGAAAAAATATTATTAATTTTTTTGGACCAGTTATTAATCCATTTTTCATCAGACTTCGTAAAACACTTAGGACTCCAGCCTCCTATTAATATAAAAGCCTTATTATTTATAGGTACAACTAAGATAGATGGAATTTCAGCACAAAAATTAAAAAATTCATCTCTTCCAGGATAAAATTTTGTGTTTGCCAATGATATTAATTTCATATCTTTTATAGATCTCAGACAAGTTTCCCCAGGTTTAAAATCATTACTTGAAGTAATGCCCCTCCTCAATATATTAACGCCATCATTGTGGATTAATATTGCGGCTGCTGCTGTAGAAGTTAATATAGCTTCAGAACCCCATGCAAGTTCATCAATAACTTCATCCGGCATGTTTCTATCGAAGAGAAACTTATTTTCTCCTTTTAAAGCAGCTTTATCACCAGCTAATGGTTCAAATTGTTTAAATAAAAAACCTATTAAAATAATAATTAATGAAGCTATTGCGGCTAACACTTGAGCTCTTTCAAGCTCAGGAGTGATTGTTTCTATTGAAAGGAAATTTGCTATCTGAAAAATAAAGAGTATTGCACCGACTAATATTAATGATTTCCCATTAAATCCCATATTTTAAATATGTTATTACTAATTAAATTATGCAGATATTATATTGTTTAGTACATTTAAAATTACTCAAAAATACGGTTTTTAATATATAATTAACCAAAACCTTTTAAAATGCACCTAAACATCAATAAATATATATTTTCTCTTGTCTTTACTGGCTTAATTTTTATTCTTATCCCATCGACTTCATATGCAAATGAAATTACTAGCATAAATAAATATTTTGGTGTTACTCAACAGAAGACTGTTATAAATTACGAAAAAAGTCAGCCTTCATCTATTGACAACCCTGTAGTGGATCCAAATTTTAACACTATGAGATCAAAAGATACTGAGAGTTCAACTGCTACTTATATAGTTATAGGTTTGTTAGTTGCTGCCACAATTATTCCTTTAGCAACATGGTGGTACTTCTCTAAATAATAGAGAATTTATGAATGCCAATAACTTAAGTATTAGTAAATATTCATCTTATATAGTTTTTATTACAGGGGGGACAAAAAGTGGCAAAAGTGAATTCGCGGAGCATCTTGCAAAGCAGGTAAAAAAATTATCATATGTTGCCTTATCCGAAAACAATTTGGATGATAAAGAATGGCAAGATAAAATTAATCTACATCGAAAAAGGAGGCCAAAAGATTGGAAATTAATAGAAACGACAGATCTTTTAAATACATTAAGGAAAGAAGAAGGTCCATTATTAATAGATTCGATTGGCGGATTCGTTATGAAAAGTATTGGCAAGGAACAAAATGAATGGTCAAGAAAAATGAATTCACTTATAAGTCTCTTAATGAAAAGAAAAACCATAACAATTATTGTTGGAGAACAAGTAGGTTGGAGTCTAGTGTCTGAATATAAAATTGGTAATACTTATATTGAAAGAATCGGCGAACTTCAAAAGAGAATAACCAAAATATCAAGAGATAATTGGCTAGCAATAAACGGCAGAGCAATCAAAATAGATGAAATAAGTATTGAAATACCTACTTAAAATTGGAAGTCGCTCTTTTTGAACCTAGAATCCCACAAAATACTGGTAATATTGCCAGATCATGTGCCGCATTTAATATACCTCTAAATCTTATAGAGCCTTTGGGTTTTAAGCTAGAAGATAAATATTTAAAAAGAGCAGGATTAGACTATTGGCCTCTAGTTACTGTTAATAAGTATGAGAATTTTGAAAGATTTTTAACGTCAAAATCAACAAAAAGAATAATTTCTTTTAGTAAAAAAAATGGATTTTACTTGAATGATTTTAAATTTAAGCAAGATGATATTTTGCTTTTTGGGAGAGAAGATTCAGGATTACCAGATTCCATTATTAATAAAAGCGACTTTTTAATATCTATATTTATGCCGAATTTACAGACTGGAAACAATGACCAAAAAGGTGTTAGAAGTCTAAACCTTTCTGTAGCATGCGGAATTGCTATATATGAGGCCCATAAACAAATAAATTTTCAAAATGGTAATTAAGTACAACCAATGCCTTACAATATTCCCATGTCTCGGTAGCTCAGCTGGTTAGAGCGGCGGATTCATAGCCCGCAGGTCGCGTGTTCAAGTCACGCTCGAGACATTTTCAATACTTTTCAATTGAAGAACATAGGAGTATTTTTAATTTAATTAAACTATTAAAGACAATAATGTTTAATTCACTCGGCGCAGTCTTAAATCCAAAAAATTCTAAAGCAAAATATCCAGAAGCAAGGGTTATAGTTCTTGATGACAATTTTAATACTTTTCAGCATGTCGCAAATTGTCTTTTAACAATAATCCCAAACATGAGAGAAAAAAGAGCCTGGGATCTAACCCTCAAAGTCGACAAAACAGGATCAGCAGAGGTATGGAGAGGTAATCTTGAACAGGCAGAGCTATATCATGAGCAACTCTTCAGCAAAGGATTAACAATGGCTCCAATTGAGAAAACATAAAATAACTAAGATTGACAGAAATTTTTTGGCTTATAAATTCGAATCGTTCAAGGGTTAAAAGGTTTTCAAAGAATAATCAAAATAAAGATAATTTTTTTGAATATATGTTTATTGACTCTGGAAAAATTCTTGGTGTTTTAGGAAAAGAACCACCTCTTATGACAGCCAGAGAAGAACTTAAAGTTGATAAAGCTAGAGATGAATGGAAAAAGTTAATCGCTCAAGGTTGGAGGAGAACCAAACCAGTTTGGGAAGACTCTTAGTATCCAATATTGTTACTAGGGTTAGTTATATAAATTATGAGATTAAGGACGTAGTTAGCGGGTAAATTTAATGGCTTCAAAAGTAACAAAGCCATTCCTTGAGTCACATTAAATTCTTTATTTTTCATAAAAAAAAAGAAAAGTTCCATTTAAATTATAAAAAGTCTGTCAAATACAAACTAAAAATACTGAAAAAAAGATACACAAGCATTTATTGATTAAGGATTTTCAAGATATCTTATCTCTAAAAATTATTTTAAAAAATTTTAGATTTATTCTTACATCTTAATTTTTTACAAAAAAATCCACTTAATAATCTAAAAATCCCTACTATTTAATAATTAAAAATACCTAATGAAATATCTCATCTCAAGCAAAAGAACAAGAGCTGTATTTGGTATTGGAATAGTTGCTATAAGTATTGGATTAATATCCAAAAAAGTAATTAGTTATCCAGCTGGAGGTTGTATGAGAGGGACTCAAGAAATAACCTTTAATATCTAGCCATTAATCTTCTTACAAATTCCTTAGTTTTAAATCCAGTCAACTTTTAAAACTCCTTTAGTGAAAGTACAACTAAAATTAGTTTTCCATTAATTTCCAATGGTGAAACCCTTTAATTTTTTTTTTCAATGAATAATTGAGTTTGACTGTTTATGCCATCTCTTGCACATTCAACTACATTAAGTTCTTTATAAGCTTGCTTTCCAAATAATTTACTTTGTTTAATGGAATTAGGTCACTAATATGCTGAATATCTAACTACACCATTATTTTTAAGTATTTTGCTAAATCGATAGATTCCCTAGTGCTTTCTGAGGTTAATGTAAGTTCTCTCTGATCATTCAAGTGGGAGTTAAGAACAACAATTGGTAAAATAAGCAAAACTGATAGTGGGATTAATAAGCGTTTCATTTATTTACTACTTTTCCTCCATATTTTCTGACTATCTTATCAAGCAATATTCGTATATCTTTATTTTTAAGTTTCTCTATTTGCTGAAGATTTTCAAGAAGATCACATATTTGATCCTGTGTATCTTCATTTAATTCACTTACTGACATTAATATTTGAAGTTTTTATATTCTAATTTTAAATCAAAAGTAAAATTACATAAATATTGTATATATATTTTTTTATTGCTATTTTTTTAAAGCGGGCTAAGGTTCATATCTCCACGAGGATTTAGTCCGCTTAATTTTTAAAGATTCAGTTTATATTGGATCTTTATTTAAGAAATTGACTATAAATATTAAAAAATATTTATCTCTGTTTAATTTCTAAATTCCATTGAAAACATTCTTATATAAACATTAATAGTGTGACACAATTTATTCAATAATGTTGTTATTTCGCTTCATAACTTTCTTAAAATACTTAAACTCAATAAATTCATGCATCATTTTGATATCATCAGATAATACTTTTTTATTAACTGCATATTCGTCCACATTAAGTGAAGAACTATTATTTTCAGAAAATGTTTCGTGGTCAAAAGAAAAGTTTGTAAAATCCCTATTATTATTCGGATTTTGACCATAAGATTCATTTAACACACCTCGAGACCTTAACGCTTCCTCAACCAATAAACCTGTGACTTTTGACTGACTAAACTCATTAGCTGTACACAATTTTTCAATAATTTCATGAACTTCTTCACTTGGCAAAAAACCAATTCTTTTCCTCGGAGAGGGCATAATAAAAAAAAATTAGTGTGACACTTGCACATTATAAGTGTTGCACTATATTTAATTTAAGTCAACTAATTTTGCTATGCATATTTTATTATTTCCTGTCGGATTTATTCTTTGGTATCTAGCTTATGAAGCAAAACCTATCATTAATGATGAAGTAACATTTAATTGGGAAGAAAAAAATACAATTAAAAGAAATAAACTTTTAAATATAATAAATGAAAGCTTTTAAAATTTACTGCTAATCGATTTTGACCATTCCTTGTGCTTATTATCTAGATCTGAGATTAACTGTTTTTGATAAGTAAATTTGAGTTGATTTTCGTTAAGTGATTTTTTTGTGATAATCATCTCTTTAGAGAAAAAATAAGGAGTGTTAGAACTCCTAATTTTTTTTTGGACTTCCATATAATGACTTTATCTATTTTTTTTATATGACTTAAAATGTTATAGTCTCAATATTTTTATATTCTTTTTATATTTCCTTCATATGTTTTTAGCACGTTTGTAAAAAATATTAGTTTATTAAATAATAAAGGCTATATTTAAACAAAATATCTGTTTTATCATGAATCTAAAGGAGAGAGGGATTACTGTTGGAGATTTACTAATAATACTAATAATAATAATCACTTCTACAATAGTAATTAAATCATTTAGCAAAGATAATAAAACAACACTTAATTACAGTAATCAAGAGCAAGCTTCTTATAAGGAAAATTACTATCAAAAATTTATTTGAATAGCTTATATAAAATATTTATAAAGCTCTTAATTAATTGAATTAACTATTAAGTATCTCTTATGTAAATTTCAGGTATTAATAATTATCAAACAATGAGTTTTATGCATTTTAAATATTTTTATTAAATGATTTAGAACTTTCCCATTTCAAGTTATCCTTTAAATCATTGATATCATTTGATATTGAAACTAAATTAACCATTTGAAGAATTTGACTTTTATTTAGCCTATTAATAACAATAAGTTTATTAAGCATTTCTAAAACAGATTTATCATTAATATTCATTATTTGTATAAAAAGCTATGATCCTTCAATTCAAATACTTTATATTATAATTTTAAAATTTCATTATATTTTTTATGCTAAATATAAAAAATATTTATAAAATCATCAAAAATAAAACTTTTACTTATATGAAAATATCTTAAGCTCAGTTTCTTATAAATTCGTTTATTGTAAAAAGAAAAAAAATGAAAAAAAACTCCAAGAAAGATTACCTTAGTAGAGATGAAGTTAGTGAAATGATTGAATCAGCTTTAAGGAGACATAATAGAAGATCTACAATAATATCAAGCGTACTTGGATGGATCTTAATTGGAGGTTATTCTTTTGGACTTTTTCAAGCAGTTCAAAATGTCTAATTAATCTTTTCTTTAAATAAGAACTTCCTGAATGATAAATTAATATAAGCATAATTATTTTTTATGAGGGAATATATTAAGGCAAATCTTACAGTGATAAGAAAATATTTAAAAAAACGAAAAAAGTATACATCAAAATTAAATAATGATTCGATAATGGAAGAATTCAAAGAATGGAGCAAAGATCCATTACCTGAGACAGAATCAATATGGACTTTACCTGACTTAACGAGGAATGAAAGACTAAAAAATTTTTGTCGCTCAATTAAGAAGGAAATAAGATAAGTTTTTAACTACCTAGTTGTATATGATTTACCTTTAAGTAAAAATAACCCGCAAATCCAACTATATTCAAAATTGCAACGAAAATCCAAGCTCCGATTGGCTGATTAGAATCAAATTTTTTTATTTTAACTTTTTCCTTTAGTCTTTCAATATATTTAGCCATAATTAAAAATATTAAAAAAGAATATTTCTAATTATAGAGAGTTAAATTTTAAGGAATCTTAAATAAAATAAAATTTCTTTTAATTCGAATTTTTATTGTCAAGCCTGTTAATGGGATATTTAATTAACTCCTTTTTGAGATTTTTTAAAAGTTTATTGTGATTCAAAATTGTAAATTTCCTAGTAAAGGAATAATGCCATTTCATCGAATTAAAAAAAAACTTGCTAATTCATTATTAATAAAATTATAATACTTATTACGGTCAAACAGACCATAAATAATTTAAATAAGGACAAATTTTTCATGAGCTTAAAAGTAGGCCAAGAAGCACCAGACTTTAGTGCTACAGCAGTATATGATCAAGAGTTTAAGGAGATTACACTTTCAGGTCTAAGAGGTAAATGGGTTGTTCTATTCTTTTACCCACTAGATTTTACATTTGTATGTCCAACTGAAATTACTGCATTTAGTGATAGATACCAAGATTTCTCGGCACTTAATACGGAAATACTTGGTGTATCAGTTGATAGCAAGCACTGTCATTTGGCTTGGATACAAACCCCAAGAAATGAAGGTGGTATAGGTGATATTAACTATCCGTTAGTTTCTGACTTAAAAAGAGAAATTTGCCAGGCTTACAATGTTCTAAATGATGATGGGGAGGCTGATAGAGGTTTATTTCTTATCAATCCCGAAGGAGTAGTTATGCATACGACTGTTAACAAGGCTCCTGTAGGTAGAAATGTTGATGAAACGCTAAGGATTCTTCAAGGCTATCAATACGTTGCGGCAAACCCCGATGAAGTGTGTCCAGCAAACTGGACCCCCGGGGAGAAAACAATGTTAGAGGACCCAAAAGGTAGTAAGGAATATTTTTCTGCGCTATAGGAGGATTAGAAACATTTAAGTAAGTAATGAGTAGTAAATAATTATAAAAAAATAGAAAATAAATATATTCAAAAAGGGGATAACATCCCCTTTTTGAGGTTTTGGCACGATCCAATCGCTCAAATTAGTTTTATATGATAAAAAGGACCACGTATAAAAAGAAATTTCTATTGCGACTAGGATAAAAAGATTAATTAAATTTAGGTCATTTAAACCAAAATATCTATAAATATGAAACTGATCATCAACACTAATATTAATAATTTGAAGATGCCAAAGATAGAGAGAAATCAAAATAAAATTTACCAATATTATTTTTTTTAAAATAAACCTAGATTTCTTAAAAATTAATAGGATAGAAATTAAAAATATGAAAAAACATAACTGTGGAATATCCGGTTTTGGGACATTAATTCCTTCAAGAAATAAATTAATTATAAGATCAAAATTTATATATATATAATCAGCTATTAAGAAAGAGAGAAATATTAAATTTATTGCTACTAAGAATAATAATCTTTTTCCTTTAATTATAGTTTTACTATGGATTTTATCCTTAGTAAAACTATAATCTGTATAGTTTTTTAAAGAGTTTATATACACCAAAGATGGACATATTGCTCCGCTCAAATAGTAAAGGATTAAATAAAAGGAAATATCATTAATATTGAGTGAATACAAATTAAACCATTGTTTTTGTACAAATGGAAGAATAAGTAAAAATGAGAGTGTAACTAATAACTTCGTTGTATTGTTTTTAATTATCAAGAAAGTATTTTTTTTAATTTAAAGCAATTAAATCAAACTTTCAACAATTTAGAAGTTGTTAATTTAAAAACTTTTTTATCTATAGTTTCTTGATTTAAAAGTATATCAACTAATTTATCTAATAAGACTCTATTTTTTTTCAATATTTTTATTGAATTATTTAATGAAATTTTAGAAATATTTATGATTTCATTATCTATTCTAGAACTGGTATTTTCTGCTATGAGAGGCTTTCTTCTAAATAATCCATCCCCTAAATACATTTCATTATTATCAGAATCCATTGAAATTGGACCAATAATTGAAAATCCATATTTTGTAACCATTTCCCTTACGATATTTGTCGCATAAGAGATGTCATTTATGGAGCATTGTGTAATTTCACCTTCACCAAAAACTATCGTTTCTGCTGCTCTTCCAGCTAGAGCAATTTCAATTTTTGAAAATAATAATTTTTTTGAAATCAATCCACTAGAAATTACATCTTCTTCAGGGCATATTTTTGTATATCCTCCTATAGATCCAGATCTAGGTAAAATCGTAATTTTATCAACTGATTCAATTCCATTTCTCACAGCAGATACAATTGCTCTACCTACTTCGTTATAAGCAATAATTTTTTTCATATTAGGAGAAGTTATTAATGAGCTTCTCAGGCCAATGGTAATTTTATCAAGAGCATTTTCTATATGAAGATCATTGATTAATTTAGATTCGTCTCTTGCACAGTGAATAGCACTCTCGTTCATCAAGTTTGCAAGATCTGCTCCCGAAAATCCGACTGTTCTAGAAGCCCAATATCCTAAGTCAACCTCGCTTGAAAGTGGTTTGGAAAGTGAGTGAACTGAAAGAATTTTTTTTCTTCCATCTAAATCTGGAAGCATTACTTCAATTTTCCTATCAAATCTACCTGGTCTTAATAATGCTGCATCCAAAATATCTGGTCTATTTGTTGCTGCTAAAACAATAATCCCAGAATTATCAGCAAAACCATCTAATTCAGTTAGAAGCTGATTAAGGGTTTGTTCTCTTTCATCATTTCCACCTCCGATCCCAGACCCTCTTTGCCTACCAATGGAATCAATTTCATCAATAAAAATTATACAAGGAGATTTTTCCTTAGCCTTAGAGAACAGATCACGAACTCGGCTTGCTCCAACACCAACAAAAAGTTCTACAAACTCTGAAGCCGATATTGAGAGAAAAGGTACTCCTGATTCACCAGCAATTGCTTTAGCTAATAATGTTTTTCCTGTCCCTGGTGGGCCTATTAGAAGAACTCCCTTAGGAACTTTCGCTCCAAGATTTTCAAATTTCTTTGGTTCTTTCAAAAATGTTATTACCTCTTTTAATTCCTCTGCGGCTTCAGGGACGCCAGCTACATCATCGAATCTCGTTTCTACATCATCAATAGTTACAAATTTAGATTGATTTTTGGTAAAACCAAAAGCTCTGGAGGCCAATTTTGATGTACTCCTCAAGATTAAAACTATCGCTAATATGAAAATCAGGAAAAGACTTATTGATGCGAATGAATTAGCAGCTGAGGCTTCTTTTCTACTATTGTTAATAGTTAGTTCTACTTTATTTTCAGTAGCCTTTTCAAGGATTAATTGATCGTTGTAAAGGATAGGTATTTTAAATTTATCTCCATTTTTATACAGAACATCAATTTCTCTCTGCCTTGGATAGAAAAATATTGATTCTATTTTCCCCGTCTCTATATCTTCTAGAAGATCCGAATAACTTGATTTAGAATCTGAATATGAGAATTTTGATCTAAACACTAATCTTTATAAGTGATTAATAAAGCATATATGCTTATTTAAAAAATTGACGTATATAAACAAAATATACTCAAAAGTTTTGGAGATAACCAGTTAAAGGTTATATTATTATATGGAAATAAAGAAACAGAATGGCTGTACCAAAGAAGAAAAAATCAAAGAGCAAAAGGAACCAAAGGCACGCTGTTTGGAAAGGAAAAGCAGCAATAGCAGCTCAAAAAGCTATATCTTTAGGTAAATCAGTTTTAACTGGGAAAGCTCAAGGATTTGTTTATCCTATTGAGGAAGAAGAAGAAGAGTAGCTTTTAAGATCCTAATTTAAATGCTTCAAGTATAACGGCATAAATTGCACCAATTCTTAATTTATCAACTACGGTCCATAGATTATAAAACTTTGAACTTGCGGCAGGTTTAATTCTTATAATGATTTCAATAAAAATAATGATTATTGGGACCATTATTAACTCATTTTTACCTTCAGATATAAATTTTGTAATAAAATTTGCGAACAAAAAATAACCTGTCAAAACAGAAATTAGACCAATAGATTTTGTTCTCCAAGTATCACTTAGAAAACCAAAAAATAAATTATTTAACTGGTAGGTAATTCTTGAAAAATTAGTTTTTTGCATTACTAAAAGACACTAAATAATCACTTAGAAAGTTATAGTCAATGTATGATTTTTTTAGTTTAGGTCCTTTGATTACATTTGCCACATTATTCTGATCACCAAGACTGTCTAAAATACAATCTAATTTAATATTTTCCTCAAGAACAATTGGGATATTTGAGGGAACAAAAATTGTTGGCAAGTTAGCTGCCAAGGAAGATTTCAATCCTGGATTGGAGTCTTCAAAAACAATTGAGTTGTTTTTGTTTATACCACTTAATTGGACAGCCTTTAAATATGGTAATGGATTTGGTTTCTTTAATTCAACGTCTTCGCTTGAAATAATGAACTCAAAAGGCTTCAAGCCATTAAAAAGATAATCAACAAGAAGATTGGCTTGAATTCTTGAACTTGAAGTAACAATAAATTGTCTTACTTTTTTTCTATGTAATTCATTTATTAATCTAAAAACACCAGTTTTCAAACTAACGCAATTTTTTTTTATAATTTCTAAATAATGAAACTGCTTTGTTTCATGAATTTTGAGAATTAAATCTTCTGAGAAATTATCATCATTATATTTAGCGTAATAAGCAATCCTATTTTTGCCCCCATTTATCTTCAGAAGTTTTATGTATGTATTAGCATCCCAATTCCAATCAATGCCAAGGTCATTAAATGCTTTATTAAAAGCAGGTAAATGGGCCTCTAATTCTGTATTTGCGATGGTCCCATCTAAATCCCAATAAACACCCTCCAGATAAGTCACCAAAAAGAATTTCTTTTATTTACGATAAAAAACAAGAGCAATAATTGCTGGTCCTGCTAACGCAACTACAGCCAAAGGAATAAGTGTTGCCATGATTAATGAATATGTTTTGTGATACTATTTTTACAAATAAATGATGAAACTGTACTGATACGTTACAAGATTGAATTAAATTATGAAATCATGGACATGTATAGAAAATTGTGGAGCTTGTTGTAAATTCGACTTGAAGGAAAGAAGCGATTTGGCT
>CACGBT010000008.1 GCA_902571335.1 uncultured Prochlorococcus sp. | reverse complement strand
TGACCGATTATGGAGAATAACTAACATAGAAAATTTACCCATGGGTAAGGTTGTAGGAATCGATTTAGGAACAACTAATAGTTGTGTCGCTGTAATGGAAGGTGGTAAACCTACTGTAATAGCAAATGCTGAGGGTTTCAGAACTACTCCATCAGTTGTTGCATATACAAAAAATCAAGATCAGCTTGTTGGACAAATAGCAAAAAGACAAGCTGTAATGAACCCTGAAAATACCTTTTATTCTGCAAAAAGATTTGTTGGTAGAAGGGTTGATGAAGTTAATGAAGAATCTAAAGAAGTTAGTTATTCTGTTGAAAAATCTGGTTCCAGTGTCAAATTAAAATGCCCAATTTTGGATAAGCAGTTTTCTCCTGAAGAGGTAAGTTCTCAAGTTTTAAGAAAATTAGCAGATGATGCTGGTAAATACCTTGGTGAAAAAGTTACACAGGCTGTAATTACAGTTCCAGCTTATTTTAATGATTCCCAAAGACAGGCTACGAAAGATGCTGGAAAGATTGCAGGTTTAGAAGTTCTCAGAATTGTTAATGAGCCAACCGCTGCAGCTTTAGCGTATGGTTTGGATAAAGAAAATGAAAAAATTCTTGTTTTTGATTTAGGGGGAGGAACATTTGATGTCTCAGTTATTGAAGCTGGTGATGGCGTAACTGAAGTTCTATCTACATCTGGAGATACACATTTAGGTGGTGATGATTTTGATAGATGTATTGTAGATCACTTAGCTAATACTTTTAAATCAAATGAGGGAATTGATCTAAGACAAGATAAGCAAGCTTTGCAAAGATTGACTGAAGCAGCAGAAAAAGCAAAAATAGAGCTTTCAAATGCTACGCAAAGTGAAATAAATCTACCTTTTATTACAGCGACGCCCGAAGGACCAAAACATTTAGATTTAAACCTCACAAGAGCAAAGTTTGAGGAATTAGCAGCTTCTTTAATTGATAGGTGTAAGACCCCAGTTGAGAGAGCTATAAGTGATGCAAAAATTTCTACTAGTGAAATTGATGAAGTTGTTATGGTGGGAGGCTCATCTAGAATACCTGCTGTTTTAGATTTAGTTAAAAAAATAATTGGTAAAGAACCAAATCAAACTGTTAATCCTGATGAGGTAGTAGCTGTCGGAGCTGCAATTCAGGGAGGGGTTTTAGCAGGAGAGGTTAAAGATATTTTGTTGCTCGATGTTACCCCACTTTCTCTAGGTGTTGAGACTCTAGGCGGAGTTATGACAAAAATGATAAATCGAAATACTACAGTACCTACGAAGAAATCTGAAACATATTCAACTGCTGTAGACGGTCAAACAAATGTTGAAATACACGTCTTACAGGGTGAGAGAGAAATGGCTTCTGATAACAAAAGTTTAGGAACTTTTAGATTGGATGGTATACCTTCAGCACCAAGAGGCGTTCCGCAAATTGAAGTTACATTTGATATTGATGCAAATGGAATTCTTAGTGTCACTGCTAAAGATAAAGGAAGTGGAAAAGAGCAAAGTATTTCTATTACTGGTGCTTCAACTTTATCTGATAATGAAGTAGATAAAATGGTAAAAGATGCTGAATCAAATGCATCTGCTGATAAAGAAAAAAGAGAAAAAATTGATTTAAAAAATCAAGCTGAAACACTTGTATATCAGACAGAAAAGCAACTAGGTGAGTTGGGGGATAAAATTGACGCTGCAGCAAAGTCTAAAGTTGAAGAAAAAAGTAATGCTTTAAAAGAGGCAACTTCAAAAGAAGATTATGAATCAATGAAAAAACTTCTTGAAGAACTTCAGCAAGAACTTTATGCTGTTGGTTCATCTGTTTATCAGCAACCAGGCAATCAGCCACCATCACCTGGTGCGGCGGGCGGTCCTGATCAGAGTGATTCAAATGAAAAAGGAGGAGATGATGTAATTGATGCAGACTTTACCGAAACAAAAGATTAAGAAAGGTAATTTTTAATTTCATTAGCAACCCATTTAGAACAAGCCGGAGCCAGTAAAAATCCATTTTTATAAAAACCTGTACATATAATTAGTCCATTTTCAAGATTTTTCATTATTGGAGAAGGTTCACCATCTGGTCTTGACCTTACTCCAAACCATTTTTTAGAAATTTTTCCTTTCATCAGCCAATTTGGTTTCTTATCGAGAAAATTTGTGAGTTTTTCAAATGTATTTTCTTCTGGCTTAATACTATATTCATCAGTTGATCCAATAATTAACTTAGTTTTTGATTTTGGAATTAAATTTTTACCATTTATGTTGAATTGTTTTGGCAACGATAATAAATCAACTTCTTCATCATTTATATCAATTTCCATAGCTTGACCTAAAACAGGTTTTAATTTGATGTTGTGAGATTGGTTATCTATTAGATCAACTGCTTTTAAAGAATTACATAAAATAACCAAGTCAGATTTGATGTTTTCATTATTATTTGTTCTCGAGATCCATTGATTGTTTGATTTTCTGATTTGTATTATTTCTTGTTTTAAAAAATTTACTTTTTTATGTTTTAAATATTTATCTAATGTTTTAAGTAACAACAAAGCATTAATTCTTCCATCTTTGAAAGAAATCATACCTTTTATGTTTTTTGTTTGGAATGTTTTATTTATATTATTAATAAATATTGAGTCTTTTTTTAGAATTTCTAAGTTAAGATCATTATTTTCATAGACAAATTTCTCTAATTTTTTAAACTTTTCTTCATTATCAGTTAGTTGTATTAATGGTTTTTCGATATTTAATTTACAATTAAATTTTTGTAGTAAAGTAATCCATTGTGGCCATAGTTCAATGCTTTTTTTCCTGAGATCCCAGCTTCTACCTCTTCTTTTTTGATACATATTACCCATTAATAAACCTAAAGCTGCATTGCTACTATTTTGGAGTTGATTTGGATCTATTATCGATACTTGGAAACCTAATTCCGATAATTCTAGGGCATTAAATTTTCCAATAATCCCTGATCCAATAATAACTATGTGTACTTTTTGAAAATTTTCTTTTAAGCTTTTCATTGATATATTAGGTATACTTTCTTATTGGACTTAATAGTTAAAGATTTTTTGGAACATCCCTCAATTATATTCAAAATTGTTTGTCCCGATCGCCCTGGCCTTGTAAGTTTACTTACAAGTTGGATTTCAAATTACGGTGGTAATATAAAACATTCTGATCATCATACAGATCAAGATGCAGGTTTGTTTCTTAGTCGAATTGAATGGAATAGTAAAAAGCTATCTTTTAATAGGAATGAAATTTATACAGAATTTGAAAAAATTGCAGATGAAGTCAATGGAAAATTTAACGTAAATTATTCTGATGAAATTCCAAATGTTGCTATTTTCGTGAGCAAACAAAATCATTGTTTGATTGATTTACTTTGGCGCGTGAGAAATGGTGAACTCAACATGAAAGTCCCGTTAATAATTTCAAATCATTCTGATCTTGAAAATATTGCAAATGACTTTAATGCAAAATTTGTCTATATTGATACCTTTAACACTGATAAATCTATTGTTGAAGATCAATTTTTAAATTTATTAAAAGAATATGAAATTGACCTTGTTGTACTAGCTAAATATATGCAAATTTTGAGTAACTCTTTTTTAAAAAACTTTTCTTCAATAATAAATATTCATCATTCTTTCTTACCTGCATTTAAGGGCGGGCAACCATATCATCGAGCATGGAAGAGAGGTGTTAAATTAATCGGTGCTACAGCTCACTACGTTACTGAAGATCTTGATGAAGGGCCGATAATAGAGCAATGCACAGTTAATGTAAGTCATAGGGATGAAGTTGATGATTTGATTAGAAAAGGGAGAGATATTGAGAGAATAGCTTTAGCTAGAGCGGTTAGATTACATCTGAATCATCAAGTATTTGTTTATAACAGCAAAACTGCTGTTTTTGATTGAGGATAGTTTCTTAGTCTTCTAATTCTATTTGTATTTGTCTTTCATAAATTGATTCTTCATTAAAAGCTCTTGCTATCAAAAAACTGGTAATGCAGCTGATTAAGACAGGTTTCATTATTAATAAATTTTTTGTTAAAGCAAAAGCTAAAAACATTGCTGTTATTGGTGTTCTCGAACATCCTGCTACGAAAGCTCCCATTCCCGCAAAAATGTATGTACTTGGTGCATGCCCTGTCGCAATTTCCACCCAGCTCCCCATTATTAGTCCGATTGACCCTCCTAAAGTAAGCATTGGATAGAACAACCCTCCAGGAGCTCCAGATGCTGCAGCTAAACCTGTCGTGATAAATAATACTAAAACTGCTAATAAAGCAATTCCAATACTTGTATTTTGTTCAGCTATTATTTTCTGTAACTCATCTAAATTATGAAATGTACTGGGTAAAAAAGAATAGATACTTCCTAAAATAAGTCCACAGATACTCATTTTTAAAACAAATTTATTTTTATACCACTTTTTCCCAAGATTTTGCATTAACAAAACATATTTGCTATACAATTCTGCAAAGATTCCAATAATAATTCCTAGTAAAACTAGGTAAATAAAATCTATAGGTAAGAAAAAAACTGATGGGTCATATTCTTTTTGGATTAAAAATCCAAGGTTAAAATCAAAGCCTCCTGCTTTAGGATCTAAACCCAAGGCTTGAATAATATCAGCAGATGAATCTGCAATAAAAGTTGTGATTACTACTAATAGCAAAATTACTGGTCTAGCAGAGTTTAATAACTCTTCTATTGCATAGACAAACCCTCCTAATGGGGCGCTAAATACTGCAGCTATTCCAGCACCACCTCCTGCAGCTACTATTACTCTCCTGAAGGCTGTAGGAGCTTTGAGCCACTTGGCCATTTGCCAAGCTACTGATCCTCCCATTTGCACTGATGGACCTTCTGGACCCAAAGGGAATCCACTACCAATAGCAATAATTCCTGATATGAGCTTTACTAATCCTACTTTTAAATTCATTGGAACTTTTTTATGCCTTAAGAACCCCATTATTTGACTAACACCTGAACCTTTTGCAGCAGGTGCTATGTTTTTGATCAAATACCCTGCAATGGCTCCTCCTAGAGCTCCAAAAATAGGTAAGACCGCAATAGATTGGAATTGGTCTAGTAAAGCTAATCTCCAATTATTAATAAAGTAGATTCCAGTTTTAAAAAATATGCTTGTAATTGAGGCTCCTAAACCTGTTAATAAGAGCGAAAATGCAACTACTAAAGATCTTTGTTTTAATAATTTTTTGATACTGCGAGAAGAATTATTACTTGTTTTTTGAATATTATCTTTTATAAAGTTTGGCATAGTCCATGATTACTTTGACAAGCTGAAATCGTGTATTTCATCAAATTGAAGATAACGATAAAGTTCCTCTGAATATGGATTAATTTTATTTTTAGTAATATCCTGATATTCTTCTTTTTCAGGTATTTTTCCAAGCAGTGCACAAACTGCTGCTAATTCTGCACTCCCTAAAAATACTTGCGCATTCTTGCCAAGTCTATTGTCAAAATTTCTTGTACTAGTAGAAAATACTACTGAACCTTCATCTACTCTAGCTTGATTACCCATACACAAAGAACAACCTGGCAACTCTAATCTTGCACCACAATCTTCGAATATTTTATAATAACCTTCAGCTTTTAAAGTTTCTTCATCCATTTTTGTTGGTGGACAAATCCATAATTTAGCTTTTAAATTTTTTACACCTTCAAGAACTTTTGCAGCTGCCCTATAATGACCAATATTTGTCATGCAAGAACCTATAAAAACTTCGTCAATATTTGTATTTGCAACATTAGTGATTTCTTCTACATTGTCTGGATCATTAGGGCAAGCAACTATAGGTTGTGTTACTTTTGCTAAATCAATTTCAATGATTTCTTCATACTGAGCGTTGGAATCTGGTTGAATTAATGATGGTTTTTTTAACCAATTTTTCATATCATTGATTCTTCTTAAAATTGATTTTGAATCTTCATAATTGCTTTCGATCATTTTTTCTAGCAAGCAAATATTGCTTCTTAAGTATTCTTGCACAGTTTCTTGGGATAAAAGTATGGTACTTCCAGCGCATGAGCGTTCTGCAGTAGCATCAGTAAGTTCAAAAGCTTGTTCAAGTTTTAGGTTTGGTAATCCCTCAATCTCCATAATTTTTCCGTTAAATATATTTTTCTTATTTTCTTTCTCAACAGTTAAGAGTCCTTTTTTAATTGCGAAGAGAGGGATTGCATTAACTAAATCTCTAAGAGTAATTCCCGGTAATAATTCTCCTTTAAATTTTATCAGTACGGATTCTGGCATATTTAATGGCATTGATCCTATTGCAGCGGCAAAGGCAACAATGCCCGAGCCTCCAGGAAATGAAATGCCAAGAGGAAATCTAGTATGACTATCTCCACCTGTCCCAACAGTATCAGGGAGCAGCATTCTATTAAGCCAGCTATGAATTATGCCGTCTCCAGGCTTAAGAGCTACTCCACCTCTTTGAGATATAAAATCAGGTAATTCTTTATGGGTAACTAGATCTACTGGTTTAGGATACGCAGCTGTATGACAAAAACTTTGCATCACTAAATCTGCAGTAAATCCTAAACAAGCTAGTTCTTTTAGCTCATCTCTAGTCATTGGCCCAGTAGTATCTTGACTACCAACTGTGGTCATAATTGGCTCACAGGTCATTCCTGGCCTTACTCCATCTAAACCGCATGCTTTGCCTACTATTTTTTGAGCTTGAGTAAAGCCGGCATTACTTTCGGTTGGATTTTGTGGTCTGGTAAATATTTCACTAGGTTGATAATCTAATTTATTTCTAATTTTGTCTGTAAGGGATCTTCCAATCATTAGATTAATTCTTCCGCCAGCTTGAATTTCATCAGTAAGAGTTGATGGATACAAGTCGAATTTGCTAATTAATTTTTCAGTATTTGAATCTTTTTCAATTTTTTTAATAATGCCTTCATAAGGATATATTTTAATAATATCTCCTGTTTTCATTTGAGATACGTCAGCTTCTATTGGTAAAGCTCCAGAATCTTGTGCAGTATTAAAGAAAATTGGGGCTATTTTGCTACCAATTATTATTCCACCTGTTTTTTTGTTTGGAACAAAAGCAATATCTTCTCCTATATGCCAAATGAGTGAATTAATAGCAGATTTTCTAGAACTACCTGTTCCAACAACATCTCCAACATAAGCTATTTGTAAATTTTGTTTTTTTAAATTATCAAGAATTTTTAGTCCATCAGGTTTTTTAAATTCCAACATAGCTAATGCATGCATTGGAATATCCGGGCGTGTTGTTGCATGTACAGCTGGAGATAAGTCGTCTGTATTTGTTTCACCGTCAACTTTAAATACTAAACAAGTAATCTCTTTCTGCAGTACTTTTTTATTTTTGAACCATTCCGCATTTGCCCAACTATTTACAACCTCTTTTGCATAAAAATTATTTTGAGATAATTCATAAATTTCATTAGCTGAGTCGTAAACAAGAATAATATTTTTTAAAACTTCTGCCGCTTTTTTAGCAAGTAAACTATTTTCACTTTTCAGTATTTCAACCAAAGAATTTACATTATATCCGCCTATCATTGTTCCTAGTATTTCAATTGCTTTTTCGGGATTAATTGATTTGCAATATTTTTCGGAATTAACAATAGCTGTAAGCCAGCTTGCTTTTACATAAGCAGCCTCATCAACTCCTGGTGGTACTCTATTTATTAGTAAATCAAGTAAATAAGAAATATCGTAAGTACTATCTTGTTCCAATAATTTTGTAATACAATTTGTTTGCTCAGCATTTAAAGGTAAAGGAGGTATACCTTTGCTAGCTCTTTCAGCTACGTGATCTGCGTAATCTTTTAGCAATGTTTCCAAATTCTTCATTAGTAAGGTTTAATGCCTAATCTATTGTTATTTTTAATATTGAAAAGGAGAGTATTCATAAATGCTTTTTTAAATATTCAAACTTCTTAATTAATCAATGACGACATCATCAAATAATTCAGCTTTAGAAAAGACATCTGATTTACATGTTGTTGAAACACGTCCATTAATACCTCCAAGCAGATTACATAATGATATACCTTTAGATCACGCCTCTGCTAATACAGTATCTAAAACAAGAAGATCGATACAAAATATTTTGCATCATAATGATCAGAAGCTTTTAGTAATTGTGGGTCCATGTTCAATTCATGATCTAGAGGCTGCAAAGGAATATTCAAAATATATTCAAAACTTTCGAGAAATTTATAAAGATAAATTAGAAATAATAATGAGAGTATATTTTGAGAAGCCAAGAACAACTATTGGATGGAAGGGATTAATAAATGATCCTCATCTAGATGATTCTTATGATATAAATACTGGTTTACGTAGGGCAAGAAGTTTGCTTTCATATCTAGCAATTCGTGGCATACCTTCTGCTACAGAATTACTAGATCCAATTGTCCCTCAATACATTGCCGATTTAATAAGTTGGACAGCTATAGGTGCGCGGACTACTGAAAGTCAAACTCATAGGGAAATGGCATCAGGATTATCAATGCCCATAGGCTTTAAAAATGGAACTGATGGTTCTTTTAATACTGCAATGAATGCAATGCAGTCAGCTTCAAAATCGCATCATTTCTTAGGTGTAAATGAAAGTGGAATGGCTTCTATTGTTAATACTACGGGAAATCCAGATGGACATATAGTTTTAAGGGGTGGTTCAAAAGGACCAAATTTTGAAAGTGAATACGTTAAAAGAATTTCATCTGAATTGCAGCAATGTAATCTTCCACACAAAGTGATGATTGATTGTAGTCACGGTAATTCCAATAAAGACTTCCGAAAACAGTCGGAAGTTCTAAAAAATATAGCTTCTCAAATTAGCAATGGTGAAAAAAATATTTTAGGTGTTATGCTTGAAAGTCATTTGAAGGAGGGAAATCAAAAACTTTTAAAAAGAGAGGATCTCCAGTTTGGCAGAAGCATTACAGATGCATGCATAGATATAGAAACTACAAAAGAATTACTTGCTATTTTATACAATTCACTTAGTTAGTTATAAAAAAATTAAATAATAATGCTGAAGAAATTGGAACAATGAAATTATCTATTCCTAAAACACTAAATTGTTCGAGCAAAGTCGCAAAAAAAGCTATTGTAAAATAATTTAAATTTAAACTATCTTGTTGGGAGTATCCTATTGAGCAAACTACTATCAAACTTGTTAAAAACATTGTCATAGTTCCAAAAAAAGATTTTTTTTGTTTCAAAAAAAACCAACTCTTTGAGTTTTGGCTTTTTCCTATTAACCCAGCTAATCCATCACCAAAAGTCATTATGAAAAATCCAGTAATTAATGCATATGGATCTTTATTCCAGAAAAGATAAATCAAAATAAATAAACTCAGACAATAAAATAATGTTCCATAACTCTTTCTCTCAACATCCTCTATTGTTGGAAATAATTTATAGGTGTAATTGATGAAAACCATTAATGAAACAATCCCTGTAAAAATTAGAGCAGAGTTTTGATTAATTTTTAAAAATTGAGCAATTGGTATTAAAGGTCCTATTCCAATATGTATTATTTTTCTGACGATTTCTCTGCTATCTTCATTATATTTTTTAAAAACTATTGATATTAGAAAAATTGAAAATAAATATAATAAAATTACAGTAAATTTTATCAATTTGGTTAAGCTGCTTTTTGATGATTTGTCATTACTCTTAGTTTTAATATTGCTTTAGCTTCTAGTTGCCTTACTCGTTCTCGTGAAACATTAATTTGTCTTCCTATTTCTGCTAGTGTTAATGGTTCTGCACCATCTAGGCCAAATCTAAGCTTCATTATTTTTTGTTCTCTTTCATTTAATTGAGAAAGCCAAGTTCCTAAATGCTCTTTTTGAATAGTTCTATCCATACCTTCCATAGGCTCTTCACAGTTTGGATCAGGTATGAGTTCACCAAGAGTACTTCTATCTTCTTCGCCTCTTGCGTGGGCATCTAAGGAAGCACAAGGAGCACTTTGCGAAATTAAATCTTCTAAATCTTTTTGATCAATTCCCATTTCCGTTGCCATTTCCAATCTGGTAGGTTGTCTACCAAATTTATGTGACAATTCTCTAGAGACTCTTCTCATTTTGGATAGTTTTTCACTTATGTGAATAGGCAAACGGATTGTTCTTGCACTGTTATCAATAGCCCTTGTCATTCCTTGCCTAATCCACCAGTAAGCATAAGTTGAGAATTTATATCCCATTGCTGGATCAAATTTATCAACAGCTCTTTCAAGGCCAATAGCTCCTTCCTGGACAAGGTCTAATAATTCAAGCCCTTGATTTTGATATTTTTTTGCAACGGAGACAACAAGCCTTAGATTAGCTGCCATCATTCTATCTCTAGCTCTTTTGCCAATTTTAATTTGATAAAGATTTCGTTGCGTTCTATCAGTCTCAGGAATTTGTAGCAACTTTTTCATGTTTTGAACATGATGAGCTAACTCTATTTCCTCTGCTGGAGTCAAAAGAGGTACTCTACCAATGCTACTTAAGTAATAACCAATAGAATCTGAAGCGAGTCTGCCAGATTTTTTTTGGCTTTGTTTTGAAGTAAGACTGGATTTCGATTTGCGAGACTTGCCCGCAGTGTTTGGTAATCTTGGCTCATCAAAATTTTTATCTGAAGAGCTTTTCGCAGATTCCAGAGGGATCCCCATCACCCTGGCCTCCTAAATAATGGATTTTTTAAAAAGCTAGCACTGAAATTGGAATAAAAACTACTTTTACGTTGAAATTTTAAAGACAAAAATTTTTTTTTAAATGCTTATTTCTTGAAAAACATTGATATGAAAGGATTTTATAAAAATTAAAAAAATTTTAAATTTTAAGTATTTTTTAAAATGTTGTAAAAATCAATATTTTTTATTTTTCTATAAGGTCAATTTGCGAACGATTATTCGATGAATCTAATTCAAATTTCGAATAAGAACCATCTTCATTCATTATCCATGAAAAGTAGTCATCTTTAATGTAGGTTTGCAAAAGTGAGTATATTTTAGATTTCAATTCACAATCCTCTATTGGAGTAATAGCCTCTATTCTTCTATCAAGATTTCTTCTCATCCAATCAGCACTCCCAATAAAAACCTCATTATCACCGTTATTACAAAACCAAAAAATTCTTGAGTGTTCAAGAAAGTGGCCAATAATGCTTATGACTTTAATATTTTCACTTAAATTTTTTCTTTGGGGATATAAGCAACAAATACCTCTTATGATTAGACTAATTTTTACACCTGAGTCTGAAGCTAAATAAAGAAGTTTAATTATTTCTGGGTCTACTAAAGAATTCATTTTTGCAATTATTTCTGCTTTTTTGCCTTCCTCTGCATTTTTAATTTCTCTCTTTATCAGAAATATAAATTTCTCTCTCATTGATGAGGGAGAAACTAACAACTTTTGAAAATTTTTTTGTTTAGAAAAACCTGATAAGTAGTTAAATAACTCAAGTAAATCAGATGCAATATCAGGATCAGTTGAAAGAAAACCTAAATCTGTATAAAACTTTGAAGTATTAGAGTTATAATTACCTGTTCCAATATGGAAATAATTCCTTAATCTACCTTTTTCTTTTCTTACTACTAAAGCTATTTTTGTATGTGTTTTAAATCCTATTATTCCATATACAACATGAATTCCTGCTTGTTCAAGTTGTTTTGCCCATTGAATATTATTGTCTTCATCAAATCTTGCTTTTAGTTCAACAAGAGTCATTACTTCTTTCCCATTCTCTGCAGCTCTCATTAAAGCTTCAATGATAGGCGAATCCTTAGAAACTCTATATAAAGTAATTTTTATAGCCATTACAAGTGGATCATCAGCTGATTTGTTTATAAATTCTTCAACTGAAGTTCTAAATAAGTCGTATGGATGATGTAGCAGAATATTTTTTTTTCTAAGTATATTAAAAATAGAATTGAGGTTTTTGTTTGAAGGTAAATTTAAATTTTTTAATTCTGGGTGAGTTTTCCCAATCAGTAGATTTTCTTTTAAATCTTCTCTATTAATTTTTGTAAGCTGATTTAAATCGTCAAGGCCTAAAAAACTTTTGCAAAAATAAATATACTCTTTTTGTATTGAAATACTTTCAATGAGTAATTTCAGAATATTTTTTGGCATATCCGATTCAACTTCTAATCTAACTACGTCTCCACCTAATCTTCTCTTTTGTAAACTTTGTTCAACTGCTAAAAGAAGATCATCAGCTTCAAGTTCTTTTAATTCTAAATCTGCATCCCTTGTCACTCTAAAAAAAGAGTAATTTATACATTCCATTCTGTTGAATAAAGTATTTATATTATTTCCAATTAAATCTTCAACACTTATGAAAAAATATGTACTTTCATCACCATGTTGAATAATTTCATTAGGAATTTGTATAAATCTATTTATATTTTTTGTTGGTATTTTTACTCTGACAAACTGAATTTTAGAATCTTCGCCATCCCTTATTAGAGCGGCCAAATTTAGACTTAAATTACTTATAAAAGGAAATGGATGTGCTGGATCAACAACTAATGGAGTTAATAAAGGAAAAATAGATGAAGTAAAGTAATTATTACACCAATTTCTTTGATTTTCACTAAGGTCCTTATATTTTTTTAAAATAATACCTTTTTCTTTTAATTCATTATTTAATTCATTATTTATATAGTTTTCTTGTAAGGTAGTTAATTTTTTTACTTCTTTATTTATTCTTGTTAATTGCTCTTTAGGGGTAAGTCCATCAATACTTTTTTTTGTAATACCTGCTTCTACTTGAGCTTTTAATGAAGCTACCCTCACCATAAAAAATTCATCTAGATTATTACTAAAAATTGAACAAAATTTTACTTTATCTAGGATTTTGTACTTCTTTTCCATAGCAGTTAGGAGTACTCTTTTATTGAATTCAATCCAACTTAATTCTCTATTAATAAAAACATCAGCCTGGCTTTTCATTAAAAAACTTTTGATTTTTGATTTTTAAAAGAATTATTATTTTTACCCTCTGCAATAAGGTATATCATGAAAAGTAAGATTACGGAACCAGCTATAAAAGGAGATTTAGGACCAAAACTATCATAGACCCTTCCAGCCATTGCAATTCCTAAAACTCCTCCAAGACTCTGTAGACCCTGAAGGTTACTTAAAATTGATCCTTGTTTATTAACGTCTAATTTCTTTGATATTAGTGCTCTCAAGGTGGGCGTAATTAACCCTGCTCCAACGGCTAAAAATGAAACAGCTGAATAAATATTAAATGTCGCATTTTCTTTTGGAGCAGTTATTAAAAGAGCACACGCCACAAGAATAAAGCCTGATCCGATAAGTGTTAATCGCATTTCGCCAAATTGCTTTACCAGAGGCCCAATTAATCCTCCTTGAACGATAATCGCAATGATTCCTACTACAACAAGAGTTCCGCTTGATGCTTTGGTAGTCCAGTTTAAAGATTCTTGGAGGAAAAATATAAGGATATTAGTCAATCCAGTAAAAGCAATAAAGTAAATAAAAAAAGCTAATGATAATTTTTTAATCTTTTCTTCTTTGAAAACTGTAAATAGAGCTTTTAAGGGGTTTTTAAAAGCAGTTTTTGATTTATTTATTTCACTATTAGGTTTGGTTTCTGGTAAGTAAAAAAATACAAGGAGGAAATTTATTATTGGAATGATTGAGGCTATCAAAACTGGAATAATAAAATTATTATTTGTATTTCTTGCAAAAATTACAACAAAAATATTACCTAAGAAAAAACTTAAACCAAAAGCTACACCAATAAGACCAAATGTTTTTGCTCTTTTTTCAGGGCTTGAAATATCTGCAAGAATTGTTGTTGCAGTAGCTGCAGTCCCCCCACTTAAACCGTCAATAAGTCTCGCTAAAAATAATAAAAATAACGGGATAGTAGCTATTGAATTTGACCAATTAAAAAGAACTGTAAAAGATAATATTGATATTCCTATTATTGAACCAGTAATACAAAAAAGAGTGACAGGTCTTCTTCCATATCTATCACTCATAAGTCCTATAAAAGGAGAAGCTGTAAATTGAGCTAATTGGTAAGTGCATGACAATAAACCATATGTGCTTGCTTTAGAGTCAAAAAGTAAAACGAAAGAGGGTAAAATGGGTAACAGTATACTTTCACTTAAACGATCATTTAAAAGAGTGATAAACGCACTAAGGAGAGTAAATTTTTTATTTGTTTTTAATAAACTTTCTTTCACAATATTTACCTTCATTGCGATTAACTTTTACTACCATACTTGTTAATGGAGATTATTGTGCCCGGGATTGTTTATTTAGTTGGAGCAGGTCCTGGTGACCCTGAGCTTTTGACTCTTAAAGCTTTACGCCTAATAAAAAATTGTGATGCATTAGTTCATGATGCTTTAATCCCGGATGACATAACAAAAGAGGCAGGAAAAAATACAGAAATTTTCCATGTAGGCAAAAGAGCTGGGAGGTGTTCTGTACCTCAGGCTGAAACTAATGATCTTATTTTGAAATTAGCAAAAGAAGGCAAAAATGTTGTAAGGCTTAAAGGGGGAGATCCATTCGTTTTTTCTAGAGGTGGTGAAGAGGTATCGATTTTAGAAAAAAATGGAATTTCAGTTGAAATCGTTCCTGGTATTACTTCTGGGATAGCTGCCCCCACATATTTTGGTATTCCGCTAACCCATAGAGATGCTGCGAGTTCCGTAACTTTTGTCACTGGACATGAGCGTGTAGATAAGGAAAAAAAGACAGTGAATTGGAGAGATTTAGCTAAATCATCAGATAGCTTAGTAATTTTTATGGGTATAAAAAATATTGAATTTATTGTGGAAGAATTAATTCTAGGTGGTTTAGATAAGAGCACTAAATGCGCTGTTATTCAAGAAGCTACTTTAAAAAATCAAAAATGTTTGATAGAGAAATTAAATAATCTTCCAGATAAAATCAAAGATAAAGAATTTTTAGCTCCATCAATTATCATTATTGGAAAAATTGTTGAATTTAAGGTTAACAACAATATAACTAAAGTATCTGATGTCTATTTACCTGATATTAATAAAGTTCAACTATATAATAAATCCCAAAAGTAAATTGGATCGAATTTAGGTTTAAGCTTTAAATCATTAACTTGATTGATTTGTCTGCAAGATAAGCTATTAATTGCAACTATTATGTCATCATTTTGAAATTCTGGAGGAATTAATTTTTCTTTTACAATTTTCAATTTTAAAGCTTTAGAAACCATAATTCCCTCTAAACAGCCGCTCTCTTTTCTAGGAGTTATCCATTGATTATTTCTTTTAATTAGAAGATTAAATGTACTTCCACAACAAAGTTCACCTGACGTATTCAAAAGGATAGAATCATCAAATGATTTTTCATTAGCTTCTATCAAAACTTGTATTGCCTGATTATATGAAAATGTTTTGCATTTACTTATAAGACTGAATTCATTTATTTTTTCCCTTTGACTAATGCAGACGCTTATAGGATTGAAATTTGGTTTGATCCTATAGAACTCAAGCCATAAATTATCTAAACCTTTTTTGTCTGAAGTGCTATCAATTGTTAGTGTTCGACCTTCATTAGTCCCTCGACTATAGTTTATTCTTACTGAAGCAAATTGATCATTTTTAAGCGATAACTTTTTAATTCCGTCGTTAATAAGTTGTCTCAAAGTTAATTTATTTATTTTGAGATTAATATTTAAGTTCTTGCTACTTTTTTCTAATCTTTTCATATGTTCATCAAAAAGAATAGGTTTATTTTCTTTTATTAAAATGGTTTCAAATATACCATCAGCAAATTTTAATCCTCTATTATTAGCAGCAATAAATATTCTATCAATATCCAACCATCGATCCTTGTGCCAGCCTAGTGTTTCAATCATTTTAGTGAATCAATTAATGGTAAAAGTTTCCACTTTAGTTCATCAGTTTCCTCTTCAGGGTTTGAGTCAATAACTATTCCGCAACCAGCATATATATTGATTTTTTTGTCTTTAATTAAAAATGATCTTATTAGTATATTGCTGTCAAACTCTCCATTCCAGTCAAGCTTCAAAAATGACCCACAGTATGGTCCGCGTTCACATTCTTCTAATTCAAAAAGTCTCTGGCATGATCTTAATTTAGGTGCTCCAGTTATAGAACCCCCGGGCCAACAAGCTTTTAGTAAATCAATCCAGTTCTTGTCTTTTTTTAATTTGCCTCTGATTACTGAAGTTAGATGATGAACTTTTAAGAAACTTTCAAGTTTTAATATTTCTGGCACTACAATACTTCCTGTTTCGCAAACTTTACTTAAATCATTTCTTATTAGGTCAACAATCATAATATTTTCGGCTCTATCTTTTTCGTTCGTTATTAAATCGATAGCATTAAGTGCGTCTTGATTTAAATCTTTATCTCTGGATCTAGTCCCTTTGATAGGTCTTGATTCTACAAAATTTTTATTATCTATTTTTATAAATCTTTCTGGCGAGGTAGATAATACAGCCTCTTTGTAATTATTAGTATTTATTATTATTCCTCCAAAGGGAGCTCTTAATTTCCTTCTTATTTTCAAATAAATATCTAGAGGATTATAGTTTTTGGAAAATTCAATTTCGCATTTAGTTGTTAGGTTTGCTTGAAATATATCTCCTAAGGAAATTAATTTTTTCAATTTTAAAATATTTTTCTGAAATTTTTTAGCCATTTCGTCCAAATTTATTTTTGAAAAATCAAAATTTAAATTTGTTTTAATAATATTTTTTTCTTCAATATTTTTTATATTATTGATTATGTTTTTATAATTCATCAGTTCAGATGAGTTTGTGCCTTCGATAATTACTTCTTTTTTTATTAGATTACATTTAATGATTGGATCATATGATCCAATCCATAAAGTTGCCATATTAGATTTTCTCCATGGGTTTTTGGGTTCTATGTAAACTCCAGATTCATAACTTAACCATCCGATCCAAAATCCTTTTTCAATATTTTTTAAATTATTAAATGGATTATTAGTTTTGTCTAAGTTATTGATATCTCTTGATTGGATTATTTTTTTAGGTTTAATTCCTATTATTGACCATTCCCCATTTTCTTTGCCATCACTGTCTAGCCAAGCTAATCCTTTATCTCCGAATTTTTTTGTTAGATCATGCGTAATCAGCGCTGGATCTACCCATTTTTCTAAAATTATTTTTTTTATTTTCATTTTTTATTGTTGTTATTAAGCCATTTTTCATAAGCGGCATTTCTAATTCTGCAGCTATCACACTTACCGCACGGTTTTGAATTGCCCGAATAACAACTCCATGTTTTATCTAAAGGCACATTATTAGCAAAAGCTAATTTAAAAATTTCCTCTTTATTAAAATCTAGTAGTGGCGTCCAAAGTTTTATTGGATTATTTTCTCTTCCTCTTTTATTGGCTAAATCTGCTAATTCTTGAAATTTTTTAATGTAGTCAGGTCTGCAATCTGGATAACCAGAATAATCTAGAGCATTAACTCCTAATCCTATAAAATCAGCATCTATTGCTTCGGCATAACTTAGTGCAACGGAAATAAATATCGTATTTCTCCCAGGAACATAAGTATTCGGAATTTTATTAGTTTGTACTCCTTCTTTCGGAATATTTTTTTGAGTATCAGTTAATGACGAGCCTCCCCATAAAGATAAGTCAAGCTTAATGATTTTAAATTCTTCGATATCAAAGTGTTTTGCAATTATTGATGCAGAATTTAATTCTTTTTTATGACGTTGACCGTAGTCAAATGAAAGGCCATAAATTTTAGCTTCGGATTTTTTTGCGATACCAGTAACTGTAGAAGAATCTAAACCTCCAGATAATAAAACTACTATCGATTTATTTTTAAGAGTCATATGATTTCAATTAATTTTTAAGTATTTGTGAGTTTGAAGGCTCAATTTCCAATCTGGATTATTTTTTACGAAATCAATAGCAAGAGAAAACCCATTCGCATTGTTCCATGCTGGCTGTAAATAAAAAATTTTATCTTCTTTTTTTAAGTTATCTTCGCTTTTAGAGAGTTGATATTGTTTTAAAGTTTCTTTTTTTATTTGAATAGCAAATTCAATATCTTCTATTTCATTTATGATTATTTTGATTTCATTACAATTTTTTAAAAAATAATTTTTTGGAGGTGAGTGTCTTTTAGGAGATAAAGTAATCCAGTCATAACTGCCTGATATCGAATTAACTCCACTTGTCTCAATATGTATCTTCATTGGCTTTTGTTCTTTTCCCATCGTCATTTTCTTTATGGCTCTGCAAAAATTATCTAAGTTATGTTGTAAAGGTTCTCCACCTGTAATAACGCAAAAAGATGCTCCTTTTTCTCTGGCAATTTTTATGCGATCTATTATTTTTTCAATTGATATAGAAGGGTGTTTTTTCTCGTCCCATGAATTCTTGGTATCGCACCACGAACATCCAACTTTACATCCCGCTAATCTTACAAAAAAAGCACTCTTTCCAGCGTGATAACCTTCACCTTGTAATGAATGAAATTGTTCGACTAAAGGTAAAAAATTTGTCATTTTCATTCAAAAAAATAAAGAATATTAATTTGATTGAGTTAACTTATCTTGAGAGGCTTTTATTAAACCTTTAAATAAAGGATGTGGTTTGCCAGGTCGTGATAAAAACTCAGGATGATATTGACATGCTAAGAAGTATGGATGATTTTCTAACTCAATTAACTCAACTAATCTGCCATCTGGAGATGTACCACTAATTTTGTATCCAGAATCTAAAAAACTTTGTTTGTAGTAATTATTAAATTCGTATCTATGTCGATGTCTCTCATAAATAACATCCTCATTATATAAGTTTTTTCCAGTTGTATTTTTTTTCAATCTACATGGATAAACTCCAAGTCTCATTGTCCCACCTAAATCAACTACATCTTCCTGTTCTGGTAATAAATGTATTACTGGATTAGGAGTGTTTGGGTCTAGTTCTGAACTAGATGCATCTTGGAGATTAGCTATATTCCTAGCCCATTCTATAACTGCACATTGCATACCAAGGCACAAACCTAAAAAGGGAATTTTATTTTCTCTTGCGAATTTTATAGCCGAAATTTTTCCATTGACTCCTCTATTGCCAAATCCCCCGGGTACAACAATTGCATCAACTTTATTTAAGTAAGTTTCTGCTGAATTTTTTTCTATCATTTCAGCACTTACCCAATGTAAATCTAATAAAGCCTTTTGTTCAATGCATGCATGCCTTAAAGCTTCAACAACGGATAAATATGCATCTCCCAGTTCAATGTATTTACCTACTAAAGCAACTTTGATTGGAGCCCCAGGATTTCTAAGGTTGTGTATAAGTTGCTCCCAATTTTTCAAATCACATTTTTTATCTTCAAGATCTAAATACTTTAGGGTTTCTTTGCATAAACCTTCTTTTTTTAACGAAAGAGGTACAGAATAAATACTGTCTGCGTCTAAAGCTTCAATTACAGAGTTGATACTGACACCGCAAAAACCACTAAGCTTCTTTTTAAGAGCTTCATTGATAGATTTATCACTTCGGCATACAAGTAAATCTGGCTGAATTCCAATTGATCTTAATTCTTTGACTGAATGTTGTGTTGGTTTAGTTTTTATTTCGCCAGAGGTTTTGATGTAAGGAAGTAATGTTACGTGTATGTATGCAACATCGTTCCTGTTGACATCATTTTTGAATTCTCTTATGGCCTCTAAAAAAGGTAGCGATTCAATATCTCCAACTGTTCCACCAATTTCAGTAATTATAATATCTGCATTACTGTTGGCGGCTACTCTATGAATTCTTTCTCTTATTTCTCCCGTTATGTGAGGTATTACTTGCACAGTTCCACCGTCATAACTACCTCTTCTTTCTTTATTGATAACTGCTTGATAGATAGATCCCGTAGTCACACTATTTAACCTAGTCATTGCGGTATCAGTAAATCTTTCATAGTGACCTAAATCTAGATCTGTTTCAGCCCCATCTTCGGTTACAAATACTTCTCCATGTTGGAAAGGGCTCATTGTTCCTGGATCAACATTTAGATATGGATCTAGTTTTAATATTGAAACACTATATCCTCTAGACTTTAATAATCTTCCTAAGCTTGCAGCTACAATTCCTTTACCAATGCTAGAAACTACTCCTCCGGTGACAAATACAAATTTTGACATTAAATATTTTTAATTAAGCACAGCCTCCTTATATTTTATTTAAACAAAAAATTTTTAGAACATCCATATATATTCTTATTCATCAATTGTTATTTCAATATCTAATTCTTTTAATTGTGATTTAGAGACATTTGAAGGTGCATTTGTGAGAAGACATTTTGCTTGTTGATTTTTTGGAAAAGCAATGGTTTCTCTGATTGAATCTGCACCAATGATCAGCATGGTAATACGATCTAATCCAAACGCTATGCCACCATGAGGAGGAGCACCCATTTCTAAGGCTTCTATTAAAAATCCAAATTTTTCATCAATCTCTTTATCAGTAAGTCCAACCGTTTTCAGAACCTCTCTTTGTAAGTTCGCTTCATGAATACGTAAAGAGCCACCTCCTAACTCCAATCCATTGAGAACTAAGTCATAAGCATTTGCTGTAGAGCTCTCAATTTCTTTTTTCAAGTCTTTAGAATCTTTAGATTTTATATTTTTTGGAGAACAAAAAGGATGATGTAAAGCTTCATATCTATTTTCATCTTCATTTCTCTCAAACATCGGGAAGTCAGTTACCCATAAGAAATTCCATTTGCTTTTATCAATAAGATTTAAGTCTTTTGCGATATATTGTCTAACCCTATCTAATGACTGATTGACAATTTGTTTATCTCCAGCTCCTAAGAGGATTAAGTCTCCATCTTTTGCTTCTGTGATTTTTAAAATATCAGCTATATGCTCTTCACTTAAATTATTTTTAATTGCCCCAATAGTCTCAAGCTCATCTCCTTTGACCCTTATAAAGGCCAAACCACCAGCTCCTGCATCTTGAGCTACTTGGAAGATGTCACCTCCTGGTTTAATTCTTACGTTGCTAATACTTGAATTGCCTCCTTTGACTGTTATGGATTTTATATAACCTCCAGACTTAATTGCCTTGGTGAAAATATTAAATCCAATATCACCTAATACTCCTCCTAAATCTTTTAATAACATTGGATATCTAGTATCTGGTCTGTCAGTGCCGTAATTATCCATTGCTGCCTGCCATGACATTCTTGGAAAAGCATTATTAAAATTGATATTTAAAACTTCTTTCCATATTTTTTTTATGAGACTTTCATTAAAAGAAATTATTTCTTCTTCACTAATAAAGCTCATCTCAATATCTAATTGAGTAAACTCTGGCTGTCTATCTGCCCTTAAGTCTTCATCACGGAAACATTTTGCGATTTGATAATACTTATCTAAGCCCCCAACCATTAAAAGTTGTTTAAATAGTTGTGGGGATTGAGGTAAAGCAAAAAATTCTCCATTTGAAAGACGTGCAGGAACAAGAAAATCGCGAGCGCCTTCAGGAGTTGACTTTGTAAGTAATGGGGTCTCTACTTCTGTAAATCCAAAATTATCAAGAAATTCTCTAGCAACTTTAATAATCTTATGCCTTGTTTTTAAATTTTCTAGTAATTTTCCTCTTCTTAAATCAAGGTATCTATATTTTAATCTGAGTTCCTCTTTTGTATTTTCATAATCATGTATAGACACTGGAAAAGGTAAGTTGTTTTTAATTTGGTTCAGAACTTGCAAATCTTTAACCTTAAGCTCTAACTCTCCAGTATTTAAATTTGTATTTATGGAATCTTTGGGCCTTTCATTAATAATTCCCTTAACCATTATTACTGTTTCATTTCTTAGAGTTTCTGCCTGTTTAAATAGATCTGCACCATCATCGGGGTTAATTGTTATTTGTAGAAATCCACTATGGTCTCTTAAATCAATAAAAATTACACCACCATGATCTCTTCTTCTATCTACCCATCCGCATAAATTAACTAATTTACCAATATCTGTATTATTGAGTTCTTTGCAAATTTTGTTTCTCATCTAAGTATGATTTATTTATCAATAACTTATAATAATTCTTTAAGGGTAAATTTAGTTAATAATTTTTTTTATAAAACGCTCTTTTTGTTATTACCCCTTTGAATTTTTTGCCTCTTATTAATATTTGAACTTCATTATTTATTAAGGCATGCGAAGTATTGATGTATGCAAAAGCTATAGCTTGTTGTTTAGTTGGAGACCAACTGCCGCTTGTGATAGTCCCAATATTTTCTTCACCTTTAAGCACTGCGCAACCTTTTCTTCCTATTGCTTTACCTTCTATAGAGAGACCAACTAATTTTTTTTTAATACCTAATCGTGACTGCTCTTCAAGAAATCTTCTTCCAAAGAATTCGTGATTATTTTCTAGATGTACTAGCCAACCTAATCCTGCTTCATATGGAGAAGTTTCTTCATTTATGTCTTGACCATAAAGATGCATGCCTGCTTCAAGTCTAAGAGTATCTCTAGCTCCTAAACCACAAGGTGCAACATTTTTGGAAATTGAGAAATCCCATAAATTAATTGCTGCTTTTTTAGATAAAAGTATTTCTATACCATTTTCCCCCGTATAGCCTGTCTTTGAAAAGAAAATTTTTTCTTTAGGCGAAATATGTTCAAAAATTTTATATTCGCATCCAAAGTTAGGGATATGTGAGATCGAAGATTCAATCCATTCTTCAAATAAATCGAATGAGTTTTTTCCCTGCAATGCTAAAAGTACTTTGTCTTTTTTGAAGTTTGTTATCGAAATTTCAGACATATTTAAATTATTTTTTATCCACTGAAAATCTTCTTCGTATCTACTTGCATTCACTATTAACAATAATTCTGATATGTCATTTTCTTGTATACCAAGGTCATAAATTATTAAGTCATCTATTATTCCTCCTTGATCATTGAGCATTACTGTATAAAGTCCTTGAGCTTCAGAAAAGGAGTGTAAATTAGTAGGAAAAAGTTTTTGAATATAATCCTTTGGATTGATTCCCTTGATAGAAATCACACCCATGTGAGAAATATCAAATAATCCTGCTGAAGATCTAACTGATTCATGCTCTTTAATTAATCCTGAAAATGATATGGGCATTTCCCAACCTGCAAAATCCACTAATTTTGCATTTGATTCAACATATTTTGAATAAAGAGGACTTTTTAGCAAATCCATGAAATATTTAGTTTCTATTTAGTATTTTTACACTGTAGTTTAGAAATTTTTTATTGCATATTTTCTAATGACAAAATTAAGCTTCTAAGTACTTTGGCTGCAACTATGCTACTTACTCCGCTTTTATCAATTTCTGGAGATAATTCCACAATATCTGAAGCCACAATTCTAAGGTCTTTTAAAGTTTTCAGTATTTCTTCAAAATCATTCCAAAAAAATCCTCCCGGTTCTGGAGTGCCCGTCCCTGCTAATAAACTTGGATCAAACCAATCTAAATCTATTGTTAAATATATTGGAGACTTAGCATATGGTAGTAGAGCCCGTTTTAACTCACGAGCATTTCCACCAGGACAAAAGTTAACTAATTGGTTGTTGTTATGCATTATTTCAAATTCTTCCTTAGTCCCACTTCTAATTCCTACTTGGAAAATTTTTTTTTCAGGTAGCACTTCTAAGCATCTTTTCATAGTACAAGCATGACTATGTTCATTCCCCATATATGATTCTCTTAAATCTGCATGAGCATCAAGTTGAACCAATATCAAATCTGGATATTTTTTTACTAATGCTTCAATAGCACCTCTTGTAATAGAGTGTTCGCCTCCAAGCATAATAGGACTAAGGCGGTTTCTAATTAAATAATATGTTGCTGATTTAACTGATTCAATAACGGACTTTGAGTCATTTTTATCAATTAGTATTGATCCAAAATCAACATACATAACATCCTCTAAGTCTTTTTTTATTTTTGGACAATATGTTTCTAAACAAGAACTGACTTGTCTTATTGCTTCTGGACCAAATCTTGCTCCTGGTTTAAACGAACATGTCCCGTCATAATTAACTCCGAATATACCAATTGAGCAATTCTCAGGACTTCTTTTTGCTCCCATATAAATTGCATTTTCGTTATCAAATAAATTTTTTGTCATCTTATGAATCTAGTTCTTTTACAATTTTATTTGGCATCATTTTGAATGCTGCATTTTGAAAATCTAAATTCCAAATTTCACATCCTTTTTCTATTTTTAAGACTTCATCATAATTTTGCTTTGATAAATTTAGATTTTCTGAAGAAGCAAATGTCCAACTCCAAATCCCGCTTGGATATATAGGCACAAAGGAATACATAGTTTCAGAAACTTTAAATATATTTTTTAGGGTTTTCAAGATATTTATGTGAATATTTTTGAAGGATTCAGGAGATTCGCTTTGTGTTGCTAATATCCCGCTTGGTGTAAGTATTCTTTTACATTCTTTATAAAAAGAATCTGAAAATAATAAATTTGAAAATTCTGAGGGATCTGAACTATCTATAAATATAACGTCGTAAAAATTATCTCTTGTTTTTTTTACCCATTTAACACCATCATCAACATGTATTTCTAATCTTTTGTCATTCCATGCTTCGCTTCCAATTTCTCTTAGAAATTTTTTAGATATTTTGATTACCTCCTCATCAATTTCTACTAGATCAATTTTTGATATTCGAGAATATTTGACGCATTCTCTTATAGTACCACCGTCACCACCGCCAATAATTAGTACATTAGATTTCTCGTCAATGCTACTTAATGCAGGATGCACAAGACACTCATGATAATATTTATCGTCTTTTAATGATGTCATCCAGCAACCATCTAACATTAAAGCTTTACCATAATATTCATTTTCAATAACAATAATTTCTTGATATTTTGAGGTTTTTTTAATTAGAATTTTCCCATTTAGGCCGAATCTTGAGCCTTTATGATATTCATCTATCCATGTTGTAATATTTGTCATTTGCCCTTAGCAATTTTTCCCGCCAGTTTTTGCTTGGCTATTTGCCATAGCCTTTGAAATTCTTTGGGAGTTTGTTTTTTCATATTATGTCCTGCATGCTCTTCGACGATTGAAAATCTGTCTAAAAATTTTATATTAGTTTTTTGAAGAGCTGATTCAGGATTGATCTTTAAAAAGTTTGAGAGATTAAGAAGAGTAAAGTAAATATCCCCAAATTCATTTTTTATCTCTGAATCATTTTTAATTTTAATTGCTTCCTTTAATTCATTAATCTCTTCTTCTAATTTTTTAAAAATCTCATCAGTACTTTCCCACTTGAAACCATTTTCTTTAACAACATTTGTTATTTTATCTGTTCCAACCGTTGGCGGTAAATTTTTAATTTTCAAATTTAAATTTCTACTAATTGAAGATTTCATATTAGGTGCTTCTTTTTCTAAATTTTTTATATTTACCCAAATCTGTTGTGATTTTTTTAATGATACTTTTTCTTTTTTCTTAAAAATATATGGATGTCTATTAATAATTTTCTTGTTTAGATTTTTTATAACATCATTTAGTGCGAATTCTTTATCTTCGTAACCGATTTCAGCATGAAGCATTACTTGTAATAAAAGATCTCCTAATTCCTCACACATGTTATCTGCATTTTTTTCATATATCGCATCTATAAATTCATTACTTTCTTCATATAAAAATGGGATCAACGATATATGAGACTGTATTTTCTGCCATGGGCAGCCCCAAGTTTTATCTTTTAATGCTTTGATGTTAGATATTAAGATTTTAAAACTATTTATAGTATCTAAATCGGAATTGCTTTCCAATTTATATCTATTGTTTGAGGACATAGGATATATTTTATTAATTAAATTTTGCCTCAATCATGAAATATTTAAATACTTTGTATAAATTTTTCAACTTCATCTATTAGAATGATTTATCATAAGGGCGATTAGCTCAGCGGTAGAGCGCCTGCCTTACAAGCAGGATGTCCCTGGTTCGAACCCTGGATCGCCCATTTATTATTTTTCTAATGACTGAGATCGTCAATCTTTCAATCAGTCAAAGTGCTGCTTCAGAACTATCTAGGCAAGCTTCTTTTGGAGGTTCTCCAGGAGAAATGTCGATTGATTTGGTAGAGGATAAAAATTGTTCCGAAGGATGGATGCATATTAAATTAAGGCCAGGTACATGTAATGGATCCCCTATTTCAAGAACTGAAGGAGTAACTTTATACGCGGATGTAAAAAAGTTTAATTTACTGAAAGATTTAAAATTAGATTATTACGGTGATTTGAGCGGTGGTGGATTTCTTATTTCAACACCAAAAAATGCAAAACGTTGTTCCTGTGGTTCTGGCTTCAAACTTTTGTAGAATAAATATGTCTTTTTTTGCAAACTAATATTATTTTCATTAATTGGCTGCTCTCAAGATAAAATAAACAAAAAGTTTATTGAAATAAAATTTGCACATGACAGAGATGAATGATCAATTATCTTTAGAGAATTATTCACCTTTTGAAGTAGAGAAAAAGTGGCAAGAAAAATGGGAAAGTCTAAAGGCGTTTAGTCCTAACCCTGCGGATGATGGCGAGCCTTTTTGTGTTGTTATTCCGCCACCAAATGTAACTGGATCTTTGCATATGGGGCATGCATTTAATACTGCATTGATAGATGTTGTAGTACGTTTTCAAAGACTTTTAGGAAAGAATGTTTTGTGTTTACCGGGAACTGATCATGCTTCAATAGCTGTTCAAACTATTCTTGAAAAACAATTAAAAAGTGAAGGCAAAACAAGCGAAGATATTGGAAGAGATGAATTTCTTAAAAGAGCATGGAACTGGAAAGAACAAAGCGGTGGAAGAATAGTTTCTCAATTAAAAAGGATAGGATATTCAGTTGACTGGACTAGAGAAAGATTTACTCTTGATCAAAAATTAAATGAAGCAGTTATTGAGGCTTTTAATATTCTCTATAAAAAGAATTTAATTTATAGAGGCGAATATTTGGTTAATTGGTGCCCTGAATCTCAATCTGCTGTAAGTGATCTTGAAGTTGAAATGCAAGAAGTAAATGGTCATTTATGGTATTTTAAATACCTTTTAATTTCTGAAAGTGGTGAACAGTTAGATAAGTACTTAGAAGTTGCAACAACAAGACCAGAAACTCTTTTGGGTGATACTGCTGTGGCAGTTAATCCTGATGATGATAGATATAAAGAATTTATTGGTGTCAAAGTAAAAGTTCCTTTCGTTGATAGAGAAATACCTATTATCGCTGATTCACATGTTGATAAAGATTTTGGTACAGGTTGTGTGAAGGTTACTCCAGCCCATGATCCAAATGATTTTGAAATAGGAAAAAGGCATAATTTAAAACAGATTAATGTAATGAACAAAGATGGAACTTTAAATATTAATGCAGGTATTTTTCAAAATTTAGATAGATATGAGGCTAGAAAGAAAATTATCAAAGAATTGGATAACTTAGGCCTTTTGACAAAGATAGAGGATTATAAACATACTGTTCCTTTTTCTGATAGAGGTAAGGTGCCAATTGAACCTTTATTGTCAACACAATGGTTTTTGAAAATGGATGATATATCACAAGGATGTCTTAATGAAATTGATTCTAAAAAACCATCCTTTATTCCTCCACGCTGGGAGAAAGTTTATAAGGATTGGTTAGAGAATATTAATGATTGGTGTATCAGTCGGCAATTGTGGTGGGGGCACCAAATACCAGCATGGTACGTTTTAGACGAATCTCAAGACTCAATAGAACAAAATACTCCATATGTTGTTGCGAGAAATGAAGAGGATGCCTTAATCGAAGCTAATAAAAAATTTGGATTAAATATTAAATTGGTTCGTGATAAAGATGTTTTGGATACATGGTTTTCAAGTGGTTTATGGCCTTTCTCAACCCTTGGTTGGCCAAATACAAATGATCCGGATTTTAAAAAATGGTATCCAAATAGTGTTCTTGTTACTGGTTTCGATATTATTTTTTTCTGGGTGGCGAGAATGACAATGATGGGGAATACTTTTACGAATAATATTCCTTTTAAGGATGTTTATATTCATGGTCTAGTTCGAGATGAAAACAATAAAAAAATGAGTAAAAGTTCAGGTAATGGTATTGATCCAATACTATTAATTGATAAATATGGTTCTGATGCTCTACGATTTGCTTTAATTCGAGAAGTTGCAGGCGCTGGACAAGATATCCGGCTTGATTTTGATAGGAAAAAAGATACATCTTCAACTGTTGAAGCTTCAAGAAATTTTGCGAATAAATTATGGAATGCAACTAAATTTGTGTTAATTAATAAAACTTCTAATAATAATTATTCGCTTAATGAGAGTGATGAAACTTCTTTAGAGTTAAGTGATAAGTGGATTTTATCGAAATTGAATCAGGTAAATATAAAAGTCGCTGCTTTGTTGAAAGAATATAAATTGGGAGAATCTGCGAAACTACTATATGAATTTACGTGGAATGATTTTTGTGACTGGTATGTAGAATTTGCTAAACAAAGATTTAATAATAAAGAGACTAAAAATAGACAAATATCTGAAAAAGTTTTAATAAAAGTGCTCAATGATATTTTGGTAATGATTCATCCTTTTATGCCGCACATTACTGAGGAACTTTGGCATGTGCTGCAAATAAAACCAGATAATGCATTATTATCTGTTCAAAGATGGCCAATTCACGAAAATAAATTTGTTGATATTAAGCTTGATAATTCCTTTCAGGAACTCTTTGAAATTATTAGGCTGATAAGAAATTTGAGAGCTGAATTAGGTCTTAAGCCATCAGAGAAAGTTCCTGTATATTTAATTTCAGACAATGATGAATTGATTGATTTTTTAAAAATTTTAGTTGATGATATTCAAACCTTAACTAAATCATCTGAAGTATTTATTTTTAAAACTAATGCTGTTGATAAAAAAGAGTTTGCTAAATCTTTTTCTGGGATAATTAGTGATTTAGAGGTTTACTTACCTTTTCAGGGTTATGTAAATATAGATGCATTAAGGGAAAGGTTAACCAAGGATTTAAAAAAGGTGACTATTGAATTAGAAAATTTAAATAAGAGATTATCTAATAAAAATTTCGTTGATAGGGCTCCAAAAGATGTTGTTGATGAATGCAGATTTAAATTAAATGAGGGTTCGGTACAAAAGGAAAGAATTACTAAAAAACTCGAACTTTTGAATTGAGAATGAATATATTTCTTGAAAATATTTATAATTTGTCTTTTTTTTTTAATACTGGAATCGGGATCTTTTCGTTTGTTTGTATTTATATTTTAATTGTTTTATTAATACTTCCAGCTTCTTGGTTATCTTTATTATCAGGTTTTTTATATGGCTCATATTTAGGATCTATTATCGTTATTATTTCCGCTTCGATAGGAGCATCAGTTGCTTTTTTTGTATCAAAAAGTTTTTTTGCAAAAAAGCTAAAAAATCTTTTTAGCCGTTATCCAAAATTAAGTGTCATGGAAAAAGTAGTAGAAAAAGGCGGACTTAAATTAATTTTTTTAGCGAGATTATCGCCGATATTCCCCTTCAGTATTCTTAATTATTTTTATGGTTTGAATAATGTTAAATTTAGAGATTTCGCTCTTGGTCTCCTTGGAATAATTCCAGGAACTTTTCTGTATTGCTCAATAGGTAGTTTGGCAAAAAGTATTCAGGAGTTAAAAAATGTGCAATCACCAAATAATTTATATATTACTATCGTTGGAATTATTTCAACTTTTTTAGTTGTATATTTCTCAGCTAAATACTCCAGAGAATATTTTGAAAAATCCTAAGAATTTACTCTTTAATATTCCAATCTCTAATAGATGCAATTAAGATAAACCACAACAGTCTAAATTTACCTAGTAAAGTTTTATTGGCTTCTAATTCGATATATTTTGCCCGTCCACAAGGTGTTTTTATGAAGTTGAAAATTGTTTTCTTCGTCATAACTCTCTCAAAAATTCCTGATAATTATTCTTACATTCTATAGCTGAGATTTTTATTTTTTTACTTAAAAACCACATTTTTTATTGACTACTTTTTTGAATATTATTTTTAAAATTTAAACTTTTTCTCCAGCTTTAAATCCTCTAAAGCATTTGAATCTAGGGAACCTAAGACTAAAAGCCACCGCATCCTTGGATTTAGTTTTAGCATCAGCTCTGATTTCTACAAGTTGACCAATAAGTTGATTCCTTTTTGACCAAAATTCTTCACGTTGGATATCACTAAATCCGCTTCCACAACTAAGACTGTATTCATGCCCATCATCTTCACCTTCTACTAGGACAGCTCCTAGTCTACCTTTGTTGCGACCTGTGCCTTCCTCAACAGATACAACCTTTAAAGTGACTTCAATGAAAGGTTTTGCTTTTAACCAACTGTGTGTTCTTTTACATTCATACATAGCATTAGGATCTTTAATCATTACTCCTTCATATCCACCCTCCACAGCAGATTTATTCAGCTCTACAAATCTTTTCTGTCCCTCAGTGGTGTCGAGGTCTACATTTTCCCATTCAAGTGTTTTTATATGTCTTAAAAGTATAGAATGTTTTGCTACCCATTCTTTTACTAATAAACTTCTTGCTGTTTGACTAGTGTGCCATATCCCTTTTTGGAAGTCTTCAAGGGGACATAAGTCAAATAGATGTAGAACTGCGTCTTTTGTTTGTTTGCCATCTTTTCTATGAACCTGTTTCATTAAATCCTGAAAGTTAGCGCTCATTACTTCACCATCTAGAACTAAGTCATGAGGTGCAGGATCTTCTTTTAAGACGTTTTCTATTTCTGAGATAATATGACCAAAATTATGGAATTGTTTCCCATTACGAGAAAACATTTCTACTTTATTTTGTCTAATAATAGTCAAGACGCGCACACCATCTAATTTGATTTCAATTTGCTTTTTTCCTATCATTTTTTTTTCATGATTTGCACTGTCATGAGCCAAAGGACAAGAAAAAATAGGAATTGCATATTTGGGAAATTTCTTCGCTATCTTGTTTATTGTTTTTTCAGATACACCACATCTAAGGTCTTTAATTAAAACTCGTCTATAAAAACCATTCCACTCTTCTTTCGTGGCAGATTCCATAGCCGTAATAATTGCATCGCGCGCAGCGTGACCAGTAAGTTCTCTATGAATAAGCTTATTTGCTAATTTTTTAAAATCTTTCCATAAAAAACTTTGACTTTTTTCATTATCTTTTTCAGGAATAATTTTTACACCAAAAGTTACCAACGGATCAAGTGCCATACGGATACCCTCAAAAAAGTCATCTAGACCTTGTTCCATTGCTTCTGAGATGATTTTTTCTTTATCTAATCTACTTGGGTGTAATTCTAGTTGATGTATTATCTCTTCTTTAAACAATTCTTTTTGCCTCACAAGAAATTATTAATTCACTTTTGCTATTCTGTCTATTTTCCAATCATTGTCAGTTTTTGCGAAAGTAAAATCTAATGGGAGCTCATCTTGTTTATCTTCTGATTTTAAATTCAGAGTTATTATAATTTGGTCTTCTTGGACTCTAGGTCTTCCTGATTTTAAATTTCTGTATTTATTGAGGTTTAAACTAGCTAAAAATTTAAGAAAGTCTTGGCGCTTCACATGAGTTTTATAAGTTTTTGTAGTCAAACCATACGCTGCATCAATTCTGCCAGCAGCTATTTGATCAAAAAACTTTCTTACTAATGGATTAATTCCTCTAGCGCTTATAACTAATTTGACTGCATTAAAAGTCCAAAAAGAAACTAGTACAGCTCCGCCAACTAATAATGCTTTAATTCCGATATCTTTAACTAATGTTGCATCCATGTTGATTTAAGTTTTTTATTACTTTAAGAAAAGAAATCGTTTTTGATGGCTTTTTTTGTCAAAATAATACTAATTTTAATCCATAATGCCTGTAATTCCTCTTTTACCTTTATTCCATAAATTTAATAGCCAATATTTTGAAAATTCTTTAGCAGTTAATAATCAACCTTTGGTCAAAGTTAGATGGAGTGATAATAGATTAAAAACTACTGCTGGTTTTTATAAAAGAAAACGAATTAATGGTTTTGTAGATTCTGAAATTATCTTATCAAAACCTATTTTGAGTAAATTATCCACTAGTGAAATAAACAGTACTTTATGTCATGAAATGATTCATGCATGGGTAGATAGGATATTAAAAAAAAATGAGATACATGGTCCAAATTTTTTAGAAAAGATGAATGAAATTAATAAGAAAGAGAAGCATTTTCAAATTTCTGTGAGGCACTCATTTCCTATTGAAAGGAGAGAATTAAAATACATAGGAACTTGCCAAAATTGTGGTGAGAAATTTTTCTACAGGAAAAGGATAAAGAATATTGCCTGTAAAAAATGTTGTTTAAATTTCTTTAATGGATCGTGGAATAAAAAGTGTTTAATTTTGTTTGATTAAAAATATAAGATGTGTTTTTGTTTCTATATTTGGAATTATTTATTTTTTTAATGTAATTTATATTTTAAAAAGCATAATAATTTATGGAATCAAGGAGAATTAGAAATTTTAGAAATAGTTTTGATAAAAATATTGTTGATAAACAGGTTGATAAAATTTTCGAAACTGGAAGACAATTTGTTGATGGAGTCTCTGGTGCTAGGCCAGGAAAAAGAAGGAACTCAGACTTTCAAGGAATAACAAATAAGAGTGTTAAAAAAGTAGGAAGATGGGTATCTGAAAAAGTGGATTTATTTTTTGATGAAGATAATGATGATTGGAATGATGAGAATTTTTACGCTGATAACAGTGATATTAAGAAATTTTCTAGAGAATCAAATTCTTATGAATCTACTAAGAAACATTCAAAAAGACCTTTAGAAGCAATATCTTTAAGGCAAACAAAAAATTTACAGACAATTGAGCAAAAAAAGTTACCTTATGGGAAAGAGAGTAAGGACGAGGATTGGCCAGATGAAATGGATTTCAAAGTTGAAAGATGGCAAAGAGCTTCCGCAAAAGAGAATAATACTTCGAGAGATCAATCAAACCAACAAGTTCAATCAAAATCAAGAAATCTTCCTAGATCAAGAAGAAGAAGAGTATAGTTTCGTAAATTCTTTAATTCCTGAATAGCCTAATAAACTTTCTAAATGTGGATTGAATACTTCTCTAATAATTGTTAGAGGCTTTTTGTCTCGAAAAAATCTATAATTTCTTGACCAAAACGGACCTTTAAAACAAAATTGATCCTCTAACCAATTTGAATTAACAAGTGAAATTCGGTCAACTTCTCTAAACAATTCTGACCTGTCTTGTGTTAAATTCTTCCATATTGGTTCTTCTTTGGCTTTTAAATTTTCATTAACTTGTTCTGAATTCCACCAACTTTCAGCCCATGCTAGGTTTTTATTATTGTTTTTAATCCATACTTGTCTTCTAATTAAAGGTCCATTTAATTGATTTAATTCTTTAGGACCTTCCTCAATAAATAGAGGATCGACTCGCATTGAAATTAATTGAATTTTCGTCTCTTGATTAGTTAAAAGTTGTAAATGTCTAGTTGGACTTCCATCGCCAAGTAGCATTAATTTCCATGGACCAGATATTTTTGGTAATGAATTTTTCACTAAAAAAGTAGAGGCTTTTTCTTCCCATAAAATTTTTGGTGAGTTAAAAAGTTTATTATTCAGTGCTCAGAGGGAATCCTTCTAAGATGATAACTTTTTTTCGACAAAAATATTTGCCTTTTCTTTTTTTATTTCTCTTATTTTTAGCCAAACAAGTAATGCAGTCAAATCAGCTTTACTTACTCCAGGAATTTTTGAAGCATCACCAAAATTTTTTGGCTTTATTTTATTCAAATTTTCTCTAGCTTCTAAAGATAATGTATCTATCTTTGCATAATTTATTTCTTGAGGCAGAGATTTACTGCTTTGACGATTTATTTGTTCAATGTTGTTTTTTTGTCTTTTAAGGTAACCCTCGTATTTAATATCTATTTCAACACCTTCTTGTATCGAAGAAACTAGATTTTTTTCAGTCAAATTATATTTAATTAGATCTGAATAATGAAAGTTTGGCCTTTTTAAAAGTTCTTTCAAAGTTGTTGAGCCTTTGATCCTGGATCCCGTTTCTAATTCTATTTTTTTTGAAATTTCATCAGTATTTTTTAAACGGGTGTTATTTAATCTAAATTTCTCTTCCTCGAGGAGTTTCATTTTTTCTTGATAGGCAGACCATCTTTTCTCATTAATTAGCCCTATTTGATAACCTAATGGTGTTAATCTCCTATCCGCATTATCTCCTCTAAGAGTTAACCTATATTCACTCCTACTAGTGAGAACTCTGTATGGTTCTTTGAGATCTTTTGTAATTAAATCATTGATCATTGTTCCTATATAACTGCTTTCTCTAGTGAAGATTATTGGGTCTTTTTTCTTTAGTTTTCTTGTCGCATTGACTCCTGCAACTAATCCTTGTGCTGCTGCTTCTTCATATCCAGTGGTCCCATTAATTTGTCCAGCGCTAAATAAATATTCAATTTCTTTCGTTTCGAGTGATGTTTGGAGCTGTGTTGCAGGTATATAGTCATACTCCACAGCATATGCTGGTCGCAACATTTTACATTCACTTAATCCAGGTAAGGTTCTTAAAAGTTCTAATTGAATATTTTCGGGTAAACCGGTAGAAAATCCTTGTACATATATTTCAGGGGTATTAATTCCTTCTGGTTCTAAGAAAATTTGATGTGATTCTTTATCAGCAAATTTAACGATTTTATCTTCAATTGATGGACAATATCTTGGCCCCTTACTATCAATAAAACCTCCGTAAATGGGAGTTAAATGTAAATTGTCTCGAATTAGTTGATGTGTTTTTGAAGTTGTTCTTGTGATATGACAACTAATTTGAGGCATATTATTTTTGATATCTGGGTCAAACGAAAAATATTTATCAGCTGCAGTACTAGGTTGAATATCTAATTCATCAAAAATTATACTTTTTTTGTCAACTCTTGCAGGAGTTCCTGTTTTTAAACGTTCTGTTTTGATTCCAATTTCGTGCAAATTTTGAGTAAGACCTTGTGCTGCTTGTTCGCCTGATCTACCAGCTGACATTGATTTATTTCCTATCCATATTTTGCCCTCTAAAAAAGTACCAGCTGTGATGATGACTGATTTCGCTGAATAGTAACTACCAAAGAATGTTTTTACACCCTTTATTCTTTTTTTTACGATTTTTTTTGAGTTCAATCCAATTAGTTCAGTTTTTGTAATATCCAGTTCAGTAATCATTGCTTCTTTCAAAGATAAATTATCTGTACTTTGTAGTATTTCGATCATTCTTTTTGAGTATTCTCTTTTATCTGTTTGAGCTCTTAATGCCCATACAGCTGGTCCTCTACTTGCGTTTAATATTCTTTTTTGTATAGCTGTATCATCAGCTAATTTTCCAATAATTCCTCCTAATGCATCAACTTCATGCACTAATTGACTTTTTGCCGGTCCGCCAACTGCAGGGTTACAAGGTTGCCAGGCAATCCTATCTAGATTAATTGTAAATAATGCTGTAGAAAAACCTAATTTCGCTGAAGTTATAGCTGCTTCACATCCTGCATGTCCTCCTCCAATAACGATTATGTCAAAAGATTCATTTGTTGATTGATGATCTTGCATTTTAGGATCGATTTAATTAGCTAAATTCCTAAATCTGGTAAATTGAGGTTCAAATAATAATTTAACAGTTCCTACGGGTCCATTTCTATGTTTAGTGACAATAAGCTCTGTTATCCCCCTATCTTCGGTTTCTGGATTATAGTATTCATCTCTGTAGATCATTAATACTAAATCTGCGTCTTGTTCGATTGATCCTGATTCTCTTAAATCGCTTAACATTGGTCTTTTATTTGTTCTTGACTCTACTCCTCTACTAAGTTGGGACAAAGCAACTACAGGTACTTTTAATTCCCTGGCCATGCTTTTAAGACCTCTTGTTATTCGTGAAAGCTCTTGCACTCTATTATCTGGGGTCGATCCTTCCATTAATTGAAGGTAATCAATCACAATTAATCCTAGTTCCTTTTTTTGTTCGGCTATTAATCTTCTGCATAGAGATCTCATCTCTAAAACACCTAAGTTAGGTTTGTCATCTATAAATATTGGTAATTGACCAAGTGAATTGATGCCTTCTCCAAGTAACGGCCATTCATCTTGTTGTAATCTTCCTGCCCTGAGCCTTCCGCTTTCGATGCCGACTTCCATAGAAAGTAATCTATATGTCAATTGCTCTTTACTCATTTCAAGGCTAAATACACAAACAGGTAAATCTTGAGATTGCGCAACATTTTTAGCCAGATTAAGAACTATTGAAGTTTTCCCCATTGAAGGTCTTCCAGCAACAATTATTAAATCACTTCTTTGAAAGCCTTGAGTCATCGCATCAAGGTCGTAAAAATTTACTGGAATTCCAGCTATCGAAGTACCTAATGATCTCGACTCTATTTCATTAAAAGTACTTGTAAGGATTTCAGCTGCTTGAGTCAGACCTTTTGAAGGTTTTTCTTGACTGATTTCAAATATTTTTTGCTCCGCTTTATCTAGAACTTCATTAGTATCTTGAGTCTGATCAAAACCTAGTTGAACCACCTCATTACCAGATCTGATAAGTTGCCTTCTCATGAATTTGTCGTTAATTAAATTAGCAACTTGTTCTATGGAAGCTGTAGAGGAAACATTTTCAACTAGTTCTACTAGTTTGCTGTTACCTCCAATTTTTTCTAGTGATCCATTATCTGCTAACCATGCACTCATGGATGTTAAGTCAGTTGGTTTTCCCTGGGTATGCAACATTAATGCTGTTCTATAAATCTCTTGATGGGCATTTATATAAAAAGCTTCAGGTTTAATTAAGTCTGCAATTCTTCCGATCGAGTCTGGATCAAGAAGTATGCCACCAAGAACAGCTTCCTCTGCTTGAACGTTTTGAGGAGGTACTAATCCAGAATTTTCGCTATTAAAATCCTTTTTAAAATTTTTATTTTGCCCATTATTTGGAAAAGGTACGGAAACCATATCTTTAATTGCTTAGATATATACTCTGGCTACTTTTCAAAATAATGCAACAAATTGATTAACTTGTTACTTCAATATTTACTTCTGCACTTACTTCTGGATGCAATTTTATTTTTGCAGTAAAGGAACCTAAATTATGAATATCAGGTACAGTAATGTTTCTTCTATCAATTTCTTTTTTAGTAGCCGCTTCTATCGCTTCGGCAACATCACCATTGGTAACCGTTCCAAAAAGGACACCATCTTCTCCAACCTGTTTTTTGATTGTGAACCTCCCTATTGTAGATAATGCAGTTTGGAAATCTAAAGCTTCTTGCTTTAATTTATCAGCAGCGATTTTTTCTTTTTCTTTCTTCCTCTCAATTTGTTTAAGGACTGCTGGTGTTACATTCATTGCCTTGCCATAAGGTAATAGAAAATTTCTTGCGTATCCTGGTGCTACATCAACTAGATCTCCTTCTTTACCTAGTGAGGCAATTGATTCAGTTAATGCGACTTGTACTCTTTTAGCCATGAAAATATTGAACAATATAGTTAATAATAAGACCTAGAGGGTAACTTTACTTTTTTTGCAAAACCAAATTTCGCAAGAATCTTAATATGTTCCCATGTTATGTCTATCTGACCTTTAAATAATCCTTGTTTTGCCGAATTGGGAAATGCATGATGGTTATTATGCCAACCTTCTCCAAAAGTTAATGCAGCAACCCATGCATTGTTTTTAGATGAATCACCACTTTCAAATGGTGCTTTACCCCAACAATGCGTCGCGGAGTTAACTAGCCAAGTTATATGATATACAACCACAAGCCTCAATGGGATTCCCCAAAGGACTAGAGCCCATCCTCCAACTCCTACTTTTTGACCTATTGCGTACAATGAAAGCCCAATAGGAATTTGTAAGAATAAAAAATATTTATTTAAAAATCTATAGTATGGATCCTTGATTAAATCTGCACTTAGTTTTGGAACAGCTTTTAGTGCTTCTACGTCTTTAAACATCCAACCCATATGACTCCACCAAAACCCCTTTTTACTATTGTGATGATCTACTTCAGTATCTGAAAAAGAGTGGTGATGCCTATGTAAACCTACCCAATCTATTGGTCCATGCTGGCAACTTATGGCTCCACAGGTAGCAAAAAATCTTTCTAACCATCTTGGTACAATGAAAGATCTGTGTGATAACAATCTGTGATATCCAAGGGTGACTCCTAAACAAGCAGTTACCCAGTAAAAAAATAATAATGAAGTGACTGCAGGGAGACTCCAAAATTTTGGTTGTAGAGCTACAAGAGAAAGAATATGTATTGCAACCATAAAAACTATTGTTCCCCACGTTTTATGTAGTCTTGGAGGATATCTTTTTGAATGACTGGAAGGTTCCAGTAATTTTTCTGAGAGTTCTATAACTTTTTCAGCTGGAACAGGTTTTTTTAATTTTGCTGTTTCTTGGAAAATTATTGAATTCATGATATTGAAATACTATTTTCAAAATTACCGATATGTAATATTATCATACTATACTATTGATTAGTTTAATTATCTGTGAGTCTCGGATATCGCGATAAATTATCTAGAGGTCGAAGGGCTATGGCTCATTTGATACACCTTTGGCATGAAAGAAATGGTTGGTCTCACAGAGTATTGCCATTACTTTCAGAAGTTCTTGATTTAGGTAAAGTTCATAATTCGCAAATTTCTAATCTTAGGAATGGGAAGTTATCTTCGCCAGGTCCTGAAGTTTTTCTTGCTTTAGCTCAAGTTAATACGATTCTTGATCAAGGCATTGAAAAAATCAGGGATCGTTTTGAAAGTGATTACCCAGAGTTATGGAAATCTTTGGAAGAGTCTGCATTACCCCTAAAAAATGATTCTGGTAGTCCATTGTCGGCCGGGGAATTATTCGAGATATTTTCAGGATTAAAACCTCTACCTTCATCTTTTGACTGGTACATAGAAGATGAAGAAGCTTCTGCTTTAAGTGATGCTCTTTCAGTGCATTTTTGTCAGAATAAAGCTTGGAGATCATGTAAAATCCAGGTTATGGAAGCATATGCTGTCAATAAATCTGCCCGTAGAGAACGTTTTGCTGAGGTAATTGCAGGAATTAGAGATTATACGGCAGAAGAATTAGATGGAGAACTTCTTGATTTATATGAGGCTTCAAAAAAACTTTCTTATTTTAAGGGCAGGGGACCTAATGCTTTCCTCGCAGCATTAAGAAATTCAGCTTCTGAAAAAAAACATGAATTTTCATAATAAATGACTCTTGACAATAACTTAAAACTGGCTGAAAACGCTGTTCTTTCTGTCGAAGAGAGTTTAAGTAAAGTTTTCCAAGAAAGATCCAATCAGGTTTTCCAGAAATTAGAAAATATTTTGACAATTTTTAATTTAGAAAAAGTTTCTACTAGTCATTTCAATCAATCTTCTGGTAGTGGTCATGATGATATATCTAGAGAAAAAATTGATGCGGTTTTTGCAAGATTGTTTCTTGCTGAAAAGGCAGCTGTGAGAATGCAATTTGTAAGTGGAACCCATGCAATAAGTTCTGTCTTATTTGGAATACTTCGACCTGGAGATCTAATGTTATCTCTTACAGGACAACCATATGACACGTTAGAAGAAGTCATAGGAATAAGGGGAGGAGGAAAAGGATCACTTAAAGATTTTGGCATTGAATATAAGCAAGTAAATATCTGCGAAAATTTTGATTCTTTTGAAGAAAAAATTGTTCATATTTTTAAAGAAAATTCATGCAAATTAGTATTCATACAAAAAAGTTGTGGATACAGTTGGAGAAAGTCTCTTACGAATCATCAGATAGAGAAAATTTGTAGTCTTATTCATTCTCTTGATCCTAACTGTATATGTTTTGTTGATAACTGTTATGGGGAGCTTGTTGAAGATAGTGAACCAATTTCTAAAGGGGCAAATATAATTGCTGGATCATTGATTAAAAATTTGGGAGGAACAATAGTTCCTACTGGTGGGTACGTTGCAGGAGATGCAGAGTTGGTTGAGATGGCATGTTCTAGATTAACCTCACCAGGCATTGGCTCTTCTGCAGGAATAAATTTTGGACTAGGAAGATTAATTTTGCAGGGTTTGTTTTTAGCACCACAAATTGTTCACGAATCACTAAAAGGTGCTGATATGGTTGCAGCAGTTTTTAAAAATTTGGGATTTAAGGTGTTACCAGAGCCAGCAACTTATAGATCTGATCTTATTCAGTCAGTAAGATTGAATAATCCTGATTTAGTACAAAAAGTTTGTCAATCTTTTCAAAATTCTTCACCAGTAGATTCTTTTCTGAATGTTGTTCCATCATCAATGGATGGATATGATTCAAAATTATTAATGGCAGGGGGTACCTTTATTGAAGGTAGTACAAGTGAATTTTCTGCTGATGCCCCTCTAAGAGAACCTTATAATATTTTTGTTCAAGGTGGTTCTCACATAGCTCACATCAAAATTGCATTAATTCGATTATTATCTGAATTATTAGAAGAAAAATTAATTTCAAAGGATTCTCTACTTCCTTTTTCTACTTAATCATGTCTTACAAGTTTCCAGACAACCTCAACTATGCTGATACTCATGAATATGTCTTGGAAGAAAATGGATTACTAAAAATTGGAGTTAGTGAATTCGCTATAGATCAATTAGGAGATATTGTTTTTGTTGAATTAGCTGATGAAGGTGCGACTTTAGAGAAAGGCGAGACTTTTGGAACAATAGAATCAGTTAAGGCCGTTGAGGAAGTCTATCTGCCTTTTTCAGGGGAAATAGTATCTGTAAATGAAAGTGTGATTGAAAACCCTGAGCTTTTACAGAATGATCCGATTGGAGACGGTTGGTTAGTCATTTTGAAACCAGAATCAAAAGCAACAATTGGTGATTTGATGACCTCTGAGGAATATCAATCAAAGGTTGTACCAAAATGAGGCAAACTTTTTAAAAAGAGCTATTTTAAAGAAAAATATTTTAATATGACATCTAAATTTGGGTCTGATTTATTTATAGATAGGCATCTTGGGTTAGGAGATAATGATGAAAGAATTATGCTGAACAAGCTTGGTTTTAATAATATTGATCAATTTATAAATCAAGTTATTCCTGAAGATATTCAGCTTAAAGATAAGTCTTCAGAAATATTGCCCCAAGGTTGTTCAGAAATTGAGGCTTTAAACGAATTAGAAGAGATTGCGAATAAAAATACTAAAATGAGATCTCTTATAGGCCTTGGTTATTATGACAATCATATGCCTAAAGTAATCCAAAGACATGTTCTTGAAAATCCAAGGTGGTACACGTCTTATACTCCATATCAAGCAGAAATTGCACAAGGAAGATTAGAAGCTCTATTTAATTTTCAGACTATTGTTTGTGAACTAACAGGATTCCCTGTCGCCAATGCATCTTTGTTGGATGAGGGTACTGCTGCAGCAGAAGCCATGGCCATGAGTTTTTCCGCAAGAAAAAATAAATCTTCAAAAGTGTACTTAGTGGAGTCAAATGTTTTTGATCATACTTTTAATGTTCTACAAACCAGAGCAAAACCTTTGGGAATATCCTTAAAACGCTTTACTCAAAGCAACCTTCCTAATCTTGATGATGTTTTTGGAATGTTGTTGCAATTACCTGGTAAAAATGGACAACTATATGATCCCACATTCTTAATATTCCAAGCACATAGATCAGAAATTATTGTTACGGCATGTATTGATCCACTAGCACAAGTTTTGATTAAACCAATTTCTGAATTTGGTGTTGATGTAGCAGTGGGTAGTATGCAAAGATTTGGAGTACCAATGGGTTTTGGTGGCCCCCATGCAGCATATTTTGCTTGTAGCGAAAAATATAAAAGGCTGATACCCGGAAGAATTGTTGGGCAAACTCTCTCTAAAAATGGAGAAAAGTCTCTAAGACTAGCATTGCAAACAAGAGAGCAACATATTAGAAGGGAAAAGGCCACCAGTAATATTTGTACTGCTCAATCTTTATTAGCCATAATTTCTTCTTTTTATGCTATTTATCATGGACCCTCTGGATTAACGCAAATTGCTAAGAGATTAGTTGAGTTGAGAATAAATTTAGAATCAAGTTTAGCTGCTTTAGGTTTTGATATTCCTGATGGGATTAGATTTGATAGTGTTGATGTTTATTCTGAGCACTCCCAGAGGATCCATAATGAAGCTTTAAAAAATGGCTATAACTTAAGAATTTTGCCGTTGGGATCAAGTATTGAAAATTCAACTGGCTTTGGGATCTGCTTAGATGAGCTTAGTAATGAAAAAGAAATAAAAGATATTTTGACTTTCATAGCAAACCTTATAGAAAAAGAAGAAGATTTAGAGCATATAAAATTTGATAAAAAATTTCATCTTGAAAGTTTAGCTTTGAGATCCAGTGCATGGATGCAGCAAGATATATTCACAAAATATCAAAGTGAAACTGAATTAATGAGGTATATATTCCGACTTGCAGAAAAAGATTTTTCTTTGGTAGATGGGATGATGCCATTGGGAAGCTGTACCATGAAGTTAAATTCTGCAGCAGAGTTAAATCCAGTCTCTTGGGCGAATTTATCTTCCATGCATCCTTTTTCCCCACCAGATCAAACTAAAGGCTATTCAAAAATTATATCTGACCTAGAAAAATGGATAAGTGAGATTGTTGGTTTAAAATCAGTTTCTTTTCAACCAAATGCAGGCTCTCAAGGAGAGTTTGCAGGTTTATTGGCAATTAATTCTTATTTTGAATCAAAAGGTGAACTGTTAAGAAAAAAATGTTTAATTCCAAAAAGTGCTCATGGAACAAATCCTGCTAGTGCAGTTATGGCAGGTTTTGACGTGTTAACTGTTGAATGTGATGACGAAGGAAATATTGATTATCAAGATTTGTCAATCAAGGTCAAGAAATTTGATAACCAAATAGGGGCTCTTATGTTGACTTATCCCTCTACTCATGGAGTTTTTGAATTACAAATCAGAAAGATATGTGATTTAATTCATTCTGTGGGAGGATTTGTCTATTTAGATGGAGCAAATTTGAACGCTCAGGTTGGATTATGTAAACCTGGAAACTATGGCGTTGATGTTTGTCATTTGAATTTACATAAAACATTCTGCATTCCACATGGAGGTGGTGGTCCAGGAGTAGGTCCAGTTGCTGCATCAGAAACTTTAAGCCCATACCTTCCTACTCATTCTTTAATGGATAATAATTTATCTAATAGTTTTAATTTCGTATCTTCTGCCAAGCATGGGAGTGCAAGTATTCTTCCAATAAGTTGGATGTATATAAAAATGGCAGGTCTTAGTGGGTTAAGGAAAGCAACTTCGCACGCAATTTTATCTGCAAATTATATTGCGCATTCCTTAAAACATAAATTCAAGATTCTCTATAAAGGAAAAAATAATTTTGTCGCACATGAATGTATTTTAGATTTTAGAGATTTAAAATCCAAAACTGGATTGAGTGTCAATGATTTAGCTAAACGATTAATTGATTATAGTTTTCATGCCCCAACTATTAGTTGGCCTGTTCCAGAAACCATAATGATAGAGCCTACTGAAAGTGAAAGTTTGGCAGAATTAGATAGATTTTGTGAGGCTATGCTATTGATTGGAGAAGAAATCAGTGAAATAGAAAATAATCATGAATTAAAAAATAATAATGTAATAAGCAATGCTCCCCATACGCTGAAAGAGTTAATTGCTGATAATTGGCAATATCCTTATTCAAAAGAAAAGGCTTCTTTTCCTTATAAAACTTCAACAACTATTAAGTTTTGGTCTTCAGTTTCTAGGATCAATAATGCATATGGCGATCGCAATTTAATTTGTTCTTGCAATGTAAATAAAGATGAGACTTTAGAAGAAAAAAAATGTGCTTAAAGGACTAGCGTCCCTGTATTTACTTAGTTATTATCAATGTGAATAAAAATTTAATATTTTCTTATAGAATTTTTTTAAATTTTTTTATTAAAATATTCAAGCATCAAATTTTTTTGGGGTATTTGAAGCTATGACCAAAGATTTTAAATCTGGTAATGTTAAGCAACTGCCAGTTAAAAACGTCAACTTACCAAATTTTGTAAATAATTTTTCTGGAGATAACTCAAATATTTGTTCCATTGAGGGGACTAATGTTATAAGAGTGCCTTTTGGTAAAAAATTCTCAAAGAAAAAAAGGCCTGAAAAGAATCAAAATATAGCTACTTTGATACTTCCTTTAAGTTCATATAGTAATCCTACGCCCCCAAACGTAGCATAATAATTTAGATCAAATTTAATTTATTTCTTTGAGCGTATCTGAATAATAATTTTGCAGTTGTAACGTTGCTTGATTCCAATCCCATTTTTCTGCTTCCTTTCGTGCCTCTTTTCTCATAATTTCTCTTTTATCTTCATTCTCTAGAATTTTTTTTGTTGCTTCAATCAAACTTTGTACCCCATTATCTTTTTCATCTGGATCATATAAACAACCATTAATCCCATCACTAATTATATCTGGAATCCCTCCCTTGTTGGCTCCGATAACTGGACATCCTGCGGCCATTGCTTCTAGTAAAACTAAACCAAGTGTTTCTGTACTAGAGGGAAATAAAAATATATCTCCAGAGGCATAGGCGCTAGCAAGTTCATGACCAGATAAATAACCTATGAAATTAGTCTTGGTATTTTCGAAGATTTTTTCAAGCTGGTTTCTATACGGTCCGTCACCTACAAGTGCTAGACAAGCATTAGGGATACTTTCTAAGACTGGTTTAATTCTCTCAATTTGTTTTTCTGCTGATAATCTTCCTACATAAATCAATAAATAATTAGCATCTTTATATTTTCCAAATAATTTATCTCTCATTTTCTCACTTCTTAAATCTGGTCTGAAACTGTAAGTATCTACTCCTCTTTGCCAAAGAGCAGTCCTTTGAATACCTTTATCTTTTAATTCATTGACCATAGCGGTGGAAGTACATAAATTTAACAAGGCTTGATTATGAGCTGCTTTAAGTAATTCCCACAAAAGTGGCTCTAGCATACCCATACCGTAATGTTCCAGATATTTCGGAAGATGAGTATGGTAGCTAGCAATTAAGGGAATATTATTAGTTTTCGCCAACCATATGCCACCTAAGCCAAGTACAGCTGGATTAACAACATGTATCAAATCTGGGTTAAATTTTTCTAACTTATCTGAGACTGCAGGACCTGGTAAACCAAGCTTCAACTCTGGGTATAAGGGTAATGGCATTGCAGCAACTCCCACTACAGTTGCTCCCATGTATGATTCTGGACACCCCTCTGGACAAAAAATTATAACTTCATCACCATTTTTTATTAAAAATTCAATTGTTTTAGTTAGTCTTGTGACTATGCCGTCAACTTTAGGTAAAAAAGTTTCAGTAAACAATGCAATTTTCACTTTCTTAAGGTAACTATTTCAAAAATTTTAATTAGTCTTTATAGCCTCAGCTTGTTTTTTTGTCCACGATGAAACACAAGGTATGCGATTAAGATCACATCTATTGGAGTATTTTTTAGCAACTTCAACAACTTCTTCTAGTAAGCCATTATCAAGAGTAGTTGGGTTTAAACCTAATTCTATAAAGCATTTATTATCAACAATTAGATCATTTTCTACTGCTTCATTCCTGGGATTTGGTAAATAATTGATATCAGCTCCAGTTAGAGAGGCAACTTTTTTAGCTAGTTCTCCGACTTGATGACTCTCAGTCATTTGATTAAAGATTTTGACTCTTTCTCCAGATTTTGGAGGATTTTCAAGAGCAAGTTGTACGCATTTTACAGAGTCTTTGATATGTATAAATGCTCTTGTTTGCCCTCCTGTCCCATGAACACTTAATGGATATCCAATTGCAGCTTGCATTAGAAATCTGTTTAAAACAGTTCCATAATCTCCGTCATAGTCAAATCGGTTTGTCAATCTAGGATCTTTTAAAGTTGCTTCTGTATTTGTTCCCCAAACAATTCCTTGATGTAGATCAGTGATCCTTACAAGATCATTTTTGTTGTAATAAAGAAATAATAATTGATCTAAAGTTTTAGTCATATGGTAGACACTACCTGGGCTTGCAGGGTGTAATATTTCTTCTTCAAAGCGGCTTCCATCAGGTTGTGGAACTTCAACTTTTAGATAACCTTCTGGAATTGTTGCACCTCTATGTGATCCATATCCGTAGACTCCCATTGTTCCTAAATGAACAACATGAATATCTAAATTACTTTCTACTATCGCAGCAAGTAGGTTGTGGGTGCCATTAACATTATTATCTACTGTATATCTTTTGGTAAAACTCGATTTCATTGAGTATGGTGCTGCTCTTTGTTCTGCAAAATGGATCACGGAATCTGGTTTTTCATCAATGAGCAAATTGAGTAATTTTTGATATTGCTTAGAGATATCCATGTTAAGAAATCTCATAGGCTTGCCTCCAGTCTCTTCCCATGCAGAAAGTCGTTCTGTTATAGATGAAATTGGAGTTAAAGATTCTACCTCTAGATCAATATCAATTTTTCTACGACTTAAATTGTCGACAATAATTACATCATGATTTTGCTCTGCTAAATTCACCGCACAAGGCCAACCGCAAAAACCATCTCCACCTAGAACAATAACTTTCACTCAGAACTCCAGAATTAAAAGATTCATAATATATTTATTAAATTACTACAGCGTGCTTCCACTTTGCGAAAAAACATTGTAAATAGTTTCAAATCTTCTTTCTTAATACGATAAATAAAAGCAAATAATAAATTTTTACTTTCCTTTTAAACTTTTCTCAATTTAGAGAATTAGATAGATATGTTGTTTTCCGGCGAACTTGCTACTGCAAAGTCTTGTTTTTTAATTCTTCCTGCCAGAAAAGCTTGCCTGCCAGCTTTCACACTATAATTTATCGCTTGAGCCATTAGAGGAGGATTTGCAGCTTGTGCTATTGCACTATTGATTAAAACACCATCAGCTCCAATTTCCATAGCTTGAGAAGCTTCACTAGGTACCCCAATTCCTGCGTCAATTATTACTGGCACTTTTGCATTCTCAATAATAATCCTTATATTTGATAAATTTAACAAACCTTGCCCGGATCCTATGGGAGAGCCTAATGGCATTACAGTTGCACAACCTATTTCTTCTAGTCTTTTTGCAAGAATAGGATCTGCATTGATATAGGGAAGTACAGCAAAACCCTTTTTTATTAAAATTTCGGCTGCTTTAAGAGTTTCTATTGGATCTGGTAGCAAATACTTTTTGTCAGGAATAACTTCTAACTTCACAAAATTATTTTCTTCTTGACCAGATAATTTTGCAAGTTCTCTACCTAAAATTGCTATTCTGACTGCCTCATCGGAATTAACACAACCAGCTGTATTAGGAAGCATCCAGTATTTTTCCCAGTTGATCTTTTCGAGTAAATTTTCTCCGGTCTTATCATTTTTAATTCTTCTAACAGCGACTGTTATAATTTCCGTTTCAGAATTTGACAAACTTTCCACCATATCTTGAGTAGATTTGTATTTGCCAGTACCAACCATTAATCTACTAGAAAATTGTTTTCCATAAATTACTAAAGAAGAATAATTTTCCATATTTAGAATCCCTTATCTTTAATACCTTTATAAGGTTCATAATTGTTTCTTTTTTCTAACTCCTTACTTTTTTTAATTGCTGTTTTGTTTTTTGGATCTATCACCAAAACCTTTTGATAAGTTTCATATGCCAAGTCGTACTCAAGTAAACGCTGTTGTGCTGATGCGAGGTTATTTAGCGCTATAGGATATTCTGGAAGTGATTTTATTGCAGATTTATAGTGTTTAATTGCTTTCTTAAATTCATTTTGAGCAGCATAAGAAAATCCTAAAGCATTATTTATTATCGCTTTGGCTTCATCAGGTTCATTTTCATAATTTTCAATTGCTTTTAAAAAAGTTTTAGTAGCTTCAGAATATAATCTTTTTTTTATCTGAATAGACCCAAATTCATATAATTCTGTAGCTTGAGTGAGAGAATCTAAACCTTTCTGCTCGAATTTTACTAAATTTAATTCTTCACTTCTTGTTTTTAGAAATTGTCTGAATACAAAAATAGAAATTATTATTAATACAACAAAAAGAATTATTAAATAAGATTGAAAGGAAGATATTTCCATTATTTATAATTTACTTTTATTTATTATATTCTTTTTTTTCTACTTACTAACGGAAGAAACAATTTTTTCAAAACACTTTGGATCGTTTAATGCTAATTGAGCAAGCATTTTTCTGTTGATGATAATTTCTGCATTTTTCATCCCATTTATTAACTTGCTATAGTTTGTTCCATTTATCCTCGCAGATGCGTTAATTCTAGAGATCCAAAGTCTTCTAAAATCTCTTTTTCTTCTTCTTCTGTCCCTATAAGCATTACAAAGAGCTTTCATCACTCTTTGGTTTGCGGTTCTGAAAAGATTTTTGTTGCCGCCTCTAAAACCTTTTGCAAGATTTAAGATTTTGTTTCTTCTTTTTCTGGCTATGTTGCCTCTTTTTACCCGTGCCATGAATATCTAATGAAAATTGGTTAAAGATTTATGCGTATGGAATCATTAATCTTACATTATCAGCATCTCTTTCATCAACTACGGCTTTTGTTGATAGATGTCTTTTTAATTTTGAGCTTTTATGATCAAGTAAATGATTATGGAAAGCTCTTCTTCTCATGAATTTACCCGTCGCAGTAGCTTTAAATCTTTTGGCAGCTGATTTACGAGTTTTTAGTTTAGACATTTAAGTCAAATGTGTTTAATTAGGATAATCTAAACCTTTATACGCATTGGTGCAAATTAAAGTTTTTAATTGATAAGGAAAGTTCTAATTTATGAAACTTAAATTTGCCTTTTTAAACTTATTTTTAGGCTGTATTTCTCTTCTAATAATAAACACTAAATTTATTTCAAATGCAAAAGGAGAAGAATTGCTAAAGATTGAACTCCATAATGAAATTAAAAAAGGAAAATTTTTAATTGGTTTAAAGCAATATTTAGGCGGGGAGAATGATAGCTTTTCGGAGAAAAAGAATATAAACTTTACAACTAATAATGGTTTTTTAAACTTGATATCGTCCAACGGTATTAAACATAAATCAAAACAGATAAATATTACCTGGGCGGATATTCCCGTCAAAAATCCAAAAACAATTGAAAGAATTGTTTTTGGCCCTTTTGCTAGCTATGAATCGGCAAAAAAACAATCAGAGAAACTAAGAGATAAAGGATTTGAGACGACTGTTGCTTACCCTAAAAATTGGGAAGTATGGATTCCATTTCAAGATGATCTGCCACAGTTTGAATTAAAAAATAAGATTTTCAGAAAAATAAAAAATTTTCAAATTACTCCTGTTCTTAGAAATGACTACAGTGATATGAAACTTGAAGGTCCTATATATGTATATTCTGAAGAGAAAATAAAAATAAATGGTATTAATTTTGGGAAAAATTTTTATTTAATAAAGGATTTATATGGAACTTGGACCTTAGTTCAAAAAATTGAATTTGACGACTATTTGGCAGGTGTTTTGCCATATGAAATTGGACCGAATTCTCCTTTAGAAGCACTCAAGGCTCAAGCCGTTATTGCAAGAACTTGGGGAATCTTTAATTCTGAAAGATTTAATATGGATAAATATCATTTATGTATAAGCACTCAATGTCAAGTTTATAAGCCTTCTAAGATTTCAAATAAAAACGTACAAAAAGCTATAGAAGAAACTTCAAATTTAATTCTCACTTATGGAAATCAACCAATAAATGCTTTTTACCATGGTTCTAATGGTGGAATATCTGCTACTGCAGGCGAGTCTTGGCAAATTCAAGATTATTCTTATTTCAATTCAATCATAGATGGTTCTAAATCATTAAATAAAATTTTTAAACTTCCAATTATAAATGAATCTGATTTAAATAATTTTTTAGATTTTGATAAAGAACAGTTTTATGGGAGTAATCATTCTCTTTTTCGATGGAACAAGAAAATCTCTAGTCTTGAAATTAAAGAAAAGTTAATTAAAAACAAACTTATAGATATTAATGATGATGTTTTGGATTTAAATTCTATTGAACGTGGGTCTAGTGGCAGAGTGACAAAATTGGAAATACAAATGGACAAATTTAACAAATCTATTGTTCTGGTTAAAGATGATATTCGACGGGTATTAAATTTTATACCTAGTAATTTGTTTACTATTAATAAATTAAATGATGATTTATGGCTTTTAAGAGGAGGAGGCTTCGGTCATGGTGTAGGTTTATCTCAGTCAGGAGCAATTGAAATGGCTAAATTAGGATTCTCTTATGAACAAATATTGAATCATTACTATGGAGATGCAAAACTGAAAAAAATTGAGATATTGTCTCAATGAAAGTTAAGTAATTAAAAATTTACTTTTATGAGTAAGGGTTTTTATAAAAATCGAAGATTGAAGTCATTCATATTTTTTAGTGCTTGTTTTTTAGTAGCTTTTATTCCTCATGCTTACAATATCGAAAATTTTTTTTATTTTATATTGACTCTTTCTTTTGTGATTGTTTTTTACGGTTTAATAGTTATTTCTAGAAATTTTAAAAGGAACAATGTTTCAAATACTGTAAGCAGCAAAATTCGAAATAAAGAGTTACCGGTGCTAGATATTTTAGTCGCAGCTCGAGATGAAGAGAATGTTATAGCAAGATTAGTTGAAAGATTATTTAGTTTAGATTATCCAACACATAAATTAAATATTTACATAATCGATGATGGCAGTTCTGATAAGACGCCTTTAATTTTAGATCGATTATCTAGACAATATGAAAAGCTAAAAGTCGTAAGTCGGTCTCCAAACGCAGGAGGAGGAAAATCAGGAGCTTTAAATTATGCCTTGAAGTTTACTCATGGTGAATGGTTATTAGTTTTGGATGCAGATGCTGAATTAAAACAAGATTCTTTGATAAGGTTATTTAGTTTTGTCGAAGAGGGTGATTGGTCTGCAGTTCAACTAAGAAAATCAGTGACAAATGTAAGTAAGAATTTTTTAACTTCCTGTCAGTCAATGGAGATGGCTATGGATGCAATCTTTCAATATGGAAGATTATCAGTTTCTGGAGTTTCTGAATTAAGGGGAAATGGCCAATTAATTAAGAAAGATACATTATTGGCATGTGGTTCTTTTAATGAAGACACGGTTACAGATGATCTTGATTTGAGTTTAAGGTTATTATTATCAAAATCTAGAATTGGAATCTTATGGGATCCTCCAGTCATGGAGGAAGCAGTTGAGAATTTAAATGCTCTATTAGCGCAAAGGCAAAGATGGGCAGAGGGGGGTTTGCAAAGATTCTTTGATTATGGAGATCAATTATTTACCAATAAAATTGATTATTTGCAAAAATTTGATCTAACTTACTTCTTCATCTTGCAATATGCACTACCAATCATTTCTATTTTTGATTTATTTTTCAGTTTTGCTTTATTAGATTCACCGATTTACTGGCCTATTTCATTTACAGCTTTTATGTTATCTGGAATTGCTTTTTGGTACGGTTCTTCTTGCAAAAGTGAAGTACCTGTATTAAAAAAAGAAAATTTTTTGATGGTATTTGTATCGGTTTTTTATTTATCACATTGGTTTTTAGTAATCCCCTGGGTAACAATAAAGATGTCTATTTTCCCTAAAAAGATACTCTGGCGAAAAACTCTTCATACTGGAGTTTAATTTATTCATCAAGATCTATAATTTCTCCATTAAAAAAATTTGCTAAGTTCTTTGAACTATCATCATAAGTTTCCTCGTTAGATATTTTTTTTGACGAATTAGTTTTTGGTTCTATTTTTTTGCTTGGACGAACATTATTTACTTTATTTTGGGTTATTTCTGGTGTGTTTGTTGGGTTACTTTTATTTAATTTTTTGGTGGAAAAGTTAAGTATTATTTGATCTCCAAATATCTTTTTTACAGTATTTTCAATTATAACTTTTCTGCTTTTTATCATATTTTCCCAGTTTGGAGATAATGAAATTGTGATTTTATCTGAATCAAGACTTTCAAGTTCGGCTTGTTGTGAAAGTAGCATTTTTGTTGATGGTAACTCTACTTTAGAAAGAATTAATTCCCATTTATCTTTTAAATTATTTGATCCAGGATTATTTTGGTTATTGTCAGAAATATTTCTCGTACTTTCTTTTTCAAGAACGTCAAATTTTTCTAATTTTTCGTCTTTTTTTTCTATCAATTCCTCGCTACTTATCTCTTTCTTGATATTTGGTTTTTGAATTTCATTAGACATATTTTCTTTTTTAATTATTTCTATGTTTTTTATGCTTTCATGCTTCTTCTCAGTCGCATTATTTTTACTTTCTTCTTTATTTTTAAGACTATTTATCTCTTGATTATTTAGAAGGCCAGTTAAATGTATTTCAAACCAGAGCCTTGGATTATCACTTGTTTTGATTTGATATTCAATGTTTCTCAGATTATTATGCCATTTAATTATTGTTGATTTATTTATTTTTTTTGAGATTTTATCCAATTCATCTTGAAATTCATCAGACGTATAATAAAGGTCTGAATATTTATTATTTGAAGAGTATAAAAGTAGATCTCTTGTGATATTCAATAATCCGATAATTATTTGAAGGGGTTCGTTTCCAGCATCATATAGTTTGTTGCAGGTGATAATTAATGACTCAGGATTATTCTCAACCAATGATTTAATCAGATTTGTTAATTCAATTTCTGATACTTCTCCTAGCAGGTTTTGGATATTATTGATTGTTATACCTTCTGGTAAAAGATTCAGTTGTTCTAGAAGACTTTGTGCATCTCTCATACCTCCATTAGATCTTTTTGCAATCATTTTTAACGCCTGTACTTCATACTCAATGGACTCTTTTTCTGCTATTTCTGATAAATGTTGAAAAATTTCATTGGGGCTTATTCTTCTAAAATCGAACTTTTGGCATCTACTTTGTATTGTATTTAATACCCTCTCAGGATTTGTAGTCGCAAGGATAAATACAACTCTTGAAGGCGGTTCTTCAATTGTTTTTAGTAAAGCATTTGAAGCTGCCGTTGAAAGCATATGACATTCATCAATAACGTATACTTTCCATCTCGCTTGAGTAGGCGCAAATCTCGCTCTTTCTATAATTTCTCTTATATTTTCTACTCCTGTATTTGATGCTGCATCAATCTCGATAATATCAAGAGCGTTCCCATCTGTAATTTGTTTACATAAGTCACATTTACAACAGGGATTTATCGTAGGCTGCTCGAATGCTTGGCAATTTAGAGATTTTGCAAATATTCTTGCACTTGATGTTTTTCCAGTACCTCTTGGACCATTAAAAAGATATGCAGGAGCAATTTTTTTTGTTAATAGTGCTTGCTTGAGTGTAATTGATATAAATTTTTGCCCAACCAGTTCGTCTAAATTGTTTGGTCTATATTTTTGATGAAAAGGTTTATGTATATTTGGCATTTATTTTTCATTAATTAGAAAAATTCTGGATTAAATTAAAAAATTAAACTCTAATTTTATGCAGACTCTTTAATGATTCTTTTTGATCCTGAAGGTAGTTTAACAATTTTAGATGAGAACAAATGATCTACCATTTTTTTCGTAATTGTGAATTCTTTTACATTTTCTTCAGACGGCAAAGTGTACATTATATCTAGCATAAGTTCTTCAATTATTGATCTTAATGCTCTTGCACCTGTTTTTCTTTTATATGCTTCATTTGCTATCGCTTTAACAGAATCAGGCTCAAATGATAATTCAACATTATCCATACTTAGCAAAGTTTTGAATTGCTTTACCAATGCATCTCTAGGTTGAGTCAAAATAGATTCTAAAGTTTCTTTAGTAAGACGATCTAATACAGCACAAACCGGAATTCTTCCAATAAATTCTGGAATTAGGCCATATTTCACTAAGTCATCTAATTCTAAATTTTTCAAAGCATCTCTTGGATCTACCATTTTTTTTGTATCAACCTTGTTTTGATCTGAATTGGTGGTAAATCCTATAGCGTGTTTACCCATACGCTTTTGAACGATATCCTCTAAACCTATAAAAGCTCCCCCGCAAATAAATAATATTTGACTTGTATCAATTTGGATGCAGTCATGATAAGGATGTTTTCTCCCTCCTTGAGGTGGTACATTAGCAATTGTTCCTTCAAGCATTTTTAATAATGCTTGTTGTACCCCTTCACCAGAGACATCTCTAGTAATTGAAGGATTTTCGCTTTTTCTTGCAATTTTATCTATTTCATCAATATAAATAATTCCTTTTTGAGCTAGTTCTACATTCATTTCTGATTTTTGTAGAAGTCTTAAAAGTATGTTTTCAACATCTTCCCCAACATATCCAGCTTCTGTAAGGGTAGTTGCATCAGCTACTGCAAAAGGAACATCTAGAAACTCTGCTAAAGTTTGCGCTAATAATGTTTTTCCACTTCCGGTAGGGCCGATGAGTAAAATATTTGATTTTTGTAATTTAGTTGCTTGTGAATCTGTTGTATTGCTATTTTTAGTGTCTTCTTTAACTTTCCAAGCTAATCGTTTGTAATGGTTATATACAGCTACTGATAATATTTTTTTTGCAGATTCTTGTCCAACAACTTGATTATCTAGAAAACTTTTAATTTCTAATGGCTTAGGAATTGAGGTTAATTCTAAAGGAACAGATTTTTTGGGATTATCAGTTGTTAATTTCTTTTTTACTTGCGGAGAGTTATTTGTGTTTGCTTGATTATCAAGTAGTTCTTCATCGAGAATTTCATTACAAAGGTCTATGCACTCATCACAGATATAAACCCCAGGACCAGCAATAAGCTTTCTCACTTGGTCTTGTGATTTCCCGCAAAATGAACATTTAAGATGGGCGTCGAATTTAGCCATCGATTATAAGTTTTAAAGTTAAAGGTGTTAAATATTACCTATTCACTAGGATTGCTTATAAATATCGATTCGTCATCTTATTCTTAAAAAATAAATATTCCTTGTCACTTTTTGATAACTTTATCAATTATTCCATATTCAACTGCTTCTGAGGGAGATAAAAAGTAATCTCTTTCTGTATCTTCATTAATTTTTTCTAAAGGTTGACCGGTATGTTCTGCTAAAAGCGAATTTAATGTTTTCTTGAGAAAAAGTATTTCTTTAGCTTGTATTTCAATCTCTACTGCTTGACCTTGTGCACCTCCAAGAGGCTGATGAATCATAATCCTAGAATTAGGTAAAGCCAATCTTTTCCCCTTTGCTCCTCCAGAAAGCAGAAATGCCCCCATACTTGCTGCTACTCCAAAGCATATTGTCACTACATCAGGAGATATTTGTTGCATAGTATCGTATATGGCCATTCCTGCAGTTACTGAGCCTCCAGGAGAATTAATATATATTTGTATGTCTTTTTCTGGATTTTCAGCTTCAAGAAATAATAATTGTGCAACAAGTGAGTCAGATACTTGATCATTAATTCCAGTACCTAAAAAAATTATTCTCTCCCTTAATAGTCTTGAATAAATATCAAAAGCTCTTTCTCCTCTACCTGATTGTTCTACAACGGTAGGTACAGCGGCAATAGTTTTATTATTACTTTCGTAAGAATTTATTGAGCTTTGGATTAAATGTTTTTTTTCTGAGTTCACAAATTAGTTTTAATCTTATAAATAATTTAAGGGGTTTTTGTTTAATTAGTAAGAAATTTCATAAATTATTTTTTTTCTTTTTTATTTTGAGTTTTTGAAGTTTTTGAAGTTTTTGAAGTTTTTGCTTCAGTTTTCTTGGTTTTTGTTGTTTTGGAGGTTTTGGTAACTTTAGAAGTTTTTGTAGTTTTTTCTTTTACTTCAGAATTTTCTTCAAGCCAAATTATTAATTTTTCTTTAAGTAAATCGTTACTTATTACTTCTGATAATTTCTTCATATCTATTTGTTTTGCAGATTGAGAGATTGCATCTTCATAATCTTTCATTTTTAAATCAATTTCATCTTTCGCAACTTTTATGTTTTCTTTTTCAGCTAAAGCTTTTAGAGCTAAATTTCTTTGAACATTTTTTTCAGCCTGAGGCCTTGTGGATTCTGCTAATGACTTAACTAATTCTGGAGTGAAAGTGGATTTAACATCAAGACCTTGTTGAGCAAATCTTTGAGCGGTTTGTTCAATATTATTCCTCACTTCTATATCAATCATAGATTTTGGAATTTCAGCAACCAATTCGTTTGTTAAGGCATCTAATAAAGCTTCAATTTTGATATCTTTTTGAGTTTTTTCAAAATTGTCTTTAAGTTGCTTTTCAATATCTTTCTTTAACTCTTTTAATGATTCTTTGTTGCCAGACTGTTTTGCAAAATCGTCATTAAGTTCAGGCAATTCTTTTTCCTTAAGATCCTTAAGATTTACTTCAAAAATTGCTTCTTTGCCTCTTGAATCCTCATGAGAATAATCATCAGGAAATTTAAGGTTAAGTGTTTTAGTATCACCAATTTTCATCTTTACGATTCCCTCAACGAAACCGGGAATCATTTTGTTCTTTTCTAATTCAAGATCCATTGATTCACTTGTTCCACCATCAATCTCTTTACCAGTATCTTTATATTTTCCTTTGAAACTAACTACAGCAATATCTCCTAATTTTGCTGCTCTATTGGTAACTGGAATAATGTTTGCAAACTGATTTCTAGATTTTTCAAGAGCTTCATCTATTGACTTAGGATCAAACTTTGTCTTTGATATTTCAACACTTAGTCCTTTGGATTTTTTAAGTTTTAATTGTGGGGCAACATCAGTTTGAAGAGTAACCTTAAGTGATTTTTCAGGACTAAACTTTGCAAGTAAAGATTCAAATCCATCTACCAATTCTGGCTCACTTAGTGGCTCTATAGATTTTATTTTTAACGCTTCTTGCCATGATTTATCAATAATTTTTTCCAGAGCAGAAGCATGTAATTGTGTGATGCCAATTCTTTGGATTAAGACTTGTTTAGGAATCTTACCAAGTCTAAATCCCGGAATTTTAGCCGAACGACTGATAGAACTGATTGTTTCATTTACACACGTTTTGCATGTCTCAGATGGTATTTCTAATTCGAATGAAATTCTACTTTGAGGCAGAGGAGTTGTTTTGACTATTAGTGCATCTTTAGCCATGTTTTTCTAAGTTATTACTATGAGCCGAATCTTAATTATTTCACATTATGTGATTTCCTTGAAAGTTAATTTTTTGATAAAGTAAAAAAAATAGTAAATCTATTTATAAAAATCATTTTAAAGTGTGAGACAATCTCCGTATTTGCCTAATAGGCCATTAAAAGTTGCTGTTTTAGGTTCTTCAGGTGCTGTGGGATCTGAATTGCTAAAAATTCTTGAACAACGTGATTTCCCAATATCAGAATTGGTCTTGCTTTCATCAGAGCGGTCAGAAGGAAAAAAAATTATTTGGAAAGATGAAGAATTAGTTACAAAAAAAACAACTAAGGAAGAATTTAAGAATCTTGATTTAGTTTTGGCTTCAGCTGGCGGAAGTATTTCAAAAAAATGGTTGTCTACCATTATTGATCAAAATACTTTACTGATAGATAATTCAAGTGCTTTCAGATTAGATAAGAACGTTCCTCTTATAGTCCCTGAAGTTAATGCTAGTGAAGTACTTAATCATGATGGGGTAATAGCGAATCCAAATTGCACTACCATTTTGTTGGCATTAGTTTTAGCTCCATTAAACAAACTTTCGACTATTCAAAGAGTGATTGTCTCAACATATCAATCTGTCAGTGGTGCAGGCCAACTGGCGATGAAGGAACTAAAACTTTTAACTGAACAATATCTTCAAGGAAATCCTCAAAAAAGTGAAGTTTTGCCATACTCCCTTGCTTTTAATTTGTTTTTACATAATTCCCCTATGCTTTCAAATAATTACTGCGAAGAAGAGATGAAAATGGTTAATGAGACAAGGAAAATATTAAATATTGCTGATTTAAAACTCTCTGCTACATGTGTTAGAGTCCCAGTACTACGAGCACATTCTGAATCGATCAATATTGAATTTGCCGATGTAGTTGAGCCTAAAGATGCTCTGGAAGAATTAAAAAAATCTCCTGGAATTGAAGTTATTGAGGATTACAAAAATAATAGATTTCCTATGCCAAATGACGTTATGGGAAGGGATAATGTTGCTGTTGGCAGGCTAAGAACTGATATAAGTCAGCCTCATGGATTAGAATTATGGTTATGTGGAGATCAAATAAGAAAAGGAGCAGCTCTGAATGCTGTTCAAATAGCTGAGTTATTAATTCCAAAAAAATGATTACAGACAAAACTGAGTGTAATAATCCACTATTTGGAAGAATATTGACTGCAATGGTTACTCCATTCACTGAGAATGGAGATGTAGATTATGAACTAGCTATAAGACTTTCAAATTATCTTGTTGAGAACGGTTCCGATGGAATTGTGTTGTGCGGTACTACTGGAGAATCTCCAACTCTTTCATGGGAGGAACAGCATGATTTATTTATTGCGGTAAAAGGATCTTTGGATGCAAGCTGTAAAGTAATAGTTGGCACTGGAAGCAATTGTACAAGCGAAGCTGTGGAAGCTACAAAAAAAGCTTACGACTCTGGTGCCGACGGTGCTTTGGTCGTTGTTCCTTATTACAATAAGCCGCCTCAAGAAGGTCTTTATAAACATTTCAGTTCTATTGCTAATTCTGCAAAGGATTTGCCTCTTATGCTCTACAACATTCCTGGTAGGACTGGATGCAATTTATTACCTGATACTGTGAAGAAACTTATGGATTTCTCAAATATTCTCAGTATTAAAGCTGCAAGCGGTAGAATAGAAGAAGTAACAGAACTAAGAGCTATTTGTGGCTCCGAACTCTCTGTATATAGTGGCGACGATTCATTGTTGCTTCCAATGTTATCTGTAGGTGCTGTAGGAGTAGTAAGTGTTGCAAGTCATTTAGTAGGATTGCAATTGAAAGAGATGATTCATTCTTTTCAAAGTGGAAAGGTTTCTAATGCTCTTGCTATTCATGAAAAACTTCAGCCGCTTTTCAAAGCACTCTTTATGACTACTAATCCAATCCCAATTAAGGCTGCTTTAGAGTTATCCGGATGGGATGTAGGTAACCCTAGAAGTCCTTTGTCACCTTTAACCAATGACATGAAAAAGCAACTATCTTTTATCCTGAATTCCTTATAATAGGGATTATATTTAACTTGATAATTAAATTTAAATAAACCTTATTTGATTACAAGCAGGCCTTCATAAATTTCAAAATTATGCAATCAAGTACAAATTCAACTGTAAATAGATCTACTCATGATTCATCTAGATCTAAAAGTAATATGCCAGCTCTACGAGTAATACCTCTTGGAGGACTACATGAAATAGGAAAAAACACTTGCGTTTTTGAATATGGTGATGAATTAATGCTTGTTGATGCTGGCCTTGCTTTTCCATCTGATGGTATGCATGGCGTCAATGTTGTTATGCCTGATACAACTTTTTTAAAAGAAAATCAAAGAAGAATAAAAGGAATGATTGTCACTCACGGTCATGAAGATCACATTGGAGGTATTTCTCATCATCTAAAGCATTTTAATATTCCCATTATTTATGGACCAAGACTGGCAATGTCTATGCTTAGAGGAAAAATGGAGGAAGCAGGGGTATCTGATAGAACAACTATACAGACAGTAAATCCAAGAGATGTTGTAAAAGTAGGACAACATTTTTCTGTTGAATTTATTCGAAATACCCATTCTATTTGCGATAGCTTTTCTTTAGCAGTTACAACACCTGTTGGCACAATTATTTTCACGGGAGATTTTAAGTTTGATCATATGCCAGTAGATGGAGAGCAATTTGATATTGAAAGAATGGTGCATTACGGAGAGAAGGGAGTCTTATGTATGTTCAGTGATTCTACTAATGCCGAAGTTCCAGGTTTTTGTCCCTCTGAGAAGACTATCTATCCCTCTTTAGAAAAACATATTGCAGAGGCAAAAGAACGAGTTATCCTTACCACTTTTGCTAGTTCTGTTCATAGAGTGACAATGATCTTAGAGTTGGCCATGAAACATGGAAGAAAGGTCGGTTTGTTAGGTAGATCGATGATAAATGTTATTGCTAAGGCAAGAGATATTGGTTATATGAAATGCCCAGATGATTTGTTTGTGCCTATTAAGCAAATTAGAGATTTGCCAGATAGGGAGACCTTATTGTTAATGACGGGTAGTCAAGGAGAACCCCTAGCAGCGTTAAGCAGAATCTCTCGTGGTGAACATCAGCATGTTCGTCTTAAGACTACTGATACTGTAATATTTTCAGCCAGCCCAATTCCTGGTAATACTATTTCTGTTGTTAATACAATTGATAGATTAATGAAACTCGGAGCAAAGGTTGTTTATGGAAAGGGTGAGAATATTCATGTTTCTGGTCATGGTTTTCAAGAAGATCAAAAGTTAATGTTGGCGCTCGCAAAACCTAAGTTTTTTGTTCCTGTTCATGGAGAACATAGAATGCTTGTTTGTCATGGGAAGAGTGCACAAACTATGGGGGTTCCAAAGGATAATATCTTAATTATTGAAAATGGAGATGTAGTTGAGTTAACACCTAATTCTATTCAAAAGGGTGATCCTGTAAAAGCTGGTGTTGAACTGCTTGATAACTCACGAAATGGGATAGTAGATGCTCGAGTATTAAAGGAAAGGCAACAATTAGCTGGGGATGGTGTAGTAACTGTTTTAGCTCCTATTAGTACAGATGGGAAGATGGTTGCGCCTCCTAGAGTTAATTTAAGAGGAGTTATTACTACTGCAGAGCCAAGAAAAATGTCTATGTGGACAGAACGCGAAATAAGCTGGGTCTTAGAAAATAGATGGAAACAATTATCCAGACAAACTGGGCCGAATCATTTTGAAGTAGATTGGATTGGTGTACAAAGAGAAATTGAAAATGGTTTATCGAGAAGAATGAGAAGAGAATTACAAGTTGAACCACTTATTTTGTGTTTAGTTCAACCTGCTCCGAGTGGAACTCGTGCTTATATTCCAAAGATTACCGAAGAGCAAAACTTCTCCAATAGAAATAGAAATAATAATAATTTCCATAAGAAATCAAACAATAATAATCCTAATAGTTCAAATAACCCACAAAATACCCAAAAAAGTCCAAAAGTTTCACAGAATCCATCGGCTGAGACTGCTACAGAAGATTCATTTGAAGGTAGAACAAGAAGAAGAAGGTCTGCTGTAACATCTTAACTTTTTTCAAAATTTATATAGTTTTTATCCCAAACAATTTTTAAAAACTCTTGCAGATTAATTTTACCTTTATTTTTTTCATAAATTGAAGTTGCTAAGTTTGTCAGATTTTTAGAACTACATTGCTTTGCAGATATTTCTTTTAAAAATCTATTTAAAATTGTGCACCTCGCTTCAATACACATACCATTTAGGAGATTCCTATCGATACCTTTAACATCTTTACAATATAAATAAGCTAGTTCACTAAGATCATTGCGTTCATTATTGTATTTGCTCATTTTTTGGGAAAAATTATTTATCCTTTCAGAACAACCAGGATAGATGACTTCTAAGGTAGGAATAATTTTTTTTCTTACTAAATTTCTTTTTAATTTAAGATCTGAATTTGTAGGATCTTCCCAGACTGGGATTTTCATATCATTGCAAAATTGTTTTGTATCTTCCCTACTGAAAATTAATATTGGTCTTATTAAATAAATTTGATTTTCTATTAATCTTTTACTCTCAATATTACTCAGACCTGCAAAATTGCTTCCTCTAGATAAATTGAGGATAAATGTTTCTGCATTATCACTACTCGTGTGACCAGTTAACAAATAAATATTATGTTTTTGCTGGTTTTTATTTAATAAAGTTTTGGCTCTTTCACATAATTTTTTAATAGCTTCTGGTTGATCTCCATTTGGTTCGTAAGGAGCTTGAAGCTTATAGTTGTTCATCAAGCTAGTAGCTAAAGGATGTTGCTATACTAAGAAATTTTTTCGCCAATTATTGAATTTTTCAAAGATTCTTTTAAGCCCCTAACAACCGCAATCATTGATATTAAATCATCTAATTTATTAACCACAGATCCAACGCCAACTGCTGAAGCTCCAGAGGATATAGCTAGTGGACAAGTTACTTGGCTTAATCCAGAGGCACTCATGATTGGTATATTCAGAGATTGTTTCTTAAATTCTTGATGAATAGCATAGGTAGCAGCAAGAGTTGGTACTGATTTTTCAAAAAAACCTTGAATTCCTGGAGAGTAAGGAGAAGAACTGGTACCACCTTCTGTTTGAATAATATCAACGCCTTCTTCCACTAGCTTTACAGCAAGATCAACTTGTTTATCAATAGGCATAGTATGAGGAACAGTTACTGATAAAGGAAAATTAGGCAATAAATCCCTCGTCTCTTTTGTAATGTTTAAAACTTTTTTATCTGAAAAATGAATGCCTTTTTCATAAAAAGTATCGTAATTTCCTATCTCAATTAATGATGCTCCTGCTTTTACACAATCTTGA